>JAURJT010000055.1 GCA_030832095.1 Gammaproteobacteria bacterium | reverse complement strand
CGTGGCTCACGCTTAGTGATTGTGGCTGAGAATCACACACGGATCGGAGGCCTAGGCGAAGCAATTGCTGCCTGCGTGTTGCGTGCAAGAATGGCTCCTAACTACCACCAAATTGCATTACCTGATGAATTTTTAGCGGCGGGTGCTTTGCCAACCTTGCATGATCGGTACGGCATTTCAACCGCGGCGATTGTGTCTTTTATCAAGAAGCTGTTGTAGCGATTGGTATCTTGCTGTTGTTTGCATTTGTGCCGGCAATGACGTTGCGAATGTGAACGATGCTTATTGGCTGTACAGACATTGGCCCAGAATGCTCAGCCCTGAAATGAGCATCACACTCTCCATGAGTTGCATGAAACGTTTTTCAGGTAGCGCCAAGACAATTCTTTTTGAAAGAATCGAGCCAGCCATCACGCAAACACCAAGCATCAGGCCCCGAGTGATGGCTAAAACATCAAGCACGCCGAGTTGTTGAAAAACAAATATTTTTGCAATGAGCATAAACAAAGAGCTAGCGGCTTCGGTGCCGAGATAGGCGCCTTTGACTAAACCGAAGGCTAGAAAAAAAGGTGTGTTGATGGCGCCTGTCGTGGCTACAATCCCGGTTAAATATCCAATTGCTGCACCCACTACACTCATGTGCCAGAGCGTGATCTTGAAAGCTTGGCGTCGCAGCCAGCGACGAATTGGGATCAAGGCAATCAGAAAGATGCCGAGTATGGCTTCAATGAGGGTGCCATTCAGTAAAACTAGCGTGTTGGCGCCTAGGGCCACTGCAGGGATCGCGGTGAGGCTGTACACCAAACACACTTTCCAGTTCGTTTCACGCCACCACAAGATAACCCGCGAGAAGTTGGCGATCGTGGCGGTGATGGCAATAATCGATACCGTTTGAACAGGGCCGTAGAAATGAACCAGGGCAGGCATCAGGATGATAGTCGTGCCAAAGCCGATCACCCCTCCCATCACGCCTGCAACCAGACCTAGGGATCCGAGAATCAAAATACTGAGAACGAGATCCGTCATCAGACGTGTTCAGAACGAATATTTAAAACGGCTGCTCGAGCGTCGGTGCGCTATCCGTTAAGGTCATGCGACGCATGTCGCGTTTGTAGATTTTGTCATCGTAAGGGCGCGCACGATGCATGGTGCAGCGGTTATCCCACATGACCAGATCGAATTGGCTCCAAACATGGCTGTAGACAAACTCGCGCCTGGTGGCCTCTTCGATCAGATCGCGAATCAGTATCATGCCCTCGGGGCGCGGCATCCCGTGTACGACACCGATATGCGACGCTAGATAAACAGATTTGCGCCCCGAGCCGGGGTGTTTGCGTACCAAACGCTGAGGCACCGGGGCATAATTCAGCTTCTCTTGTTCATTGAACGCGTCAAAACCGAGTTGCGCGCGTGAGTAAATTAAAGAGTGGTCACAGATTAGTGGCTCGATCTGTGCTTTGGTCCTTTCAGGCAGGCGATCCCAGGCCGCGCGCATATCGGCAAACTCGGTGTTGCCGCCTTCGGGAGGAATCACGCGTGCATGCAACATCGAGTATTTGGCTGGGGTCGCTTTAAAGCTGCTATCCGTATGCCACAGTGCATTGCCTAAATTGAACATACGTCGACGATCGTCTGCGGCCAAAATTGAGCCGTCCACGTCCAGATTTGAAATGTCATTCATCTGGTTATAGGTGAGGCGCTGCTTGTGCACATCAACCACCGCCCGTGTTTCTTCAAGGGGCCCCAAGCTACGTGCAAAAGCAACCTGTTGATCGTCGTCTAGCTCTTGTTTGGGAAATACGACAACCGCATAACGATCCATCGTACGGTTAATGGTGTGGATTTGGTCCGCCGTCAGAGATTGACGCAGATCAAGGTCACTCACCTCGGCGGCAAAGTCGTTACCAATCGGTTTAATTTGCATGTTCGTTGTCTCAGTCGGCAAATTCGGGGTTCACCCATTGTTATGAAGCAATATTAACGGCAAAAATCTTGCTTGAGGAAGTCAAGGCTGATGGTTTTTCAACCAAAAGGGATCTAAGATAGAGGAGTGTAGTGAATTCAACTCTTCAACTTGAACCCTTAGGCCGCACCCGATGAACTCAAAAATATTGTCAGTGGCGATGGCCGCTGTATTCTGCACCTTCAACGCAACGGCCCAACAAGCGCCTACGGCAGACCAGGTTGTGAGCGCGCTTGAAAAACTGAGTGGTGTGCACCCAGGTGAGCGGCGCAACCACATCATTGGCATTTGCGTGGGTGGCTCGTTTGTCGGCACAAAAGATGTTCAGGCTTTTACGCGCTCGGCGTTGTTTTCGGGCGCAACCATTCCGGTCATCGGTCGCTTTTCTTTGGCAGGCGGCAATCCTAAAGCGCCAGATGCGACCAAAAATCCGCGTGGCTTAGCGTTGCAATTTAAGTTGCCGGGCAACAGTATCCATCACTTCACTATGTTGAACGTCCCGGTGTTTGGTGCAGCGACGCCTCAAACGTTTTACAACGCGTTGCTGTCGAACATGGCCGATCCAGCAACGGGTAAGCCTGATCCAGAAAAACAAAAGCAATTTAGAGAGACTCACCCCGATGCCAAGCCGCTAGGCGAGTTCATGGCTAAAAATAATCCGCCGGTGAGTTACGCCAACATTGATTTTTTTAGTATTCATACCTTTAAATTTATCAACGCCAACAATCAAACCACTTTGGTGCGTTGGCACTTTGTTCCTGAAGACGGTGTCAAGCGCCTGACCGATGCAGAGATGGGTATGATGCCCGCCCGCTTCTTGGATGACGATCTGATCGCGAAAACAAAAAAAGGACCGGTTCGTTGGAACATGATGCTGACGATTGGTCAGGACTCGGATGTGCAAACCAACCCAACCATTTATTGGCCTGCCGAGCGTAAAACAATTCAAGCGGGCGTGCTGACGCTGACCTCGGCGACACTACAAAAAGGTGCAGACTGTGAAAAGATTAACTTCGATCCTTTGGTGATGGCCGATGGCATTGCCCCCACAGACGACCCGATTCTGCAGTTTCGCTCGCCCTCTTACGCAGCCTCGTTTGTGAAGCGCTTAACAGGCAATTGAAAAGTTTCTTTGCCTACTACCTATCTGAACGAATGCTGACAAAACAATTTCTGACTGCCGCCTTTTATAAATTTGTTGATTTACCTGATTTTGAGCAACGCAGGCTACCTCTGCTTGAGTTGTGTGAACAGCGCAACGTCAAAGGCCTCATCCTGTTAGCCCGCGAGGGTATTAACAGTACCTTAGCTGGGGCTGAAGTTGATATTCGGGCTGTGTTGGCGCATTTGCGCTCAGATCCCGCCTTTGCGGATCTGCAGCACAAAGAAGCGTGGGCCAGCAACCCGCCGTTTCGTAGGATGAAAATTCGCATCAAAAAAGAGATTGTCACCATGGGTGTGCCAGGCATTAGTCCCACCCAAATGGCCGGCACCTACGTTAAACCGCAAGACTGGAACGCACTCATCAGCAACCCAGACGTAGTGGTAATTGATACGCGCAACGACTACGAGGTCGAGCTAGGCACTTTCAAAGGTGCCCTTGATCCAAATATCGGCACCTTCTCTGAATTGCCCTCTTGGGTGGATCAGGCCAAGGCCCTTGAAGCCCGCACGGGTAAAAAACCTAAAGTTGCAATGTTTTGTACCGGCGGGATTCGTTGTGAAAAATCTACCGCACTGATGCGTACAAAGGGCTTTGACGAGGTCTATCACCTTGAGGGCGGAATTCTTAAATACCTCGAGACCATCCCGCCTGAGCAAAGCCTATGGGAGGGAGAGTGTTTTGTGTTTGATGAGCGCGTCTCAGTCGGCCATGGATTACAGCAAACCGCGCGCCCCTTGTGCCGTTGCTGTCGACAACCTCTACCTGATGGCGCAACCGAATCGCCGCTCTACGAAGAGGGCGTGAGTTGCCCACGCTGTATTCATAAAACCACCGAGTTGCAAAAGAGCGGCGCTCGCGAGCGGCAGCGCCAATGCGAGCTTGCTAAAAAGCGAGACACTGCTCATGTTGGGGCAAAGATGCCGACAGTTACTCAGGCGTGATTCCAGCGTCCCTGATAATTTTTGCGTATTTGGCCACAGCCTCTTTTTGCAAAGCGGCAAGCTCTTTGGGGCCAGAAGGCACGACGTCAAAACCAAACTTCTTGATCTTGCTTGCCACGTCTGGGTTGGCCAACGCTTTAAGCAGTTCGGCGCTTAATTTATCGATGACAGCCGGTGGCGTGCCCGCTCTGGTAAAAAATGCCAGCCATGACCAGTGACCGTAGTCTTTCAATCCTGGCGTTTCGGCTACCGCGGCAACGCCAGGGGCCTCGTCGATACGCTGTGGCCCTGTGACAGCGATTGCACGTAGTTTGCCAGTAGCGACTTGTGCCATACCTGACCCGGTTGGCTCGCATACGAGTTGCACCTGATTACCCATTAAATCGTTCAGTGCCTGTGTTGAAGTTTTGTAGGGCACAAAGGTGATGCTTGCGCCCGACATGACTTTAAGCATCTCAATACAAATTCTAGAGCTGGCAGTGCCCGCACCATAATTTAATGTTGTTGGATTAGCCTTTGAATAAGCGATGAGCTCTGCCACGTTAGTGACGGGCAACGATGTGGGCACGAGCAGAACGTTATACGCATTGTCAAGTGCTTTCGCGACTGCCGCAAAGTCTTGGATGGGGTCGAAGGGCAGTTTGGCATACAGACTCGCGATCGCAGCCATGGTCGTACTTGAACCAAACACGAGGGTGTAGCCATCTGGCGCTGCTCGGGCAGCGGCCTCGACGCCAATCATCCCTTGGGCGCCAGGGCGATTTTCAACAATGACAGGTTGTTTGACCTGCTCAGATAGTTTCTCGGCGATCAAGCGTGCAACCACATCGGTGGCACCCCCTGCGGCCAACGGCACGATCATGCGAATTGGCCTGCTCGGAAAATCTTGGGCATGAGAGGGTGTGAGGATGCCTAACAGGACAGAGACAACGCCTAAAGACAAAATTTTTCTTCTAAACATTATGTATCCTTTTCGTTTTGATCGTATCGTACAAGTGTGAATAGTATTGTGAAAGAGCGAATTAGCTAGGAATCAAGAATCGTCTTTCGATTTGTCGAGCGACTAGAACAATCACAGAGACCAAGCAAAGATAGACAACGGCTGCAAACAGGTACGCTTTAAAAAACTGAAAATTTGTCGACGCTAACTCTTGTACACGGGCAAAAAATTCTGTGTATTGAATCAAAAACGCAACTGAACTGTCTTTCAAGTTTCCGATGCATTGGTTAGTGAGCGCCGGGATGGATTGCCTCAATACCTGCGGCAAAATAATGTGTTGAAAGATTTTAAAAGTGCTAAAGCCTTGGGCCCGAGCCGCCTCTAGCTCTGCGCGATCTAAACCGTTGAACGCCGTGCTCAGATACGCCGCGTTATAGGCCGCGATGTTCATTGTGAAGCCTATCAACGCGACGGTAAATGGCGAGCACTTGATATCCCACTGTGGCAGACCGTAATACATTAAAAACAACAGGACGATCAACGGCATGCCAATAAAAAATGAAATATAAGCTTTGACGACTGTACGAACGATTTTGCGTTGACTGATTGAGAAATAGAAAACAATAATGCCAAACAATAAGCCCGAGACGCTAGCAAAAACGGCAAGTTTGAGTGTCTGTTCTAGCCCCGCTAAGATCAAGGGCAGTTGCTCAAGTAAGTCGCGTTCGAAAGCTCCCATTCCAGTCATGAGACGTGACCCTCGCGCCCAAAAAACTCTCTGACTTTAGCGTCTGGATGATTCGTGGCCAGGCGCTCAATCGTATCCTCAGCCCTGACAACGCCTTGATCAAGAAAAATGACTTTTTCTGAAATCTGTCTCGCGAACAGCAAGTCGTGCGTCACACACATCATGGTGATGTTGTCGCGATTGAGTCGGTTAAATAATTCTGCCACTTCACGCACCATGACTGGATCCAACGCTGAAGTCGGTTCGTCAAAAACCACAACCGCTGGGTCCATCGCCAACGCGCGTGCGATGGCCACGCGTTGCTTCTGGCCGCCAGACAGTTGCTCGGGATATTTGTGCTGATGCGCGAGCATATCAAGGCGAGATAGTTCAAAGGAGGCTTTTTCGTTCGCTTCTGCGCGACTCATCTTTTTTAATTTTCGCAACGCGAGCGTGACGTTATCACCGACCGTCAAATGACGGTAAAGGGCGAACTGTTGAAACACAAATCCGATACTTTGCCTAAGTGCAAGTACGTCAGTGCTCGAGCTTGTGATGTCAGTACCACGAAAACTAATCGTGCCAGAGGTGGGTTCTACCAAGCGATTCAAACAGCGAAGCAAGGTCGATTTTCCACACCCAGAGGGGCCCATCACGACTTTAAGCTCGCCTTGTAACAGCTCAAGATTGACACCATTTAACACGGTGTGATCGTCAAATTTTTTGACAAGATTGCGAACTTCAATCAGTGCCATGTTATGCATCCCCTATGCCAGGCACACGAAAGTGCTTTTCAATTCGCAGCACGCCACGGATTAGGATCCAGTAAATTCCAAAATACAGCACCCCGACTGCCAAATAGACCTCGATCCCGCGAAGCGTGGTCGCCGTGAGGTTCATGGCCTGCTTGGTCATCTCGGGGATACCTACGGTATAGGCGAAAGGAGAATACTTGAGTATCGACGTAAACTCATTGATCATTCCTGGCACTGCGAAGCGTAGCATTTGAGGGGCTTCAATATACCTAAAGATTTGTAGGCGACTCATGCCACTTGCTTGAGCCGCCAAAATCTCAGAGGCGCTTACCGCTTGCAGAGCACCCCGAAAGACTTCAGACAGATAGGCTGCCGCAATGAGCCCTAGACTTAGCGCCATCGCGGTGAGTGGGCTGACTTTTAAGCCAATACTGGGTAGCCCAAAATACACCATGAACAAAAGCACTAAAACGGGGATACCTCGAAACACATAGGTTAAAACATCGAGAACCCAGCCGATACGCTGTGTGCCAAGTTGCCTCAGACCCGCCATCACAAGCCCGACCAGCAGAGCCGTTGCGCTACACGTCAACGTGACGAGTAGCGTGTGCCCGAGCCCCTGTGCTAATTGTTCAAGGATATCGAGAAAGTTCATGCCAACGTTTTTGAGCGGGCTACTTCAACCATTGATCAACAATGGCTTTGATTTTTTCTGGCCCGATCTCTTTTAAGTATTTATCAAAGTCATCGCGACGCGCCGAGCCCTTGGCGAAGGCAAAACCTAGCTTGTCAAAACCTGTAAACACACGAGCACTTTCAACTGGCAATTTAAGTTTATAGAGATAGTTTGCAAAGACCGGCTCTTCAATGAACGCCAAATCAAGATTGCCATTTTGCAAGTCAGTCATCGCTTCGCTGTATGAGGGATAGAGTTTGACTTGACTCAAAGAGTAATAGCCCTTTGGTTCGAATTCGTTCTTAATCAAATCGCTGTAGGCCATCCCACGCGGATAGCCAATTGAGTATTTTTTGAGTTCAGAGAGATCACTGATTTTTATGTTGCGACTCTTTAAGCTGACCAAGTGCCACGCATTATCGTAGTAGGGTTGCGAAAAATCCATCACCTCTTTACGTTTGTCGGTGATAGAGATACCCGAAAACGCGACGTCGGCTTGTCCGCTTGATACAGCACCCAGCATGCCTTGCCAATCGTAAGGTGTAATTTTTAGTGTGCAGCCACGTGCTTTGCAGTAGCCTTGAAAAATATCCAGATCAACGCCTTGTATCTTTTTGTTTTCTTCAAAAAGCATCGGAGGGGATGTGGGCGAAACTGCGACCTTGATTTCTTTACCTGACTTATTGTCTGAGCAACCCGTCAGAAAAATCAGTGTCAGGCACAAAGCCTTGATAAATTGTCGTGTAAGCATGATAAAAGTACCTTAAGCCTTAAAGTCATTAGCGAGACGTGCGAAAGCTGCAACTGAAATGGCAGTGTATCTTATGTGACCTTTTGTCCTGCAGCGAGCATCCAGCGCTTCATGACCGTTTGATCGGTGGCATCGACGTTAAGCGACACATCATTGAGCAGCGGCAAATCGAGTTTGACCTCGTCGGCTAGTGCTTTGGCTAAGTGCAAATCTTTGCTGACGATATTGACTAGCGAGAAAAACGCCTCTGGTGAGCGTGCCCAGGCTTGATAGTGTTGACGTGTCATCGCGCCGTCAAGCGACATAAAGTTTCTGCCGCTGCTGACTTCTAGAATCGGTGCAATTTGTTCAATGCTCACGCCATGTTTGGCTGCTAATTCAAAGGCCTCTGCTGCGAGATAGATGCTAGCAATGCCGAGCATGTTGTTGATCACTTTGATCACCTCTGCTGCGCCAAGCGCACCACATCGAAAAATTTCAGTTCCCATCGAGCGCATCAGCGGCTCGGCTCTGTTTAAGTCTTGGTCATTGCCACTCATCATGATGGTGAGGGTGCCAAGCTCTGCCTTGACTAAACCGCCGCTGACCGGAGCATCGATCAAGTGCGCGCCGGTGCTTTTAAGCTGCGCCTCTATCTGCTTCAGGGTTGAGGGCAGGGTAGTGCTCATGATGCAGACTAGGGGTTGATGCTCGGGGGGGATCGCCGTGATAAATCCAGCGGAGCCGCAGGTGACCGAGATAATTTGCTCGTCATTCGCAACAAGCACGATGATGGCATCTGCCAGCGCACAGTCGCGAGGGTCTTGCGTGACGGTCATTCCTTCCTCTTTGAGCGCCTCGAGCACAGTTAGATCTTGATCGCAGACGGTTAAGTCGAAGCCACCACGTTTGATGCAGCGCGCCATACGCGAGCCCATATTGCCAGCGCCGATGAGCGCTACGGTTCTGATCGTCATAAGAGGTCTCTGAAATATTGTTGTGCTGAGCGGTGCATGAGTCGAAGCGTAAATTGCCCAAGTTTTTCACTATCTTAAGACAATTGGCAAAAGAGTGGCATACTTTTGCTTTGAGCCGCTGCTAGGTTCATCTTCTCTGGGTTGAACGTAGCGCGACAGCAAGTGTGTTTTAGACGCATCGACCCTTTTGAAAGGATGTTAATTGGCCGTGAATAGCAAAACGAGTGCAATTTCAGGGTTGGCGTTTGCGACGCTTTTGTTTATTGGGCTGATCATGGGCGCCAATCATGTGGCAGCGCGCATCGCTTTTGATCACGGTCTAAATGTTGCTACCGCGGTGGTGGTGCGCAGCCTGGTGACTGCGGTTGTGGTGAGCTTAATTGTTTACTTTCAAGGAGTACCGGTTCGGCTCACGGGTAAACATAAAAAAGTATTGCCTGCGATTGGCCTGCTGGTCACGATTCAAAGTTTAAGCATTTATTCCTCGGTGGCCTTGCTGCCAGTGTCGTTAGCCTTATTGGCATTTAACACCTACCCACTTTGGACTGCCTTTTGGTCTCGTGTCATTTATGGCCAGAGGCCTGAGCGACAGGTGCTGTTGGCAATGCCGATTATGCTGATCGGCTTGGCGCTGGCCTTGGATGTCTTTGGAGCAGCCTCGGGCTTAGGCGCCAAAGCGCAGTGGGGCATGATCGGAGTCGGGGTCGCCTTTGCGGTCACAGCCGCTGCGACGTTTGGCTTAGCGTTGACGTTGACGCAAAACGAGGCTTCTGACTTGGATGGTCGGGTACGTACGGCGACAACGATGTGGATGGTGGGCCTCTTGGCGATCGTTGGTACGCAGTTGATGGGCGATTTTCAGTGGCCGACCGCGACGGCAGGTTGGTGGGGTTTGGCGTTATTGACGATTTTTTATGGCACTGGCTTCACAGTGATGTTCATTGTGCTGCCACGCTTGGGGGTTGTGGGCAACTCGTCGATCATGAGTATTGAACCCATTTTTGCGTTGGTCTTAGGCTGGTTTATTTTGGATCAGAAAATTGCCTTGATACAAATCGTTGGTGCGTGCATCGTAGTCGGGCTTGTGATTAAGCTTGGATTGAGAAAGCAAGTTACGTCGAAGACGACTCGCTAAAACCAACCTGCAGTCGCGCAAGGGAGGGGCGATAAGTGCAGTATTCGCACCTTGCGTATGATCGTCGATTGAGACACTTGGTTTGCTGAACGGGCTTGTTTATACTGGCTGCCCGCGTTGTACGCAGCACCTGCGTCAGGTTTAAGTTGGAGCTCGCTCGTTATGTTTGGTAAAAAACAGTCCCCCAAAATTGTTCGCTCTACCGATGAATCGTTTGAGACCATCATTGGGCAGTCAACTGAAATCCATGGCCAAATCATTGCCACGCAAAGTCTTCGCATTGATGGAAGTGTGACAGGAGATATCCGAGTATCGCAAGCTGCTCATGTCAGTTTGGCGATCGGATTAACGGGCATGGTGCAGGGCGATATTCATGCACAACGCCTGATCGTTGGTGGGCGTATCAACGGCAATGTGTTTGTGTCAGAGTCGGTTGAGTTACACGATAGCGCTGACATTCATGGCGATATTACCTACGGCCAAATTAGTATTGAGCCTGGTGCAAAAATTAATGGTCGTATGGTGACGCAAGCCAATGCACAACAGGGCGAGTTGACCACCGAAGGCCCACCTACTCTGTTGCAGTCCGCTTCGAGCCAGGCACTACCAGCACCTGCATCGGATTAACAAATTGGCCGTGGCGCAAGACTTCAAAATGAAGATGTGCACCGGTTGTGCGTCCGGTTAATCCCACCTCGGCGATTTTCTGTCCACGCGTGACGGTTTGCCCAACGGTGACGTTGAGCTTACTTGCATGGGCATATTTTGATATATAGCCTTCTGCATGTTTGATTTGCACGGTGAGGCCGTAGGCGCCATCCCAACCCGCCTGCAGCACTGTACCGTTGCCCGCCGCCAGAATCGCAGTGCCGACCTTCGCGACGAAATCAATACCTGAGTGTTGCGCGACGGTGCGAGTGATCGGGTCAACCCGAGGCCCAAAGTTACTGTTCAAACCAAGCGCTAGGGGTAGCGGAGCACCAAGCGGAAGTTGGGTCAGTAATTGATAGCGAGTGGCCCAAAGCTCTTGTAGACCAAGTGCCGTTGTGTTGAGAGACGAGATCTTAGCGATCGTGTAGTCAAGTTCGTCTTCAAGGTAGGCGTTGGGGCTAGACTTAAAGACAACAGGACGTAAGGGGCCCCCTCGTCCCGAAGAGTCTGACATTTTATTTTTGATTGGTGCTGGTGCAGCGAGAGTCGCAAAGCGCTCTTTTAGTGTGTTCAGCTCGCCAATCTTATTTGTCATGGCCGCCATTTGCGTATTCAAGGCGTCTAGCTTTTTACGGTACAGCGCATCAATTTCTTTTTTCTCGCGACTGAACTGCATCGTGGTTTCTTTGAAATCAACTTGCATCAATGCGAGTTGATGTTCATACGATGCGACTAAGTCTTTTTGTTTTTTTTCACGCTGCGCCAGTGCCGTTTGTTGGGTTTGGGCGATGCGTTCAAGTTGTTTTTGATACTGCGCGTCAGTCTCGGCGAGTTCTTTTGTGCGTTTGTCTAATGCTGCCTGGTGTTGTTGAGTCAGGCGTGCAAGTTGTTGCTGGTGCTGCGCGAGCACGGCCTGTTGTTCATCTGCCGTAATCACATCGCCCATGGTGCGGGCTAATTTAGGCTGAAACTGTAGCGCAATCCTAAAGCCAAAAAATGAATGCTTGCGCCAACCATAATCAGCAAAACGCCGGCCAAGATCGACCAGCGAATAAGACGCTGACGCGAAATATTAATTTTTCTAACGCTCGAAGTTGAGCCCGAGATCCAAATAAGCTGCACGGTTTAAGGTCTATCAATTAAACGGCTTGAAAGTATACTCAGCAAAATGCAAAACAGAATAAAAAGCGATAAATGCTGAATACTACTTAGCTTTTTTTGGTTGGGTTGCGCAGAGCCATCCACTCTTGCAGGATGTGATGGCGATAGGTACGCCTTTTGGCAAGCGACTGTTTACCAGTCGTTGGGCGCTTCTGTTGTTGAGCCACAAAAAAGCGGGCACTTGTTTCAAGTGCCCGCTTATTCGACTGCTATGCGTACTGAGTTAAAACTTAAGCAGTGCCCCAAGGTTTGATTGCGGCCTTCAGTTGTGCGTAACCATCTAAGTAGCGTGGACGCTTTTCACCAAAGATTTTGTCAAAGGTAGCAAGCTGTGCATCGAGCCAGTCAGACAACTGTTTGTTGCCTGGGTTAGCTGCTTTATATGCTTCGTTAATCAGTACAAAGTGAATGCGTGGATCGTAAGGCTGCTTTTCGCCACCGACTGTTTCGTCGCCATCAAGCAAGCGCAATAACATCGCGTCGGCTGAGCCAAGCGTCTGTTCATAGATCGGAGCACCATGCACGCGGTACATCACGCTGGTCATGTCTTTACCATTGGTCATGGTGAAACCCATGTCGACCCACAGTTTTTTCATGTCAACTTTGGCGCCAACACGATCAATGATGATTTGACCCCAGTCGCGTAAAACGTCGGGGGCATCCGCCATCAAGTCTGTCAGGCGGTCGCCGTCAAGATCGGTTGCGTAAACGATGCAAGGACGTTGACGAATCATGTCATGCAGCAACAAACCAAAGTTTGTGTCTGAGATGTGTTCGTAAATATCGCCACCCCAGTTTTCCATGCCGTCTTTGAAGTCTTTTGGGAGGCAGGCAACAATGGCGTCAATGTTAGCCCGGTGTTCTTCATAGGCGTCTACGGTGTACTGACGCTTCAGTTTGAATTTGGTGCCTTGTAGCAACCAGCGCATGATGCCGGCGTTGATCGCATCTTCTTGCGCCTGTGTGGGCTTGGTGGCGACGCGACCGATCTGACCGGTTTCGTGCACCATCTTCAAAAACAGACGCGCTGCGTAGGCCATACGCACGCCCGGAGTGTTCATTTCTGAGTGAATCACACCGGTGGCGGGGTCAACTTTAAACTTCTTTTTATCTTGTGAGTAAGGCAGGCCTGGCATAAAGCGAATACTGGTGATGCCACCATAAGGACGCACGTTGCAATACACGCCAGCAGCCGTACGAAGCGGTGCATTGGCTGATTTGCCATTCACCACAACTTTTTTACCGCCTTCGTTGACCATGAAGTCACCAGCAGTTGACCACTTCAAGGCGGTGTAGTCGAGTTTGCCAAACCACTCAAGTGAAGCGAGTTTGCTGTCGTGACGAAACTGCGCCATCATCGGAACGCCTAAAAACGGTAGGCCTAAGACGTCAAGCGCCATCAGTGTGCCGTTTAGGGCAAACATATCAGTGAAGGCATGGGCAACGGGTTTGACGCCGCCAGCGGTGCTGCCGCCTTCCCAGATGATGGCATCGGGACAATCGGTCGGTTTAATAGCCGAGCGCTTGTAAATGCCATCAAGCATTTTGAAGAGGTCGCCGTTTTGCTCTTCTTGAGCGATTTTCAGCAGATCGAGATTTTGTGCCATGAACGCAGAACCTTAGTCGTGGATGAGAAAAAGTTGAAAGGTAAGTAGAAATCCCTAGTGATGCGATTATCGCACTACTAGGGATGTGGACCAACCCGCACTGAAGTGAACACTAACTTTTACAAAAATAAAACTATCTTTAGCCAAAGTAGAGGTTCGACGTAAAGTGAGCTGTTTAGCTCATTTGAAAGCCTGTGTATCCCTCTTTGGCCACCTTGTCGCAAATGCTGCGGTAGTGGGCAAAGCCGCCCGCGTAAGGCATAAACACCTGTGGCTTGCCGGGCACGTTTGCACCTAAATACCAAGAGTGCTTGACCTTTGGTAGTAGGGTTGCCTGAGCCGCACGGTCAACCTCTTTTTGCCAGGCTTCACTGGCAGTTTCGCTGGTTTCAACGCAGTTCAAGCCTTTTGCCTTCATGTTGCTAATGCAGTCGCTGATCCACTCGACGTGCTGCTCAATGGTGGGCGGCATATTACTTAGCACCGAGGGGCTACCTGGGCCTGTGATGGTGAACATATTCGGAAAGCCTGGCACCTGAAGCCCCAGATTTGTGCGAGGACCCGCACTCCAGTAGTCTTTTAGTGTTCTTTTATTTCGGCCCACGATGTCTAGCCTGACAAGTGAACCCGTCATGGCATCAAAGCCGGTCGCAAACACAATGATGTCAAGCTCGTACTCTTGCTCGGTAGTTTTAATCCCTTTCGCTGTAATTTTCTCGATCGGAGCCGAGCGCAGGTCAACGAGTTTGACGTTGTCGCGGTTATAGGTCTCAAAGTAGTGATCATCAATCGGAGGCCGTTTGCCAGCAAACGGATGGTCGATATCCGAGAGAATTTCGCCCACTTTTGGGTCTTTGACAATTCCGCGAATCTTTTCGCGGATAAAGTCTGCCGCAGTTTTGTTGGCCGCATCGTCGGTTAACAGATCGCGATACGAGGCCCTGAACTGAAAGCCGCCCATTTCCCACTTTTCTTCATAGGTTTTTTGGCGAATGTCAGCGGGCGTTTCAACTGCAGAGCGATCATCGATATAAAACGCATGCCCGTTGGTATTGGAGGTCATGATTTTATAAATATCTGCAGAGTGCTCTTTAGCGTATTTTTTAAATTCTGGGCTTAAAGGGTGGTGGCGTGCGGGCAAACTGTAATTTGCCGTGCGTTGAAACACAGTCAGATGCTTGGCTTGTGCCGCGATCACAGGGATGGCCTGAATGCCAGTTGACCCGGTACCAATAATGCCGACTCGTTTGCCAGTGAAGTCAACGCCTTCGTGTGGCCACTGACCCGTGTGGTACCAGTCGCCTTTGAAGTCACTGATGCCTGGGATTTTAGGAACGTTGGCGTTAGACAGGCAGCCGACCGCAGTAATCAAGAACTGTGCGTCGTATTGCTCGCCGGTATCAGTTGTCACTAACCAGCGATTGGTTGTCTCGTTGAAGTGCGCCTGCGTCATGGCGGTATTCAATTTAATGTCTGAACGCAACTTCAGTTTGTCAGCGACAAAATTCATGTAGCGCAAAATTTCGGCCTGTTGGGGATAGCGCTCTGACCATTCCCACTCTTGCACGAGCTCTTGCGAAAAATAATACATGTAGGTATGGCTTTCAGAGTCGCAACGCGCCCCTGGGTAGCGATTCCAGTACCAAGTGCCACCCACACCCGCACCGCGTTCGATCACTTTGGCATTGAGCCCAAGTTTGTCGCGCAGGCTGTGTAGCTGGTACATGCCCGCAAAGCCCGACCCAATAATGATGGCGTCAACTTTTTGGATGGTTGCTGATGTGTTCATGGCTTGTCTGTATAGGTTTTGTGAGACCTTTAAAATACCACAGGAGCCGCAGCATTGGTAGACGCCGCGATTTTAAATCGCGAAAGCTAAGGTATTAAAGTTTAAAACCCGTCCTTAATCAGAATAATCGCCTCGACCTCAACGGTCATTGCATTTGGTAGTGAGCCCATGCCAACCGCTGAGCGGGCATGTTTACCGCGCTCACCAAGTACTTGAATCAGCACATCAGAGCAGCCGTTAATCACTTGCGGCTGCTCGCCAAAGTCGGGTTCGGCATTGACCATGCCTAACAGTTTGATGACTGCTTCGACATGATCGAGTGAACCAACTGCTGCGCGTATTGTGGATAAAAGTTGTAAGCCTACGCGCCGCGCATCGGCGTAGCCGCGTTCGACTGAGCAATCGCGACCTAAGCGCCCGACGCTGATGTTGCCAGCGTCATCGCGTGGCCCTTGGCCTGAGAGATAAAGCAATTGCCCGGCCCTGCGCCAGGGCACATAACTTGCGACGGGCACAGGGGGCGTGGGCAATTGCAGCCCCAGTTCTTTGAGTTTGGCTTCTGCTGACATATTGGTTTTAACCACCACCATAAAGATATTTAGGGAGCCACAGCGCCATGCCGGGCCATGCGTACATGATCGCCATGCAAATAATCACGATAAACATATAAGGCATCATGCCTGCAAAAATCTGATTCAGGGTGACGTGCGGGGGTGCAACGCCTTTGAGATAGAACGCTGACATCGCGACCGGCGGTGACAAGAATGCAGCTTGCAAGTTCACAAAGACAAGTGTGCCCCAGAGGATCGGATCGATATTAAAGTGCGACAGCATGGGCAAAAAGATTGGCACAAAAATCACAATGATTTCGGTCCACTCAAGCGGCCAACCGAGAACAAAGATCAAAGCCTGCGAGAGCAACATAAATTGCAACGGCGATAGGTTCATCCCTAGCACCCAGCTCTCGATGATCTGTTGGCCACCCAAAATCGCAAAGACCGCTGAAAACAAGGCTGAACCAACAAACAACCAGCAGACCATTGAGGTGGTCTTTGTGGTCAAGAATACGGCTTGCTTCATGCGTTCAAAGGTAAACGACCCAGAAGACCAGGCAAGCAAGAACGCACCCGCCGCACCGATGGCTGCTGATTCCGTTGCCGTCGTGATACCGAGCAAAATCACTGCAAGCACCACGATTGTCAAAATCCCCAACGGCATGACTGACTCGACGAGAAGCTTGAGAATTTCAAATTGCTCGTCTCGCAACTTGCGGTAATAGTTGAGCAGTAGCAATAGCGTAAGAAAGCTCGTGATCCCAAAATACCAGTAGAAGCTGTCTGAAGGCGGCGTGTAGACATCTGGTTTTTGGCTATCAGCGTTATCGGGATCCGCATCCAACGCTATTAGTCCACCGCCACTGTTGCTCGAAGAGCGTGAGCTTGAGGTGGTTTCAGCACCGATTTCGACCAACGTTTCTTCTTGTGGCTTGGCTGGGGCTGAGGTGGTGGGCCCAGGTAACGGCTTCGCTAAGACAAGTACGGCTTGCGCTTCATCGAACTGCGCCTTGGGATGTATCACGACATACCACCAAGTGCCGGCGATCAGCGCGACAGTTATGATCAACGGGAAGAGCGCAGAAATTAAGTTTTTGATAATGCGGCCGTAGGTAACACGCGTGCCTTCAGGGGCGTTCAATAACGGGCTGGGTGCAAAGGCTGCTTTGATTGTTGCTACAAAAAAGTTCGTTGAATAGCGGTCGCGCAAAAAGGCTACCGAAGCAGGGATAGGCACCTTCAACATTTCAGGAGGCAACTTAGGCGCAATTTTTGGGTCAATCAGTGCCCAACCAATCACGTAGACTAAGTACAGTAGCGCCAGAAAAAACCCTGGCAGCATTGCTGCAGCGTAGAGTTTGACGACCGATTGGCCGGCGACTGCTGCGTACACAATAATCATCACAGAAGGAGGGATCAAAATCCCAAGCGTGCCGCCGGCAGTAATCACGCCGCTGGCAAGACGAATATCATAGCCAGCGTTGAGCATCGGCTTGAGCGCAATCACGCCCATCAGTACCACCACTGCACCCACTAGGCCACTAGCAATTCCCCAGAATGTACAAATCACCAAGGTCGCAACCGCTAGAGACGCCGGCATACCCCGAAACGCGAGTTGCACACTATGAAACATTTTGTCGACCAGTGCGCCCCGTTCCATGACGTAGCCCATCAGTACAAAGAGTGGGATTGACAATAACGTGTCGTTCGTCATCCCCCCATACGTGCGCTGAACCATGAGCGTGAAAATTTTATTGTTTGTCCAAACGTCGCTTGGGTCGTAAAAGGCAAAAAAACCGAAGGCCATGCCTAAACCCATTAGAGTAAAGGCAGTGGGAAAGCCCAGCATAATCACTACAACAATCAGACACAGCATCAAGAGGCCAAGATACGGATCGCTCATGACTTTTCTCCTTTCAGGCCACCAATGCGATGGTGGGCCTCTTCATCAATCGTCTTGGCACGAGCAATGGCCATGGTTTTTGATTCTTCGTCAACGTAGGTTGAAGCTTGCAGTTGCTGTTCGACCACATCAATCTCTTCGGCGTCTTTTAAGCGCGCTGGCCATTCGCCGGTATTGAGGCAAATGACGCAACGAATCATCTCGATAAAGCCTTGCAAGAGCAAAAAGCCACCGGCGATTGGAATCAAAGACTTAAAGTGATAGACGGGCGGCCCGTTCGCGATTTGTGTTGTGTGCTCGCCAATCCGCCATGAGTCAGCCGCAAACGTGTAACCGGCGTAGCACAGCGCTGTGACACCGGGGAGGAAAAAAACGATATACAAAATTAAATCAAAAGTGGCTTGCGTGCGCGGCTTCATGGATCCGTATAAAAAATCGCCACGGACATGGCCATTTTGGGCAAGCGTGTATGCACCCGACAGCATAATGACGGCACCATACGACATCACAGATAGTTCACCGATCCACGCTGAGGGGGCATTGAGTACGTAGCGTCTAAAGACGTCGATACATACCATCACCATCAACAGGATGATTAACCACCCAGAGCCCTTGCCAACAAACGTACTGATCTGATCGACGACGAGCATCAGTTTTTTAAAATCTTTTTTTGAATCCATGATCTGCTTTGGTCCTACAAGTTAGCGGCAAAAAATAATCCGGATAGATCACACTATCCGGATTATGGTTTAACACCGATTTTGCTTAAGACTTCTTGGGCGCAAAGTAATGGTCGTAGGCCATTTTGTAATCAACGTTGGTGAAGTTCTGCCAACGACCTGCACGGCGCGCAAATTCGCGTTGTGATTCAAGCACCGTTTTAAAGTCAGCATTTTCAGCTGATTTTTTGGCGATGATGACATCCCACGCTTTGAGCTGGTCTTCGAGAATTGACTTAGGAGTCTGGTAAAAACGGACTTTGTCTTCAGTTTGCAGTTTCACGAAGTCAGCCGAGTAACGATCAACGGCTTTCCAAGACATCTCTGCAGAAGCAGCTTCAGACGCAATTCCAATAATTGATCTCAATTCAGCGGGTAAGGCGTCGTATTTCTTTTTGTTAAATAAGATTTCAAACTGCTCTGAGCATTGGTGAAAACTTTGCAACATGCAGACTTTTGATACGTCAGCAAAGCCTAAGGTGCGATCGGACGAAGCGTTATTAAATTCTGCTGCATCGAGCACGCCGCGATCCATTGCCGGAACGATATCTGCACCAGGTAACGCCTGAACCGATGCGCCCATGGCGTTAAAGATTTCAATCGAAAGACCAACGGTGCGGAACTTAAGGCCTTTAAAGTCTTCGGTCTTGGTGACGGGCTTTTTAAACCAGCCAAGTGGCTGAGTTGGCATTGGACCGTAAACAAAAGACACAACGTCCATCTTTAAGTTTGCATAGATTTTTTCAAGCAACTGCTTGCCGCCACCGTATTGATGCCAAGCGATCAGCATGTTTGGATCCATACCAAAGGCGGGACCTGAACCCCATAGCGCCAAGGCTGGGCTCTTGCCATACCAGTAGGCCAAGACGCCATGGCCGCCGTCAAGCGTGCCGCTCGAGACTGCATCCAGCAAGTTAAAGGCGCCCACGACAGAGCCGCTCGGCAGCACGTCGATTTTGAGACGTCCGCCAGACATCGAATTCACTTTGTTTGCATAGTCGAGTGCGTACTCGTGAAAAATATCTTTCGCGGGCCAGGTTGACTGGAAGCGAAAGTTTACGGTCTGGGCATTTGACACCATGGGGAAACCCAAGGTAGCCATGCCTGCACCGGCTGCTGTGGCGCCGGTTAGAAATTTACGGCGAGCTTTTACCGCATTGACTGCTGGCTTGATGACACTCATGAAGGTCTCCTCACTGAAATAAATGATCTGATGACATTTAAAAATATGACTACAAAGTATAGAGCTCTGCGCTGTCGAATGACCTAGGGTTATTCCCTAGCATCAGAAAGTTTATAGGTGATTTTTGTCAGGTTGGCGTAATGTTTCGGCACGGTTCTAGAGTCCAAGCGTAGCGGTGCTTGACCTGACCTATCTAGTTTTTAGCGGGCATTGGGGTTGGGTTTGAGCTCCCCAAAGGCTCTGGTGGCGGAGGCCGCTTGAACGATCACAGCCGCATCGTCTTGCAAGAGAAAACCGCTCTCGAGCAGGTTCAGCGCAGCACCCCGAATGCGATTGACGTAATCATCGCGATTCTTATAACGCTCGGCCACTGAAAGCCTCGAGTCATTGGCGGCAGTGCGCTGGGCGGCATCTTTTGCAAAAGGTATGTAAGAGCCCATCAGGCTGCAGCGTGTCTCAGGAGCGTTTTGACCACCGTGCGTGCCCAAAGGCGCTACCAAGTCTGGGAGCCGCACGCCGCCTAGGGCGTTGCCATCCGCATCTAATTTGGGAACTTGAATCACGGCGTTGGGTAGATTGTTTGGTGCCTTAAGCGTCGCTGGAGTCGCTGAGGCCCGCTCAAGGGCCATCAGTTGAGTAGCTGGCGGTGGAGCGTTTGAGCCCACCCATTGGTCCAGGCGTAAAAAGGTAGCGCGCGACACGGGTGTCCAGTCGAGCGTACCTGGCAACAGGTTGCAGTGAGGCGGTTTGAGAGGGATCAGTACATGGGATGAACTCGCGATGTCGTACATCCGGACGTTCGCTGGAAGCGCTTGATCGGCTTGGCCTTCTGCGCCCGTGCGCCCTAGTGACGCGCGTAGCGAGTAATAGTCAGTGGAGGTCGTGATCAGCATCATCTTCGGTGCAACCTCACCCCGAGCGACGACCTGAGCGGTGATCTCACCGATCGTTAACAAGCCATCGTGCACGCCAGGCAATTCGGGATTGGTAAAGCTAGGTGTGCCGTTTCCGCTAGAGGCAGGGCCGCTACCTGTCTGCATAATAGGCAACAGTCCAGATCCTGAAACAAATACGTGCATGCCATCAAAGACGCGCTGTGGACCTGCCATATTGAAGCCGTTTAGTAAAAAGCTTTTCAGAAATCTTCCCGTTTGCGATTTACCGCTTGCCAGCGTACGGCTAATCATTCCAGCAAGTGGATTCGCGTTACCTTTAGAGTCCTGTGCGGCATGCGTGAGAAAAATCCCTGCATCGCGCATGATGGCAAAGCCCACGCCTTCAACGTACTTTCTCTGGTTATCCGTGTCGATGAATGAGGGGAGGTTCGCGCCTTGACCGAGTTCCCAATAGACCTCTGCAACTGAAAAACCGTTGTCCTGTAAAAAACCGGTGCCTTGCTCAAAGGTGCCGGATTGAAAGGGTTCGTCGCGCGGTGAGTTGTAGAGCGCACTGGCGTAAGCCTTACCCCGATTGGGTACATCAATCAACAGAGCGCCGTTGCCGCGCGACTTGTCGGTTGGTATTGTGAGCACGAGCTTGGTCGAATACTCGACTTGCCCCGCTTCATTAAGAGGGGCTTTCTCTAGACCGGGAATCTTCTCTTTGGGCGAGAGCTGGCCGTACAGCGTCGCGTGGATGATGTTGTAGCTGCCGGAGCGAAAGGTGCCGTATGGCTGGGTTGAGGTGATTTCGAGCCGAGTAATCTCGGCCGCGGCGTGAAAGCTAAAAAGGGAGCTCAGTGCAGCGGTCGCTGCAAGACATTTGATAGATTTTTTCATTTTATTTTGTGTGTCGCGAAAGTGGTGTTGATCAACAAACTTAGTCGTTTATAGATGACGGGTTGGTTACGCACTTAGTGCGCTTAAGCCCATCAGCACGGGGGCAAGACCTGTATACGGGCCCGTTTGAATCACGACCTCAACGACCTCGGCTTGAGTCAGACCGCAGTTCAAACCTGCTTTCGAAAACTTAGTGACCAAGCCTGAAAACGTTAAGGCGGTAAATGAGGCAATCGCACAGATGGCGCGCTCACGCATTTCCATGCCTGGGCGTTTCCAGAGTTCGCCGTAGCAAAACTGAACGACATCGGGGTAAAACGTTGAGGCGATCGAGTTTTCGGGGTTGGCATAACCGACATGTCGACGCTCGGCGTGCAGGGTTGTCATGACCTCTTGACCACGAGCGGCAACGAGCGCCAAGGGATCGTCTCGGCTTGCGGCCATTGGCAGCGATACGCCTCTGGCGTCAAAGACTCGTTGCGCCAGAGTCAAACAATCTTTTGTTGTCGTTGAAAATCCCGCATAGATGCCACATTGCATAAATATTTCGTTAATGGTTTGAGCGCTTAAGCCAGCATCGAGCGCCGCATCGATATAGTGCTCGAGCGACGAGAGCCTGCGACCAACGCAAAGGGCCGAAAGGGTCGCAATCATTCGCGAAACTAAGTCAAGTCCCGGTCTCGACCAAACCCGACCAAAGACGAATTCTTGCTCAAATTGATCGAACGCTGCGTGGCCACTTTCTGGTGGGGTATCTCCGAAGAGTTCGTGTTGCTTGCTTTGGCCAAGGGCACGTAGTTCGAGTCGATCGTTCATGTTCTTTCTCCTGTGTAGATGGGTGGCGGGGCGTTACTCGGGCTTAACGCCCGCCTCACTGATCTTTTTTGCCCAACGCTTTTGATCGTCTCGCATGAATTGTGCAAATGCCTCGGGTGTTTTGATGAGCATGCGCGCCGAGCAACAGGCCTGCATCTTTGCCGCGACCTCGGGCAACGCGACGGCTTTGAGCAGTGCGGCGCTCAAGGTGTTGATGATGGCTGAGGGCGTGTTCTTAGGCGCCAGCATGCCCACCCATGTCGTCATCTCAAAATCCGCGACACCGGCTTGCGCCATAGTGGGTATGTCTTCAAGCCCAACGATGCGTTCGGGTGATGTGACGGCGAGGGCCTTCAGGCGTTGTTTACCCAAGTGCGCCTTTGACGTGGTCACGTCGTTAAACATAAATTTGATTTGTCCTCCGATTAAATCGGTGACTGCTTGAGGGCTGCTTTTGTAGGGCACCCCAGTGGCACTAGTGTTGGTCTGCTTTAAAAAAGTTGCGCCCGCGATCTGGCCCACTGTGGCACCCCAGCCAAACGAGGCGCTACCTGGGTTTGCTTTTAGCCATGCGATGAGCTCTTGCACGCTGTTGACCGGTAAGGTCTCGCCGACTAACAGTGTGTAGTAGGCTTCCATGACCCCCCCAACGTGGGCGAAATCACGTTCGGTGTCGTAGGGCAAGGTTTTAAACAGACTCGGATTGAGCGAGTGAATTGAGGCTGAAGTCACAAACACCGTGTAGCCATCGGGCGCTGAGCGTGCGACCGCCTCAGCGCCGATAAAGCCATTTGCGCCTGCGCGGTTTTCGACCGTGACGGGTTGCCCAAGATACGTTTGCATTTGCTGGGCCACCACACGGGCGACCGTGTCCGTGCCGCTACCGGGGCCGAACGGTACAACCATCTTGATGGCGCGGTTAGGAAAGGACTCGGTCGTTTGCGCATGTGACGGGCTGACTAGGGTCAGTGTCAAGAGCGTCGTCATACTCAGCATCAATGAAAAAAAATTCACATTTGTCTCCGTGCAGGGTGGCCGTCAACCTCAACAAGGATTTATTGGGCGACGTGCTCAGATGTTGTTGTTTTTTGTTTTACCATTTGGTCGAGGTAAAAAGCTATTTGTTCGTGATTCAGGTGTCGTAATGCATACACTCTCCGAACACCAAGAAATTGTTCAGTGCCTGTTGAGATCCGGTTTTGAGCGGATATCGCAGAGTGGTAAGTCAGTTGCGTGCTTCACTTTAAGGACTAAAGATGAAACTTTGTTCGTTTGGAGTTAAAACGCCCCTCGGTCTAATCGAACGCGTCGGTGTTTATACAGAGCAGGGCGTTGTCGATGCGACTGCGGCGCGGCAGGCATGGTTAGAGCGCAGAATGCCTCTAGCGGCAGCGCAACGAGTGGGCGCCGCACAAGTGCCGTCTGAAATGATTGCCTTGATCGGCAGTGGTCAACTGACTCTCGATTGGTTGCAAGAAGCTCTCGATGCGCTATTTGCGCATGGCGTGAGCGCAACGTCTGCTGGGGTTCGCACAATTTATCAGCTCTCGGACATTCAATTGCTTGCCCCCGTCAAACGTCCCCCCGGCATCGTCAACTTTAGTGTTTGGCCCGCGCATAGCGCGAGCGCCGCCTCGCTCGGCATTGAGCTCGCAGCAAACACTGCGCAAGCGCTCGTCAAGCCCTATTGGAAGGGTAACCCAGACGCGGTCGTTGGTCCTGAAACGACGTTGTACCGTCCCCCCTATGCAGATGTGCTTGATGTCGAATGCGAGTTGGTGTGTATCGTTGGAACCGGCGGGCGCGATCTCGATCATGCCGCGGCACAGCGCGCTATCGTGGGTTATTCAATCATGAATGACGTGAGCGCACGCGAGCGCCAATCGGCCGAAATGAAGTTTGGTCGTGGTCCCTCAAAAGGTAAGGATTTCGATAACGGCTATCCGCTGGGACCTTGGATCGTGACGGCTGATGAACTAGGCGACCCGAAGCAGTTGCGTATGTCCTTGCTGGTAAATGGGGTCGAGCAGTCTGCCTGTGACACCAAGGATATGATCTGGGATTTCGCTGAAATGCTGTCGTATCTTTCAGTTGGACAAACTGTACAGCCAGGTCTAGTGATCAGTGGTGGTTGCTACCCAGGCGGGTCAGCCCACGAGGTGGGAGTTCATTTAAAGTCAGGCGACCGTGTTGAAATGCGAATCTCCAAAATTGGCAGCTTGATGAATACTATTGGCCCATAACGCGGACAGCCTAAGCAGAGTCTGCAAGCGCCGCTGTCACAAATTCTGGTGTGAAAATTCGGTCTGCCATGATTTGACAGCGTTTGATCAGGCGCGGCTCATCTGGCCCGTAATCTGCGATGGCGTTATGCCAGGTTGACAGGTGATCCCAAATGAGAAGGTCGCCGACGGCCCACTGATGGGTATAACGATAGGGCGGCATTAGAACGTGCTCAAAAAGCGTTTTTAAAAGAGTGTCGCTATGTTCTTTTGACATGCCCTCAATGTGCGTCGTAAAGCTAGGATTGACGTAAATCGATTGTTTGCCAGACACCGGATGCTTCAAGAACACGGGGTGACGCGAAGGAGGGTGTGCGGCACGTTCTACCTCTGAGAGAGGTGCGCGAGGGCTCGCTTTTTCACGGCGCATAAACTCCCAGTAGTAATTCAGGTCGTGGATGGCGGTTGCGTTTGCCAGTTCTTGCTTAATGCTGCTTGGTAAGTCAGCATACGCCGCAGCGGTATCGCAGAACTCTGTTGCGCCTAACACCCGCCCATCACGCATCGGAACCTGAAAGGCCAATAGCGCGTTGGCATAGCCAACCGAGCGGTTATAGGTCATGTCGGTATGCCAGTTTTGGCCCGCGTCAGGAATGCCGATCAATTTGCCCTCGCGCTTCACGTTTGACAATACAGACACCTCTGGGAAGCCAGTCTTGTCTTGCCCTGAACGGAGCGTTTGTAAGCTACCAAACCGAGCTGAAAAATCCCGCAGTTCAGGCGCATCAATGCTTTGTTTTGGAAAGCACAGCACCTTGTGCTTGGTAAGGGCCAGTAACAGTTGGGCGAAATCCTTGTGCGATATCGCTTGAGCTAAGTCAATCTGTGTGACCGTGGCGCCAATAGAAGTTGATCGGGGAGTGATTAGCATTGCTATTACTCGGTTTTAACGCCCGCTTTCACGACCACCTCTTTCCAGCGAGCGATGTCTCGCGCGACGAACTCAGCCATTAATTTCGGGCTGAGGTATTGAGGCTCTAGACCGGCGTCGATGAGTTTGCCGTAAATTGCTTTGTCGGCAATTGCTTGCTCGAGTGCCGCACTGACCTTTTGAGAAATGCTGGCAGGTAGTTGTGCCGGCCCAAACATTCCGAACCATGCGCTGGCCAGCATGTCCGGAACGCCTTGTTCGATTGCGGTTGGTAAGTCGGGCGCCTGCGTTAGACGTTTTTCAGACAGCGTCGCGATGCCTCGCAAGCGACCATCGCGGATGTAGGGTAATAAGGCAACCGTATAAATGAGAACTGGGACATGACCGGCAAGGACATCGGTGATGCCCTGACTGATATTGTTGTACGGGATATTGACGAGCTTGGCACCTTTCGTGCGTAACATATCACCTGCGAGGCTATTTGACGAGCCTGCTGGTGATGAGGCATAACTTAAGCCGCTGGGCAGCGTATTCGAGTAAGCAATCAGTTCTTGAATATTCTTAACAGGGACAGAGGGATGTATGGCAATGATATTTGCAGACATCGCGGCCAACCCAATGGGTGAAAAATCTTTCACGATGTCGTAGGGCATTGAGTTCGGGCGCATTGCTGCCACAATCGAATGTGACGAAGTCGAGCCCATGCAAAAGGTGTAACCATCTGGCGAAGCGGATTTGACAACTTGAGCACCCAAGACACCATTCGCGCCAGCACGATTCTCAACAACAATCTTTTGTCCCAATGTGGCCGACATGGATTGTTCAAGATGGCGCGTCAAAATGTCGGTGGCAGAGCCTGGCGCAAACGGTACGATCACACGAATTGAGCGATTGGGGTAGTCTGACTGGGCGTAGGCTAACTTGGTAGCCAGTGTCGGTAAGGCAAGCGCTAGGGCACCTTGGCTCGCCTTGATTAATACAGTTCGTCTGCGAAGATTCAGGGCAGGTCGTTTCATGGCGTCTCAGTTTTGTATTTTAATTTATAGGCTAGTTTAATGTACGGCACAGTGAACTTTAGAGTCAAGGTATGATCCTTTCAACAGGAGACCTACATGGCAAAAGAACTTGGTAACGCTGCGGTGTTATGTGACGTTGATTCGCGTGGTGTGGTGACCGTGACACTGAATCGCCCCGATGTGAATAACGCTTATAACGAAGACATGATTCAAGGTTTACATCAGGCCTTGGATCTGTTGCCTTCGTTGCCTAACGCTCGGGTGGTGGTGGTGCAGGGCAATGGCAAACATTTTCAGGCGGGGGCCGATCTTGCCTGGATATCGAGTGTTGCGCCAAAAAGCCCCGAAGAAAATGAGCGTGTGTCGCGCCTAACTGGCGAGGCGATTCGCCGTTTAGATACGTTACCTATTCCGACAGTTGCATTGATTCAAGGTGGCTGCTTCGGGGGCGGCACGGGTATCGCCTCGGTTTGCGACATTGTGGTGGCTGCTGACAACGCGATCTTTGCAATTACTGAGGCGCGCTGGGGGTTGATTGCTGGGATTATTTTGCCGCAATTGTGTAAGGCAATCGGCGTGCGCAACGTGCGTCGCTACGCACTCACCTGCGAGCGGTTTACCCCCGCGGTTGCCTTACATATCGGCTTGGTACACGAAATCTGTCAAGCCGACGCACTTGTTGCAACGGGCGCGCGCATCGTTGATGGATTATTGATGAACTCGCCAAGTGCTGTTTCTGCTACCAAGATGCGCACGCTCGCGGTGTCAGATTCGCTGCTCGATGATGTTTTGTTTGCGGATCTTGTGCGAGAGCATTCTGAACTGCGCCAAAGAGCTGACGCTGCAGAGGGAACAGCGTCATTTTTAGAAAAACGTCTGCCGTCTTGGTACCCGCAAAAATAATCGTAAAGCGTTTCGACTTGTGCGGCGATACGCCTCTTAGCGTTTGCCGCATTGCCGATTTATTTGTCGATCGACAACGGGCTAAGCCAGTTGTCTACTCGCTCGCCGCGTAGACGGCTTTTTCGTAGGCGGTGAAGAGTCCGATAGCATGTGGGTCAACGAAGGGTAGTAGTTGCATCAGAATGACTCCAGCCAAATCTTTTTTAGGGTCAATCCAGAAAAAAGCATTCGGTAGGCCGGCCCACGCCAAGCTGCCAGTCGAGCGTCCGGTGGGGGCTTGTTGTTCATTAATCATGAAAGTTAAGCCCCATGATTTTTCGATACCCGGAAAAAACTCAGCATCGAGAGAAGCCGCCGGATTTTGTGTGCGTAGCAAACTCACGCGCAGGGGCCCCATGGCATTTTTCGACATCAGGGCGACGGTTTCAGGTTTTAAAAGCTGATGCCCATTACCGCGACCTTGATTCAAGATCATGCGCGTAAAGCGCAGATAGTCGCCAGCGGTTGAATACAACCCGCCACCGCCCGGATCAAATTCGGTGTCTTGCGGAACTTCAAAGGGGGTGGTGCTTAGCATGCCGGTGACCGTATCGCGCTGATGCACGGTGGCTAAACGCGTACGCATACTAGGCGATATCCTGAAGCCCGTACTAGTCATTCCTAGTGGCTCGGTAATGTTCTTTTGAATGTATTCGCCCAAACGCATGCCGCTGACGGCAGCAACCACTTGGCCGACCCAATCAATATTGATGCCGTACTCCCAGCGCGTACCCGGTTCAAAAGTGAGTGGCACCGAAAGAGCGATTTTTTTTCCTGAGCCTGCGCGCGGTAAGTTCATGGTCTTGAGATATCTGGCAGAGTCCATATTCCAGATGTCTGACGTAAAGCCTGCGGTATGTGTGAGTAACTGGCGCAAGGTGATTTGGGCTTTCGGCGCTTGCAACAAAGGTTGGCCGCTTGAATCCCAACCCGTCAAAAGCTTCACGTCCGCAAGTTCAGGCAAAAACTTAGCCGCAGGCTCGTCGAGTGTGAGCTTGCCCTGTTCGACAAGTTGCATGGCGGCAGCGCCCACAATGGGTTTAGTCATTGAAGCTAGCCAAAACACGGTGTCAGGTGTCATCGCGACCCCTCGACCCAGCGCACGTTCACCAAAGGCAGCCTCGTATACAGTGCCTTCTGAAGAGCTCGCCGCGGCGACCACCCCAGGTACGTGGCCTGCCTGTACCGCCTGCTGTAGCAGGTGGTCTGCGTTTGGTTTTAGCTTCGAAATATCGATTGAGCAGATCATGGGGTGCGACGCCAAGTAACAGGGTAATTAGAATCTTAATCCTTACCGTAGCAGAAAGTTAGTCTCAAACGACAAGTAGCGGTCAACAGGGCGTATAAAATCATCTGATGAGACACTCCACCCGACGTTCAACTGAATTTCAACACGATCCCGATCAGCCAGTTGCCAGACGCCAGTTAGGCGACTGGTATGTGATCCGAGATTTACT
>JAURJT010000054.1 GCA_030832095.1 Gammaproteobacteria bacterium | reverse complement strand
GGGTAATGGTTTAGCTTGGCTTGAAGACGTCTTGGTGATGTGGACGGTGGCAATTATCGCCGTCCTGCTAGGGCTTGGTGTGATTCTGCGCTACGTCTTCAATAACCCTTTGACTTGGTCTGAAGAGTTCGTGGTCACGCTGTTTGTCTGGTCTGTGATGTTCGGCATCCCATCTGCCTTGCGGTCTCGCATGCACATTCGCATCGATGTGTTGATTTTGCGCCTGAAGCCTCAAGCGCGCAGATGGGTCGGCCTGCTGGCCTGCGCTGCGGGCGCTGTAATTTTGGTGGCAGCGGTTTACGCAGGTGTGTCGTATACGCTAAATGTGTGGGGCAGCAATACGCCCATGCTCGGGTATTCGATGGGTTGGATCTTTATCTCGATGCCAATCGGTTTCGCACTCACACTTTTGCACGGTGCGATTATTTTGATCGACGAAGGCCCCGAGGTCGTATTTCAAAATGCGACAGAAACGGTCATTGATATGGCTCAGACTTAATCAATAAGTGGTATTCATTTCATGCTGACCCTTCTGCTCTGTGTATTTGTCGCGCTGTTGATCGTTGGCGTGCCAATCGGTTTTGCCATGTTGGGTTCAGCCATGTTGGTGATCGGCCTAGATGGCATCCCCGTGTCGGTCGTCGCGCAACGGGTGGCCACTAGCGTGCAGTCGTTTCCTCTGTTAGCGGTGCCCCTGTTCACGTTAGCTGGTGCGCTAATGAACGAGTCCGGCATCAGCGAGAGGTTATTTAACTTTACGCGTGCCTTTGTTGGGCATATTCGCGGTGGCTTAGCGCAAACCGCGATCGTGGGTAATGTATTTTTATCCGGCATTTCAGGTTCATCGGTGGCAGATTGTGCAGCCACCTCGCGAGTGTTTGTTCCACAACTGACAGACGCCGGCTATGGCCGTGGCTTTGCCGCTGCCGTGTGCGCGGCGGCCGCTACGCTTGGACCCATTATTCCACCGTCTATCTTGATGGTAATTTATGCCTGGCAGGCCAACGTCTCGCTGGGCGACTTGTTTATTGCAGGCTTGCTTCCAGGCGTTGTGATGGCTGGTGCAATGATGTTAGTGATTGACTGGACAGCGCGTAAGCGTGGGTTTCCAAAAGACGCAGCCTTCAGCCGAACCCGACTTTACGCAGCATTTCGTCATGCCCTTTGGGCGTTGGCGATGCCAGTATTGATTTTGGTCGGCTTTCGGATGGGTGTGTTTACGGCGACCGAGATTGCTGCCGTTGCTTGTGCCTACTCGTTGATTATTGGCCTGTTCGTGTATCGCACCCTTACCTGGAGCAGTTTGCCAGGGATTCTGCTGGCTACGGGTCGCGAGACTGCCGCTATTTTGGTGATCGCTGCAGGTGCAGCCCCCTTCGGCTGGATCTTGGGTGTCGAACAAGCGCCCCAGCAAGTCGCAGCATTGCTCACTTCGATTACAACTTCGCCTTGGGCGATTTTGTTGATCTTGAATGTGGCCCTGTTGATCGCTGGGATGTTTATGGAAACACTCGCCATCATGATCATCGTGGTGCCGATTTTGATTCCGCTGTTAACGGCGCTTCAAATCGATCTTCTACACTTTGGCATTGTGCTACTAGTGAACTTAGTGATTGGGCAGATCACCCCACCTGTGGGGGTGTTAATGTTTGTGGCAAGCTCGGTCTCGCGCACCCATCTCGGCCTGATCGTCAAAGAAATTGGTCCCTTTGTGTTTGCGTTGATTGGTGCACTCGCAATCTTGACTTACATCCCTGCCATCTCGACTTGGTTACCTCGAGTGCTCAATCATTGATTGAATACCAGGTGGCCGGCCTGGATTGCCCTGTTCTCGTACTTGGTTCCCCAGCGTGCTCAATCACTGAGCTAAGACCAAGTTACCGCCCTTGATGACCTTGTTCCATTTTTCAATTTCAACCGGTATGCGCGCTTGAGCAGACGCGGTGCTGCCGCCAATGACGGTCATACCGATTGCACCAAATTTTTCGATGACATCGGGTCGTTTGAGAATGATGTTGACTTCGAGGTTGAGCCTTGCAACGATGTCAGTGGGCGTGTTCGTTGGGGCAAATAGCGTGTAGTTGGTTGCAGCCTCATAACCCGTCAAGCCCGCTTCGATAAAGGTTGGTACGTCTGGCAACGTGCTCGTGCGCGTAGCGCTGCCCACTGCCAAGGCGCGTGTCTTTCCGGCGCGAATATTGCTCAAATGAGCGGGAAGGCTATCGAGTGACATCGCTACGCGACCAGACAGTAAATCGGGCATAAATTGCGTCGTGCCACGATACGGAACATGCACAACATCTATGCCAGCCATTTGTTTAAATAATTCCATATTCAAATGAACCTGACCGCCTACACCCGACGACGCATAGCTTAGTGCACCCGGTTTTGCTTTGACCAAGGCGATCAACTCTTTTAAATCTTTTGCTGGGACGTCGACGTTAACAACAAGTCCGACGAGGCCAAAGCCAAGTTGCACAATGGGTAGCAAATCACGTTGCATCTCAAAGCTCAGTGCAGGGTGTGCATGAGGCGCAATCGCATAGTCAACAATACTGCCCACCATCAACGTGTAGCCATCGGGTGCACTGCGGGCTAATTGTGCCGCGCCAATCGTGGCGCCCGCACCTGGCCGATTCTCAACTGTGATGGTGCTGTTTAACGCTGGTGCGAGTCGCTCGGCAATGATGCGCGCGACGGTATCGACACCGCCTCCGGCAGGGTAGGGTGAAATCACGGTGATAGGTTTACTTGGCCACGCTTGAGCGTAAGCGAAACTAGAAAAAAGTGAGAGTGCTGTGTAAGTGATCAAGCGTGCGATTTTTGTACTTTTTGCTGGCAGACGGTAGGTAAGGTATGTGAACATGTTGAAACCTTTAAGTGTGGGATTCATGACAGGACTCATTTTGAAACAGAGACAACTGAAGAAGGTGTCAGCCCTTTTGAAAAAGCGATTTGGCAGTCTAGCCCTTCGCGCGCGATATGATCAAAGCACTCATCGGTCCAGCAAAGTGAGTGCGGAGTCAGTAGTACCTGTCGCATTTTGAGTAATGGGTTGTCAGTTTGAATGGGCTCTTGCTCAAAGACATCAAGTCCGGCGCCAGCAATCACTCCTTGGTTTAACGCGTCGATCAACGCAAGTTCATCCACGATTGGGCCGCGCGCCATATTGATTAAAAACGCAGACGATTTCATTTTTGACAGGCGTTCGCGATTGATGATGTGCCGTGTTTGTTCATTCAGGACTAGAGTTGTGACTAGAAAATCACTTTGCGCTAAGAGTGTGTCAAGATCGACCAAAGACGCACCGCAGGCAGATACGGCGTCAGCCCGAGCAAAGGGATCGCACGCCAGCATCTGCCAGCCAAAGGGGCGCGCCAGTGCGAGCAACTCTAGGCCAATGCCCCCTGCACCTAACACGCCTAAGGTTCGTGTCGTGAGCCCTAGACCCATGTGATTGGTTCGAGTGTTCCATTCGCCCTGACGGATCAGATTGTCTTTTGCGAATAAACGCCCCGCCAGTGCAAAAATCATTGTGAGCGACGCGACAGCAACGGGTCGACGAACCGCAATCGGCGTATTGGTGGTGAGGATGCCTTTCGCGGCCAAGGCGGCAACATCGACCGAGTCATAGCCCACGCCATGGCGTGACACTAAGCGCACGCGACAGTCTGAGCGAGCAATCGACCTAGCGGTCACCGCTGGACTATTGACGTGCAAGCCGTCATAGCGTGCCATGATGTCAGGTGTAATTTCGGTGACTGCTTCATCAATGAATTCCCAGTCGATATGTTGTTCTTGCTTCAAGAGTTCGAGCGGGCCTAAGCCAAAGCTTGGCGAACCGTCACTGGTCAGCAGATCTCGTGTGATCCCAAGGCGAAAAGTCATGTTCAGGCTCCAGTTTTGATATCGTCAATTAAGGTCCCCATGGCCTGTTGCAACAGGCCTGAGTCTGTACCTGCGGCCAGCATCGTGTAGCCCATCGCTTTTGCCCGCGCAATCCAGGCCGGATCCGTTGCCATGAAGGCTGCGATTTTGCCGTATTGTCGGGCGACGTTTGCGACCCGTGCCATGGCCTCTAAAAATACAGGATTCTCGAACTGAGCAGGGATCCCCATAAAGTTTGTCAGGTCGAAATGCCCTAGCCACAAGACATCGATCCCGTCAACGGAGGCGATCTCTTCGATATTGGCAAGACCACGCTCAGTTTCGATTTGCGCCATGATCAGTGTGCGTGCATGGTATGCCTGTACCTTTTCAGTGACAGCGCCGCCTCGGTAGTCACATTGTGCAAAGCCAAAGGCAGCCCCTCGACGACCAATGGGGGGGTAGCGGCAAGATTGGACAATACTCAAGGCCTGCTCGCGTGACTCAACCATCGGAATCATGACTCCATGGGCACCTAAGTCGAGGGCGCGAGCTAGCCAAGTGTATTCGCCGCGTGGCACCCGTACCATCGGCGTAATTGGTAAACCGCGACACGAAGCAAAGAGCCACTTTAAGGTTTCAAAACTTAGGCCAGTGTGTTCCATGTCGTAGAGCACAAACTCTGCGCCGGCATTCACCAAAATACTTGACACACCGGGTGAAAAAAATTCAAAGATCATGGCTCCTGGCACGGTTTGGCCCGACATGATCTTGTTTTTCAAAGGTTCTTGTTGGTTCATGATTGCTCCTGATCTCAGAAAGTATTTTGATATGGTGTTTGTATCGCTGACGTTATCTTTGCTGCTAAAACACTGCAAGCGCTAAGGCGCTTGAGAAAAAAATGCCAAGTTCTTCACTGGTCTGTAACGAGTGTTGGTCAAGGGTCTTGGTCTGAAGAATCTTTTCTTTGGTTTGTGCTCGGGTCAAGACCACTTTTGACTCGGTGACTTTTTTTAGACGCCAACCGGTTGCAATCTTTTCGAGTTGTCGTAGGGCACCTTGCCCATCACTGCCAGCGCAGATTAAGGCCGCGTAGGGGCGTCCGTTGAGCTCGTCGAGCACTTGGTAAAAAGTTCGATCAAAAAAGTCTTTCATGATCCCACTGAGCGATCCTAGCATTTCGGGCGCAACAAAGATGTAGCCACTCGCTGACAGCAGATGCTCGGGCTGCACGTGTTGCGCCTGCCGCAAAATGACTTCGATCTCTGGTTCTTTTCGTGCGCCTTGCGCCACTGCCCGAGCGATTTGCTCAGAGCCTCCGGTGATCGAATGAAAGATGATTAGAAGTTGTTTCATGACTGTGACTTTTTAGCTTTACGTTCAAACATGAATTTTAAATTTTGACGCTAAGCATGAATTTCAAAAGATCGCTGTCTAGGGCGCAGGTGCAGCGCGAAACCACAAGCCGCGTTTGAAGCAACTGAGGGTAAAGAAACCGACCGCTACGCTTGCAACAACATAATGTAATTGTTGGTATCCAGCTAAAAAAGCAGCCTCAGGAGCTTGCCCTGCAGCCAGCGCACTGGCTTCCCCACGATCTACCAGCCACAGCCAACAAACTGCGCCCGTGACAATCCCCAGCATACGAGTCAAGACAGCGAGACTGCCCGCGACGCCTCGTGACCGAAGCGGTAAGTCAGCCATCATCCAGTCAGAATAAACAACTTGAAAAAGCCCGAGACCCGCTCCTTGTACCGCGATGCTCAACACCATGAACAGCACTGACACTGACGATGACCAGAAGCACATGGCTAGCAAGCCCAAGCAGCATAAGCAGGCAGAGATTAAACCGGTTTGATTCAGTCTGAAGCGCCGGACGAGCGCCGGTGTGGCAGCCGCCCCAGCTAAGCCACCGAGTGCCCATGCCACCAATAAGCCACCGCTTTGGGCAGAGTCCCAGTGCAGTACCCGAATGAGGTAGTAAGGCAAAATGAGTGGGATCGAAAAACTACATAATTGAACGATGACGCAAGACGCGTTGACCCAGCCAAAGTTTGAATTGCTACGCAAGGTATTGAGTAACAATTGAATGGTTGACAGCGATTCAGTTTTTTTAGTAGCGCCGGCTACGCCATGCCCCGCGTGTTGCAAGCGCGGGTTGTAAAGCGCCAAACACGCCAACGCGACTAAAACAATCGGCACACGAATCCAATAGACGCCGGTCCAGCCCATCCAGGCAATGCTGTAGCCGCCAATCAGGGGCGCTGCAACCGTTGCTAAGCCGGCCATGCTGCCGTACATCGACAAGGCCCGCGTGCGCTCGTGTTCGGCGTAGAGAAAGGTGACTAAGGCTGGGCCGCACGACAAAATTAGCGCTGCCGAGATCCCTTGCAGCACGCGCGCGGCTAACAGCCAACTGTAAAACGGTGAAACGGCGCACAACGCGAAAGCCATTGCGCCCAACACCAAGCCCAGTCGAAAGACACGTAAGTGGCCGATACGATCGCCCAACGCACCAAACCACAACACCAGACTGCCGTAAGTCAGCACATAGAAAAGTGCGACCCAGCGAATGGTTTGAGTTTGAATTTGAAACGCCGCCGAGATCGCCGGAAACGCGACGTTGACGGCGAAATCAAGTGGGCCGACCGAGGCACCTAGCCCTACGGCCAGCACAGCTAGCAGATTACGAAAGGGCGACGTTGTTGCTGAACGTAACGAGTTAGGCACGCTTGCCGCTTACTCTACCTTGGCACCAGACGCCTCGACCACCTTGGCCCACTTCGCAGTTTCAGCAGCGATGACTTTGCCAAAATCGGCCGGGGTTCCCGCGATTGAGACCCCACCTAATTCAGCCAAACGTTTTTTCAGCGCGGGTTCTGCGAGGGCCTTATTGACCTCGGCGTTCATTTTTGCGATGACAGCGCTTGGCGTGTTCTTCGGCATGCCGATGCCAAACCAGGCGGTGGCTTCGTATCCTTTGACCGTTGCACCGACTGTCGGCAACTCGGGTGCAGAGGGCTCGATGCCTTCAGAGGTTACGCCGAGCGCACGGATGCGACCACCTTTGATGTGGGGCACAGAAGAGGGCAGGTTATCAAAAAACACTTGGACTTGACCGGCGGTCAAATCGATCAGGGCAGGGCCTGCACCTTTGTACGGCACATGCAGCATATTGCAGCCCGTCATGGATTTGAATAATTCGCCAGAGAGGTGGGTAGAGGTGCCGCTGCCCGACGAGGCCATATTGACCTTGCCCGGATTGGCTTTGCAATATTCAATAAACTCAGCGACGGTTTTAGCGGGCACATTATTTGTGACGACCATCACGTTTGGTGTACGCACTAAGCCCGCAACCGGTGCGATATCGCGGATAAAGTTATAAGACAGATTCTTATACAGTGAGGCGTTGATGCCGTTGGCCGGATTTACCAATAGCATTGTGTAGCCGTCTGCCGGAGAGTTAATGACAAGCTCGGTACCGATGTTATTGCCTGCGCCTGGCTTGTTCTCAACCACCACGGGTTGACCCAAGGTTTCAGTCAGCCGCTGCGCCATGATGCGAGCCAGCACATCCGTTGTGCCACCAGGTGGGTAGGGTACGATCCATCGAATCGCTTTGGTGGGGTAATCGGAAGCCCAGGCGCTAGGCGAGCCTGCAGCCAAAGATAAGATGGCGAAAGTTAAAAGACGCAGTGTGTTGCTCATTTTTTTTCCCAATGATTGAGTCCTTGAAATATATCCCGTTTGCTGCACGGTGGGTGCGATTTTGGAGACTTTTTCTCTTGTTCTCTCGGTTCTGCAAGATCTAAGGGTTTGCGCTAGGGCTCTGGTCCTCAACCCAATTGTTGTCGTCAAAAAAATGACAATAATTTGACGATGCCCCCTATAATTTGGCGATTATTCATTGAGGGATGTTTGACATGCGAATTCTAAAACGTACGTCTCGTGCACTGATTGCAACTTTGTTTGCGGGTAACGCCCTATTTGCCAGCGCTGCTGAACTGACGATCGGTTTGTCAGCGCCCATCACGTCTCTCGATCCGCATTATCACAATCTGACGCCTAATAACGCGCTCTCACTCAATGTGTTTGAGGATTTGCTCTCAACCGATGAGTTTCAGAATATCAAGCCTGGTTTAGCCGAAAGCTGGCGTAATCTTGATCCCTTAACGTACGAGTTTAAGTTGCGAAAAGGCGTGAAATGGCATGATGGCTCGCCCTTTGTTGCCGCCGATGTTTTAGCCTCGCTTAAGCGCGTTCCGAACGTACCGAATAGCCCGGCCTCGTTCGCGGTGTTTGTGCGATCAATTGTTGAGGCGACTGCACCTGACGAGCATACGGTCATCTTGAAGACTGCTGCACCTAACCCAGGCTTGGCCAGCGACCTGACCTCAGTGCGCATTTTGCCCAAGGCGATTGCAGAGTCAGCCACCACAGAAGAATTCAACAGTGGTAAGGCAATGATCGGTACAGGGCCTTTTAAATTTGCTGAATACAAGCCTGGCGACCGAGTCGTGTTGGTACGCAACGATCAATACTGGGGTGAAAAACCCGACTGGACACGCGTGCAGATGCGCATGGTGGCAAACAATGCCACCCGAGTCGCGGCTTTGCTTGCCGGCGATCTGCAGATGATCGAGAACGTGCCGACCTCTGACGTTAAGCGCCTCATGGGTGACAAAAATTTAGCGGTGGCGCAGGTCGTGTCTAACCGTTTGATCTATTTGCATATGGATTCAAATCGTACGCAGAACTCGCCTTTTGTGCGCACTGCCGATGGCAAGCCGATGGAAAATGCCAATCCTTTGACCGATCCTCGCGTGCGGCGTGCGATGTCGATGGCGATTAATCGTGAGGCGATCGTTGATCGCATCATGGAAACAGTCGCCGTGCCAGCAGGTCAGTTATTAGCAGAGCAGTTTTTTGGCACAAGTAAAAACCTGAAGGTCGATAAATATGACCCCGAGGGTGCGAAAAAATTATTGGCGCAAGCTGGCTATCCGAATGGTTTTCAGTTGACCTTGCATTCCCCAAATAATCGTTACATCAACGACGAAAAGATTGCCCAGGCCATCGCGCAATTTTTGACGCGGGTCGGGATCGTGACGAAGCTCGAGACGATGCCGTCGAATATTTTCTTCACGCGCGCTTCAAAGCTTGAGTTTTCAACCATCTTAGCGGGTTGGGGCGCCTCAAGCGGCGATACGAGTTCGCCTTTGCGTTCTTTATTGGGCACATTTGATGCAAAAACGGGTTTTGGAGCCGCTAACCGTGGACGCTTCTCGAACGCCGAACTTGACGTCTTGATTGCCGAAGCTGCTGTTGAGATCGACACAGAAAAACGTCGGGCGAAACTTGCGCAGGCAAGCGAAAAAGCCATTGAGCAGATGGGATTGATACCTTTGCACTACGAGGTTTCAGTTTGGGCCACCAAGTCGAATGTGACGTATGTGGCTCGCGCCGATCAGTACACACTAGCGCAAGAAGCGAAGCTTAAAAAATAATGTTCGTATTCATCTTGCGACGTTTGTCGCAAACAGCGTTAGTGTTGCTGGTCACATCCTTGTTGGTATTTGCCGGTTTATTCGTGATTGGGGATCCGGTTGAGATTCTGATTAGCCCAGAGGCTGATCAGATCGAGCGTGAGCGCGCTCGCGTCGCACTAGGGCTAGACAAGCCTGGCTGGATGCAATATCTGTTGTTTGTCAAAAACGCAGCGAGTGGCGATCTAGGCAAGAGTTTTGTCTACGGTCGTCCGGCGCTTGAAGTCATCTTTGAGCGCATGCCCGCCACACTCGAGCTCGCCACGGTAGCGATGCTCATCTCTATTTTCGTGGGTATCCCTCTCGGTTTGTATGCGGGGTTAAAGCCTGATAGCAGAATCGCCAAGGGGATCATGGCCATCTCGATTGTCGGCTTTTCTTTGCCGACCTTTTGGGTTGGGTTGATGTTGATCATGCTTTTTGCCGTGCAGTTGGGCTGGTTACCCTCAACGGGTCGCGGCCCAACCACCGAGTTTTTAGGAATGCAGCTATCGATCGTGCACTGGGATGGCCTGAAGTACGCCTTGCTGCCCGGTATTAATCTGGCTTTATTCAAACTCAGTCTGATCATTCGTTTGACGCGGGCTCAGGTTCGAGAAAATGTATTGCTTGATTACATGCGTTTTGCGCGCGCCAAAGGCTTGCGCAAGTCTCGTGTGTTGGGTGTGCATTTGTTAAAAAATATCATGATCCCCTTGGTCACGGTGATCGGTCTTGAGTTAGGGTCTGTGATTGCCTTTGCGATTGTGACCGAGTCGATTTTTGCCTGGCCAGGTATGGGTAAGTTGGTCATTGATTCGATCTTTCAACTCGATCGCCCGGTTGTTGTGGCGTATTTGATGATTACCGTCTTGATGTTCGTGTTTATTAATCTGGTGATTGATATTCTGTACTCAATACTTGATCCTCGCGTGCGTTTAACCGCTGCCAAGAACTAACCAAACAGGTTTTTGTGACGACTTCCCCTTTATCCACGCAGCTTGTAGACGAGACGCCCTGGCGCCAATTCGTGCGCGACTTTATGCAATCGCGGATTGCGGTGTGCGGCTTAGCTCTTTTATTGATGGTGCTTTTGTTGGCACTGTTTGCGCCTTGGATAGCGCCACAAAATCCCTACGATTTATCAAAACTTGATTTGATGGATTCGAAATTAGCCCCAGGTTCTAAGTCGATGATGGGTTCGATATTTTTACTGGGCACTGATGGCATGGGCCGCGATATGTTGTCGGCGATTTTGTACGGTCTGCGGGTGTCCTTACTCGTGGGCGTGGTGAGTGGGGTCATCGCCTTAGCAATTGGCGCAAGTTTAGGGGTCAGCGCGGCTTTTTTTGGTGGACGCTATGAACAAATCCTGATGCGTATCGTTGATATCCAGTTGGGATTTCCGGCCATTTTGGTGGCTCTGATTTTGATCGCAGTACTGGGTTCAGGTGTCGAAAAGGTGATCATTGCGCTCATCACCGTTCAGTGGGCTTATTACGCACGTACCGCCCGTTCAGCAGCCTTGGTCGAACGCAACAAAGAGTACATGGAAGCCGCTCGAGGCTTGGGTTTGCCCACGTGGCGCGTGCTGCTCAAACATTTGATCCCAAACACGCTGCCACCCTTGATCGTGGTGGGCACGGTGCAAGTGGCTCACGCCATTGCGCTCGAAGCGACCTTATCCTTCTTGGGCTTAGGCTTGCCGATCACTGAGCCTTCGTTGGGCTTGTTAATCTCTAATGGCTATGAGTTCATGTTGTCGGGTAAGTATTGGATTTCGGTCTATCCAGGTGTCGCGCTCTTACTCACGATTGTGGCGATTAATCTGGTTGGCGATCAACTGCGAGACGTTCTGAATCCACGCTTAGCACGATGAGCCTTATGTCACTTTTAGAAATTACTTCGCTTCGCACTGAGTTTTCGACTCGTCAAGGTCTGCTACCCGCTGTCGATGATGTCAGTCTGCGGGTGCAACCAGGCGAAATCCTGGGCTTGGTTGGCGAATCTGGTTCTGGTAAATCTGTCACTGGATTTTCAATCTTGGGTCTGATCGATGCGCCTGGCAAGATTACGCAGGGCAGCATTTTGTTTGAGGGAACTGAGTTGGTCGGCGCAAGCGACGAGAGGCTGCGTCAGCTACGCGGTGACCGTTTAGCGATGATCTTTCAAGATCCGATGATGACGCTGAATCCCGTCTTACGTGTCGACACGCAAATGATCGAGACGATTCAAGCGCACCGGTCGATGTCGGCTGAAGAGGCGCGCGCCCGCTGTCGTGAAGTTCTAGTGCAAGTGGGTATCGCCTCTCCAGACGAACGACTCAAGCAGTACCCACATCAGTTTTCTGGTGGCATGCGACAACGCGTGGCAATCGCAATCGCGCTCTTATTAAAGCCGGCGTTAATTATTGCTGACGAGCCGACGACCGCGTTAGATGTCACTGTGCAGGGCCAGATTTTATTTGAAATGCAACGCTTAACCCGCGAGACGGGCACAGCTTTAATTTGGATTACACACGACCTAGCCGTGGTGGCGGGCTTGGCCCAGCGGGTGGCGGTCATGTATGCAGGGCGAATCGTTGAAAGCGGTACGGTTGAACAGGTGCTAAATACGCCCCTGCACCCCTATACACGCGGCTTGCTGGATTCTGTTCCAGCGAATAGCGAACGCGGTCAGCGTTTGCACCAGATCCCGGGGATGACGCCCTCTTTGGTGAATCGTCCCCAAGGGTGCGCGTTTCGCAATCGCTGCAGCTATGCGCAGGCAGACTGCGCAATGGATCCTCCGGTTCAACACTTTGAGCACGAGCACATGGTGCGTTGTGTACGACCGTTGACAGGGGTTAAGCGATGAGTGTCAGCGTGCCTCTTCTAGACTTACGAAAGGTGAGTAAACGATTCACGACTTCGCCAGACTTGATTGAACGCATGGCCGCAAAGTTTGGGTTTGCTGCTCCGGCTCAAACAGTTCACGCAGTCGATCAGGTATCGTTTTCAATTGCGGCCGGTGAAGTCATTGGTTTGGTGGGTGAGTCGGGTTGTGGCAAATCGACGTTGGGCCGTGTGATCGCGGGTTTGCACAAAGCGACCGAAGGCGAGGTATTGTTTGAGGGCCAACCGCTCAACTATGCGCCAGGTGTGCGACCTACGATTCAGATGATTTTTCAAGACCCCTTCGCCTCGCTGAACCCACGCAAGCGCGTTGGCGATGCGATTGTCGAAGCGCCCCTCGCGCATGGCTTGATTGCTGCAAGTCAAGCGAAAGAACAGGCCGCACAGCTGCTTGAGCAAGTCGGTCTTGACGCCTCGTATGTCAGACGCTTTCCGCATCAGTTTTCGGGTGGGCAACGTGCACGAATTGGCATCGCGCGCGCGTTGGCAGTTGAGCCGACGCTGTTGGTGTGCGACGAGGCTGTCGCTGCGCTGGATGTCTCGATTCAGGCGCAGGTTCTGAACCTGTTTATGGATTTGCGCGAACGTTTGTCGCTGACCTATTTATTTATTAGCCATGATCTGGGTGTCGTGCGTCACATTGCTGATCGCGTTGTGGTGATGTATCTTGGGCGTGTGGTTGAAATCGGTCAAACCACCGAGTTGCACGCGCATCCGAATCATCCGTATACGCAAGCCTTGCTGGCAGAAGTCCCCAGACTTGATTGCCGAAATATTGATTACACCCCGATCAAGGGCGAAATCCCTTCGCCGTTGTCACCACCAACCGGCTGTCATTTTCATCCGCGCTGTCCTCACGCAAAGCCCGTGTGCGCTGAGCAAGCGCCGCCTCTGCGCGAGCTCTCAAGCGGTCATTGGTCTGCGTGTCATTTAAATTCGTAAACATTTTTAGGTCGTTATCATGTCTTCACCTTCGCCTTCGCCGACTTACCGCATCGAATTGACTCCGCCTGACATCTCGAGTTATGAGGCTGGCAATACGGGTACGCCTTACGTCACTACGTTTGATTCGGGCAAGCCTGGTCCGCACGTGCTGGTGCAAGCCTTGACGCACGGCAACGAGTTATGCGGCGCGATTGCGCTTGATTATTTATTTCGTGAAGGCGTGCGTCCCATGGCGGGTCGACTTACCTTTATCTTTGCGAATATTGAGGCGTTTGCCAGTTGGGATACCAGCAATCCCAATCGCAGTCGCTACGTAGATGAAGATTTCAACCGTGTTTGGTCAGACGAGACTCTAAAAGGCACCAGAAACTCGACCGAGCTGCGCCGTGCCAGAGAATTGCTGAAGTTCGTCGATGCGGCAGATTTTGTTTTAGATATTCATTCGATGAGTGAGCCCTGTGCCCCAATTATGGTTTGTGGTGCGACGGGTCAAGGTGGTGAAAAAAGTGCTGCCTTTGCACGCAAGATGAAAGTGCCGCAAAATTTGTTAATTGACACAGGGCATCCCGCTGGGCTTCGCATGATCGAGAGAGGGGCTTTCGGCGATCCACAGGCACCTCAAACTGCGCTCTTGATCGAGTGCGGTCAGCACTGGGAGCACTCAAGCGTTGACGTCGCGATTGATACCACTCTGCGGTTCTTACAAACAACGGGTGTGGTCGATGCTGCCTTTGTCGAGCCGCGTTTAAGAATACAACCCACTGCCCAGACAACCATCAATGTGACACAGGCGGTGGTCGCGAAAAGTTTGTCGTTTAGATTTGCCGGCACCGTGAAGGGCTTGCAAGTGATTGCCAAAGCTGGCGAGCCTATCGCCTATGACGGCGATGAAGTGATCGTCGCGCCTTACGATCATACGGTCTTGGTCATGCCCTCGCTGGCGCACTTAAAGGTTGGCACAACGATGGTCAGGCTTGGGCGCGCTACGCCGGGCTAAGCCAATGGCCATGCTTGGATGCGCAACGTGGGTTAAGTGGACCTAGTCAATTGTCACCCCAGCCTGCTTTGCCACTTGTCCCCATTTCATAACCTCTTCATGCACGTACCGTTTGAATTGCTCGGGTGTGCTTCCGACTGGGGTAGCCGAGATTGTTGCAAATTTTTCTGCAATTTCGTCTGATTTCAAGATCGCGATAGTGGCCTTTGCAAGCTTTGCGATGATGTCTGGTGGGGTACCGGCAGGTGCGAACAAGCCATTCCAAGAATCGGCTTCAAAATCGGGCATGCCAGCTTCAATCATCGTGGGAAGGTCGGGTAATTGCGCCAAGCGTTGACGGCCCGCGACGGCAATCGCTCTGACCCTGCCATTTAAGATAGTTGGCATCACACCGCTCGCTGTCTTAAAGCCCATGGCGACATTGCCCCCCACGACGTCTGTGAGTGCAGGGGCAGCACCTTTATACGGGATGTGCAACATATCTAAATTGGCTCTCAGCTTCAGTAGTTCACCAGCATGATGCTGCAAGCCACCCGCACCCGAAGATGCATAGCTTAGCTTGCCTGGGTTGGCCTGCACATAGGCAATCAATTCGGCTAAATTTTTTGCTGGGATATTGTTATTGACGACCAAGATGCTAGGCGACGACATAATCTGCGTGATGTGAACAAAATCACGTTCGGTGTCGTACCCCAAGTTTTTGTATAACGCCATGTTGGTAGTGTTGGCGATTGTTCCTAACAGCAGGGTGTAGCCATCGGGCTTGGCACGTGCGACAAACTCAGAACCAATGTTCGAGCCGCCACCGGGTTTGTTTTCGACGATGATGGGTTGTCCCAATTCTTTTTCAAGTCGTACCGCAACCAGTCGCGCGAAGATATCGGTTGGCCCGCCGGCAGCAAAACTCACGATCAGGCGAATCGGCCGCTCTGGGTAACTGGTTTGAGCCCAGGTGGTGTTTGCACCGAGAGCGATAAAAATAAAAATAACAAGTGACAACAGACAATTCACATTGACTGCGTTCGGGCGAAGTGAAGGTACGCGCATGCTTTGTCTCTCTTGTTGTTGGCTAAGTATAGATTGTTGTTCACATACTTCCCCTGAACGGAGAGGATTTACGCGCAGTCGGTTAAATATAATGTTTGAGTTAACATCATGTTATCCAAAATAACAAAGGGGTCAGCAGCCATGGGTCACACAATCGAACAATTTGCTAGTCAGTGTCACGATTTGCTCAAAAACAATCCTGGCCCTGCTGGGCGTCAAAAAGTCGCTGAGGCGTTAAAAGGCGTCTTGCTAGATGAGGCTTTTATTGCCAAGCACCTCACTCCCACCACTGGCGAGCGCGAAATTATTTATGAAGATCCTGAATTAGGCTTTGTCATTGTGGCCCATCATTATTTAGGGCCAAAGAGCTCTGATCCGCACGACCATGCACATTCTTGGGCGATCTATGGCCAAGCGCGCGGTACAACCGAAATGCGTGATTATCAAAAAATTGAAGAGGCCAGTGCCGACAAACCTGGCAAGGTAAAGGTCACCAAGTCTTACGCACTGACCCCCGGCATTGCGCATGTGTACAACGAAGGCGATCTACACGCACCCGAGCGCAAAGGCTCGACAAGTCTGATCCGCATTGAAGGGACAGACATGTCAAAGGTTAAGCGCATGAAGTACGAGGTGGTGTAAGTCGTACGACCTTATTGCGGTTCAAAGCCGGCATCTTTGACCATCTGTTTGAGAAATGGTCGTGTTTTTACCAAGTAATCTTGAAACTCTTGAGGTGAACTTGCGATGCCGGTGTAGCCGTTAAAGTGCACGTATTTTTCGTTGAAGTCTGGCGTTTGCATCACCTCAAGCACATCGCGTGCAATCTTATCGACGATAGGTTTTGGGGTACCCGCTGGGGCCGCCATCATCATTTTGAAACTTAAATCGGTCTGGTTAAAACCCAGCTCGGTGAGAGTCGGCACCTCTGGAAACATCCAATTGCGTTTAGTACCATTCGTGGCGAGGGGCCGTAAGGTTTTTGCCTCAATTTGCGGTCTGGCTAAGTGGGGTGGCAGCCACGCGCTATCGACCCGTCCGCCAAGCATGTCGCTGATGATAGGTACCATTCCGTTGTACGGAATGTGATTCATTTTGTACCCTCCAGTCAGGCCGCCCAAGAGTCGCATACGAAACTCTGACGGGCTACCGACGGCTTCAGATCCAAAAGTCACTTGCCCGGGCTTCGCCTGAGCCAGCGCCAACAGATCTTTTAAGCTGCTGATGTTCAGGTCTGGCCTCACCACGAAGAAGGCCAAGCCTTCCGCTAAGCGCATAATTGGCTCAAAGTCTGTTTCGGGGTTGTAGTTCAGGCCTTTCCTAAGCAGCGGATTCACTAAAAACGCAGCGTCACTCGCAATAAAAACGGTGTATCCATCTGGTTTACTTTTGGCAACAAACGCAGCCCCGATGGCCTCAGAGCCACCTGATTTATTTTCGACAACAACTGATTGCCCCCACTTTTTTTCTAAGCGGCTGGCTAACGCACGGCCTAGTAAATCAGTGATACCGCCCGGCGTATACGGGACGACGATTTTGACGGTTTGAGAAGGGTAGTTTGTCGCGGGATCCGCGGCCTGCACGATGTGAGTCGTGCTTAAAGCGGTCGCTAAGGCGATCAATGAGAAGAGTCTATTGGCTGTCATGGCTGTCTCGGTCAGTTTGTATGGATCCGGTTTTTTTACGACACGCTATTTGTGGGGGATCCTGAGTTGTGAGGACTAGATTACTGGGTTTTGCAGAAAGTGCAAGATGCGACGGCCTGCCCAAGGCTGAAAGTCCAAAATGTGATCTGTTGTGCTTGGCAGAGCCTGCAAGATTTGACTGACTGCATGGTTTAGCGCAGCGAACGATCCCGTATTTATCGTCAGATCTCAAGTTATCCAAGTGTCATGCTGCAGTGCCGCAAGATGCAATGTTTGCTATGAAAAATTAAAATTGCGGCGCACAGTCTTGTGAGACTTGGGCATCTATCAAAATCCGTTTAGACTATAGACACAGAATATGGGCGGTTTTGATCAGAACGTGGTGAAGACCGAAGTGGCCTGCCAAACCTCGTAGTTGAAACAGTCGAATTTAAAACAGCTAGATCGGAGATACAGCAATGACTTCAGCAGCACCAGCCTCGCAATATGATGTCGTCGTAATTGGCGCGGGTTTTGCCGGGATGTACACACTACACCGCTTGCGTGAACTCAAGCTTCGCGTCAAAGTGCTTGAGGCAGGCGATGGCGTTGGTGGCACCTGGTATTGGAATCGCTATCCCGGTGCGCGTTGCGACGTTGAAAGTCTTGAGTATTCTTATTCGTTTTCAGACGACTTGCAGCAAGAGTGGGAGTGGCCCGAGCGTTTTGCCGCGCAGCCAGATATCTTGAAGTACGCCAACCACGTTGCTGATCGTTTTGATTTGCGCCGTGATATTCAGTTCAACACACGGGTCAAATCCGCGGTGTTTAATCGCCAGACAAATAACTGGACCTTAACCACAACCGCTGGTGAGGTCGTGTCGGCCAACTTCTGCATCATGGCGTCTGGCAATTTGTCTCTGCCGCGTGTGCCCGACTTTAAAGGGCTGAACAACTTTAAAGGTAAGTGGTACCACACCGGTCAATGGCCGCACGACAAAGTTGATTTCACCGGCAAGCGCGTAGGTATCATCGGTACCGGCGCGTCGGGTATTCAAACGATTCCGGTGGTGGCTCAAGAAGCCAAACATTTGCATGTGTTTCAGCGTACTGCAAACTTCAGCGTGCCCTCTGTGAATTACAAACTGCCTGAAGAAACCATCAAAAAGCATAAGGCCCGCTATAAAGAGGCGCGCGCTGAAGCCAATAAAACACCCTTTGGGATTTCTGGCTATCCGCCACCGACTAAAAACGTCCTTGAAGATTCTGAAGAAGCTCGCGAACAGAGCTTTGAGAAAAAGTGGAACACCGGCGGCAACATCAGCTTTTTGTACTCGTACAAAGATCTGCTGGTCAATAAAGACGCCAACGAGGCGGTGTCTGAGTTTGTGCGCCGAAAAATTCGTACGATCGTCAAAGACGCCAAGGTCGCAGAGATCTTATGCCCCAATGATCACTATATTGGCACGAAGCGCCTGCCGCTAGATACCGATTATTTTGAGACGTTCAATCGACCAAACGTCACGCTCGTCAATATCAAAAATGCTCCGATCGTTGAGATCACCGAGAAAGGTATCAAAACCACTGAAGCCGAATACGAGTTTGATGCCATCATCTTTGCAACAGGCTTTGATGCAATGACTGGCGCGATTATGGATATCGACATTCAAGTCAATGACGGTGCCGAGTTGCGTAAAAAATGGTCAGAAGGCCCCAAGACCTATTTGGGGTTGATGACAGCTGGTTTTCCGAACATGTTGATCATCACAGGCCCCGGTAGCCCGTCGGTCAAAACCAATATGATTTCGGCGATTGAGCAGCACGTGGATTGGATTTTTGATCTGCTCAAATATGTCAAAGAGAATCAATACGCGCGTGTCGAGGCTGACTTGGATGCAGAAGAGAAGTGGGTTAAGCACGTGAATGAAGTCGGCGACTCAACCCTGTATCCGTTGGCAAATTCTTGGTATGTCGGTGCCAACATCCCAGGCAAACCAAGGGTGTTTATGCCTTACGTTGCCGGCTTAGATAAATATCGCGTCATCTGCGACCAAGTGGCAGCAGAGGGATACCGCGGTATGGTATTGGCCCGCTAAGTCGTTTTCTCGGCTGGTTTTTTGCCAGCAATAAAAGCGGTCACCATACCAACTAGAGTCGCCCCTCCGAGCACGGAGGCGGCGATTTCTTTATTGATGATGGCGCAATATAAGGCTGAGGCCAAGCCTGCGAGCGCAACAACGAGCGCACAAAAAATGCTCATTAAACGCTCGGAGAAAATGAGCGTGTGCACGCGACGATGCTCGTTGCGTCGATGAGCAGATTCAATCGATCGCGCGAGTGCGCCTTAGTATGACGACTGACCATACTGATCCAAGGCACGCTTTGTTGTGTTGTTCAAATCTTGGCCAATTAGACGCATATCGGCCATAACTCGGGAAAAGTCGTGTTGTGTATAGGCTTCTTTAGACAGCTTGGCTCGACCCTCTTTTTTAAAAGGTTTGTGAGCTGAAAAATATAATTTCGTGAATAGTGAGCGTAAAGATTTCACCGTGAGCCTCCTTGGTAAGGCAAAAATAAGTCAGATAGCTAAATTTTAGCGATCAATCGCGTTTCAGGTTGTAAGAAATTGCAACAGGAGACCGCCAACGCGTCTTTTTACCCTTTGCGCAGCTTCAGGGCATAATGCAGTCATCTTTTTCACCAAATAATCGTTAGCTCATCACCATGACCAGAATCGCCAAATTTGAATGGACCATCACAGGTTTGAAAATCAATCTGCCCCCTGAGGATGAGATTGATGATGATGAGGATTACGGCAAGATCAGCGACGCGTCTGAATTGTTGCTGGCAGCCAATGCTGCCTCAGGCCCGGCTGAGCGCAAGCGACTCAAGCAGGCGGCCTGGCAGGCTTTACAGCCGCTGCAGCTTGACGTCAACTATTTCACGGGTGGCTTATTCAAGAAGCAGGGCTTGTCGCTTGGGCGCAATACGGGTGTCATTGAAGTCGCCCTGACAGAAGACAACACCGAATGGGCAATGGACGGCGATGAAAAGGGCCTGACCTTAAGCGTGACGGTTCGTTTTGAGATGCCGGCTACCCGCGATTTGTCAGATCAGGTCTATCAAGACTGGTTGTCTGAGCATGGCTGGGAATGGATTGGGCTGGCGTTTGTGGGGGATCTGTATGAGGGCGATAACGGCACCGATATTGTGTTTTCGTGTGACCAGTGAAGATCGACTAGGGTATAGCCGCAGCATATTCTTTGTGTGATGAGTCGTTAGCGGCTAGGACATACCCTCCAAATTGTCTTTTCGAGTGATTAGCCGTGCAATTAGTCTTGAACGCCTGCGCATTGTTCGTTAGCATTGCTGGCAATACCTAAAAATAACCGAGACATCACTATGCATATCCCAACGATTGGCAAATTCGTCATCAAGCAAACGGCAGCAATCGCTTTGGTTTTAAGCGCCTTCGCCGTACAGGCGCAGACTTACCCAGAGCGCAGCATCAAACTGGTGATTCCTTTCCCACCGGCTGGCGTGACTGACATTGTGGCCCGAACCATGGCAGCCAAGCTCACCGATGAGCTCGGTCAAACGGTGGTCGCTGAAAATCGCGCGGGTGCGAGTGGGGCGATCGGCGCCGAGGTGGTCGCGCGTAGCCCCGCGGATGGCTATACCTGGGTGATGGGCAACATCAGTACCATGGCGATTAACCAATGGACGATGGCCAAGCTGAATTACGACCCTTTGAAAAGCTTTGATCCAGTTGGTATGGTGGCGGTGCAACCTCTGTTGATCGCAGTAAACCCGGGCGTACCTGCTGCGACTCTGGCCGAGTTGGTTGCCTATGCGAAAGCCAATCCAGGTAAATTAAATTACGGCACGGCGGGCACTTCCATTCATTTGGCCGTTGAGTTTTTTTCTGGGCTTGCGGGCATCAAGATGAATCACATTCCGTATAAAGGGAGTGCGCCAGCTGTCACAGATTTAATAGGTGGGCAGATTCAAGTCTTGTTTGATCCGTTCTCAAGTATCTATCCTCAGGTGGCCTCGGGCAAGGCGCGCGGTCTGGCAATCACGACACCGGTGCGCTCAAAAGTTGCACCTAATATCCCGACCGTCAATGAGTCAGGCTACTCGGGCGTAGACATCAGTTCTTGGCAGGGCATCTTGGTACCCGCAGGCACCCCAAAAGACATCGTTAAAAAGATTAACGCAGCGATGAATAAAGTCTTGGCATCTGCCGAGGTCACTGAAAAGTTTGCTCAATTTAGCGCGGTACCAACGCCCTGGACCCCCGAACAATTCGGCGACTATATCCAAAAAGAGCAAGCACGCTGGGGCAAGGTTGCTAAGGATGCTGGGATTAAACCTGAGTAGCGAATCGAAGTCTGTCGGACTTTTATTCCTAATCTGCCGGGATAATAATCCGAATTTGCCGTTATAATGTGGTTTATGATCAATCACATACCTCCATTTCCACGATTAATTGAGCCTCGCATCTGCGAGGCCTTGCTCGATACTCCTGTGGTCTTAATCTTAGGGCCACGTCAGGCCGGCAAGACCACTCTTGTGCGGCATATGGCAGGCGCCGCCATGCGCTATGTGACGTTAGACGATGCTGCTTCCCTGTTATCGGCTCGGCGTGATCCCGAGGGATTTGTTAAAGGGTTAGATCGTGCGGTGATTGATGAGATTCAACGTGCGCCCGAACTCCTTCTGGCAATCAAGAAGTCGGTCGACCAAGATCGTCGAGCTGGCAGATTTTTACTCACAGGTTCCGCCAACCTCATGGCCTTGCCGACTGCGGCGGATTCGCTTGCTGGCCGGATGGAAACCCTGTGCCTGTTGCCACTGTCACAAAGTGAAATGAATGGGGCGAATGCCAACTGGCTTGACAGTATTTTTGCTGGAAAAGTCCTCCAGTCAAGGCCGATCGCGGTTGTTCAGACCTTGGTTGAACGAGCGCTACGCGGAGGCTATCCCGAGGTTGTGGCGCGACCCACGGCTCGCAGAAGGACTGCTTGGGGATTGCAATACACGGGCGCCATTCTTGCGCGCGATGTGCGCGACCTGGTCAATGTCGAAAAATTAGATCAGTTGCCCAAGTTCTTGAGTGCCTTGGCTCAAACATCTGGGCAGGTATGCAATCTCACACAACTGGGTGGTCAACTTGGGCTTGATCAAAAAACAGTTTCAAAATATGTCGGTATTTTTGAGCAAATGTATTTGCTTAAGAGGGTGGATTCGTGGGCGAATAACCGACTCAGTCGCGTATTAAAAGCGCCAAAGTTGCAGTTTATTGATTCTGGGTTGCTGGCAATTTTGACCGACGTTACGCCTGCTGTACTCGCACAAGACCGCTGTCGTTTTGGCAGCATTCTTGAGTCGTTTGTTTTTAGTGAACTGCTCAAGCATCGAACCACGGCCGAGGGGCGGTATCAAATATTCTATTATCGAGACCGGGATCAATATGAGGTTGATTTTGTGATTGAAAACGCTGCCGGTGACATTCTTGGGATCGAGGTGAAGTCACATTCAAGCGTAAAAGCGCGTGACCTGAGAGGTTTGCAACGGTTAGCCACACTCGCCGGTGAGAAATTTAAGGGTGGGTACTTGTTATACGACGGCGAGCAGATTTTGCCTTTGGGTGAGCGTCAGTGGGCAATACCGATTTCTAGTTTATGGGGTGCTGTCGATTGACTCGTAGGCTCAAGCCCATCGCGACATCAAACAAGAATTCACCGCCCTTTGGCAGTGTGCTAAATTCAATCAAAATCATTACAAAAACTGTGATCGGAGACGAGTAAAGAGTGCATCACCGCTGGCTTTGTCACGACTTTTGTGTCTGTGGCCTTGAGACATGCCGTGGCAAATAGTAGATGCTTGCGCACAGTGTGTTGAGTGGGTGGCTCGCTGACTTACCGTCATTTGATACGGCATACTAAATTTTGACAAAATAAGTTATCAATCAGAGAGTCGCGCCATGCCCTTAGATACAACGATCGCTCAATTATTTGCCAAAATGGCCGCAGCGGGTCGACCCGCCTTATCTGCGGGGTCGCCCCAAGATGCAAGAGATATGACCGGCGCAACGCGTGCTGCGCTTGGTAAGGGTCCCGATATCCATCAGGTGAAAGATTTAGCGATCCCGGCGCGCGCGGGTTCAATGGCCGCAAGACTGTTTGTGCCCAGCGCTGAGGTTAAGGGTTTGATCGTTTATCTGCACGGAGGCGGTTGGGTCATCGGTACGATTGACGACTTTGATGCCATGGCGCGTGCATTAGCCAAGCGCAGCCAATGCGCGGTGCTGTTGCCCGACTATCGCTTAGCGCCCGAGCATCCTTTTCCAGCAGGGATTAATGATAGTGAAGACGCGATTGTTTGGGCGTCTGAACACATGAAAGACTTGGTGGGTGCCACGGTACCCTTGCTGGTTGGTGGCGATAGTGCAGGTGGCAACTTGGCTGCGGTGGCAACGCATTCGTTGTTAGGTCGCGTGGCCATTAAAGGCCAGTTGTTGATTTATCCTGTGACGGATCACAATTTCAACACCGAGTCATATCAACATTACAGTGATGGTATGCAACTGACTAAGCGTGATATGCAATGGTTTTTTGAACATTATGCGCCGGCTTCAATGCATGGCGATCCAAAAATATCACCGATGGCGCAACAGAATATTGAAGGCTTACCCCGCACGGTGGTGTTGACGTCAGAGTATGACGTCTTGCGCGATGATGGCGAGGTGTATGCCAAGAAATTAATTTCAGCAGGTGTACCAGTGATCACCAGACGCATGGCGGGCTTACCTCATGGTTTTATTCGTCTATACAATATTGTTGAAGCAGCAGATCGAGCGATGACAACGATTGCGCAAGATGTGAATACTTTGCTTCAATAGATCAATATACTTTTGCAACAGATAGACAAGAGACGAGACACGCAGATGAAAACTTACAATCACTACATCGATGGTCAATACGTTGAGCCCATCGGTAAGAAATGGATCGATAGCATTGACCCCTACCAAGGCAAGCCCTGGGCGCGTATCCCCCAAGGCTGCGCACAAGACGTTGATCGTGCGGTGGCCGCAGCAGCCCGTGCGATGCGCGAAGGCCCTTGGTCAAAGATGACTGCCACTGAACGCGGCAAGCTGATGGTTCGCTTGGCCGATCTGGTGACAAAGCATGCTGAGCGCCTGGCAGAAATCGAAGTGCGTGACAACGGTAAGCTAATGGCCGAGATGCGTGGGCAAGTGAACTATCACCCTGAATGGTTTCGCTATTACGGCGGTTTAGCCGATAAGATCGAAGGCGCAGTGATGCCAATCGATAAGCCCGATATGTTTGCCTTTACTCGCTACGAAGCGGTTGGGGTAGTGGGGGTGTTAACGGCTTGGAATTCACCTTTATTGTTCATCGCCTGGAAGTGCGCGGCCGCCATCGCGGCAGGGTGCGCTGTGGTGATTAAGCCTTCAGAGTTTGCTTCGGTATCCACGCTCGAGTATGCGGCCTTAACAAAAGAAGCTGGATTTCCAGATGGCGTGTTTAACGTGGTGACTGGGTATGGTGCTGAGGCTGGTTCTGCATTAGTGGATCATCCTCAGGTCGCCAAAATTACCTTCACAGGTTCTGATGTAACGGGTGCAAAAATTTACGCCCAGGCAGCCCAATCAATGAAGCGTGTGTCGCTTGAACTCGGCGGAAAATCTCCCAATATCGTCTTCGCTGATTGTGATTTAGACAAAGCCGCCGCGGGTGTGATCTCGGGGATTTTTGCCGCAACGGGTCAAACGTGTATCGCGGGTTCGCGCTTGTTGGTGCAAAACTCGATTCGCGAAGAGTTCACGAAAAAAGTTGCTGCTCTCGGCGCTTCGGCACGCAAAGGCAACCCGATGTTGCCCGATACTAATATTGGCCCTGTGACCACGCCAGGTCAGTATAAAAAAATTCTGGATTACATCGATATTGCCAAGGCGGAGGGCGCACGTTGTATTTTGGGCGGTGGCCCAGCCACTGACAGTGCTTTGCCTGGTGGTCAGTTTGTTGAGCCAACGATTTTTGTGGATGTTGATCCCAACATGCGTATCGCTCGCGAAGAAGTCTTTGGCCCCGTGTTGTCAATCATGGGCTTTGAGGATGAGGCACATGCTATTCAGATGGCCAACGATACGATTTATGGCTTGGCTGCAGGCATTTGGACCAGCGATATCGGTCGTGCGATGAGGATGTCGTCGGCACTTAAAGCCGGTACGGTGTGGGTCAACACCTATCGCGCGGTGAGTTACATGATGCCTTTTGGCGGTATGAAGCATTCGGGTCTTGGACGCGAAAGCGGTATGGCCTCGATTCAGCAGTACCTCGAAACCAAGAGTGTCTGGATTTCGTACGCTGAAGGTGCACCGGCAAATCCGTTTATCTTACGTTGATAGCTTCTGTACAGCGAGAGTATCAGCAGATGCTGCGTGATGCAGTCAAAGCGTTATACGATTAAACGATCATAAAAATAGTGCAATTAAAAATTATCTGAGACAAGTTCATTACACAAAAAAGGATCAAACATGAAAGGCCTAGTCTTTGTTGGTGATAGAAAAATCGAAATGCGCGAGTTCGCTGACCCCACACCCGGGCCCAACGAGGTTGTGCTTGAAATCAAGGCTTCGGGTATGTGCGGTAGCGACTTAAAGTACTATCGTGCCGCGCCTGGAGAAGCCACTAAAGCCCTTGGCTTTGCTGCAGCCGATCCGGTCATTGGCGGGCATGAGCCCTGCGGTGTCGTGGTGGCGGTGGGCTCAAACGTGAACCCCAAGCAGGCCTACTTGGGACAACGTGCGATGTGTCATCACTACCGTGGGTGTGGCGCCTGCCCACACTGTTCAACGGGCTGGATGCAGTTATGCGACGAAGGCGTCGCCGAGATTTATGGCGCGACCGGCAATGGTGCCCATGCCCGTTATATGAAGTGCCCAGCCAGTACGATCGTTGAACTGCCTCCTGAATTATCGTTTGAGACCGGCGCGGCCATTGCCTGTGGAACTGGCACAGCCTGGGGAGCGTTAAAGCGCCTAGATTTATCTGGTGATCAGACCATTGCGATTTTTGGGCAAGGGCCTGTGGGCTTGTCGGCCACGCAATTAGCTGCGGCAATGGGCGCACGCGTGATCGCTTTGGATGTGAGCCCCGAGCGCCTCGCTCGCGCAAAAGCCTTTGGCGCGAGCGAAGTGATTAATCCTCAGGGTACCGATGTCGTCGCGGCGATTCGCCAGCTCACTCAGGGCTTGGGCGCGCACGCCACCCTTGACGCTTCGTCTTCAGCAGACGCCAGAAAACAAGCGGTACAAAGTGTACGGACTTGGGGCAAGGCGTGTTTTGTGGGCGAGGGTGGTTCGGTCTCGCTTGATGTCAGCCCCGACATGTTGCGTCGCCAAGTGACACTGATCGGTTCTTGGACGTTCTCTACTAATGGTCAGGCAGAATGCGCGCGGTTCATCGCCGATCGCAAGGTCGATGTCGACAGCTTATTTACGCATCGCTGGAAATTGAGTGAAGCCGAACAGGCATATCAGTTGTTTGATAAGCAGAGCTCGGGTAAGGGCGTGTTCTTGATGTAATTCGGCTGCGCCCTGCGCCGCGCGGTGTGGCACAGGGCGTGACGCTGGTTGTTAAGGCTGATGGATTGCTCAAGAGGTGCTCGTTTTGGCTGTGCCACGAGAGAGTCATCGGCTGCGCACGTGACGCGCCAAACAAATGAATAAAGGTACGGCTTGAAAATCACCAACATTCTTGAAAAATCGGTGCCTTTAAAAAGCAACGTTTCAAATGCAGTCATTAATTTTTCGACCCACACGGTATCGTTGGTCGCGTTGGTGACAGATCAAGTTCGCAACGGCAAGCCAGTGATTGGCCTGTCGTTTAATTCGATCGGTCGTTACGCGCAAAGTGGCATCATTGCGCAGCGCATGGCGCCCAGGCTGTTAGCAGCCAAACCCGAGAGCTTGTTGCAAGATAACGGGCAACTGAGTGCAGAGAAAGTGTTGTCTTGTGCGATGCAAAATGAAAAGCCCGGGGGGCATGGTGACCGCGCCCACGCCGCTAGCGGGTTAGAGTTAGCCGTGTGGGATTTGAATGCCAAGCTCAATGACGAGCCCGTCAGTGCGTTGATTGCACGCCACTTTGGTCGTACACATTACTCGCCTAAGGTATCGGTGTACGCAGCCGGTGGGTACTACTATCCTGGCGAGCAGACCGGTCGACTTGAACAAGAGTTCAGTGGCTATCGTGACTTGGGCTTTGATCGCTTCAAAATGAAGATTGGCGGGGCTACGCTTGCTGAAGATATGGCGCGCATCGAACGAGCGCTGACAATTGCGGGCGTCGGTAAAAAACTTGCAGTGGATGCCAATGGGCGCTTCAGTCTAGAGCAAGCCACTGCTTATGGCGAGGCGATGCAAGGCTACGATTTGCTGTGGTACGAAGAGGCGGGTGACCCATTAGATTTTGAATTGAACGCGTTGCTCGCCAAAGAATACAAAGGCGCACTCGCAACTGGCGAAAATCTTTTCTCACGCCAAGACGTTAAAAACCTCGCGCTGTTTGGTGGCGCGCGCCCTGATCTTGATATCTTTCAGATGGATCCTGGGCTATGTTACGGCGTCACTGAGTACGCCCGTATGCTGACCGAATTAGAAAGCCGCGGCTTTGATCGAAAGTTCTGTTATCCCCACAGCGGTCAATTGCTTGGTCTGCACGTGGTGGCTGGCCTTGGGCTGGGCGGTTGCGAAGTCTATCCAGGCATTTTTCAACCCATGGGCGGTTTTGGTGACAGCACCAAGATTGAGCAGGGTGTTGTGAACGTCTCAGAGGCCGCTGGCTTTGGTTTTGAAGAGAAAGCTAATTTGAGGGCCGAGTTTGCGGCGCTTGTCGGCTGAGAGCTGAGTCATGTAGCAGCTGTGCAGTACCGATCTAAAGAGAGATGACGCTAACGTGAATCTGAAGTGAGGTGAATCTAAAGCGAGTGTGAAGTCAGGTGAGGTGAACTTCGCTGCGCTGCGGCAATCGTAGAGTTGATGAGATTTGGGGTAAACACCTATCGATCCAAATGCTTTTCTGTAGCAAGATCAAAGTCACTAGAAAATCAATAATTCGCTAGTGCAATAGTGCGAGACAACAATCACAAAATCATAAAGAAAGAACCGCTGTAAAAAAAGCTAGTTGCTGTTTGATTCAAAAAAAACAATCACTTGCACAGGTCATCTTTTGATGGCTTGGGCGTTGACTCGTAGACCGATCATCAGGAGACATGCATGAAGCTTTACCGATTTTTATCCTTAGCAATGGCAACATTGTTTTTATCCACGGTCCTATTTTCGTCTGAGTCGCAAGCTCAAACAAAACTACGGATTCAATCTGGGTTTCCTCCCTCAAGTTTGATTTACCTGAACTCTTTGTATTTTGCGAAGCAGGTGAACGCCATGTCGGGCGGACGTCTAGTGATCGAGATTCTGCCACCCGGTGCTGTCGTGCCTCCGTTTGAAATTCTGGATGCAGTGAGCCGTAAAGTGGTAGATGGTGGTCACACTGCTGCAGCCTATTGGGTTGGTAAAAATCGTGCAGCTGCCTTGTTTAGCCCAGCGCCCGGCGGCCCCTTTGGCATGGATATGATGGACTATCTTGGCTGGATTCACGACGCGGGCGGTCTGCAACTCTATGCCGATTTCTATCAAAAAGACTTGAAAGCAAACGTGGTGCCGATTCCTTTAACTTCGGTTGCGCAGCAGGCCTTAGGTTGGTTTAAGACACCGATCAAAAGCTGGGCTGATTTGAAAGGAAAGAAATGCCGTCACACTGGTATCACCGCTGAGGTGTTCGGTCGCGCTGGTGTTGCAGCGGTTAACTTGCCAGGCGGCGAGATCATCCCTGCACTTGAGCGTGGTGTGATTGAGTGTGCTGAGTGGACAGGCCCAGCAGGCGATATTTCGATTGGCTTCCAAACAGTGTTGAAGCATTTCTATGCACAGTCGACTCACGAGCCAGCAACGGTGCTAGAGATTCTGATCAATGCTGATATCTGGAAGGCCTTACCTGCAGATCTCAAAGCCATTATTCATTCTGCCGCGATCGAAGCGACCATCAAATCTGAGATGGAAAGAAATCGCTTGAATTCTTCGGCAATGAAAGAAATGAAAGAGAAGTTTGGCGTGACCATTCATGAAACTCCACCAGATATTCTTTTGAAGACTCTGCAAGTTTGGGATGAGATTGCAAAAGAAGAGTCGGCTAAAAACCCTGCTTTCAAACGGGTGTATGACGCGATCTATAAATATGCCTCAGAAGTTGTGCCTTCAAGGGTGATTAATTCTCCGTCTTACGAGTTCACGGCGAATTATTATTTCCCTCCTAAAAAGTAGTTTGTTGCAAAACTATTGACAGCACGACAATTTGTTTGTTGTGCTGTCAATTTATTTTTTTAGAGTTCCTTTCTTTCTTTAGATTCACCGGAGAAAACCCGTGAGCGATAACGTTCAGAGTGCGCTTGACGAGAGTCAATTAAGCCCTTTTTGGCAAGTTGCTGTCCCCCTGTCCCGTAAAATTGATCGCTTTACACACTACACGGGCCAGCTGACTATGTTTTTGCTTGCGCCTCTGATCTTTAGTAGTGTCGCTGAAGTGATTTTGAGATATTTCTTTAAAGCACCGACGGCCTGGGCAGGTGATGTCACCTTTATGGCAAACGGGTCGCTCTTTATGTTGGGTTCAGCCTTTGCGCTGCTTAACGGTGCGCATATCCGCACTGATATTTTGTGGGATAAGTTTTCAGTCTCGAAAAAAGGCTGGATCGATTTAATTACGTATGTTGTTCTATTTTTACCTGTCATGGGGTTACTGACGTCGATCTCGATCGATGATGTCATCAAATCTTTTCAGATTAACGAGAAGTCGAATCTGGGCCTTTGGCAGCCCATCATTTGGCCACTCAGAGCGGTTGTACCAGTCGCCTTCGCGCTGCTGTTCATTCAAGGGATTTCCGAACTTCTAAAGTCGCTCTGGGCCGTGAATACAGGCACTGAATTAGTGCGTCACGAAAAAATCGAAATCTAGCCAAATACCCCTCAGGATATCGTCATGAATTTCAACGAAATACTTGGCTTGATCATGCTGTTTTGCATGGTCAGTGTCATCTTCATCGGGTTTTCAATTTCTTTCACATTGCTATTCATTGCAATCGTTTTTGGTGCAATTGGGTTGGGTGTTGATCGCACGTTTTATCTGACCTATCTGCAAGTGTGGGGGTCGATGAAAGATGACATTGTGCCGGCCGTGCCGATGTTTATCTTTATGGGCTACATGTGTGAGCAGGCGGGTCTGATGGACCGACTCTTCGCGACCTTCAGGCAATTGTTTGCACCGATACGTGGATCGCTTTACTTAGCGGTGCTGTTGACCGCGACGCTTTTTGCGATGGCCACAGGGATTGTCGGCGCTGCCGTGAGCGTGCTCGGGATTATGGCCGGTGGCATGATGATGAGGGCTGGCTACGATTCGCAGATGTCTGCGGGTGCGATTGCTGCGGGCGGCACACTTGGAATCTTGATCCCCCCTAGCGTCATGTTGTTGGTCATGGGCCCGGTGCTTGGGGTGCCAGTGAATAAGCTGTACGCCGCCGCGTTTGGCCCTGGATTTTTATTGGCTTTTCTGTATATCGCCTACTGCTTGATTCGCAGTTTTATTAATCCAAAGCTTGGCCCGCCGCTACCTAAAGAAGAGCGCATGGGCTACAACTTTAAATTGTTGAAAGAGGTAGTCGTTAGCATTTTGCCTTTATTGCTGTTGATTGGCTCAACGCTTGGCACTATTTTGACGGGGTTGGCGACTGCAACCGAAGCCGCAGCCTGCGGCGCGCTTGGTTCGATGATCCTAGCTGCCTTGTACGGAAAGTTGACGCTGACAGCGATCAAGGGTACTGCCCGCAGCACACTCCTGACCTCAGCGATGGTGTTGCTGTTGGTAATGGCCTCAAATATTTTCGGTGCGGTATTTGTTCAACTTGGTTCGGCCGGTTTGATCGAAACGCTGTTGAATGATTTACCACTGCCCGGTATGGGCAAGTTTTTGTTGGTGATGTTCATTGTCTTTCTGTTGGGATGGCCGTTTGAATGGCCTGTGATTATTTTGGTGTTTGTGCCGATATTTATCCCAGTGATTCAAAAGCTTGACGTTGGTTTGTCGAAGGGCGAACTGATGCTGTGGTTTGGCGCGACCTTGGCGGTGAACTTGCAAACAGCATTTTTGAGCCCGCCTGTGGCGATGTCGGCCTACTACCTTAAGACTGTGATGCCCGCCTGGAATCTAGCGTTGATCTTTCGCGGGATGGCGCAGTTTATGGTGATTCAGGTCGTTGCGCTGGGGATGATAATCGGCTTTCCGAGTATCTCGCTTTGGTTGCCACGCCTGCTGTATCAAAACTGAACTGAAGTGAGTGTGAGTATCAATATTTGTGTGCACGTCAACCCAAAAAAGAGTGACTAATGAGCTTCTTCGAAAGTCTGCGTTTAGATGGCCAAATTGCACTTGTGACCGGAGCCGGTCGTGGGATTGGCGCTACCATCGCTCGCTATTTAGCCGAGGCGGGAGCTGAGGTGGTATTACTGTCGCGTACGTTAAGTGAACTTCAAACGGTTGCGCAACAGATTGCTGAGGCTGGCGGTCGGTCGTCAATTCGGCAATGTGATGTCATTGACTCGAAAGCGCTCAGAGCGATTATTGACGAGTTGCCCCGTCTGGATATTTTAGTAAACAATGCTGGCACTAATATTCCAGAGCCAATGATCGAGGTATCGGATGAGCATCTTGACCATTTGCTCAATTTGAATATTCGTTCATGTTTTATCGCCGCGCAAGCGGCGGTTAAAAAGATGTTGCAGGATCCAGATCGCGTCAAGAAAGGCGGGTCCGTGATTCACATTTCTTCACAGATGGGGCATATTGGCTCACCCAACCGAACCGTCTATTGCGCGACAAAACATGCGATTGAAGGTTTAACGAAGGCGATGGCCATTGAGCTTGCCGAGCAAAATATTCGAGTCAATAGCGTGGCGCCGACGTTTGTAGACACCCCTTTGGTTCGGCAGGTTGTGAACACCGACGAGAAGCGTGCCTTTTTATTTTCTAAGATTCCGCTAGGTCATCTGGCTGAGACTGAAGATATCGCGGCAGCCGTCGCCTATTTAGCATCTCCTGCCGCTCGGATGGTGACAGGGACTTGCCTCAAAGTGGATGGCGGTTGGACAGCACAGTAGGTTGACGGATCGTAGATATGGCAGAGGTAGCGACATTCGATTTTATTATCGTGGGTGCAGGTTCGGCTGGCTGCGTGTTAGCAAATCGCTTGTCCAAAGACCCAAGAACTAAAGTCTTACTGCTGGAGGCTGGCCCTGAAGATCGAAACCCATGGTTAAAGATTCCGGCGGGCGTGGCGCGTGTGGTGACAGACCCCATCGTCTCTTGGGGTTATCAGTCTGAACCAGAACCTGGCCTAAACAATCGTCAGATTATTTGGCCTCGCGGCAAGACACTCGGTGGTAGCAGTTCAATCAACGGGCACGTCTATATGCGTGGCACGCCTGCTGACTACGACGGTTGGCGCGATGCTGGCAATATCGGCTGGGGCTGGAGCGATGTCCTGCCCCACTTCAAAAGCACTGAGAAACATTTTCTAGGTGAAACTCAGTTGCATGGCGCAGCGGGCGAGTTGGTTGTTTCGCCCTTACATGAGCCTCATGTGGCTTCGTCAGCGTTTGTACAAGCTGCGATCAATGCTGGTGTACCGCACAATTTAGATTTCAATGGTGCCGTACAAGAGGGCGTAGGCTTTGTGCAGTTGATGATTGATCGCGGGGTGCGTGCCTCGACCGCCAGAGTGTTTTTAAAACCAATTCGTGAGCGATCGAATTTAAAAGTGCAAGTGCAAGCAATGACTGAGAGAATTCTCTTTCAGGATAAGCAAGCAGTTGGCGTCAAATATACCGTCAATGGTGTGAGTCATACTGCCCATGCCAAAGAAATCATCCTAAGCGCTGGCGTCATTAATTCTCCTCAGTTGTTGATGCTATCAGGTGTGGGTGATGCAAAGAACTTGCAAGCGCTTGGAATCCCTGTGGTCCATGATTTGCCTGGCGTTGGAATGAATCTTCAGGATCATGTGTACGTGCACTACTTGGCGAGTGTCGATCCCGAGTACTCGATTAATAAAAAAATCGCGAGCCCTATCAGAATGCTACCCGACGTGCTGAGGTATCTATTCACACGTCGTGGCTTGTTGAACTCAGCGGCGGCGCAGGTTGCACTGTTTGCCCGCTCCGGTGCAAACAATGACAAAGTTGATTTGCAAATACAGATGAGGCCGTTCAGTATGTATTCGTCGGCCGGAATGTTTAAAGCTGATCCAGCCCCGGCGGTGACGGCGTCTTGTGGGGTGTTACAGCCCTTTTCTGCTGGTTCGATTTCGTTGCGCTCTGCAAATCCTTATGAGGCGCCACGTATGCAGGCAAACTATTTGACCGACCCGCGTGACGTGACTCCCTTGCTGGTGGGCTTGCGTTTAATTCGAAAGATTTTTTCACAAAGTCCTTTTGCTCAACACAATCGAGGCGAACTGATGCCGGGTTCGCAATATGTGTCTGATGAGCAGTTAATTGACTATATTCGTGCGCAGGCGCAATCGATGTATCACCCCGTCGGAACATGCAAGATGGGAGTAGACACACAAGCGGTGGTCGACCCTCATTTGCGGGTGAGAGGTATCGGTGGCTTAAGAGTGGTTGATGCGGCGATCATGCCAAACGTTACTTCAGGCAATACGAATGCGCCTGTCATTATGATTGCCGAAAAGGCCTCTCAGTTGATTTTGTCTGGTGTGTAGGCTTTTAAAATCATCACTATTTTGTAGTCATGGCAATGCAATTTTTTGAAATAAGCGTTGCCAAGAGCTTGCCCCGTGCAGCGCGAGAATCGACCCTTTCAAGTCACTGAGGCTTTACAATCAAAGCGACTTCGACATAATTCTCTTCATAAGCTAAAAATGCACAGGGTTAAAAACCACGTACTCGATTTACATCTCCAGGCCAACCAATTATTCGATGACTTGCGTGCTGGCAGCGTTGATGTCGTTAATCGAGGTGTGACGCGTGACACCTACGGGCAGGGCGAGCAGTTTGCTCATGAGCTTGTTGAAAAACACGCCCGCAGTCTTGGCTTAGAGATCAGGCACGATCACATGCGTAACACCTATATGGTGTGGCCTGGCATTGATCGTCAGGCACCAGCGCTTGTGATTGGTTCGCATCTTGATTCAGTCTTGGGCGGTGGCAACTTCGACGGCGCAGCAGGGGTGATGGCCGGCCTAATCGCTGTACAAGCCATGCAGCAGGCTGGGCTGAAACTCAACTGCGATGTTGTGGTGATGGGGATCCGAGCCGAAGAAAGTATCTGGTTTCAAGTGTCTTACGTCGGTAGTCGAGGCGCCTTAGGCACCTTGCCGGCAAGCGCCTTACAGCAGCGGCGTATCGATACCGGCCGCACACTTGAACAACACATGCGCGAGGCGGGTGCAGAGCCCGAGGCTGTTGCGAAAGGTGTTGCGTACCTCAGTCCAAAAAACGTAAAAGCGTTTTTAGAGTTGCATATCGAACAGGCGCCTAGCCTTGCCTTAACGGGTTATGCACTGGCGATCGGCACTGGAGTACCTGGACATTTTAGATTTCCGCGAGTGAAGATCAATGGTGAGTACGGCCACGTTGGGCTTGGTCGGCGTTTTCGGCACGATGCGGCCTTAGCGGGTGCTGATTTGTCAGTGGGGCTTGATGCGCTTTGGCAGCAATGGGACGCCGAGGGCCGCTTGATGGCCTGCACCTTTGGCGAATTTCAAACAAACTCCGCGCGCCACGGTATGACCATCGTCCCGGGTGAGTTTCAGTTTAGCTTGGATGTCAGAGCCTACGACGACGCAGATGTCGTTGAGTTAGAGCAGGCACTGATGGCGATGGTTGAGCAAATTGAAAAAAGACGTGGCGTAAAATTTGATTTTGGTGTTCGTGCTTCGTCTAAAGTCGCCAAAGCAGATCCCACAATCACTCAGCAATTGCGAGATTGTGCCAAGCGTTTAGACATGAAGGTCTGCGACCTGCCTAGCCCCGCTTCCCATGATTCTGCAGCGTTTTGTGCTGCTGGCATACCCTTTGGTTTTGTATTTATTCGCAATCCAAATGGTAGTCATCATCCCGACGAAGAGATGTCGATTGAGGATTTTCTTCAAGGGACTGCCGTACTGACCGAATGGTTAGCTACGCATGGTGATACTAATTCTTCAGCTTGTAGCCAGTCTTAAATATCCAGGCAATCACTGCTACGCAAAGGGCTAAAAAAAACAGCATCATGACTACGCTCAACTCTATGCTTACGTCGCCCACATCATAAAAACTCCAGCGAAAGCCGCTAATCAGGTAAACGACGGGATTGAGCAGCGCGACGTTTTGCCAAAAGGGTGGCAGTAATTCAAGCGAGTAAAAACTACCCCCCAAAAAAGTTAAGGGTGTAATGATCAAGAGAGGCACCACTTGCAGCTTTTCAAAGCTATCGGCCCAGATGCCAATAATGAACCCAAGCAGGCTAAACGTAATCGAGGTGCCAAGCAAAAAAAACAACATCCAAAACGGATGTGCGATGTGCAAGGGTACGAAGAGTGTCGCCGTAGCCAAAATTATCAAACCAAGAAAAATTGACTTTACGCTTGCCGCACCGACATAGCTCAAAACGATTTCAAAGTGCGAGATTGGTGCCGAAAGCAATTCATAGATCGTGCCCGTAAACTTTGGAAAATAAATGCCGAACGACGCATTCGAAATACTTTGCGTCAGTAGCGACAGCATGATTAACCCAGGCACGATGAACGAGCCATAGCTCACCCCGTCAATGTCCGTCATGCGCGAGCCGATCGCTGCGCCGAACACGACAAAGTACAGACAAGTTGAGATGACAGGCGCGATGACGCTTTGCATCAAGGTACGTCGCGTTCGAGACAACTCAAAATTGACGATGGCGCGAATGGCGTAAATATTTAAGCTCATGCGCGCTCAACCTCGTACCCACGACTGTTATCTTTTATCATTCAACGTTACTCGAGGTGAGGCTCACGAAAATATCCTCAAGAGAGCTTTCATTCGTGCGCAAGTCTTTGAAATGGATATTGGCTTGTCCCAACTGAGTCAAAAGCTCTGTGATGCCGATATCGTGATTGGTGGCGTCGTAGGTGTAAACCAACTCATGGCCTCCGCTAGCCAGTGACAAGCCGACGTGGCTGAGTGCGGTGGGGATTGCGTTCAGCGGGCTCGTCAATTGCAACACCAATTCTTTTTTACCGAGTTTTTTCATTAACTGGCTGGTCTCTTCAACCAAAAGGATCTGGCCCTTGGTAATGATGCCAATACGATCGGCCATCTCTTCGGCCTCTTCAATATAGTGCGTCGTCAAAATGATCGTGACGCCCGTTTGTTTTAAGGCCTTCACTAACTCCCACATGTCGCGCCTTAAACTCACGTCAACGCCCGCAGTGGGTTCATCCAGAAATAACACACGAGGCTCATGCGACAGTGCTTTCGCGATCATGACCCGACGCTTCATGCCCCCAGACAAACGAATAATCTTGCTATCTTTTTTATCCCAAAGCGATAAGTCTTTGAGGATTTTTTCGATCCAAGCTGGGTTGGCGGGTTTGCCGAAGAGCCCTCGGCTAAAGCTGACCGTGTTCCAAACGGTTTCAAACATATCTGTCGAGATTTCTTGAGGGACAAGGCCAACTCGTGCTCTAGCTTGTCGATACTGTTGAATATGGTCAAAACCATCAATCGTGACTGTGCCCGTGCTGGGCGTGACGATGCCACAGACCAAGCTGATTAAGGTGGTTTTGCCCGCGCCGTTTGGGCCTAGCAAGGCAAAGATCTCACCTTGCCTGACTTGAAGATTGATGTTTGTTAAAGCGCTAAAACCGGTCGCGTAAGTCTTTGAAACGTTCGAAATGTTGATCATGGTTAGCGCCCGAGGCGCCCGCCGGCTTGCGCCAAATAAAACCACTCTTGCCCGGGTTGTGATTTGCTATTTGGAAACACAATAAAGCAGTCTTGTTCGGCGCGCAGCTCTGTGCCGTCGGCTCTTTTGCCAATGAGGCTGTTCTTCGAGATTGGATCAAAGCTTTTCCAGGCCTGTGAAAACTGATCGTCTGCATGAAAGCGATCAAACACATCGTAGAGCCCCAAGACTTCAAAATCGGTTGCCGGTTTGGGTGCGGCACCTTGGATTAAGCCAACCTGGATTAAGGTGTTCAGCACGGCCTGATACGCCACGTCACGGCCACCAATGTCGTCATGCTGTCCGCACTCAAGAGTAATCGCCCAGCCACCTTGTGAGCGCATATATTCGGTCGTACCCACGCCGTAGGCTGTGTCGATATCAACTGACCCGGCAGTAAAACGCCCCGCTTGTACTTCGAGTGCGCGCCGCTTGATTCCTTTGGCATAGGTATCAAGCCAGCCGTACACAAAGCGATTGCAACCTAAACGTTGAACCAGTGCCTCTTCGGTGCTAGCTTGTGAAAACGGCTCGAGCGCACCGGTATTATTAGCTGGGCCAAACAAGGCAAAGGCGCGATCGCCACTTTGAAACGAATGTAAATCCAATAAGCCATCGTGCTCGGCTAGCAAAGGGCACAGCCAGTTGGCCAGATGATCTTCGTATTCTTTAGGTGTTTCAACAGGCGCCAGGCGTCGGTTCAAATTACGATCACCCGCACGGCGTTGTAAGCGATAGGCCTTGGGATTTGTCACGGGCACTAAGGTTAAGAAACCACGCAGCAGTTTAATTTCACCCGTTTCAATTTGTTGCGCTAAACGCTTCAGCGCAAACGTGCCGCAGGTTTCGTTGCCATGCACGGCTGCCGTGATGATTAATCGCGGGCCAGGCAATGGGGATCTAAACCTGACAGTGTGAAAAGGGAGTTCATCCTGCAAAGGGATTTGTTCAGGCAAAGAGGTGAGGGCTTTAGATGGTAAAGACATGATGTTATTTGGTGTTTGGTTTTTGTTTCAGTAAGGGCGACATAAAATCTTTGTACGAGAGTTCGCCTGAAATGACAACATCAATCACTGAAGGTATCTTGAGCGACAGACATTCTTTTAAGGCGCTGGCGAATTCGTCTGGTGTCGAGACCTTGACACCATGACAACCCATGCTTTGTGCTATCGCAGCGTGATTAAAGTCATGAAATTGAGCACCGAACGGCCCGCGGATATGCGTTGACCAGCCGAGCATGCGGTTGTTAAAGATCACCGTAATAATGGGGATATCGTGTTCAATTGCGGTCATCAGTCCGTTCATCGTCATCGAAAAACCGCCATCACCGCACACGGCGATGACTGGTACCTTTGGATGAATTAACTTAACAGCCAAGGCCGAAGGGATCGCGTAGCCCATGGGGCCGCCACCCGCTGCTTGCAAAAATCCGCCCGCGCGTTTGGTTTGATAGCAATGCATCATAAAGATACGATTTTCGCCGGCATCACAAGTGACGATCGCATCCTCGGGTAATGCCCGCATCATTTCGGCAATTACCCGTTGAGGCACCATCGGTAACGATGAGTCTTGATAGGCCTTGTCATTGAAATAGCCCAGTTTCTTGCGTAACGCCGCAACCCGCGAGGCGCCTTTTCCATCGATGGTGGTTTTGTTCTTTTTGGCAACTGCCAGGAGTCGGCTCAGTACGACTCCTGCGTCTCCAAGCACGACATGCTCGACAGGGAATGTCCATGAAGCATTGCGTGTTTCGATATCAATTTGAATGAACGTTTGTTTGACCGGATTCAGTAAAGAGGTGTGCTCATTGATCGTGTCACCCGCGGTGAGTTTTGAGCCAACTACGATGACGAAATCCGCTGCGGACACACACGCGTTCGCGGCAGGGGTGCCATAGGTGCCATACACGCCAAGCGCGAGCGGATGCGTTTCGGCAAAGACGCCTTTGCCCGAAGGTGAAGTCACGACCGGAATATTTAAAGTCTGCGCGAAGGCCTGCAGTTGCTCGTAGGCCTGTGCGATACGCACGCCGTTGCCAGCGATGATGACCGGGCGTTTCGCCTGAGCAAGTGCTGTTATGGCGGCTGCGATTCGGTTTTCATCGACGGCGGTTGAGCGCTCGATGAGGTAAGGCCGCGTTGCGTAGAGGTTTGGTTTGCTTTCTTGTGGAACGAGGCCGTTAAACGAGGTCACGCTGAACAACACTGCCACGGGGCCTGGTTGACCCGCGGTCGCGTGTTTGATCGCGAGTTGGGTGGCGTGTACGGCCGCGGCGGGGTGATGCGCCTCGAGCACTTGTTTGGTCACGCCACCAAAGCTCTGCCGTGCATCCCAACCGCCGTAATCACCCGTGCCGGTCTGATAGGGGCCGTGCAATGACAGCTCGGGTGAATCGCTAAAGTCAGTGAGTAGCAGCATGGGTGAGCTCGAGAGGTGAGCTTCAATGGTGCCTAGCAGGCCATTGCCTAATACCCAAGGGCCTTGGCCCACCAAGACACCCGGTTTACGGGTTAAACGCCCGTAGATCTCGGCCATGGCGCTGCCAAGAGACTCTTCTCTGACCAGCACCGTTCGAATGGTTTTCTGAAAGTCGCCTAAGGCAGCCCAGATGTGCCCAGAATGCCCGCCCGCGATCCCAAAGACGAGATCGATGCCTGCATCTTCTAAGACTTGCACAATGCCATGTGCAGCAGAGACTTCTTTTTTGAATAATTTTTTAACTGTCATGTGGTCTCCGCTATCATTTTGTGTCTAGGCTAGAACTGCCGTTGCTGAATTGACGTACAGTACCATTTCAGGGCGAGAGGCATCCGCGAGATCGGTCATTTTTAATAAATTAATGTTTAAGGCTATTTTCTTTAAAAAATGAAAAAAAATCCAACCAAAATTGCCTTGGTGACGGGTGCGGCCCGTGGAATCGGTCGTGCGATTGCCAGCGAGTTTTTAGCGGCAGGCTATCGAGTCGTGGCGGTTGACCTGCGCGCGTTTTCGGCCCCTGCTGAAGGCGCAGCCGCCGACCCAGCGCTGTTTTGGACTCAAAAACTCGATGTGACGGATCAGGCCGCGATTACAAAATTACAGGCCGACATTGTTGCCAAATGGGGGAATGTTTCAGTGCTGGTGAATAACGCCGCGATTTCGCCAAAGCAGCCCGATGGTTATTCGGCAAAATTATTAAATATCTCTAATCAAGAGTGGGCCTCGGTGCTTGCTGTAAACCTGACTGCTGTGTTGCATATGTCTCAGGCCTTTTTGCCTGGAATGCAAGAGCAGCAGTGGGGCCGCGTCATTAATTTGAGTTCGTTGGCGGGCCGCACCAAATCGATTAGCGCGGGGGCCAGTTACATGACCTCGAAGGCTGGTGTGCTGGGCTTGACCCGCGCGATTGCTGCCGAGATGGGGCCACATGGCATTACTGCCAATTCGATTGCGCCCGGGCGTATCGTGACTGAAATGTCGATGACTGCGGGTGAAGAGGCAAACCGCAAGATTGCTGAGCAGTTGCCCGTCAGACGCTTAGGAACAGTCAAGGAAATAGCCGAAACCGTTCTGTATTTGGCCTCGGATGGCGCGGGATACTTAAATGGTGCTGTGATTGATGTCAATGGCGGGCATTTTATGCCTTAGGGCCACACTGAATGCGTGAGGGCTGCCTTTCATTTCTGAAGGCGGCATTTTGAGCGTACGAAAAAAAAGAGGATGACAAATGTTTAACGTAAAAGAAAAGGCACAAAAAATGCTCACAGTCATAGAAAATAATGACGCATTGCCGATGAACGCTAGGTGGGTTGCGCCCGCGTGTCGAAGCGGTCGGTCGCTCTGGTTCAGACTTTTGGCGGTCTTGACGTTCTTGAACGGTATGCTGCTTGCGCCAGTGGTAATAGCGCAGTCGGCGGCGTTTCCGGAAAAAACCATCAACATGGTGGTGAACTTTGGCTCGGGTGGTGTCACCGATCTGATGAGTCGTGAGCTTGCGCGCGGTATGGAAGCAGATCTCGGCTCATCGATTGTTGTGTTTAATCGCCCAGGCGCCTTGGGTACTCTTGGTCCCGGTTACGTCGCCAAGCAAGCCGCCGACGGCTATACCTTGGCCGTGGTGTCAGCTTCAGTGATTACGATTACGCCTCATTTGATGGACGTTCCTTTTGGCTTAGATGACTTAACCTTTGTCGCAGGATATGGAAAAAATCGCTACGGTCTAGTTGTCAAAGCAGACTCACCCTATCAGACAATTGACGACTTAATCAAAGCGTCGCAAGGTGGTAAATCGTTATTCTTTGGCTCGCCGTCTACAACGAATAGTTTGGTGATCTTTGATCTGGGCAGCAAGTCAAAAAGTAAATTCGAACTGATTTCCTACAAGTCGGGTCCAGACACCACCATGGGTTTATTGACAGGGCAAGTGGCAGTGATTGCTCCGAATCCTCCTGATGTCATGAGTCATCTCAAGGCCGGAACCTTGCGTTTGTTAGCGTCAGCAAGCCCCGCGCGTTGGCCAGAGTTTCCAAATGTACAAACCTTGAAAGAGTCTGGTCATGACGTGGCGCTTGAGGCGTGGGTGGGGATTGCTGTGCCGAAGGCGACGCCTAGTGCAGTCGTAGCGCGTCTAGAAAAAAGTATCCGAGTGGCAATGAGTCAACCGGCCATTGCAGCCTCTTTTGTGAGAATCGGTGCCGATCCTGCTTATATGGATGGGAAAACGTATACCGAGTTTTTGAAAAAAGAACGTGAAGTGATGGGGCGCTTGATTAAAGAGTCTGGCATTCCGCGCATCCAGTGATACATCCCCTCAACTGTAATGTAGGTGCAGCATATGCCTTTGTCATATACCCAAAATCTTGAGGATTACCACCTCGCGCTAGCCTTTGCGGGGCAAGAGCGAGGTTTTTACATCGATATCGGCGCGGGTCACCCCGTCGCGGATAATGTTTCACTTTGGTTTTACGAGCGTGGCTGGAGCGGCATTGTTGCCGAACCCATCCCTGAGTTGGCGGCTTTGTACAAAAAGATTCGACCACGCGATACGCTTTATCAAGGCTTGGTTGGGCGCGAGGTAGGCGAGGTCGATTTTTTTCATGTCAATCGCTTACATGGTTTTTCAACAACGATTGAATTGCATGCTGATGTTGCTAAAGAGTTTGGTGCAGACTATCAACGCTTGTCGTTGCCCATGCTCACCTTGGCAAAGCTCTGTGAGCAACACCAAGTGCAGAACATTGATTTTTTAAAGATTGATGTCGAAGGTGCTGAAGGCGACGTGTTGGCAGGTAACGACTTTAATCGTTATCGCCCCAAAGTGATCGTGGCTGAGGCCGTGACCCCAGGTAAGGGCGAACCTGCGTGGGATGCCTATGAGCCAATGCTGTTAGCTAATGGTTATCAATTTCGTTTGTTTGATACCTTGAACAGGTTTTATGTTGCGCAAGAGTGCCCAGAGATTTTTGATCGTCTGCCGGCTGAGCGTGCACCGTGGGACGACGTCACCCACATGTACGAAATCGGCCGCGCGCCCGAGCAGGTGAATCATCCTGACTATGCGTTGGCGCAACAACTGGGTCGTGGGTTTTGGGCTGCGTTGCCTCACTTGGATCAAGAAGTGTTGCTCGATATTCTTGCGCGGGGCAAGCGCGCGGGTGACGCATCTGCCTTTGATCAAGTCAATTCGCCCGAGATGCGGATTGCGTTGGGTCGGATTGCTTGCGGGTATGATGGCGGGCAGATTGTTGGCGATTAATTTATATTCATTGATTACATTTTTATAAAACCATAAAGGAGCCACACCATGATTCACGTTTTAGCAGTGATTACCGCCAAGCCAGGCCTGCGCGACACGATTTTGACGCACTTTCGCGCCAACGTACCTGCTGTCAAAGCCGAGCAGGGCTGTATCGAGTACGGTGCCGCGATTGATGCCGAAAATGCACCTGCGATCCAAACCCCTTGGGGCCCGGATACGTTTGTCGTGATTGAAAAATGGGAAAGCATGGACGCTTTGAGGGCCCACTCAACAGCGCCTCACATGGCGGCTTACGCTGCTAAGACAAAAGAGTTTATTGCTAGCCGCGTGATTCATCTGTTGTCGCCAACCTGATTGCACAATTGCTTCTGTTGAAAAAAATGGCAAAGCTTGTTAGGTAACTTTTGCCATTTAAGATTTCAGGAGTCAGTCAAACAATACTTGTGCTGACTTTGGCAAGAGGGTGAGACATATCATTGCCGTAAAAAAAACACCAAGATTCGATAAAAGAATCCTGGTGTTTTTTTGAGTCTGTTGAACGTTCAGACTCGTTGGCGGTTTTGGTTAGTTTACGCCGCCTTCTTTTTGGCACGTGTCAGCCAAAACAGTGCAGCACCTGTAATCACAACGGGCACTAAAGACCCTGCATTCAAGAACGACCAACCATTCGTGGTGACCAGAGCGCCAGAGCCAAACGAGGTGATCGCCATGGTTGTGAACACAAAGAAATTGATCGCCCCTTGTGCTTTATCTTTTTCTTCAGGACGGTAGGCTGTTAGTGCCAAGGTGGTGGCAGACGTGAACAGGAAGTTCCAGCCGACGCCCAGAATGAAGGACGCCAACAGAAAGTGATAAACATCGACGCCCATGAGCGCGATACCAATACAGACAATGTTGAGTACGACGCCCAAACCCATCATATTGGTTGTGCCATATTTTTTGATCAGTGACCCAGTAAAAAAGCCAGGTGCAAACATGCCGATCACGTGCCATTCAAGCACCAAAGCGGTGTCAGAGAAAGGCAGTCCGCACATTTGCATGGCCAGGGGGGTGGCCGCCATCAACATATTCATGACGCCATAACCAAGCGCTGAGCCGATCACCGCAACGACAAAAACCGGTTGACGCAAAATTTCAGAAAGCGGGCGCCCGGGTGGCAATTCTTTTTTGACTTCGGTCTCATCCGGGAACTGAATGAAGTGCATCACGGCTAAACCTAAGAAACCCGCCACGGTGAGTGTGAGATAGGCGCCTAAAAAGGGTGTGTCAAAACTGTTACGTGTCCAGTTGGCAAGATTGGGGCCGATGACAGCACCCAGAATACCGCCAGCCAGTACCCAAGACACTGCTTTTTCACGCAGACTGGCGTGGGTAAGTTCTGCGGCAGCAAAGCGGTAGAGTTGTCCGTTAGCGCTGTAGTAACCCGCGAAGACGGTACCCGCCACCAAGATCCAGAAATTTTTAGAGTAGGCCGCATAGGCACAGACTAGAGAGGACAGTATGGCAACAATCAAGCCGGTTTGAAAAGATTTTTTTCGACCAAGTTTCTTTTGATATTTTGCAACGATCGATGTTGCAAGTGCACCGCCGACCACATAGCCCATGATCGGTAGGGTTGCGATCCACGCGATATTAGTGAGGCTTAAGCCGACTAAGCCGTTGATCGCAATAAAGGTGACGTTGTTGGTGAGAAAGATGCCTTGGCAAACAATCAGAAGAACCAAATTCTTATTAAACAGCTTATGTGGTGTGTTCATCTTTTCTTGTGTGAAACCTCGCCGGTGAGGGCGAGTTGTTAGAGCACTGTTAGCGGCACTCATAAGCTAACAATTAAAACACGCTCTTGGCCGTTTTTTGTTCAGAGGTGTGGCGAGTCTGAAGCTTTCAATGCTGCACCGCAGCGCAGTGCAGTTTGCGTTAAGGCTTTCGCTCGATCATCTCAAAGCCGATCATTCCGACCACCATTGCAGCCACGAAGATCAGCGCCTGCGCTTGACCCGAAGCCATCGATACCAAGGCAGGGCCTGGGCAAAAACCGGCTAAGCCCCAGCCCGCACCAAACAGCAGGCTACCGATCACAAGTCGCTTATCAATCACGTTTGACTTGGGCAGGCTTAGAGCGCCACCTAAAAAACTACTCGTACGTTTTTTAGCAACTGCGAACGCAAAAAAGCCGACCAAAATTGCCCCACCCATCACAAACGCGAGCGAGGGATCCCATTGGCCAAACAGATCCAAAAAGCCTAATACTTTGCCTGGGTCGGTCATGCCCGACAGCAACAGGCCCAAACCAAACAGGAGTCCAACGATAAATTCACTGAGGCGATGCATGACATATCCCTTAAATTAGGTGGCGTGCAATAAACACGACGGCAAACCCAGCCGCCATAAAAGTTAGGGTGGCAATTAAAGAGCGTGGCGACAGCCGCGCTAAGCCACATACGCCGTGGCCACTGGTACAGCCCGATCCATAACGGGTACCAAGACCCACGAGTAGCCCCGCGACGATTAGCAAGAGCACACCCGCATCGATGCGGGGGGCGGTAAGCAGGCTGGTTGGCGCCAAGGCCTTATAGATCCAGGGCGATGTGAAGAGACCTGCAAGAAAAGCGAGGCGCCAAATTGTGTCGTGTCGCTTGGGTGGGATGAGGCCACCAAGGATGCCACTGATACCCAAGATGCGACCATTGAGCAAAATAAACAACGCCGAGGCGAGCCCCAGTAAGATCCCGCCCGACAGCGAGGCCCAAGGTGTGAAGTGCGACCAGTCAATTGTCATTGCTGAACCTCTGTGTGATTGCAGAACTCTGCGTAAAGAACTTTCATGACGGCCATGGCCGGTGGACTGGAGAATTGGTAGTAAATGTTTTTGCCTTCGCGCCGGGTGCTTACCAGCTGCTCGTCGCGTAACACGGTTAACTGCTGTGAAAGAGTGGGTTGCACGATACCGAGCAACTCTTCGAGCTCACCCACGCGCCGCTCGCCTTGTGCCAGTTGGCAGAGGATTAAGAGCCGATCAGGGTTGGCCAAGACCTTCAGAAAACGGCAGGCCTGAGCAGCCGAGACCTGCATCACCTGAAGGTCGATTGCTGCCGATGGTGGGGGTAACTGTTGAGATACATCAAGGGTTGTCATAATAAAATATCTATATATAAATTATTAAATGATATATTATCACGGTACAAACTAATTTTGCAATGTTTTTAAGGAAAGTTCATGGGGCAGCAAGCAAGATCTTCGGTCACACCAAGCGTGCACGGTATTTTTGACGTCAATACTTGGACCGTGACTTACGTGGTGTACGAAAAGCCCGGATCCGCGTGCGCGATTATTGATCCAGTGCTTGACTACGATCCAAAGTCTGGTCGCACCAGTCATACGAGTGCAGACAAGGTAATCGCCTTTGTCAAAGAGCAGAACTTGACGGTTCAATGGATTTTAGAGACGCATGCCCATGCGGATCACCTATCGGCTGGGTCGTATCTCAAGCAAGAGTTGGGTGGCAAACTGGCGATTGGGGAACACATCACAGGTGTGCAAAGTGTTTTTGCTGGCATCTTTAATCTTGAGCCGTCTTTTAAGCAAGATGGCTCGCAGTTTGATGTGCTGTTAGCCGATGGCTCTGAAATTGCGGTTGGCCAGTTAGTGGGCCACACAGTTTTTGTACCGGGTCACACCCCCGCGTGTGTCGCCTATCAATTTGGTGATGCCGTCTTTGTTGGCGATACGATGTTTATGCCTGACGTTGGCACGGCGCGTTGTGATTTTCCGGGCGGTGATGCAGGTACCTTGTATCACTCAGTCAAAAAATTGTTGAGCCTGGCGCCCGAGACGCGTTTGTTTATGTGTCACGACTATCCGCCTACCGATCGTGCCATTCAATTTGAAACTACGGTTGCAGAGCAACGTGCACACAATATTCATGTGCACGATGGCGTGACTGAAGCGCAGTTCGTTGAGATGCGCACCAAGCGTGATGCAACACTTGCCATGCCAGTCTTGATTTTACCTTCCGTACAAATCAACATTCGGGCTGGTGAGTTGCCACCCAAAGAGAGTAATGGCGTGGCCTATGTCAAGATTCCTCTTAACGTGCTTTGAAAATTTCGTGGCTTCCTCTTAACGCAGCGATGCGTTCAGCTTTTTCAACGCATCTGAACCAGGGCAAAGTTGTTTTGAATCAAACGCTGCCAGAGGGGTGTCGCTGGTGTTGAGCGAAGCGTGCAGATCGGTCGCATCGGGATCCAGATACAACAAGCCCGTCACCACCTCGCCACGAGCCTGATGTTCGTTGATATAGCTCAGCGCGCCATAACGGTCTGAGGGATCGTAGTCGTTGTGCAGTTTGCGCAGACGTAGCGTTTTGCCATCGTGCTGTTCTACCTCAACGACCTCACCAGGTTCATATTGCGTGACGATCTCGTCGCGCGAGGTGAAGAAATCGATACGACTGACCGCTTCGTTGTGTTCGCGCACATAGTCATAGCTCTTGGTGCTGCCGCTATGGTTATTAAATGCGATACACGGGCTGATCACATCGATGAAGGCCGCGCCGCCGTGGCCAATCGCACCCTTGATCAAGGGCACGAGTTGGTCTTTGTCGCCCGAGAAGCTGCGGCCAACGTAGGTGGCACCCAGTTGTAAGGCTAGCCCTACCAAGTCGATCGGGCTGTCGTTGTTGACGACACCCTTTTTGCTTTTTGAACCTTTGTCGGCAGTTGCTGAAAACTGACCTTTGGTTAAACCATACACACCGTTGTTTTCGACAATGTAGGCCATGCTCACACCGCGACGCATTGCGTTGGCAAACTGACCTAAACCGATTGAGGCTGAATCGCCATCACCCGACACGCCTAAATAAATCAGTTCGCGATTGGCAAGATTGGCACCGGTCAAGACCGAAGGCATCCGGCCGTGCACAGTGTTAAAGCCGTGCGAAGCACCCAAAAAATAATCAGGGGTCTTTGAGCTACAACCAATACCTGATAGCTTCGCCACACGATGGGGCTCAATGTCGAGTTCCCAGCAGGCCTGAACAATCGCAGCTGAAATTGAATCATGACCGCAGCCAGCGCAGAGCGTCGAGACGCGTCCCTCATAGTCGCGACGCGTGTAGCCGACTTTATTTTGAGTGAGGCTAGGATGGTGCAGGGCGGGCTTGGTGATGTAGGTCATGCCACTTCCTTTTGTTTTTTGGTGTTTGACGCTGTTGGGGTACCAGCTTTCAGGTGCGTGCGAATATAGTCGGTGATGAAGCGCGCGGTAATCGGTGTGCCATCGTAGTGCAGCACTTTGATCATTTTGGCGGGGTCGATCGACAGTTCATTGACCAAGATCGAATGCATTTGTGCATCGCGGTTTTGCTCAACGACGTATACCTGCTCGTGCTCGGCAATGAACGCCTCGACCGAGGCCGGAAACGGAAAAGCTCTTAGGCGCATCGCGTCGAGATGAATCCCTTCGGCGTTCAGAATATCTAAGCCTTCTTTCATTGCTGGGCTGGTCGAGCCAAAGTAGATCACGCCTAACTTGGTCTTTTTAGGTGCCTTGTCGAACAGCGGTTGAGGCACCATATCTGCGGCGGTTGCAAACTTACGTAGCAGCCTTTCCATGTTGTAGATGTAGTCGGGGCCACGTTCTGAATAGCGTGCGTAGGGGTCGCGCGTCGTGCCGCGGGTAAAGTACGCGCCCTTGGTAGGATGGGTGCCGGGCAATGTGCGCCAAGCAATACCGTCACCATCAACGTCTTTATAGCGACCAAAGTCTTTGCCTGCCTCAAGCTCCTCGGCCGTCATGACCTTACCGCGATCGTAGGTGCGAGCGTCATCCCAGACAAAGGGTTTTGACAAACGTTGGTTCATACCGATGTCCAGATCGGTCATGAAAAAGATTGGTGTTTGCAATCGATCCGCTAAATCCAGTGCAACGGCACCAAACTCAAAACACTCGTAAGGATCTTCAGGCAAGAGCATCACGTGCTTGGTGTCACCGTGCGACGCATAGGCGCACGCCAACAAGTCAGATTGTTGTGTGCGGGTCGGCATCCCGGTTGAGGGGCCACCGCGTTGCACATTGATAATCGTGACCGGAATCTCGGCGAAGTAAGCCAATCCGATGAACTCAGCCATCAGCGAGATGCCGGGGCCCGAGGTTGCAGTAAAGGCGCGCGCGCCGTTCCAACCGGCACCCACCACCATGCCGATTGAGGCAAGCTCGTCTTCCGCCTGCACAATCGCAAAGCGATTTAAGCCTGTGCTTGGATCGGTACGGTACTTGTCGCAATATTTTTGAAAAGCCTCTGGCACAGAAGAGGACGGCGTAATGGGGTACCAAGCTGCAACGGTGGCACCACCATAGACGCAACCAAGCGCTGCGGCACTATTGCCGTCGGTAAAAATCTGATCGCCAACCTTGTCTGCCTTTTGCACACGAATGCCAAGGGGCGCCTTCATGTTTTTTGTCACATAGTCACGACCTAAGTGCAGGGCGCGAATATTTGAGTCGAGCAGGGCTTCTTTACCTTTGTATTGCTCGGCAAACAGTTTTTCAAACACCTCAGCATCGACGGCTAGCAGCATCGACAACGCACCAACATAAATGATGTTCTTAAACAGTTGGCGTTGCCGTGGGTCAGTGTAGGTTGCGTTGCTGATTTCTGTCAGCGGGATACCAATGATATTGATATCAGGACGGAACTTTGATTCTGGTATCGGACGCGTTGAGTCATAAAATAAGTAGCCACCGGGCTCGATCTCGGCAATGTCGGCGTCCCAGGTTTGCGGGTTCATGGCAACCATTAGGTCTACACCGCCACGGCGGCCTAGATAGCCTTTTTCGCATACCCGGGCTTCGTACCAAGTCGGCAGGCCTTGAATATTGCTTGGAAAAATATTACGCGGGCTGACTGGCACGCCCATACGCAAAATCGCTTTGGCAAAGAGCTCGTTGGCCGAGGCCGAGCCCGAGCCGTTGACGTTAGCAAACTTAATGACAAAATCGTTGATAGCTTCGATCGGTTTCATACAGACTCCAGAATTGAACCGTTTGCTTGTTGATCGCGAGCGAGCGGTCCAGCAGTGGTAGTCGTCAATAAAAACTTTTGCATATCCCAAGCACCCGTCGGACAGCGTTCAGCGCACAGGCCGCAATGCAGACATACATCTTCATCTTTCACCATCACACGACCAGATTTCAAATCGGTCGACACGTAAAGGTCTTGTGTGAGCTCAAGGGCAGGGGCTCGCAGACGGGTTCTGAGCTCTTGCTCTTCACCGTTTTGTGTAAACGTAATGCAGTCAGTCGGGCAGATGTCAGTACAGGCATCACATTCGATGCAAGTCTTGGCATTGAACACTGTTTGTACGTCACAGTTCAGGCAGCGGCTGGCTTCTTTAAAAGCAGTCGCCGCGTCAAAGCCTAACTCAACTTCAACACGAATGTTGGCAAGCGCTTTTTCTGATTCAGCCCATGGCACTTTGAAGCGCGTGTCATTAGAGACATCGTTTTGATAGCTCCACTCGTGAATCCCCATTTTTTGCGACATCAAATTCGTGGTGGGGGCGGGGCGCTTCTCAGTATCTTCGTTATTTAAGAAGCGATCAATCGACACAGCGGCTTCGTGACCGTGAGCCACAGCAGTAATAATATTTTTAGGCCCAAAGGCTGCGTCGCCACCAAAGAAGACGCTTGGTTGCGAGGTTGACTGAAATGAGTCGTTACCTAAGACTGGCTGACCCCATTTATTAAAATCAACACCACTGGCTTCATCAATCCAAGGAAACGCGTTTTCTTGGCCCACCGCCAACAGTACGGTGTCACACTCAAAAAATACATCAGGCTGACCGGTGGGTACCAAGTTGCGGCGGCCTTTGTCGTCGTATTTGGCTTCGACCACTTCGAAGGTCATGCCGATGAGCTTGCCGTCTTTGTGCTCAAAGCTTTTAGGCACATGAAAGTTGATGATCGGTATACCTTCGTGGATAGTGTCTTCTTTTTCCCATGGCGAGGCTTTCATTTCATCGAAACCACTGCGTACGATCACTTTGACGTCAGTCCCGCCTAAGCGACGCGATGAACGACAGCAGTCCATTGCGGTGTTACCACCACCCAAGACGATCACGCGCTTGCCAACGCTAGTGATATGACCAAACGATACCGAAGCTAGCCAGTCGATACCGATGTGAATGTTGGCTGCTGCTTCTTTGCGGCCTGGAACGTCAAGGTCGCGCCCGCGCGGTGCGCCGCAGCCCACAAAGATTGCGTCATAGCCTTCGGCCATTAAGCCGCTCAGTGACTCAACGCGCTGGCCTGCTCTAAAGTCAACGCCCATCTCGAGGATGTAATCGGTTTCTTCATCAATGACGGATTCAGGTAAGCGAAAGCGTGGAATCTGTGAGCGAATGAACCCGCCGGCTTTTGTCTCGCCGTCAAACACGGTGACTTGGTAGCCAAGCGGTAGAAGATCGCGCGCGACAGTTAATGAGGCGGGGCCGGCACCCACGCAGGCAATTCTTTTGCCATTGGGTGCGGCGATGCTAGGCATGCGACTTTTAATATCGCTTTTATTGTCAGCTGCGACACGTTTAAGACGACAGATCGCAACTGGTTCTGGTTTCTCACCATTGTTTTCTTCAACGCGACCACGTCGGCATGCGGGTTCGCACGGGCGATCACAGGTGCGACCCAACACACCAGGAAACACATTCGAGACCCAGTTCACCATGTAGGCGTCGGTATAGCGACCTTGGCCGATTAAGCGGATGTATTCAGGGACGGGGGTGTGTGCTGGGCATGCGTACTGGCAGTCGACTACTTTGTGAAAATAGGTTGGGTCAGTCAAATTTGTCGGTTGCAAAACGAATCTCCTGTCCGCCGAAGCGTATTTTTTTGATTGACTCTTTGCCAAGTCTGAGTTGATTGACGCTAGTCAAGACTCGACAATTAGAATCTCCGTAATACACATAGTCTAATGTGGCGCGGGGATTCTTGCACGTTGATATTGAGGGCTTTGGGATTGCGTTAGGATTCTTTGAGTGTTGGAAGGATTGTGTTCGGTTTTGTTGCGCTGCCGCAAAGATGATCACAAAGTGTTGAGCTCTGTTAATCTGTGAAAAAAAAGTCTTTGACCGATTGAACTCAACCTCCAAAACATATGAAACGAGACAACACTTCAGCCCGATACTCAGTCACAAGACGAATGCTTGTTTTAGCGTTCGCAGCGGCGTCTGCCCTGAGCGGCGCTTTGGTTCAGGCTCAAATGCCGAACAAGCCAATTACGCTCATCGTGCCGTTTGCGGCTGGTGGCAATCTTGACATCATTGGTCGTTTGATTGCTCCCGGGCTGGCCAAAGAGCTGGGGCAATCTGTTGTTGTACAAAATAAGCCTGGGGCAGGGGGCGTAGTTGGTGCGACCGAAGTCTCTCGCGCTGAGGCCGATGGGACGGTGTTGCTTGTCAGCACGCCTAACGCCATCACCGTTGCGCCCAAGATGGTACAGACGCAGTACACACTTGAGAACTTTGCCGCGGTGGGGTTGATCTCTTCAACATCGTTGCTATTGGTGACGCGCGCTGATCAAAATAAATTTCAGGATTTTGCGAGTTTTATCGCTTACGCAAAAGCGAACCCAGGTAAAGTCAGCATCGCTAACGCGGGTATTGGTACTTCAAACCATATTGCCATCATGCAGTTGCAGATTATGGCGGGTATCGAACTCAATGTGATCACCTATAAGGGGTCAGGGCCCTCTAATATCGATTTGTTAGGTGGGCAAGTCGATGTCAGCATCGATCAGTTGTCTAGCGCAATTGTGTATCTTAAATCTGGACGTACGCGTGCCATGATGGTGGTCGCTGCGGAGCGCGATCCCTTGGTACCCGACGTGCCAAGCGCGAAAGAACTGGGTTTGCCGCAGCTTGAAGTCAGTACAACGGCGGGCTTGTTAGCACCCGGCAAGACGCCGGCGGCAACGCTCACGCTCTTGAACGCGGCGCTGAACAAGACCTTGGCCGATCCCCAATTGCAAGAGCAATTTACGCGCGCAGCCAGTCGGGCACGGCCAGGGCCTGCCGCTGTTTTTACGACTCTGATGCAAACCGAAGATAAGACTGCAACAGCGTTGGC
>JAURJT010000053.1 GCA_030832095.1 Gammaproteobacteria bacterium | reverse complement strand
GGGTTCAGGTCGATCGATTGCAAGCGTGGGCCTGCAGCCACCGCAAACGCCGAGAGCTGTGACAACATTTTTGCCAGCGCCTTGATATCAACCGGTTTGCGGCCACGCGCGCCTAGCAACAGCGGTGCGCCTTTGATTGAGCGAATCATGTCTTCGGCCACGTCTACGCCGAAGGGGCAGCGGTGCAGAACGACGTCTTGCAAGATCTCAACAAAAATCCCACCCAAACCAAACATGGCGATCGGCCCAAAGACTGGGTCGCGATGAATGCCCAAAATACATTCGACGCCGCCTTTCAATTGCTTAGCGACCAACACGCCCTCTAGTTTGGCCTTGGGCGCGGCGCTGCGTCCGCGTTGCATCAGTAAGTCAAAGCCTGCACGTACACCAGCATCGTCTTCAATATCCAACAACACGCCACCGATTTCTGACTTATGCAAAATATCGGGGGATACGATTTTCATCACAACCGGATAGCCGATTTTTTTCGCGGCAGTCACCGCAGCGTCAGCAGCGGTGCACACCTCTTCAGGTGCAGAGGCAATCCCAGCTTGCGCGAGCAAGAGCTTTGCTTGTGCTTCGCTAGGATTCGTGGCGGGCAACATGAACGGTGCAATGATTGGCGCAACCTGTGCGGCAGGCTTTGCAAACGCGCGACCAAACTGCCCCATCGCCTCAATTGCCACTACTGCGCGCGAGGGATCCTCAAACACCGCAAAACCATCGCGCTCGTATTCGCGAATCTGTTCGCGTGAGCCCATCAGTGACAAGGCAAAAATGCAATTCGGATGCTTGCTACGTGCAATGTTTAATTGTTCACGTAGCCGTGGCGCAATACTGGGCACACAACCAGTGTAGGTAAAGAAACCCAAGATCGAGCTGTATTTGCCTTCAGCGATCAGCGCATCGGTAAACGTACTGATCAAGGTCATTTCGTTTAAATACTGTGCGGTCACGTCCACGGGGTTACGCGGTGCGGCAAACGGCAACAACTTAAGTAAGCGTGCTTGTGATTCAGCTGGCATCTCTGGCATCGGCAAGCCAATCGCATCGGCCGCATCTGAAATAATCACGCCAGCACCGCCACTGACGGTGATCACGCCAAGGGTGTTGTTTTCAGGATAAATGCCTCGCGAGGCCAAGCGCGCGATATCCAACATTTGTTCGGTGGTTTGCACGCGCACCACACCGAGTTCTTTGAGCACGGCATCCGTCACGCGATCATCACCTGCGATCGAAGCCGTATGCGATCGCGCCGCCGCGCTGCCGACCGCACTGCGACCAACCTTCATCATGACCACGGGCTTGCGTGCGCGGCGTGCGGCTTCAAGGCCTGCGACAAAGCCAGCAGCTTCTTTGATGCCTTCTGAATACAGCATGATGACTTTAGTGTCAGGGTCATCGACCGCAACTTGCAACATATCGCCGACGGTTAAGTCGGCTTCGTTGCCCGTCATGATGAGCGCAGACAAACCAATATCGTTTGCGGTGGCAACGGCCATTAAATGTGCGCCATAGGCGCCTGACTGGCTAATAATCGCCACACCGCCTGGCTTTGGAAACTCAAGTTCACAACCAGTTGCAAAGGTGGCGTAAAACTTATGGACTGGGTTGATCAGGCCTAAAGAATTGGGGCCAATCAAGCGCATGCCGTGTTCATGCGCGACGCGTACCAACTCGAGTTGAGCGGCGGCACCTTCGGGCCCGGTTTCGGCAAAGCCCGAGCTAAACAAGATTGCAGCCGCGCAACCGCGCTCAGCTAATTCACGGACAGACTGAAGGGCCGCCGAGGCCGGCACGATGATGATCCCGACATCTGGGGTTTCGGGCAAGGCGGCAATCGAGGCGTAGCTTGGAAGACCTTGTACCGTTGCGCGATTTGGGTTGACCGGAAAAATCTTGCCCTTGTAGCCCTGGCTAAGCATGTACGAGATGGGGCGTCCGCCGATACGCAACGGGTCGTCTGAAGCGCCGATGACAGCCACCGATTGTGGCTTGAGTAGCTTGATCAAGCGCGCGCGATCATTGGGGCGGGTGGGCTGGGGGGCGGTCATTGTGCGGGTCTCCGGCGGTATACGAGTGTTGTTATTGCTGTTGAGTGCAGCGAAATAGCCTTCGATCATACCGCCCAGTAAAAACCTGTGTGTAATCCCTATCAATCTAGTCGGGTTTTCAGTACGATTAAGCAGTAAGCCAGCCAACACAACAAAGAGATCCACAATGAACAAACCTACCCCCGAATTTGATAGCTTGTTGCCATCCCTTGCCTTAAACCGTCGTGGATTTTTGACCACCTCGCTTGCCAGCGGCTTTACCCTGGCCGCGGGCCCAATCATGGCGCAAACGGTGATCACCACCGACACCAATGGCCTGACCGCCGGCGAAGTCAAAATCCCGGTCGCTGACGGCACGATCCCAGCCTATCGTGCGGCGCCCGAAGGTAAAACTAATCTCGGCACGATCCTCGTGATCCAAGAAATCTTTGGCGTGCACGAGCACATCAAAGACGTGTGCCGTCGTTTTGCTAAGTTGGGCTACTTGGCGATTTCACCCGAACTGTATGCACGCCAAGGTGATCCGTCTAAGTACACCGAAAACGCAAAACTGTTTGCCGAGATCGTCAATAAAGTGCCCGATGCACAAGTGATGAGCGATCTTGACGCAACCGCCAAGTGGGCCGCTGCCAACGGTGGCGATGCGAAACGTTTAGGCATTACCGGCTTTTGCTGGGGTGGTCGTATTGTGTGGCTGTATTCGGCGCATAATCCTGCCCTGAAGGCCGGCGTGGCCTGGTACGGCCGTATGGTTGGCGATGCTGACGCCATGAAGCCCAAGCACCCCGTCGATGTCACCGCGCAAATGAGTGCGCCTGTCTTAGGCTTGTACGGCGGCGAAGACGCTGGTATCCCCGTCAGCACAATCGACACCATGAAAGCCGCGCTCGAAAAAGGCTCGGCCGCAGCCAAGGCGTCAACCTTTGTGATTTATCCCAAGGCACCACACGCGTTTCACGCAGACTATCGCCCAAGCTATCGCGCCGCTGAAGCCAAAGAAGGCTGGGAGCAAGCGCAGGCTTGGTTTAAAAAGTACTTGTAATCAACTCAGCTGGCTGCTCGCTTGCTCTTTCAAGAGCGTGGCAAAGATTTCTGCCAAAGGCGAGCGGCTAGCGGTTTGTGGGTAAATCAAGGCGTAGCGGGTGATCACCTCAGTTTTGAGTGGGCGGATCACCACTTCGCTTTGTGCGAAGTAGGCTGCCGTCAAGCGCCCTACCAGGGTGATGCCCGCGCCCGCCGCAACTAGCGCGCAGGCGATGGATGAGCTTGGCGTTTCCATCAACACATTCGCAGTCGCTCCTTCAGATTGAAAGGCATCATCAATTTGATAACGAAGATAACTGTGTTGCGAGAGCAAGATCATCCGCTCGTTGTTCAGGTCTTTGCAGGAAATCACTTTTTTTCTTGTCAGAGGATGTTGCGGCGGCAAGACAACCACCACTTGTGCTGCGGGTAAGGGTTCGAAGTCAATCGCCTGACGAGCCAGTGGTAACTCGACCACACCAATATCAAATTGGTGTGTCGCGACTAAATCTGCGATTTGACGTGAAGGTAGGCTCTGTAAAAAAACCGTGACGTTCGGACGGGTATCTAACAACTGTGCGACAGCGTGCGGCACCATTCCTTGCGCAAGGGCAGGCAAACAGGCCACGCGCAGGGCGCCGGTGCGCCTTAAGCGAATGTCTTGCGCCACTTGCGCGATGCGTTCAACGCCGCTGTAAAGCGGTTCAATTTCTTTGAAAAGGGCTTCTGCCTCGGGGGTAGGGATCAGTTTGCGCCCATGCCTGACGAACAATGCGAACCCCAGCCGCAGCTCGAGTAGGCCGATGGTTCGACTGACTCCGGGCTGAGTCACGTTGAGTAGCTTGGCTGCCCCCACCACACTGCCTGCGAGCATGACCGAACGAAAGGCCTCGATGTGTTTAAGATTTATTTGAACGTTCATATATAACATTTAAGCATAAGCAAGCCCAAAAATTTACATATTGTTTTGTTGAAACTAGGACTAAGCTGAAATTGCACAGGTCTGACAGACCATTTTGTGCCAAACGAAGGTGTTCCGAACAGGAGAACTCTAATGAGTCAGCTTTTGGTATTTTTCTCAACGCTGGTGTTGGCCTTGTCGCTAGGCAATCAGGCCACTGCACAGCAAAAGCTAGTGGTCGCGGGGTATGGTGGTTCGTTCGAAGACATTATGCGAAAAGATATTTTCCCAGCCTTCGAAAAAAAGCATAACGTCAAGATCGATTTTGTTGCAGGTAATTCAACCAATACCGTTGCACGCTTGCAGGCACAAAAAGGTAATCAAGAAATTGATGTGGCAATTGTGGATGACGGCCCAATGTATCAGGCCATTGCCTTAGGTTTTTGTGCGCCGATCGAAGGCCTTCCAGCCGATGACATCTATGCGACTGCACGTTACAAAGACGACAAGGCCGTTGCACTGGGGATCGTTGCGACAGGCATCATGTACAACAAAAAGGTGTTTGCTGAAAAAGGCTGGGCTGTTCCAACGTCTTGGAATGATTTAGCCGACCCAAAGTTTAAAAAACTGGTCGTGATTCCGCCGCTCAACAACACCTATGGCTTGCACGCGGTAGTGCAGTTTGCGCGTGCCGGCGGCGGTGGTGAAAAAAATATTGAGCCTGGCTTCAAAGCGTTTAAAGACAAGATTGGTCCTAACGTGCTGGTGTACGAACCGTCGCCAGGCAAAATGACTGAACTGTTTCAAAGTGGTCAGGCAGTCATCGGGGTTTGGGGCACGGGCCGAGTGAAGTCCTTTGCCGATACAGGTTTTCCGGTCGGCTTTGTGTATCCTAAAGAAGGCGCCTACGCTTTACTGTCATCGGTTTGCCCAATCGCAAAACCTAAAGCCAACCCGTTAGCGCAAGACTTTGTCCGGTACTTGTTAACACCTGAAGTTCAAGGTGTGATGGGTACGTCTTACGGTTATGGCCCTGTGAACAAAAAAGCGGTTGTCAAAGATGACGCAAATGTACCTTTGCCGCTTGGCAAGCGTGCGGCGGACTTGATCGTTGCTGACTGGGACGTCATTAACAACAACCGTGACGCCTGGAATAAACGTTGGACACGTGAAATTGAGCGCTAATGTTTGATCGTCTAAGTATTAGTGCTGCTGCGCCATGAGTTATCTTGTTTTAAATAACTTGACCAAGCGGTACGGCGCTGCCGCCGCAGTCGACGGGCTGAGCCTGTCGATTGCGCAAGGCGAGTTTGTCTCGCTGCTTGGCCCTTCGGGCTGCGGCAAAACAACCACCCTGCAGATGATTGCCGGGTTTGTTGAACCGACGGCTGGCAGTATTGTTTTAAATGGAAAAGAGCTGCGCACTGTCCCCGCCAATCGGCGAGGGTTAGGGATTGTGTTTCAAAACTACGCGCTGTTTCCACATATGACGGCTGCGCAAAATGTGGCCTTTGGCCTTGAGATGCAGGGCGTGTCAACCGCAGAGTGTGCCGATCGCGTGGCCGACATTCTTAAAATGGTGGGACTCACGCATCTGGCCGATCGTTACCCGGCCCGTATGTCAGGAGGTCAACAACAGCGTGTGGCGTTAGCACGCGCCTTGGTGATCAAACCGAGTGTGTTGTTGCTTGACGAGCCCTTGTCCAATCTTGATGCCAAGTTGCGCGAAGAGATGCAGCTTGAGTTGCGTAGTATTCAACGCACACTGGGCACCACAACGGTGTTGGTGACACACGATCAATCCGAGGCGCTTGCGTTGTCGGATCGCATTGTTGTGATGAACCAAGGTAAGGTAGAGCAAATCGCCGAGCCGTTCGCGGCCTATGAGCAACCCCAGTCTGAGTTTGTGGGTGGTTTTTTAGGTAAGGCAAATATTTTTAAAACTGAGGCAGAGCTCTCTGCTGTGACACCCTCTATTCGGATTGGTGAAGCCGTGCTGCCACTTGACGGTGTACCAATGCCTTTAGGAAGCGTGCTCGTACGCCCAGAAAAAATTCTTTTTACAGAGGCACAGCCCTCTGCTTTGCCAGGCCTCATGAAGACGCGCGTGTTTCAGGGCAATCACTGGTTATGTCAGGTAAGTACGTCGGTCGGCGATGTTCTGGTGATTCGACAAAATGATGGCGTCGCCGTGCCAGAAGAAGGTACAGCTGTGCATATGCGTTGGCGTGCGCAGGATATGCGTGCAGTCTTGTCCTCTCAGCTGAAAGCTTAGCTGGTCAACGATGACGGCGATCAAACCTACGCAAGCGCCCTGGCTACTGAGTACACCAGCCTTGGTGCTGTACGCCACCTTTTTAATTGCGCCGCTTGCCAGCGTATTTTTGATCAGTTTTTTTAATTTCGAGTTTTACGGTGGGATACAAGTTTCGTTCTCGCTGAATAACTACCTTGAAATCTTGACTGACAGCTATTACTACGAAGTGTTCGCGCGCACTTTTGGTGTGGCCTTGGCGGTCACACTTGCTTGCGTGGTGCTGGGTACCGCTGAGGCCTATGTCTTGTCGCGCATGCGCAATCCCTGGAAAGGCTTGTTCTTGATGGTGGTGTTGGGGCCGCTTTTGATTTCAGTGGTAGTTCGTACCTTGGGCTGGGCGTTGTTGTTTGGTTCGACCGGTTTAATTAGTAAAGCTCTGCAAGCCTTAGGCTTGGCGTCAGGGCCAGTGAGTTTGATGTATTCAAATCTGGGTGTCGGGATTGCGCTTACGCATGTGATGGTGCCCTTCATGGTGATCGCCGTGTGGGCCTCGCTGCAACGAATCAACCCCTCGACCGAAGCTGCGGCGTTATCGCTGGGCGCCAGCCAGTTCACGGTGATCAGGCGTGTGATTGTGCCGCAAGTGATGCCTGGGATCCTATCGGGTTCGATCATGGTGTTTGCGATGTCGGCTAGCGCTTTTGCGACCCCTGCGATTGTGGGCGGGCGGCGCTTAAAAACAGTCGCAACCGCAGCCTACGATGAGTTTTTGAATACGTTGAACTGGCCTCTTGGTGCGGCTCTGGCAATGCTTTTGTTGGTGGCGACAATTGTCGTGTTGATTTCGACCAATCGTTTAATCGAGAAGCGCTACGGCGCGGTCTTCAATTAAAGGGGCACACATGTTTCTACGCAACGGCCCCATCGGTTTAATTTTTCATACGCTTTTCATTTTATTTATCCTTGCGCCAATCATCATGGTCTGTGCTGTTGCCTTCACGGGAGATGGCTTTATTTCGTTACCCGTTAATGGCTTGTCACTTCGTTGGTTCAAAGCGATCTTGAACAACCCCCGTTTTATGGATGCGTTTGTCTTTAGCCTGGGGCTTGGCTTAATCTCGGCCACGATCGCGATTGTGATTGCAATCCCGTCTGCACTGGCCACTGCGCGTTATCAGTTTCGCGGGCGCGAAGCCTTGATGGCATTTTTCTTATCGCCCTTGATGATCCCGCATATTGTTCTGGGCTTGGCCTTTTTAAAGTTCTTTACCAGCATCGGGGTGTCAGGCACCTATTTTGGCTTAGTCGTCGCACATACGATTGTGGTGATGCCCTATGCGCTCAGGCTGGTACTTGCCTCAGCGACGGGTCTTGATCCGTCTCTTGAGCGTGCGGCGTTGTCGCTGGGGGCGTCTACCTGGACCACGTTTCGTCGCATCGTCTTGCCGCTCATTATGCCTGGCGTCGTTAGTGGTTGGGTGATCGCCTTTATCACCAGTTTTGACGAACTGACGATGTCGATTTTTATCGCCTCGCCTTCGACCACAACATTGCCTGTGCGAATTTTCTTGCACATTGAAGATACGATTGATCCGCTGGTCACAGCGGTGTCAGCCGCACTGATTTACATCACCATGATTGCGATTTTTATTCTTGATCGTGCCATTGGACTTGAAACACTTTTTGTTGGAAAGGGACGTGCTTAATGAGCAACACAACAGAACATGAGGCACTTGCCCCGCCGCGGCCGCGTCATCACAAGGGGGTGTACGACGCCTTAGTGATTGGCGGCGGCTTAGTCGGCTCGGCGGTGGCGTTTGGCCTGCGCCAAAAAGTCGATCATGTCGCGGTGCTAGACGAGGGCGATATCGCTTTTCGCGCTTCACGCGGTAACTTTGGCTTGGTGTGGGTGCAGAGCAAAGGCATGGGGATGCCGGCGTACGGACACTGGACCATGTCTTCCCAAGCCTTGTGGCCTGAGTTGGCGCGTTTGCTGAATGAGATCACGGGTTTAGAGGTTGGTCTCGAGCAGCAAGGTGGCTTACACCCCGTGCTCAATGAAGAAGAATACGAACAACGCATCAAGTTCATGACCACGCTGATGGGCCAGCCTGGTATGGTCAAGTACGACTGGAAAATGCTCGATCACAAAGAGCTTAAAGATTTGGTGCCGGGCATTGGCCCTGAGGTAGTGGGCGCCACGCATACCTCTGTCGACGGTGTCGCGAATCCGTTGAAGATGTTGCGCGCGTTGCACACGGCCTTTGATCGTCAAAAGGTCGACTATCTGCCGCTGCACCCTGTGGGCGAGATTGAACAAAAAAATGGCGTCTTTGAAATGACGACTCCACACGGCGTGATTCGCGCCCATAAGGTGGTGTTGGCCTCAGGCTTAAACAACCAGACACTTGGTAACAAGGTGGGCTTATCCATTCCGGTGCGGCCTCAGCGCGGGCAGATTGTGGTGCTTGAGCGTACTCGTCGCATGTTGCACACTCCCTTCAGTACCCTGCGCCAGATGGACGAGGGCACCTGGTTGATTGGGGATTCGCAAGAAGAGGCGGGCTACGTCGATGGCATTGTCGGGTTGCCTGTGTTGGCGACGTTGGCGGATCGTGCTGTGCGTACGATGCCAGCGCTCAAGCACGTGCGCGTGGTGCGGTCCTGGTCGGCCTTGCGTGTCATGTCTAAAGATGGATTTCCTATTTACGAACAGTCTGCCACGCACCCTGGCGCGTTTGTAGCCACTTGCCATAGCGGTGTCACCTTAGCCGCCGCGCACGCCTTGCGGATTGCCCCCATGGTGATTGACGGCGCGCTGCCCGATACGATGGCTCCTTTTTCAACTCGGAGGTTTCATGTTCAACAGGCTGCCTGAAGCACAGCAAGCCTTAGCGCTTGCGCCAGTGGTCGTTACCATTAACGGTGAAACCGTGCGATGTCGCGCGGGCGATAGCGTTGCAGCGGCCTTGTTAGCGGCAGGGCTCAACGAGTGCCGTGACACGGCAGTGAAAGACTTGCCGCGTGGCCCGTTTTGTTTGATGGGTATTTGTTACGACTGCCTGGTGATGATCGATGACCAACCTAATCAACAGGGTTGCATGATCCCCGTGCGCAGTGGCATGAAAATCGAACGCCAACAAGGCGCACGCGAGGTACAGGCATGATTGCGACGACGCATTGCGAGCTGTTAGTCGTAGGTGCGGGCCCCGCAGGGCTGGCTGCTGCCACCACCGCCGCGCAACACGGTGTTGCAACAATCTTGTTAGATGAGCAGGCCGCGCCCGGTGGGCAGATTTATCGTGCGATGACATCCACGCCGATCCTCGACCGAAAAATCTTGGGCGAAGACTATTGGCATGGTGAATCGCTGCTTGAGCCCTTCAAACAATCTGGGGCGCAGTACCTGCCCGGCGCAACGGTCTGGGCGGTGGCGCAAATGACGGTGGCCGATGCCACGCAGGGTTTCGAAGTTGGCTATTCAGTTGGGGGTGAGGCGCGTATGTTGCACGCCAAACAGATCGTGTTGGCTACCGGCGCACAAGAGCGTCCGTTTCCGATCCCGGGCTGGACCTTGCCTGGCGTGATGACAGCAGGTGCTGCGCAAGTGTTATTGAAGTCTTCTGGGCTTGTGCCTGGCAAGGGGACGATACTGGCCGGCTGTGGGCCGCTGTTGTATCTTATCGCGTGGCAATATTTAAATGCAGGGATCAAGGTTGATGCGTTGCTTGATACGACGCCTCCGGGACGTTTAGGTAAAGCCTTGCGTCACGCGTGGGGGTTTTTGACGTCACCGTATCTTGTCAAAGGCTTGAAGCTTTTGCGTGAAGTGAAAGCTCAAGTTCGTATTGTGAAAGGCGTGACGGCGCTAGAAGCGTTGCCAGGTGACGCCCAAAAAGGACACGCCCAAGAAAGAAACGCCCAAAATAATCAAGCGTTGCAAAGCGTGCGTTTTACTGCGGGTGGTCGTACCGAGACGCTAGCTGCCACGCAACTACTCTTGCATCAAGGTGTGATCCCCAATATCAATCTTGCGCAAGCAGTCGGTGTTGAACAACAATGGAATGAATTGTTATTGTGCTGGGAGCCAAAGGTAGACTCTTGGGGCGGCACCAATGTGCCAGGGGTCAGCATCGCGGGTGATGGCGGTGGTATTGCGGGCGCCTGGGCGGCCGAGCACCGCGGCCGTCTGTCTGCTTTACAGGTTGCGCATCAGCTTGGCAAACTTACGGCCGCGCAACGTGACGCCGCCAGTGCTGCGCCGCGTGCTGCGTTTATGCGTGCTGTTCAGGGGCGCGAGTTTTTCGACACGCTGTATCAAGCACCCGAGCAGTTTCGTTTGCCCACGGGCGACACCATCGTGTGCCGTTGCGAAGAAATCACCGCTGCGCAGGTGCGCGAAACCGTCAGCTTAGGATGCCCTGGCCCGAATCAGATGAAATCTTTTTTGCGTTGTGGCATGGGCCCATGTCAGGGGCGGTTTTGCAGCGTCACGGTCACTGAACTGATTGCGCAAGAACGCAACGTCACTCCGCAAGAGGTGGGTCATTATCGTTTGCGCTTTCCAACCAAACCGCTCACGCTAGGGGAGTTGGCGGCACTGCCACAAACAGACGACTCTAAAAAAGCTGTGATCCGTTTAAAGAAACCGGTGTAATTCTCGAACTCTAAAAAAGCCGTGATCCGTTTAAAGAAAGCGGTGTGAACCTCGAGCAACGATTGCAATGACAGAACACGCGCACACCGCACCCGTCATCATTATTGGTGGTGGGTTGCATGGAAGTTCAACCGCTCTGCATCTGGCGCGCGCGGGTGTTCACGCATTAGTGCTTGAAAAAAACTACATTGCCCGTCATGCGTCTGGGGTCAATGCAGGAGGGGTGCGCACGTTGAGTCGTCACCTAGCAGAGGTGCCTCTTTCACTTGCCTCGCGTGAAATCTGGTTAAAAATTAGAGACTGGGTCGACGACGATTGCGGCTTTGATCAAAATGGTCAGATGCGCGTCGCCGAAGACGAGGCGGATGTTGCAACATTGCGTACGCGCTTACAAACCATGCATGAGCATGGTTATACCCACGAAGAGTGGATTGACGCCGACGAGGTGAGGGCGATCGTGCCAGCGATTACGCCCAGCATTCAGGGCGGTTTGATTGTGCGTGCCGATGGCTCGGCCGACCCCTATCGCACGACCCGTGCTTTCAGATTTAAAGCGCAAAGCTTAGGCGCACGCGTCATCGAAGGCATTCAGGTACTACACCTGCAGCGCAGTGCCGGTCAGTGGCAGGTGCAAACCGATCAAGGTCTGTTTACTGCCCCTATTTTGGTCAATTGTGCAGGTGCCTGGGCCGATAAAATCGCGGCCCAAATGGGCGAGCCTGTGCCGCTTGACCCAGTGGGGCCCATGATGTTGGTGACCACAGCGATGCCGCATTTTTTGGATCCGGTCGTGTTGGGTACGGGGCGCCCGTTGTCGTTTAAACAGCGGGCCAACGGCACAGTTCTGATTGGTGGGGGTCGTTTAGCCTATGTTGATCGTGAGCGTGACTGGAGCGAACTTGATTTCAGACAGCTTGCCCAAGGTGCGCGAACAGTATGCGATTTATTTCCGCATATGAAACAATCTGTCATTAGCCGTGGTTGGGCCGGTATTGAGGCGCAAATGCCAGACGGGATTCCGGTGATTGGCCCAAGCAGTACTGAACAAGACCTGTATCATGCCTTTGGGTTCTCGGCGCATGGGTTTCAGATGGGGCCTATCGTTGGTAAGATCACCTCCGACTTGATCACCACGGGTCAAACGGCTTTACCGATCACCCCTTTTTCAATCGCGCGCTTTCAAACAGGTGCGCCTTCTCTTACTCAGGAGCATTTTCATGGCTAACATTACTCGCTTAGATTCAAACGCACGGCTCAGCCGCGTGGTCATTCATGGTGATACGGTTTATGTTGCAGGCATCACTTCAAGCGTCAAGGGTGACATCGTCGAGCAAACGCGC
>JAURJT010000052.1 GCA_030832095.1 Gammaproteobacteria bacterium | reverse complement strand
AGCTTTGACGTCACCAACGGCGCTGCGTTGGCCAACGGACGCCTTTTCGGAACTCAGTCTTGGGTTGGTCTGGGCAAAAACGACTTAGGTTATTTTAGAATTGGTCGTCAAAGTGGCTATGCCCCTGAATACTTTTTGCCCATCGACCCGTTTCGTGGCGGGTTTGGACAAGCTCGAATGGCGTACGCCTTTGGCTCGGCTAACTCAAATACGAAATACAGCAACCTCATTAAATTGATGGTTGAACCCGCCAGTGGACTTAAGGTGGGTGCTGGCTATTCTTTTTCGCCGCAGATGAACACGTATTATTTCGATGGTGCAAAATCGATCGCAGCGGGCAGCGATTACAACGACTCGACCACAAACAACACCCGCCTCATCACGTTAGGAGTGAGTTATAACAAAGGCCCCCTGATGCTTGCTGCGACTTATGATCAGGCCATGCCCAACGGTGCAGATCCAAGACTACCCTCTAATATCGCCAATAGCCCGAACATCCGTGAGTGGATCGTCGGTGGAAAATACGACTTGGGCACCATACAAATTTCTGCAGCAGTCGGTCAGAACAAAGGGGGTGCCATCAACGTGCAAGGCGTCTCGTTTACCACTATCGGCAAACCAACGATTGACATCAATTCTTGGGGTGGCGGACAAGGCGCCATCATCTTCGACCCGAACATGAATTTCAATTCGTATATGTTGGGTTTTACGCTTCCGATCAGTAGCGCGTCAAAGATTTTCACTTCGTGGACGCGTGCGGCAAGCAATGGCACAACCAAAGCTCATAACAATGTCGGGGCGCAAGATGCGTACGGTATTGGGTATCAGTACGACTTTACCGCCCGCACCAACATGTATGTGGCCACGTCGTATGCAACAAACCCGGGGTTTATCGCAGATTCCACTAGTTTTTATGTTGTGACTGGATTGCGTCACCGCTTTTAGCGCGCAGTGTTGGGGGGTTATATGAAAACGAGGGTCGCGTTAAAGCTGAAACTGCACCCACTGCGCCAACTAGGGCGTAATTCTAGACAAGTAATGCGACAGCGCTTGCAAATCGGCATCAGCAACACCATAAACCGAAGCCGCCATATTTGAATCACGGCCCACCGCTTGATTGTTTTTGAACTGCAACAAGCTGTGCAATAAATAGTCTTCACGCTGGCCCGCTAACCTGGGCATCTGCTCGCGCCCAACGTAATTGGGCAAATGGCAAATTCCACAGCGCATACCGCTGGCAAGCTGCTCACCTTTGTTGAACAAATCTGCTTGCTTATCTGCGGGGGGAGTGGCTAGCGTTAGGGCCGAATAAAACTTTGCCAACTCGATCACTTCAGCATCGGTCACGCCATCGAGCATGCCTTTCATCGCGGGCACTTCGCGCATCCCTTCGCGCATCAAGATCAAACTGTTTTCTAAAAACAGTTTTGGCTGCGCTGCTAAAGACGGGATCCCTTTGATTTGAGAGTTTCCGTCTGCTCCGTGGCAAGCAGCACACAGCGCCAGTCGTTGAGGCGAGACCTGCCCCCAAGACGGCGAGGTGGTCAGAAAGACCACCCCGAACCAAAAAACAACCTTTGCAACAAGCGACACGCGTACCTGACTTATTTGCTGTAAGACACGCGATAAATCACACCCAGTTGCTCGTCAGACACAAGCACTGAGCCGTCTTTCATTTGATGAAGATACGCAGGACGACCCCACCATGACTGATCCGCTTCGTTCATGAAGCCGGTCATAAAGGGCACAACCTTTGCGTTCTTCCCATCTGCATCAGCCTGAACCATCACAACATCGTGACCAATTTTCTTGGTACGGTTCCATGAGCCTTTACGTGCATTGAACAGAACGTTTTTGTACTCGGCAGGAAACATCGAGCCAGAATAAAACATCACGCCCATCGTTGCTGCATGAGGGCCCATCAAGGCAACAGGTTGTTCGACGCCACCGCAAGCGTTATCCTTTTTAACATCGGGATCGGCGATCTTGCCGGCGTGGCAGAAAGGGAAACCATAATTGCCACCAACCTTTAGGCGGAGCATCGTATCGTCTGGGCTATCGTCACCCATCCAGTCACGTCCATGATTACTAAACCAAAGTTCTTTGGTGACAGGATGCCAGTCAAAACCCACCGAATTACGAACGCCAGTTGCTAAGACTTCCATGCCAGAGCCGTCGGCGTTATAGCGACGAATCTGAGCGTACTCATTGGTTGGCAGTGCACAAATATTGCACGGCGCGCCAAACGGCACATAGAACTTTCCGTCTGGACCAAAGGCAACGTATTTCCAGTTATGGTGTTGCAAGGGTGGGAAATTAAATTTGGCGGTCAAATCAACCGGCGCAACAGTAGGATTTTTAGCGATGCCATCAAAGCGCAAGACTTTATCGATAGCAACCACATAGAGTGAACCATCTTTGAAGGCCGCGGTTGGCTGATTGAGCTTATCGATCACGATCCGCGAGGTGCGTTGTTTGCCGTCATCTGTCAGTTCATAAATGCGACCTAAGCCACGAGTACCCACGTAGTACTTGCCATCGTCGCCCGCAGCAATCGCTCGACCACCAGGGATGCTATCGGCCCAGACTTCGACTTTGAAACCGGCTGGAACCTTGATCTTGTCTAACGGGACATCGGCAGCCTTAGTGATTGTCAGTTTTGCTGGCAAGGGCGCTAAGGTTGAGTTCGCCATCGACTCAGGCATGCCCTGTTTCCAGGCAGGCGGCGGGGCGGCCGGTGCGGCTGCTGGGGCTTGAGCCTGAGCGTTCAGAGCGCCCAGACTAAATGTGAGTGCTAAACCTAACCCACCCATCACACGTGTGTATGTTTTCAAGATGATCTCCAAAACGGTTTTTATGATTACCACTATTTTTTGACAATCGAGTGTAGCGGAATTGACCTAGATCAAGGTGCTAATTCTGCCTCGACCGCGATTTTTTTCCAGCGCGGTATGTCAATACTTAAGAATTTCGCGAACTCAGCGGGCGACTCACCGCCAATCTCGCCACCCTCTTTGGTGAGATCTTGCTGGACTTCAGGCAAAAGCAAGATTTGCTTAACGGTTTGCTGCAGCGTGTCAATCACTGCCGCTGGCGTGCCGGCGGGTGCGAGCAAGCCGTACCAGTTTTCAACTGCATAGCCAGGTAAACCGGCGTCGCCAATGGCCGGCACACCCGGAAACGCTGCAGAGGGCTTTGCCGAGGTCACCCCAAAGGCACGCATCTTCCCACTTTCGACATAAGGCTTTACGACGGCGATGGTACTAAAGTACATCGCAATACGCCCACCAAGCATATCGGTGATTAATAACGACTGACCTTTATAAGGAACATGGACAGCCTTGAGCTTAGCCTCGTTCATGAACATGGCACCCGCAAGATGCCCCACCGTACCTGAGCCAGGCGAGCCGTAGCTTAAGGCATTAGGCTTAGCAGCAGTGAGCGCGATCAGTTCTTTAAGATTTTTTGCAGGAAGATCTGCTGGCCCGACAAGAACCAATGGCGCCGAGACCAAACGAGTAATGGGGGCAAAGTCTTTGAGGGGATCATATGTCAACGTACTCATGATCGCAGGTGCAACGCCTACGTTGGCAGCCTGGCCAAAGAGAATTGTGTAGCCGTCTGGTGCTGCGCGCGACACAAAGGTTGCGGCAATGGTTGAGCCCGCACCAGGCTTGTTATCCACAATCACAGGTTGCTTGAAAATCACTGACATTTTTTCGGCCACAATGCGGGCCATTAAATCTGAGCCACCCCCAGGCGGAAACCCGACCACGATCTTGAGCGGCTTGTTTGGAAACGGCTGTGCACCGACAGGTGCGATCACTGAAACAGCTGTAATCAAGAACGCAGTCAAGAGGGTCAGACGCGTCAAGCGCACTAGCGCTTGGGTCGGCGCCGATCGCGGGCACACATTCATCGAACAGTTCATTTTTTTTGCATCTCTTCAAAAACCTCATACGCAACTTGAGCGGCAGACATTGACGACGCCCAACCCGAATAAAACGCTAAGTGAGTAATCAGCTCGCCAATCTCTTCTTGAGTCAAACCATTTTCTAAACCACGCGTAATGTGAACGCGCAATTGATCTGGCCTAAACGAGGTGAGCAAGGCGGCGATGGTAATCATGCTGCGGTCGCGTTTAGAGAGCTCTTTGCGCTCCCAAATATCGCCGTATAGAACTTTTTCTGCGCATTCGACCATTTTTGGAACCGTCTTGCGCAAACGTTCGCGACGTTCTGAGGTGGGGGCCGTGGCCATACAAGTCTCCTGATATAGTTTTACGAATAGTGCTGATTGTGTTCAATAATACTAAAGCAGCAAGGCTTTGTATCGACTTCACCAAAAACTGGACGACAAAAAATGAAAATCGGTTTTATCGGGCTAGGTACGATGGGTTCAAGGATGGCAACGAATCTCATCAAACACGGGCATACCCTGATCATCCACGACATGATCAAGGCGAATGCGCAGTCACTGATCGCGCAAGGCGCGCAATGGGCTGACACACCCACCGCCTTAGGCGCTCAGGTTGATATCGTTTTCTTATCTTTGCCGGGCCCAACTCAGGTGCAAGAGGTATTGACCGGACCCAATGGGTTGACTGCTGGTCTGCGCGCTGGCAGCGTGGTGTTTGATTTTTCAACCAACGCCCCTCGCGTGATTCGAGAGCTACACGCCGAGCTTTCTAAAAAAGAGCTATTTTTTTTAGATGCCCCAGTCTCTGGAGGCCCCACAGGCGCAGCTTCGGGCAAACTTGTGATTTGGACGAGCGGTGACGAACCAACCTTCACCCAATATGTGCCTGTGCTGTCGTGCATGTCTGACGATGTGCAATTTTTAGGTGCCGTCGGTGCCGCCTCGGTCGCCAAGCTTGTTCATAACTGTATGGGCTACATGTTTAACTCTGCGATTGCAGAAGTGTTTTCAATGGGCGTGAAGGCCGGTGTCGAGGCACCCACTCTGTTCAAAGCGTTGCGTAGCGGTGCGATGGGGCGGCGCAGAACCTTTGACGGCTTGCCTACTCACTTTTTAAGTGGCGCTTACGAGCCTGCTAAATTTTCATTAAAACTAGCGCATAAAGACGTTACGCTGGCCAATGAACTTGGGCGCGAGGTTGATCTAGACATGCAATTTGCAAAGCTGACGCTTGCCCAGATGACCGAGGCGCTTAACCGAGGTTGGAGCGAGAAGGACTCGCGCATTGCGATGCTTTTGGCACAAGAGCAGGCAGGCGTCGATGTGCGGTGCGACCCGGATATCTTGAAAGACATCTTGAGCCGCTAAAGGTAAACCCTTGACTCGAGTCGCAAGGCGTCTTCGCGTCTTGCGACTTGCGTAAGACCACTCGCCAGCACGCAGCGGGGGACTCTAGCCCTCAGTTGACAAATACTATTACGCAGCCTAACTTAGTGCAAAATCCATTAAAAACCGCCGACATAGAGACATCGACAAATCCGTCGACGGCGCTGCCCGATTTTCCCGGAGGCTTACATGCACTTTAAATCTTTAGCGTCGCTGCTCGCGATATTGCTCTGTCTGGTTTTTAACGTTCCGGCTCAGGCTCAAACGAACTTTCCAGAGAAGCCGGTCAAACTGATTGTGCCTTTTCCACCGGGGCAAGCCACCGACATCATTGCCAGAATGATCGCAGAGAAGCTTACGATTGCCTGGGGTCATCAAGTCATTGTTGAGAACAAGACCGGCGTGCCAGGCATGGTCGCAGGCAGCACTGCCGCACCTGATGGCTATACGATGACGATGGGCACCAGTGGGGTCTTGGCCGTTAACCCAGCTGTCTTCGCAAAACTTCCTTACGATGTCACCAAAGATTTTATTTACGTGGGTGGCTTGGCTATCACGCCCATGATCGTAGTTGTCAGCGCCTCGCTGCCTTACAACACCGTGCAAGAACTCGTTGCGGCAGCCAAAAAAGAGCCTGGTAAGTTTAATGTGGGGTATGGCGGAGTCAACAACACCCAACATTTAACCGGAGAGCTCTTTAAGTTCACCACAGGCGTGAACATGGTTGGCGTGAACTACAAGGGTAGTGCAGCAGCTGTCACAGACCTGTTGGGTGGGCAAATCTCAATTTTGGTCGACAGCATGGCGGTCGCTCTGCCACATATTAAAGCTGGCAAATTAAAACCTCTGGCCATCACGACACTGCAGCGCGTGCCGCAATTACCAAACCTGCCAACGGTTGCCGAGTCGGGCTACCCAGGCTTTGAAGGCGTAGGCTGGCAAGGCTTGGTCGTGCCCAAAGGTACGCCGCCAGCCATCGTACAAAAAATCAGCAATGACGTCGCTAAAATTCTTGCTGACCCCACCATGCAACAAAACATCATCGACAAAGGAATGGTGCCTGACCCGCGCGGCGCAGGCCCTTGGAGCGAATTTGTTTTTGCAGAAATGAAAAAATGGAAAGCTGCTGCGACTCAGGCCAGCATCAAAGCAAGCGAATAATTTCGTCAATGCGAAGCGCCGAATCATGTCCTGATCCGCGCTTCGCAAAACGCAAGATTCATGCTTTAGCCGAATAACATTAATTGGCTGAGTCCCAATAAAGTGAACGCTGTTAAACCAAGCAACACTAAACACCTTCAAGAAAATCATGCTACGACACACTACGTTAAAAGCGCTTACCGCTTCGATAATCGGACTTTGCTGCACGCTACTCACTTTTGCGGCGAATGCACAGGCTGTGTTTCCTGAAAAACCCGTCAAGCTGATTGTGCCGTTTCCTCCTGGGCAAGCCACAGATATTGTGGCAAGATTGATTGCAGAAAAGCTCACCGCCGCGTGGGGCCAACAAGTCATCGTTGAAAACAAAAACGGCGTACCTGGTATGGTTGCGGGCGCAACGGCAGCCCCCGATGGCTACACAATGATCATGGGAACAAGCGGTGTGTTGGCAGTCAACCCCGCCGTATTCGACAAACTGGCCTACGATGCCGCAAAAGACTTTACCTACGTGGGTGGCTTAGCGATCGCCCCCATGATCATTGTGGTGAATGCGACATTACCCTACAACACCATTCAAGAACTGGTTGCGGCCGCTAAAAAAGAGCCCGGCAAATTTAACGTGGGCTACGGCGGCGTCAACAACACGCAACATTTAACCGGCGAATTCTTTAAATACACCGCTGGTATCAACATGGTTGGTATTAACTATAAAGGCAGTGCCAGTGCAGTCACTGACTTGTTAGGTGGGCAAATTTCTATTTTGGTCGACAGCATGGCGGCTACCTTACCGCATATTCAGTCGGGCAAGCTCAAGGCGCTTGGGATTGCAATGCTTGAACGCGTGCCGCAACTTCCAAACCTACCCACGGTGGCCGAGTCGGGTTACCCCGGTTTTGAAGGTGCTGGTTGGACTGGCCTGGTGGTGCCTAAAAATACACCCGCTGCGGTGGTGCAAAAAATCAGTGTCGATGTTGCCAAGATCCTCGCGGATCCTGCAATGCAAAAAAATATCATCGATAAAGGAATGGTGCCCGATCCTCGCGGCGCCGGCCCCTGGAGCGACTTTGTCTTTGCTGAAATGAAAAAATGGAAAGCAATCGCGCAGCAGGCCAACATCAAAGCAAGCGAATAATTTCAACTCGTTTAAACCACTTCAACTTAAAGCGCCTTAATCACTATGTCTTCTGCAGAACCTCGTTTTTTAACACTACACGAACTCGTTCAAAAAGCACGCCAAAAGCTTAATCACGACAATTGGGATTACATCGTAGGCGGCACCGAAACCGAGACAACACTGCGCCGTAATCGCGCGTCGATTGACGCGCTGGCGTTTCGACCACGGGTCTTGCGCGATGTCAGTACGGTTAGCGCTCGCACGCAATTTTTAGGCCGCGATCTTCGCTTGCCCATTTTGCTTGCGCCGGTTGGTAGTCTTGAACTATTCGCTCAAGGTGCAGGCGCCGCGTCGGCTCAGGCCGCTGAACAGTTTGGCATTGCACATATGCTGAGCTCGGTGTGCCAGCCAGGCATTGAGGCCGTTGCACAAGCCGCCCCCGATGCGCTACGACTGTTTCAGCTTTATGTGCATGGCGATGCCGCTTGGGTCGACGCCATCGCAGAGCGAGTAGAGGCTGCTGGTAACGGTGCCTTTTGTTTGACAGTTGACACCGCACATTACAGTCGTCGCGAACGCGATCAGGCTAAACGAAACATTCGTCGTCTCGCCGTTCCGGGACGCGAGTTTCAACCGCAGCTCACCTGGAAAGATGTTGACCGCTTAAAAAGTAAGCTTAAAGTGCCACTCATTTTGAAGGGTATTGCAACGGCGGAAGATGCCGCGATGGCGGTCGATCACGGTGTAGACATGGTGTACGTGTCAAACCACGGTGGACGCCAACTTGATCATTGCCTTGGGTCAATGGCTGTGCTGCCAGAGGTTGTAAAGGCCGTCAACGGTCGGGCTACCGTGATTGTGGATGGTAGTTTCAACCGCGGCTCTGACATCGTCAAAGCTATCGCCTCTGGGGCGCACATGGTCGGCATGGGTCGCATGCAATGTATCGGGCTTGCAGCAGATGGCGCCGCGGGTGTTGTCAGAATGCTTGAAATCTTAGAAGATGAAATCAAGATCTGCATGGGACTGATCGGTGTCAACTCGCTTGCCGAGCTCAATCCAAGCTATTTGCAAGCGGTCGCGCCGCTGAGCCCTAACGATGCGCTGAGTGCCTTTCCATTACTGTCGCTAGATGAAAAAGCGTTTTATTAAAGTAGAGGTAGCTTCGCGTCGGTTGCAATTTTTTTCCAGTGCGCAGCTTCTTTATCGTACTTACGTTTGAATTCAGCAGGTGTATCGCTGATGGCGTATTGACCTGATATCGCCAGAGTTTTTTGAAACTCTGGCTGCTTTAGAGTTTGCCTGAGTGCGTCATTTAATTTTTCAATGATGCTCGTGCTGGTGCCCGCCGGTGCAACTAAGCCATTCCAGATATCAATTTCAAAGTTCGCCAGGCCCGAAGCCATCATGGTGGGGACACCGGGCAAATCGGCGAAGGGGTGTGCGCCCGTCACTGCAATGGCTTTTATTCGCTTGGCTTCAACCATCGGCATCGCAACATTGGGGGCAAGCAATGCCATATCAACCCGCGCTGAGACTAAGTCATTGACGATCGGTGAAGCCCCCTTGTAGGCCACTGAGGTTAGCTCAATGTTTGCATCTTTTTTTAACCATTCAACGGTTAACTCGTTGGCATGACCAGTGACCGCGACTGTTAAACCTTTAGGAGCAGCCTTCGCTAAACGGATCAAAGACTCGAGATTGTTTGCGGGGCTCTGAATCGGCACGACCAAGATATGCGGATACCCGGCTACCGAGCCGATCGGTGTGAAATCGCGGTCGACATCGTAAGGCAACTTAGCGTAACGTGCGCCCCCCAGAGCGAGTGTGCCATTCGAGGCAAGCATCAGCGTGTAACCGTCGGCAGGGCTTTTAATCAATTCAACCGCCGCAATTTGCGCGTTTGCGCCTGGCCGGTTCTCGATCACGACCTGTTGCCCAAGCACCTTGGCCATGCCCTCAGCTAAGGCGCGCGCTGAGCTATCGGTCGGGCCACCCGCCGCAAAGCCGACTAGAATTTTGATCGGGCGCTGGGGATACTGAGCAAATGCTTGCTGACATACCGTTGCGCCAACAAGCAAAATAACGAACGCCTTTAAGATATTTTTTGTCATGATTTAGCAGTCTACAAATTGTTCAGTGCGCCGGGGTTGAGGCAGTTTTTCTTGTTCTGCAGCACGCTCAAGTTCAAACTTAAATACAGCAAAATCGTTTGAACCAAGGTCGTAGATTTCCATCCACGTCACCTGTCCAAGTTCATCAGGTGAAGGTCGCTTCATCACCTGAGCACCCAGTTGCGCAAACTGGGTTTGCATCCGCATTTGCATGTGCTGCACATGCATCTTAAGCTCAGGATACTCGTCAGGCAAGAATTTATAGTACACAAACAGTTTCATATTTTTTGTGGGAAGCGTTGGTGTTTTGGACAAAGAGCGGGCCACAACTAGGGTTTACCCAAGCCATTCCAGCGCTGCACCAGATCAGTTTCTAAGGCAAACAAATCGAGTACTCGCCCAACCGTGTGATCAATGATCGCGTCGATCGATTCAGGCTTGATATAGAGGGCGGGCACTGGCGGCATCACAATTGCACCATTTTGTGTCACTTGAAGCATCGACTTCAAATGGCCGGCATGCAACGGCGTTTCGCGCACCAGCAACACTAGGCGGCGACGCTCTTTGAGCACAACATCGGCTGCGCGGGAGATCAGATTTCCGGTGATGCCCCAAGCAATTTCAGAAAGCGTATTGACTGAGCATGGCGCGACGACCATACCGAGTGTCATAAACGACCCCGAGGCGATTGTTGCGCCGACGTTTTTTGCTGAATGAACAACGTCTGCCATTGCCTGAACCTGAGCGGGATTGAACTCGGTCTCGGCTGCCATCGTCAATTTTGCCGAGTCAGTCAAGACCAAATGTGTCTCAATATCCGTCGCCTGTAGCACTTGTAGCAACCGGACACCGTAGGCGGTGCCTGAGGCGCCCGTAATGGCGACGATTAATCTGCGAGGGGCCTGCGACATGATGTTTTGTCCGATATTCGTAGTCGTACACTAAGCTTGTGCTCTATAGTGGAGCATAACAAATCGATTCAACCTAGGAGACTCAGATGATTCAATGCAGGCAAAACTTCAGTTTACAGGCTCTGCGACTGCTGACGGCGCTGACGCTAGGGCTGGGCGCACAAACTGGATTTGCGCAAGCGCCGTCTAACTATCCGACCCGACAGCTGACGATGGTCGTGCCGAACGCGACCGGCGGTACCAACGATATCGTGGGGCGCATCATCGCCACCGAACTTGCTGAAGAATTTAAGCAGTCAGTTGTACTGGTCAACAGACCAGGGGCTGGGGGCAACATCGGTACTGCACAAACAAAAACGGCTGCGCCTGACGGCTATACACTGCTGATGACAGTCAATAGCGTTCAAGCGATTAACCCTGCGTTGTATAAAAATGTCGGCTTTGATCCTGTTAAAGACTTTATCCCCATTACCATCATTGGCAGCGTACCCAATGTACTGGTGGTTCACCCCTCATTTGCTGCCAAAACTCTGACTGAGTTTTTAGCCTTGATCAAAGCCAACCCTGGCAAGTATCAGTATGCGTCGGCGGGCAACGGAACGCTCAATCATCTTTTAGGCGTGATGATGGATCAAATGGGCGGTTACAAAATGGAACACATACCCTATAAAGGTGTAGCACCCGCCATGGCTGATGTCTTAGGTGGACAGGTGCCCATTGCCTTCGCTAGCCTGCCCTCTGCGCTGAGCAATATCCGCCAGGGTCAGTTGCGTGCTCTGGGCGTCAGCACGGCTAAGCGTTCGCCGTCCCTGCCTGATGTCCCAGCCATGATTGAACAGATTCCTGAGTTTTCAGGTGAGCTCTGGGTAGGCTTGTTTGCGATCGCTGGTACACCACCTGAGGTGGTGAATAAGGTTTATCAGGCGACTGCCACAGTGATGCAGAAACCCGCTGTTCAAAAGAAGCTTATGGACCTTGGCCTGGAACTTGCCTTTGACACGCCGGCCCAGTTCAAGGTGCGCTTAGACCAAGACATCGTCAAATGGGGCGCGATTGTAAAGGCCTCTGGTGCGACTGTTGATTGAGGGTACCTCGCTACTTAATCAGACGCTCGCTCGCGATGCGTGCACCTTCGGCGAGCGTGCGTAACTTAGCCCAGACCACGTCGGTGGCAACACGACCCATACCGGCTGAGGTATCGAAACCGCAATCTGTTCCTGCGAGCACGCGTGTTGGGTCACCGACCTCTGCCGCGCAGCGCTCGAGGCGGTCAGCAACCACCTCAGGATGCTCAACGAAGTTCGTTAAAACGTCAATGACACCCGCCACAATAATTTGATCTTCTTTCAACGGGTGCTTGCGCAAGACTGTCATCTCGTGGGCATGGCGTGCGTTGGCGAAGGGCAATACAAACCCACCGACATTTGTTTGACTGATGGTCGGCCAAATTTTTTGTAAAGGGACATCGCAATCATGCGGGCCTTCATAGTTGCCCCAGCACACGTGCATACGCACGCGATCGCGTGGGATGTTTCTGAGAGCAACATTTAGGGCGGTGACAACGCGCTCGATAAAACCGATAAATTTTGCGTCAGATTCATCGTGATACGACACATGGCGTTCGAGCGCGAGATCAGGGCAATCGATTTGCAGAACGAAGCCGTTGTTTACAATCGCTTCATATTCAAGGCGTAAGGCTTCAGCCAGCGCGGCCAGATAAGCTTCTTCGGTATCGTAATGTTCGTTTTTGCACGCAGAAGCGATGATGCCCGGCGAAGGCGCCGTTAAAAAAGCCTCTGTGAATGTTTTTGAGCGGCCCGCAAGTTCGGCTTTGAAGTCAACTGCCTCTGAGGCGGCAAGCATCGGATCAAGATACTTGACCTCGCCCGTTACTCGTGGTGGCAGGAAGTTACTGACCGCCACCTTATCGCCGGCTTGGTTTGCCATCATCTGCTTAAATTCAGGATAACGTTCAACGTCACCGCGCGACCAACGCTTCCAGCTACCTGAGAAACCGGACATACGACGCTGGACATACAGAAAAAAACCTTCGCGCTGCTGTTCGCCGTTATTCCCAACGTCGATACCATTCGCCATTTGATTTTCGACACTGGCTTGCATCGCTTGATGCCCAGCACGCTCTAGCAACGCTTCATCGACTGACTGGCCGTTCGCTCGCTGTGCGTACATCTGCACTAAGGCGGCTGGGCGAGGTAGGCTACCCGTGTGGGTCGTCAAAATTCTTTCGCGGCTATGTTGCATGATGTACGTGTCTTCCTGTTGATATTATTGGCAGCTTCCCTACTCTAGAGTGCGGGACGCGTGCGACTTTAATTTAAAACGAAAGGGATTTATACGTTTCCCTTCTACGCTTTCGTTCTGCGTTTTACTTCTGCGTTTTCCGTTAAAGGCTTGTAGCGAGATCAGCCTGCAATCTCATGCGCATGATTAGATCGGTTAGATCAGCCTCGGTCAACTGATTCGTCAGGCTTGCACAGACAAGAGTATGGGTTGGCATTTTATTTTGTTGGCGTACGGGTACGGCCACGATTGTGACGCCGGCAATGTAAGTGCCGCGATCAATACTATATTCATTTTGCATGGCTTGTTGCACTTCGAGATACCAAGTGTCGAAGTTGATCGAGCCGTCCCACCTTAGTTTGGCAAACTGAGCCTTCAGCTCGGCGCGAGACTGTTGACTGAAAGCTGCGACAAGCCGCCCGGTGGCGCTTAATAACGACGGAAACACACTGCCCACATCCACATGCAGCCTAAAGGGGATTGTCGAACGCGATAGCGCAACAACGACCATCTGATCTGCGTCGGACACATCGACAGCGATAGCCGTGACGTTGTAAGCGGTAGAGAGTTGGTCGAGACCGGCCTGAATCAGTGCAGGAAAGGCGTTGGAATCAAGGGCGCTACGCGCGAGTGCGAGCATGCCGATGCCAAGCCGGTAGTGTTTGGTTTGGCGATCAAAGGCAACAAGCTTTTCTTCAACAAGGGCACGCAAAATGTGCAAACACGTGCTTGGCACCAGATCCAACGCCTGCGCGATCGCGTTCACGCCAAGCGGCGCGCGGGCCTTGCCTAGCAAACGCAAAATCGCGATCGACCGCGAGACCGCAGGAACCGAACGGATCCGAGGCGCGGGCTTTGCCGCGACGCGATCTTGCCCCCCCTCGAGAGGGCTTTGTGTGACTTGCTGTGTCATTTGATCAGACGAGGTCATTGGATAGATTCGTTACTTTCGACAGTTAGTTTGTGCATTCTAATATCATTGTACTAATACAACAAATAGCTTCATTTGACAATGAAAGGGGGCAGCGATACAGTGAGGCAATCACTGCGACCTCCAATGCAATCCGCGCTGGCATCGCCGTCTACAGCACCTCGCTCGCAAACCGTTCTCTCAGCAAAGCAATCCCATGGCAAAACTCACTGCGTTTACGTCGTATGCAGACGCACAAGCAAATTTTTCATCCGAAAAATTATGGGAGCTCTTTGACGGAAATCGTGAGCATCTCAATATCGCTCACGAATGCGTTGACCGCTATGCCTCGCAGGGGCAAACGGCGGTTATCGTTCTGCGTACCGATGCACCCGACGAGATCATCTCGTACGAGCAGTTGGCCAAGCAATCGTCGCAGATGGCGCATTTTTTAGCGGCTCGCGGCATCAAAAAGGGCGACCGTGTTGCGGTCATGCTTGAGCCTTCACTGGCGTTTTACACCTGCTTATTCGGCATTATGAAAGCCGGTGCCATCGCTGTGCCGCTCTTCACGCTGTTTGGCCCTGATGGCTTAAACCTTAGAATCGCTGACTGCCTGCCCAGTCTATTGTTTACTAATTCAGAAAAAATTGGCATTGTTTCTGCCGACTATCAAGCGCGCACCCTCTTGGCTGACGACGCCCTGATGGCTTCGTTAGCGCAATACCCAAATACCTTTGCCCCCGCGACTAACGCCACTGACTACGCCATGTATCAGTACACGTCGGGTACCACGCGAGAACTCCCAGAAGCCGTCAAACATACCCACCGGTCAATCGTGACCTTGATGGTGGCAGCACTCTACGGCACGGGGCTTCGGCCTAGCGATCGTTTCATGTGCCCGTCCTCGCCCGCCTGGGGCCACGGGCTCTGGCATGGCACGCTCGCGCCGATGGCGCTTGGTCTTACCATTGGCTCTTTTGCCGGCAAATTTAACGCTGCAGTGCTGCTGAAAGGGCTGGCCACACATCGCTTCACCAATATTTCGGCAGCGGCTACGCACTATCGCATGATGAAAAATTCGGGCTGTGCGTCTAACTACCAGTACGCGTTTAAAAAAATGTCGTTTACCGGCGAGCCCATCGATAGCGCCACCGAAGAATTTATCGAACAAACGTTCGGGTTGCAGGTCTGCAGCATGTACGGCACGACCGAAATCGGTGTCATCCTAGTAAGCTATCCGGGCGCCGAAGATTTTGCGCATAAACCGGGATCTCTCGGTAAACCTATCCCCGGTGCGCAGGTGCAAGTGCAAGATGCGACTGGCCTTGCCTGTGCAGCCAATGTCATCGGCGAGATCAAAGTTTGGCGCAAAGGCCAGTGGCTTGCCACAAAGGATCTTGGGCATGTCGACGCCGAGGGGTACTTTTATCATGGCGGCCGCGCCGACGACGTCATCATTTCTGCTGGCTGGACGATGAGTGCTGTCGAGATCGAAGATGCCATCCTGAAACACCCCGACGCCCAAGAGGCGGCAGCGATCGGCGTACCTGACAGCCTGCGCGGCCAAGCCGTCAAAGCGTTTGTCGTCAGCCAACGACCCGGCGACGAAGCGTTTATTCAAGAGCTTCAAGATTTGGTCAGAACACGTTTAAGCCAGCACGAGTATCCGCGTCATATCGTCTTTGTGCCAGAACTGCCAAAAACACCCGCTGGAAAAATCCACCGAAAAAAACTTCGCGAGGTCGCAGCGTGATCGCATTTCAGAAAATTTTTACGATCGGTATTTAAAAGAAATCATCAGGAGATCTATATGTCATCAGAATTAATCGGCCAACGCAGTTTTCCAAAAATTACTGCGCAAGGGCTTGAAGATCTGCAGCGACGCATTGGTGTCAAAATCGGTGCAACTGCCGAACCTTGGTGCTACGAAGCCACCCGCGACAATATTCGCCATTATGCACACGGCATCGGTGACGACAATCCGCTGTGGTGCGACCCCGAGTACGCAGCCAAAACAAGCCACGGCACCATCATTGCCCTGCCAAGTTTTTTGTATTCAACCAGCCGGATTGTGTCGGGTTATGTAGGAGGCTTACCCGGCGTGCACGCGATGTGGTCAGGTTCAAACTGGACTTGGCATCAACACGCAAAACGCAATGACGTCATCAGCACTGAAGCCTATCTCAAGGATCTCGTCGAGCACGATACACGCTTCGCTGGTAAAGCGATTCAACAAACTTATCACGTCGATTTTTTCAATCAAACCGGCGACAAACTTGCCGAGGCTGATACCTGGTGCTTTCGTACCGAGCGTGATCACGCACGCGAGAAAGGCACCAAATACACTGAGGTACAAGAAAAAGGTGTTGTGCCCTACACCGATGAGCAACTGAAAGAAGCCTACAAGCTCTACGCCAATGAAGAAGTTCGTGGTGCAAACACGCGTTATTGGGACGACGTTCAAGAAGGCGACGAGCTGCCAGTTTTATTCAAAGGTCCAATGACAGTCACAGGTTTTATCGCGTATGCGCAAGGCTGGGGTGGGCTTTATATTCGTGCCAATAAACTCGCCTGGCAGCTGATCGACGCGCACCCGGGCGTAGGCATTAAAAATCGCTTCGGTGTGCCAGACGTACCAGAGCGCGTGCACTGGGAAGAAGAGTTTGCCCTTGAAGTCGGCGCACCTGGCGCCTACGATTACGGCCCAGAGCGCAGCTCGTGGCTGATGCATCAAATGACGAACTGGATGGGAGACGAAGGCTTTTTACGTCAGGCAGATTGCAAAATTCGCCGTCATAATCCAGCGGGCGACATGTTGTTCATTCGCGCGAAAGTCACAAAGAAATATAAAGAAGGCGACCGTCATCTTGTTGCCATCGCGCAAGAGGCTCACAACCAAAATAATGAGCTGTCAGTGTTAGGCTCTTGTATCGTGCAACTGCCAACTCGAGGCTAAGCCCATGCCCGCATCCTTCGAAAACGATCAACGTCCCGCAGCTACGGGCGCGAGTCCTCTGACGGATGCGGCCTGGCTTGATACGAATGCTAAACAGGGCTCTTTGGTCGGCTTACGCGTGCTAGATCTCTCGCGCGTCTTAGCAGGCCCTCTGTGTGCACAAATGTTGTCCGACCATGGCGCCGACGTCATCAAGGTCGAAGCGCCACAGGGTGACGAAACACGATTACTCGGGCCACCTTTTGTTGAGCCCGGACAGGCGGCTTACTTCTCGGCCATCAACCGTGGCAAGCGCGGTCTGAGTCTGGATCTCACCACACCCGCCGACCGTGCGATTCTTGAAGCGTTATTGGTGAACGCCGATGTGCTAATCGAAAATTTTGTCCCAGGCACGATGGCAAAATGGGGGCTCGGCTACGACGAGTATCTAGCAACGGCCTTTCCGAAACTGATTTACTGCAGCATCTCAGGCTTTGGTGACACCGGCCCCTTGGCGAACTTGCCTGGATACGATGCCGTCCTGCAAGCCATGTGCGGCCTCATGAGTATCAATGGCGAGCCACAAACAGGGCCCACCCGAATCGGCGTACCGGTGGTGGATCAGGTGACGGGCTACAACGCCTTTTCTGGAATCATGATGGCGCTGTGGGCCCGTATCCGTACCGGGCAAGGTCAGCGTGTTGAAGCCACGCTGTTCGACTCTGCCTTAAGCATGCTGATTCCGCATGCTGCCAACTGGATGAACTCTGGCAAGACACCGGCTTTAACCGGCAGCGCGCACCCCAATATCCCAACTTACAACCGCTTTGAAGTCGGCGACGGTCAAATTTTTTTAGGGATCGTCAATGAAGGACAATTTAAAAAGTTCTGCAAACATATCCAGCGCGAAGACCTACTGAGCAATCCACTGTTCAACAGCAACGCGAGCCGCATGACAAACCGTGAGGCCCTGCGTCATGAAATGGAAGTCGCGCTTAAAGAATTTAATCGAGCCGAGCTGTGCAAAGACCTCATGGCACTAGGGGTGGCTGCAGGCCCTGTTCACACCGTACCTGAGGCCTTTCAACAGCCGCACACCGTGGCGCGCGACATGTTTATTCAACGAGACGACTATCAAGGTGTCGGGCTGCCCATCAAGTTATCAAAAACACCCGGAACGGCAGGGGTTCGCCCTCCTCGCTTGGGCGAACATAATCCTGACATTGTTCGCTGAAGGCGTGACTAGCTAGTGGTAAGCGATTAGTCCGTCCTTGTGGCTAGCTAGGGGTAAGCGATTAGTCCGTCCTTGCGGCGAGCTGTTTAAAATAGTCGACGACCAAACCTCCATAGGTTTGACAAATAGCTGCCCTTTAAGCGAGACAACCATGAAACTCCCTACCCCGCTCACGAGCGTGTTGACGAAGACGAGCGCCGTTCTTTTAACTTGCGGCCTACTTTTTAGTGCCACGGCTCAAGCACAATCTAAATGGCCAGACAAAACCGTACGAATGATTGCCCCGGCACCGCCAGGTAGCGCGCCTGATGCACAAGTTCGACTGATCGGGCAAAAGCTTTCTGAAGCGTGGGGGCAACCCGTCGTGATTGAAAATGTCGTGGGCGCTGCGGGCAATATCGGCACCGATCGGGTTGCAAAAGCGGCACCCGATGGCTACACGTTTCTGTACAACACCATTGGGCCCATCGCGGTCAATCCAACCCTAATGGCTGGCAAGATGCCCTATGACGTCGAAAAAGACCTGATCCCGGTCAGCTTGGCGACGAAAACGCCTAACTTCATTACGGTGCATCCCTCGGTACCAGCCAATAATATGCAAGAGCTGATCGCATTGGCAAAAAAAGAGCCGAACAAAATTCGCTATGGCACCGCGGGCCCCGGCACCACGCAACACTTAACGGGCGAACTATTGAATTTGATTGCCGGCATCAAGATGACCAGCATCCCTTATAAATCGAGCGCTCAAATGACCACCGATGGTCTTGGCGGTCAGTTTGAGGTCTTAATTCACAACACGCCAGTGTTGCTGCCACATATCCGGGCAAACACGATTCGGGCGATTGGCATTACGAGCGCCGCACGGTCACCCGCTCAGCCAGAAGTACCCACAGTGATCGAGCAAGGGATCAAAGACTTTGAAATCACAGCATGGTTTGGTTTCATGGCGCCTGCAGGTACGCCTAAAGCTATCGTCGATCAACTATCGAAGGATGTTGCCGCCGTGCTGGCCACGCCCGACGTGAATAAGCGCATTAACGATACAGCAACAGAAGTGATCGGCAGCACTCCAGCGGCTTATGCTGCCTTCATTAAAAGCGAAACTGCCAAATGGAAAGAAGTGATCATCAAAGCCAAGATGACACCCGATTGATATAAGCCGCAATGAAGACCGATGGTCTTCATTGCATGGCGCATTTTCTATTTGGCTTTCAACAATTGCTGTGTCAACTCAACGCCCGTCGCTTTATTCACAAACTGTGACGTGGCAACTTGAGTCAGATCAACGTCGCCCGATTTGTACAGACCAGCCTTGACCATCTGCGCATAAAAATCTTGAATACGTTCAGCCTTCATCGCACCGATACCAAGCGTGCGTGCCTCGCCCGAGTCAACGATACCCTGTTGTTTCATTAGACTAACCGACGCCTCGACCTCAGCTGCAGACAACTCAGGGTTATCTTTCAGCATCAACGCCGTCGCGACCTTGCGATCACCGTACATAAAGTTGACCCAGCCTAGAATCGATGCGTCGACAAACTTCTGCACGAGCTCTGGTTTGTTTTTTACAGTATCGGCACGGGTTTCGATGAGCGTGCTGTAAGTTGAGAAGCCATGATCTGCCAACAGATGCACGATGGGGTCAAACTTACCTTGCTCTTTAATATAGATGGGTTCGGCCACCGAGTAGCCCTGCTGGACTGACTTCGCGTTTGAGAGAAAAGGCCCTAGGTTGTAGTTGTAAGGCTTTAAAGCCTCATCTCGAAACCCATGCGTGACCTTCAGCCATTGCCACCAAGTAAATTGTCCGTCTTTGGCAATGTAGGCAACAGGCGCGGTCTTGAGCGCGGCAAAGTTTTCGTAGCCTTGTCCTTTGTGTGCCATCAACGCCTGAGGATCTTTTTGAAACATTGCCGCCACAGCGACCACGGGCACTTTATTCTTTACATTATCAAAACTGTGCAACAGGTTACCCGTCATTAAAAAATCAATGCGCCCCGCGGGCAAGAGCGGGCGATTGTTGACCTGCGGGCCGCCTTGAATAATTTTGACATCCAGACCGTATTTTTTATAGGTGCCATCCGCAAGCGCCTGATAAAAGCCGCCGTGAGCGGCTTGCGCTTTCCAGTTGGTTGCGAAGGAGACTGCTTGTTGAGCCTGCGCAAGGCTTGTTGTCAACAGCACCATCCCAAATGCCTTGAATAAAAATTTATAAGTCATGGGTTTCCTTTTCACATAAATGTTTAGTTCACGCACACTCAACGAGGCATATGGGTACGAACTAGGCTCAACACCGTTAAGCGACCAACCTCTTTGATCACCAGAGTGGGGTCATTCGAAACTTGGCTGCTGAACCAAAAGCTTTCTAGACAAAAAATTTAATATGAGAAATACCATAACACCTGTTGCCACCAGCAACAATAACGCTGCAAACATTTTAGGCGTCTCAGTTCGAAAACTCGCCTCAAGAATGCGTGATGCTAAGCCCGTGTCGCGACCCGCCGCGCCAGCAACCATTTCGGCGGTTACGGCACCAATCAAACTCAAGCCACCCGATATTTTTACTCCCGCTAAAAAATACGGTAATGCCGAGGGCGCCCGCAAAAGGGCCAAACGCTGCCAAGGGGTCGCCCGATACAGCCTAAAGAGATCTAGCAAATTTTTGTCAATCGACCGCAAGCCAATGACAGTGTTCGACAAGATCGGAAAAAACGCCACGATCCAGGCACACAGCAGCAAAGCGGCCATGGTGCTTTCGATGTAGATGAGCATGAGCGGAGCCACCGCCACGATCGGCGTGACCTGCAGCACAACTGCAAGCGGAAACAAGGCACGCTCTGTGCTTGGCGAAAGTGCGAACACCGACGCAATCAAGACCCCACCTAGGCAAGCGAGGCCTAAAGCACTGAGCGTAATTTTGACAGTAAACCACCAACTTCCTAAAAGCGAACTCCAGTTGGCCACAAGCGATTCAATCACGGCCGAGGGTGCGGGTAGTGTGTAAGCGGGAACCTCTGCCCACCGGACAAATAACTCCCAACCTAAAAGCAGCGACACACAGACCGCGGTCGGTAGAACAATGTTACCCAACTTCATCGCGGCTTCATCCCATCAGAACTCGCCTCATCCAGTGCGTGGCTCAGCATTAGACAATGATGGATGAACGCTGTTGTCTGTCGAAAACTAACGTCTCTCGGGTATGGTTGCTCAATGCGTACCTCAGCGACCACCTTGCCCGGACGCGCGCCCATCACGAGCACCCGTTGACTCAGAAACACGGCTTCGGCCACGTTGTGCGTGACGAACATCGCGGACATTGACTGACCATGCCACCACGTCAATAAATCGACATTCAAGCGTTGCCGGGTGATATCGTCTAAGGCGGCAAAGGGCTCATCCATCAGTAGGACTTGAGGCTGTGACACCAACGCTCGCGCGATCGACACCCGCATTTTCATCCCACCCGATAACTGCGCGGGGTAGGTATGATGAAATTCGCCAAGCCCGACCTGCTCAAGCACGCGAGTTATCACGGCCTGCGCGTCAAGCCTAGACTGACCTTGCAAACGTAACGGCAACCAGACATTATCAAACACCGTCGCCCAGGGCAGCAGTGTGGGCTCTTGAAAAACGTACGCCGTCGATCGACCAGTTTGGTCTGTTTGCGCCGGCGAAACAACGGTGCCCTCTGTTGGCATGACCAAACCAGCGACCAACTTTAATACAGTGCTTTTTCCGCAACCAGACGGCCCCAGTATGGTGACAAACTCGCCTTGGGCCACACTCAACGAAACTCCCCCCAAGGCAAGCAGCCCTGAGTCAAAACGCTTCGTCACGTCATTGAGTTCGATCATCGCAAGGTGCCCATCAACGTCGTCGATTTCGATCACTGAAGCCACGCGTGTCGTCATAGGGGTTGCTGTTGATTGAAGAGGCGTAGACATGCTGCGGCAAGATTAGCATGTGCGCCTCTGGTACAGGCAGAAGTGCCTGATGGACGGCTGCGCGCAATGGCCGTCGCCCATAGCGTGGGAAAGCTGCCGCTTATTTTTTATGACACAGCTGTGACAGACAGCACCAAATTGGTGCAAACGCATCCGCACAGTGCAAACCTAGTGAGAAATCTAGAGATCACATCTCATGGATCTCAATACCAGCTTCAGAATACTAAGTGTCTGGCCAAAACAGGCCTCACACGATGACCTTACAGACAATATTGCTTGTTCGGCAAGACATGGCATGCATCTTGCTTCCTAGGTGATTGTCAGTTACTCAATCATAGGGAGTTCAACATGTCTATCAGCCGTAAAGTCGTCGCCTCTTCCCTGGCCGCAGGGCTACTCTCTTGCGTAGCGCTTGGCAACCTTGCCGTTGCACAAACCGCCGCACCCGCTGTGCCAGCGGCCGCGCCAGCAGACCCAGGCCCCTTGACCGCAAACGTTTCACTCACTAGTGATTATCGCTATCGCGGCATTTCTCAATCAAACCTACAACCAGCTATCCAAGGTGGTTTTGATTACGCACACTCAAGCGGCTTTTATATCGGCAACTGGAACTCATCGATTAGCTGGATCTCAGACGCGGCCTCGGCCTCGGGCAATAGCGCGTCTGCACCGATTGAAATGGATTTTTATGCTGGTTACAAGTACGAGTGGTCTAAGGGCTTTACAGCAGATGTTGGTATCTTGCAATACTACTTCCCGACCTCGGGTGCGACCGGTTTTACAACCAACCCCAACACCACCGAACTGTATGCCGCACAAAATTTTACGTTTGACTCGGTCACTGGTTACCTCAAGTTTTCGTATGCCGCCACGACTCTTTTCGGCTTCTCAAATAGCGCGGGTTCAAACTACACCGACCTTACCGTCAACTATGACACAGGCGTCTGGGGCCTCACACTGAACGCCCATGCCGGCTATCAATACGTGGCTGGCACCGCTAGCGGAGCCAGCGTTTCAAACAACAGTCTGTATAGCTATACAGACTGGAAACTAGGTGTCACCAAAGACTTTGGCAGCGGCTTAACTCTAGGCGTTGCCTATCTTGGCACGAATGCCAAAAAGGGAGCCTATGTGAACCCCCAGGGTAAAGCCTTGGGCGGCGATACGGTCTTAGCCACATTAACTAAAACCTTTTAATCTTCAAGGGGACTGCCGTGAAATTGATCACAGCCATCATCAAACACTTCAAGCTTGACGAAGTGCGTTCTGCTCTCACTGCTGTCGGTATATCTGGCGTCACTGTGACCGAGGTCAAAGGCTTCGGTCGCCAAAAAGGCCACACCGAGCTCTATCGCGGTGCAGAGTATGTCGTTGATTTTCTGCCCAAGATCAAACTCGAAGCTGCCGTGTCTGATGAGCTTTTGGATCAGGCCCTAGAAGCTATCGAGAAAGCCGCTCGTACGGGAAAGATTGGAGACGGAAAGATTTTCGTCACCCCGATCGATCATGTCATTCGCATTCGCACCGGTGAAACCGGCGCGTCGGCACTTTAAAGACGAGGTGTATTGTGTCAAATTGGTTAAATAAACTTCTAGCAACAGGTCTGTTGGCGGCCGTAATGGGTGTCGCGGGCCTTGCCTCAACTAGCCCCGCTTACGCTCAAGATGCCAAACCAGCCGCAACAGCTACCGCACCGGCAGCCGCAGCTGCGGCGCCCGCTGCGGCACCGGCAGCGATTGTTCCAAACAAGGGCGATACCGCCTGGATGATGGTCTGCACTGCCTTGGTCTTGTTAATGTGTCTGCCCGGCTTGGCACTCTTTTACGGCGGCTTAACCCGCAGTAAAAACGTGTTGTCGATCTTGATGCAGTGCTTGGTCGTTTTCTCTTTGATCATCGTACTGTGGTCAATTTATGGCTATAGCCTTGCCTTTACCGAAGGCAGCGCTTTTATCGGAAAATTTGATCGGCTGTTTTTGGCAGGTCTTAACCCTGAAGTTGTGGCAGCCACATTCAGCAAAGGCGTTGCGATACCTGAGTACGTATTCATGGTGTTTCAGGGTGTCTTCGCCACCATCACCTGCTGCCTAATCGTTGGTGCCTTCGCAGAGCGTGCGAAGTTCTCAGCCATCCTGTTATTTATGGTGCTGTGGTTTACCTTTGCCTATTTGCCGATCGCCCACATGGTTTGGTTCTGGCCCGGTCCAGACGACATCAAGGATGCTGCCTCGCTTGAAGCCATGGCTGCTAAAGCCGGCTGGTTGTTTCAAAAGGGTGTACTCGACTTTGCTGGTGGTACCGTTGTACACATCAACGCTGCGATTGCTGGTTTAGTGGGCTCGTTTGTCATTGGTAAGCGTTTAGGCTTTGGCAAAGAGTCTATGAAGCCGCACAACATGGTCCACGTCATGATTGGTGCTGCGCTGCTATGGTTTGGCTGGTTTGGCTTTAACGCCGGCTCAGCACTTGAGGCCAACGGCACCGCTGCGTTAGCCTTTGCCAACACCCTGCTGGCCACCGCGGCTGCAGTACTGGCCTGGACGTTCGCCGAATGGCTCTTGCGAGGCAAACCTTCACTGCTAGGCGGTGCTTCTGGCTGCGTCGCTGGCCTGGTTGCCATCACACCTGCGGCTGGTTTTGTAGGCCCGATGGGTGCTCTGGCGATCGGTGCCGCGGGTGGATTCGTCTGTATCTGGGGCGTCAGTGGCTTAAAGAAACTCTTAGGCTCAGATGATAGCTTGGACGTGTTTGGTATTCACGGTGTTGCAGGGATTTTAGGTGCCCTGTTAACCGCTGTGTTCGCCGCACCAAAGCTCGGTGGCACTGGCATCTACGACTACGTCACCAACGCTGCTGCGACTGAATACTCAATCATTGATCAGTTTTTGATTCAAGGTCAAAGCGTCTTAGTCACTCTGGTTTGGTCTGGTGTGGTGGCTTATATCGCCTTCAAAATTGCAGACTTAGTGTTTGGTTTGCGTGTGCCTGAAGATCAAGAGCGGGAGGGGTTGGATATTACTTCGCACGGCGAATCGGCTTATGAAAGCTAAGTATTTCAATGTGTTATAATGACATTATGTACATGATGAACTTACGTTCATGTACATAATGATTTTTAAAGAAATTTTGTTGTTTTTTGCAAAATGTCATATGTTTTTGCATTTTTTAATGCACAATTCAATTTGTCTATTTTGTTAATGCATTTCAACGAGGGGGCCCCCTCGGTCAATAATAGACTTTCAGTAAACTCTGGAGAAAAAATATGTCAGACGTAATTAATAACGGCGTTAAATTAGTTGGCGAAACAATGTTACCCGGCGCAAGCCTGTTGTTGGACGGTAACCTTGTGAACGGCGCCGCTCACGTAGCAGTTGGCGCTGCCGCCGCAGCTTTCGTGGCTCCTTGGGCGGTTTTATTGGTCGTCGCTGACTCGTTCTCGAAGTCGGTTTCGGGCAAAAACCTTTGGGATCATATCAATGTCAGCAAAAAGGCTCCTGAAGCCGAAGTCGTTGCCGCCTAATATTTGATCGCACGATCCTGAACGAAGAAACGCCCCGCTCGCGGGGCGTTTTTATTTGACCTCAATCAGTTACCACGCAAACGCAAGTCGCGTACCTTCATCGATCGCACGCATCGCATCTAACTCTGTTGCCACGCGCGCACCACCAATCAAATCTACATGCGAGACTGCACCGGTCAGCCTACCCGCTAACTCTTGCTCAGAGTCTTGCCCTGCACACAAGACAATGGTGTCAACCTCTAGAACATGCCGCTCACCGTTCACACTGTAGTGCAAACCTTGATCATCGATCTTGTCGTAGGTACAACCTGTCACTGCAGTCACGCCACGTTTGGTGAGCTTAGTGCGATGTATCCAGCCCGTACTCTTGCCTAAACGTGCCCCGGGTTTTTTTGTACCTCGCTGCAACATCACCACTTGGCGCTGAGAGTCTTCGGCAACACTAGCTTGCAAACCACCCGCAGAGCCAATGCTTGGGTCAACACCCCAGGTATTCAAAAATTGTTGTGCCGTCTGTGTCCCTTCGTGGGCAGAAGTGAGCAGCTCAGCAACATCGTGACCGATGCCCCCAGTGCCAATGATCGCCACGCGCTCGCCCACTTGCACTCGGCCAAGGATCACATCGCTATAACTCACGACCTTCGCGTGTTCGATCCCCGTAATAGTTGGAGTGCGCGGCTTGATACCTGTCGCGATCACAACGCGCTCAAACCCTTCGCTGGCAAGCGTTGACGCATCTACGCGTTGCTTGAGATGGACATTGACACCCGTAGTACTCAGGCGTTTTTTAAAATATCGCACCAGCTCAGCAAACTCTTGTTCTTTTCCGGGTATGCGTCGAGCTAAGTTCAATTGCCCCCCTACTTCACCACTCGCTTCAAATAAATGAACCTGGTGACCGCGCTCGGCTGCCGTAATCGCACAAGCCAACCCTGCGGGCCCCGCGCCAACCACAGCAACCTTCAGCGTCTTTTGCGGTGCTGGTGCCGTGAACTCAGTTTCATGACACGCTTGAGGATTCACCAAACAAGACGCAATCCGATCGGTAAAAATATGATCTAAGCACGCTTGATTACAACCAATGCAGGTATTAATTTCATCGGTACGCCCAGTTGCTGCTTTCACCACAAAGTCTGGATCTGCCAAAAACGCGCGTGCAAGCGACACTAAATCTGCCTGCCCCTGTTCAAGAATATCTTCAGCCACCGAGGGCATATTGATGCGATTTGAGGCCACGACCGGAATCGAAACCACTTTTTTGAGTCGAGCCGCAGCAAACGCAAAGGCAGCACGCGGGACGCTCGTTGCGATGGTGGGCACCACCGACTCATGCCAGCCAATTCCGGTGTTCAGCGCATCTGCGCCCGCCTGCTCAAGCGCCTGCGCGAGCCGATCGATTTCGTCACCTGTTAAACCACCGTCGACCAAATCAATCGCAGAAATTCGATACATGATCAACAAGCCAGAGCCCACACGCTCGCGCGTGCGACGTACGACCTCTACCGGAAACCGAATTCTATTTTCAAGCGAGCCCCCCCATTCATCGTCGCGCTTGTTGGTTCGTAAGGCTGTGAACTGAGTCATCAGATATCCCTCTGAGCCCATCACTTCAATACCGTCGTAGCCCGCCTGCTGAGCAAGCACTGCGCACGTGACAAAGTCTTCAATAGTCTGCTCGATCTGTTCAACCGTAAAAGCACGCGGTTGACGCGGATTGATGACCGAACGAATGGCGCTAGGCCCAATAATTTCGTCATGCTTGGCATAAATGCCTGTATGAAGAATTTGTAAAACGATTTTTGCACCCGCCTCATGCACTGCCTGCACGATTGGAATATGCTGCTCAAGCTGCTCGGTCGAATCAAGCACCCAAGCACCTTGCTCGACACGCCCTTCGAAGTTAGGTGATACACCACCTGTGATGATCAATCCTACGCCACCACGCGCACGTGCCGCATAAAACTCAGCAAGACGATGTACGCCGTCGGGCTCATTTTCTAAGCGGGTGTGCAATGAACCCATAATGACTCGGTTGGCTAGCGTATGCGCGCCAACTTGCAAAGGGGATAGCAATAGTGGATACAGTGACTGCAGCATTTGAGACATGAGGCGCTTGCTCTATTTCTAATTTTTTGATTGGATCGGGCACAGGTTAATCGAGAAGTGGAATACCAAGGTCTCGAATCAGATGATGAAACTGATCACGCTGGCCTTTGACAAATACCCCCATCTGCTCGAGCCCCATCGCACGATAAGACAGCCCTGCCTGCGCAAGTTGCTTTTGTACTTCCGGATCAGTCAGCGCTTTGCCAAAAGACTGATGCAAAACCTTAACCACCTCGGGATTCATTTCAGCTGGGCCAAAAATACCAAGCCAGCCACCCGCCGGCGAAAACGGAAACTCTGGATAGCCACTTTCTGTCATGGTTGCCACCTCAGGCAGCAGAGGTGTTCGTTGTGGCAGGGTGGTGACCAACACCTTAAGCCGGCCTTCTTTAGCATGCATCAAAGGTGCCGTCGTTGCAAACATTGCCTGTACGCGGCCTGAAAGCAAATCAGCGGTCGCGGCTGTTTCGCCCTTGTACGCCACCTGAACCACGTCAAGATTCAAACTCTTTTTTAAGTAGGCAAACGTCAGCAAACCTTGGTTATTACCCGTTGCATAGTTTATTTTCCCAGGATGCGCACGTGCGTATTCCACAAACTCTTTTAAGTTTTTAACGGGTAGTTCGGGATGGGCGTATAGAAAAAATGAAAAATCAATCACTCCTGAAATCGGCGTAAATTGAGTGCCTGGATCAAAGGGTGGTGTGCGCCTAAGGGCCGGAACAACAATCATCGAACCCGCACCACCAAAGAGAACACGATACCCGTCTGGCGCAGATTTCATGACATCGAGCGACCCGATCATTCCTTCTGCGCCAGCCTTGTTCTCAACAATCACTTGGTGACCAAGGTCTTTTCCAACCAAGCGCGCCATCGTGCGAGCAATGGCGTCAGAGCTCCCTCCGGCCTGATACGGGACAACTAAGGTGATGGGCTTAACAGGAAACACTTGCGAATAGGCGGCAGATACACCCCCCATCGCACAGCAGACAACCAGCCGCCATAGGTTTTTGATAATCGCTAAAGACTTCTTTTGAGGCGAGAGATCATTCATATTAAATATCCACCTAAAAAAATGAGGTTTATTTCTTCTTTTTACTAGATGATTTTTTTGTAGGAACAGTGTCTAACTGAGAGACATCTACACCCTCTTCTTGTAAAACCCGCCGCGCAATCGCAAAGGCATCGCGCCCAATCGGGACTCCGCAGTACATCCCGATGTGTAACAAAATTTCACGCAACTGGATCAGTGGAACCTTGGTGCGAGTCAGTGCGATACGAAAATGCAGTTCAAACTCCTCCATGCGACCAAGCCCTGCCAGCATAGATAGGTTCACAAGACTAAGTTGCTGATGGCTCAAAATACCGCGCGCCCAGGTTCGCCCCCAGAGCTGATTGTTTAAATATTCTTGCCACTCATGATCGAAAGCATTTTTTGCTTTCAGCATGCCATCGACATACTGATCCCCGATGATCGCACGACGCGAAACATCGCCAACTTTTTCAAAGCCAGAATTTTTTGTCTTAACGCTCTTTGTTGCCATGATGACTCTCGTGATGTGGCTATACGCCACGATTTATTTCGTTAAAAAGATTCGCCCACTATCAAGTGCAGCCTGACGAGCAGAACGCGCTAGGTCTCACAGATTCTTATGGCGCAATGCAGCATACGCCTAGTATTTTTCTTCTATTATGGACATCATGCCTCTGCGCGTCTAGCGAGAAATTCAAACAGAGGATGATTTCCTGCTAACCTTAGGTCACAAAAAAGAACATATATTTCGTGCCAGGAGACTGTTGTGATGCCATCACTTATGTTACGAGCCTTTCAGACAACGCTACCCCTGCGTGTCTTCGCAATCTTCGGCCTGGCGGTCGTACTCGGCTCGCCTTGCGCAGCCGCTTGGCCCGATAAGCCCATCACAATTATCGTTGGTGCCGCCCCCGGCGGCACGGGCGATCAAGCGGCACGCATTATTAGCGAAAAGCTTGGCGCCGAGCTTGGCACAACCGTCGTGGTTGAGAACAAAGCAGGCGCAGGTGGTATCTTGGGATCTCAGTATGTGGCGCGTGCCACGCCCGACGGCTATACGATCATGATGGCAAATATCGGCTCTCACTCGATCAATTACAGCCTGTACAAGAAACTACCTTATACCCCTGAAGATTTCAGCGCCATCACGCTTGTGATTTCAAACCCTAATATTTTGGTCGTCAACAGCAGCACTCCCTTTAAGACGGTACAAGAGCTGGTCGCTGCAATCAAAAAGGATCCTAACCTTTACTCCTTTGGTTCGGCAGGCGCTGGGCAATCTCCGCACCTTTCAGGTGAAATGTTTATGCAACGTACTGGCATTCAGGTGCCGCACATCCCATATAAAGGCGCGGGCCCCGCAACAGGTGCCTTACTCGGCAACCAGTTCACCTTTATGATTGCAACTGCGCCTAGTGTGATGGCCCAAATCAAGGGCGGCAAGCTACGTGCGCTAGCCGTCACAAGTGATGTGCGCGCCCCAGAGTTACCCAACGTTCCCACCATGGCCGAGGCAGGCGTACCCAATATGCTGGTCACAGCGTGGTTTGGTCTGTTCGCTCCGGCGGCAACGCCGCAGGCGATTATTAACCGCTTGCAACAAGCCACTGTCAAAGTCTTAAACACCGCTGACATCCAAAATCGCTTCAAAGAGATGGGCGGCATTGCGGGCGGCAATTCACCTGCAGAATTCAACACATTTGTACGCGCAGAGATTGCCAATTGGAAGCAAACCGTTGAGGCGGCTAAATTAAGTCTAGAGTAAAGCGTCTAGCAGCTTCGTCCACAGAAGAGGTCTACATGATGTATGTCAAAGATTTGATCGCCCCCGCTACGACTAAGACAACCCTGTTGAAACAAGTTTGTTCTGTCAGTGGGCTTGAGCTCGCTGGTACGCTGGCTGCTGCAGCTTGGGTGGCGTTGCCGGTTACCGCTCAAGCGCAACCCTATCCAAATAAGCCGATCACCTTTTATGTCTCCTATGCTGCGGGCGCAACGACAGACATTACTGCTCGCGCCTTAGCCCGAGCCGCCGAACCCATCCTAGGTGTTCCCATCACAATTGAGAACAAAGGCGGGGGCGGCGGTACGGTTGCAGCCGGGCTGTTGGTATCAAAAAAACCAGATGGTTACACAGTTTTGATCGGCTCGACTTCAGCGATCACAACTCGCCCAGCCCTCATGAAAGTGAGCTACAAAGCGTCAGATATTGTAGGAGTCATGCAATATAGCTATTTTCATAATGGTTCAGTGGTGATCCCCGCTGACAGCCCCTGGAAGACCTTTGAAGACTTCATTGAGGCCGCAAAAAAGAATCCAGGCATGTCGTACGCCACGGCGGGGGGCGGTGGTGTGGCAACAACCTCTCAACAAATGGGGGTTGAGGCGCTGAAACGCTGCAAAGGCCTAGACTTTAAGCATGTGCCGACCAAAGGTGGAACCGAAGCCAATACCATGTTGATGGGCAAGCACGTGAACTTCACTTCGGGCTCAGGGTCACACAATCCCTTAGTGGTTGACGGGGTATTTCGCCAATTGGTGCTGTTTCAAAGCATGCGCGACGAGAATTTTCCCGACGTCAGAACCCTCAAAGAGATTGGCTGCGACTGGGAGAACCCGCCCAACAGCGGCATGCTGGCCACCGTTCGGGCCGGAACGCCTCCCGACATTCTCAAAAAACTTGAAAACACTTTCATGACAGTCGCTCAGTCACCTGAATTCAGGGCCATGCTCAAACAAAACTATCTACCCTTTGACCTCAAAGACAGTAAAACCTTGAATCACGACCTGGCCGTTGAAACAACTTGGTATAAAGACTACTTCACCAAAACGGGCGACCTAAAATAGACTCACGAGACCTTTACAATGTCTTGCCGAATTGACTGCGTCTATGCCTATAATTAGCGCAGCAAAAAGTGACAACGAGGTCAGTGCCCCCTTTCGCGATACGCAAGGTTTTATTCAATCAATCAGCAAAGCAATACGAATTCAAGGAGATTATTATGGGTAAAAGCATTCAACTCAAAGCCTCAGACGGCCATCAATTCGACGCTTATGTGGCCGAGCCAGCTGGCAAGCCACGTGGTTTAGTCATTGTCGCCCCAGAAATTTTTGGTGTAAACAGCCACATTCGTTCAGTCGCAGATGGTTTCGCTGCCGACGGCTATCTCACGATTGCCCCCGCATTTTTTGATCGCGCCCAAATCAAATACGAAGCAGGCTACACACAACCTGATATCGGTGCTGGCGTTGAACTCATGAAAAAGATTAGCTTCGACGACACACTGCTTGACGTCAAAGCCGCCATTGAACACGGCAAATCAGCCGGCAAAGTGGGTATTGTGGGTTACTGCTGGGGCGGCGTGATCGCTTGGCTCGCAGCGGGCCGCGTTGATGGCTTGGCCTGCTCTGTGCCTTACTACGGCGGCGCAATTCCTAGCTTCTTGAAAGAAACGCCAAAGTGCCCAGTGATGTTTCAGTTTGGCGAGACCGATCATTCGATCACGCTTGAGCAGGCTAAAGTTGTTGCAGCGGCCTACCCTAAAGAAACCAGTTACTTCTATCCAGCGGGTCATGGTTTTAACTGCGATCAACGCGGTTCATACGACGCAGCGTCAGCCAAACTGGCACGCGAGCGCACCATCGAGATGTTTAGAAAGCAGATTGGCTAATTAGCCAAAGCAGAAAAAAGGGATCGCCAAGGCGATCCCTTTTTTTCGACTACGCAGTGGACTACTTTTTACCTGAACTCAAACCAGGAATATCGCCGACACGTGCGACCTGATCTAAGGCCATGAACGCATCAAATAACTTCAAGGCCGAGCCTTCAAAATCGCCGACGCGAGCGCAGTCGTCAAACTTAGCCCAAAGTTGTTCGCGGTTCAACGGAAAATCTGGTCCGCCACGCACCGTCACAACTTCTTTACTTTGCAAGGTCTGACCATTTTTCAGTTTGACCGTGACTTGGTCAAAGGGAGAATAACCAGGCATCGTTGGGTGCTCGGCATCATCCGCTTGAACACTGATTTTTTTCATCAAGTCTTGCACGTCTTGGCGAATCACAAAATCATCCACAAGTTCAGTCAAGCCAGCGCGCCCAGCCACTACGCACGACGCCATCGCAAATTGCATACTGAATTTTGCTTCAAGGCCTGTTTGCGGTTGATGGTTACGCAAGACCTTGGTGTTGCGGCGACTCGTCACGGCGGTAATACTCTCGATTTGGTCTGCGGTCACTGGCGTTTCGGCAACCAAATCCAGCATGCCGTCTAACGCGCGATGCGTACAGAAACACAACGGATATTTTTTGACCGATAGCTTGGTCACGGCAAGCTTCCAGATCTTGCCGGCCTCAACTGCCGAGGTCGCATCAAAACGACCATTCGGCGAAACCGCCGATAAGAAGCCCTGTGGATGTTCAAGTGCATCTAACGACGACGTGAACCCTGCCTTCGCAAGCCGCGCAGCCAAGACGCCAGATTGTGCCGAGCGCCCTGCATGAAACGGTTTGGTCATCGTACCGAAGTTAGCCATAATGCCAGCGCTTTGCGAAGCACCTAAGGCGATTGCCATAGTGCACTGCTCTGCGTTTAGTTTATTCAGTGATGCACAGGCTGCGGCAGAAGCAATGGCACCCAAAATACCAGTCGGATGCCAGCCTTTGGTGTGATAGTGATCGGGATCACGACGCGCCAACTCAGCCCACACTTCGTAGCCTGCAGCGTAAGCAGTCACCATTTCGCGACCCGTTGAGCCTAAGGCTTGCGCCTCGGCAATAATCGCTGGCACCAAAATCGTGCTGGGGTGGCCCTTGATCGCTACGTCATCAAAATCCAACGCGTGCGCGGCGACACCATTAATCCATGCCGCATCAGACGCACTCGCGGTTTGGGCGCCGAACATCAACGTCGAGGTGCCTGCGGGTGGTGCGAGCACCTCTTTTAAGATTTTAGTAGGAGGCTCATCACGACCGGCGAGCATCACGCCCACACAATCAGCAAAGCCCATATGAATCACTTCGACTGCTGCTTTCGGGATTTTGTCGTAGGTTAAGCCTGCAACAAAGGCACCAAGTTCACGGGTGATATCGGTCATGATGAGATCCTTGATCAGGCTTTAGCTTGCATCGATTCTTTAACTTTCTGGCGCAGTTTATTTAACGAACCGCCCATCTTGATAGAGCCCGGCAAAGGATGGCCAACAACTTGCTCAGCCAACAGTGCCGACTCAATTAATTTTTCAAGATCAATGCCGGTTTCAATCCCCATCTCGTGGCACATGAAAACCAGATCTTCAGTACAGACGTTACCTGACGCACCAGAGTGCGAAGCGAATGGACAACCACCCAAGCCTGCAACGGCAGCGTCAAAAATCTGCACACCCATTTGCATACCAGCGTAGGCATTGGCAATACCCATCCCGCGGGTGTCGTGCAGGTGCAAAGACAGATTCAGGTCGGGATACTTATTGCGTACGGCACCGACCACTCTGCGAATCGAACCAGGGGTGGCCCAGGCCATCGTATCAGCGAGCGACAAAGTTTCGATCTTGATGCCGTGTTGCTCACCAATATCGTGGAACGTTTTAATCAGCTCAAGTACACGCTCAGTCGAAATGTCACCTTCAAAATTACAACCGAAAGCCGCCATGATGCTGGCGCGATTCACCTCGACGTTGTAGTGCTTGAACATACCAATCATCGAATGCACGGCTTCGATATTTTGAGCCAAGGTGCGTTTTTGATTGCGTAACAAAAATTTCTCTGAGGCGGTTAAAGACAGCGAGCCACGAATATCAAGCTTTTGGGTAGCAATTGCACGCTCGAGCCCTTTGTCGTTTAACCACAAACCGGTGTAACGCACGCCTGGCTTGCGCTTGAAACCAGCAACAATTTCTGGAGCATCGGCCATCTGAGGCACTGCCTGCGGACTCACAAACGAGGTGACCTGAATTTGCTCAAGTCCAGTCTCTGACAAGCTATCGATCAAGTCAATTTTGCGCTGCGTTGGGATGGGACCTTTCTCTATTTGCATCCCCTCACGAGGACCTTCTTCAAGGATACGTACGCGTTTTGGCAGATCTGACATGGTGGGCTCCTGTTGTCTCTTGAATAATTAAACTTGAGAATCAGCTTAATCCTATGGCGAATCTTATGTCAACGCACTTACCACATCGCGAGACCTCGTAACGACCACATTGCGAGATACTGCTCGCGATCAAAAGTGGGCCCTTACATGGTTGACAATCGGAGGGCTAAGACCTAGGATTGGGATCAATATAAATATGAGCAAGGCGAGCATCAATTGATCGCCTCAAAATGGTGCGCTGCACAGTAGACTTGCAACGACGCCTGAGCCTAAGAAAAAAATAATGAAGGAGACATCTTGAACGCAGAACGCGTTGGCAGTCTGGTTTGGCTTTTGTTCGGCGCCGCCGCCGTTTATGGGGCGTTCGATCTTGGCATTGGCACAATGGGGGCGCCCGGCTCGGGTTTTTTAACCTGCGTTGCGGGTAGTTTTGTCGCGCTCATGGCGCTGATGATCTTCATCCAATCGTTCAAAGGCGACCCAGCGGCACAAACTCGCGTGGCTGACCTGTGGGCAGGTTGTAATTGGTGGCGCGCGGTCGCCATCTCGATACTGATCATTTTGTTCATTCTGGCCTTTGAGACACTTGGCTTTTTTCTGTGTAGTTTTATTTTGCTGCTCGTCATCATGCGTTGGCTTGAAGGCTTAAGCTGGAAAACCTCAATTCTCGTCCCAGTCATCGCGATCGGCTGCACCTACCTACTTTTCAAAACCATTCTAAAAATCTCGCTCCCCGCGGGAATTTTTGGCTTCTGAGGCGCGCGATTCCCTATGGACTTAGCAGATAACCTCATCACTGGCTTCTCGGTCGCCTTTCAGCCTCACAATATCTTCTTTTGCTTTATCGGCGTACTGATTGGCACGCTGATCGGCGTGTTACCCGGTATTGGTCCGGTTGGCGCGATGTCGATTTTGTTACCGATTACCTTTGGCATTTCGCCTGTGACGGCCATTATCATGCTGTCGGGCATTTACTACGGCGCGCAATACGGGGGCTCGACCACCTCAATCCTTGTCGGGATACCCGGCGAAGCGGCCTCAGTGGTGACGATGCTAGACGGCCACAAAATGGCGCTACAAGGTCGCGCTGGCCCCGCCTTGGGCATTGCGGCCTTCGGCTCATTTATCGCTGGCACGATCGGCATCATTGGCTTGATGCTACTCGCACCCCCGCTCGCCTCAATCGCCCTGAAATTTGGACCGCCCGAATACTTTGCGCTAATGATTATGGGGCTAGTGATTTTGACCTACCTTGCGCAAAAATCGATGGCCAAGTCGCTCATGATGGCAGGCGTTGGTGTGCTGGCCGGCGTCGTTGGCCTTGACACCATGACCGGGCTCCCCAGATTCACCTTTGGCGTCTCTGACCTGCTCGACGGGATTGGTATCGCACCGCTCGCCATGGGGCTCTTCGGCGTATCTGAAATTTTGTTAAATGTCGAACGCACCATCAAACAGGGCGTAGTCGTTAGTCAAGTCAAAAACCTACTACCAAGCCGACAAGACTGGAAAGAATCTTTCGCCCCGATCATGCGCGGCTCTTTTTTAGGCTTTTTACTGGGCATCTTGCCCGGTGGTGGTGCAGTACTTTCCTCGTTTATTTCTTACGGCACTGAAAAACGTATTTCAAAAACGCCTGAGAAATTTGGACATGGTGCAATCGCTGGAGTGGCTGGCCCTGAGGCGGCCAATAACGCCGCAGCACAAGCAGCGTTCATCCCTTTACTGACACTCGGCATCCCTGCCAACGCGGTGATGGGCATTTTGCTCGGAGCACTGATGATTCATGGCATTACGCCGGGCCCACTGATGATTCAAAAAAATCCTGAGCTCTTTTGGGGAACCGTCACCAGTATGTACATCGGCAATGCCATGTTACTGGTGTTGAACTTACCACTGATCGGGCTTTGGGTGCGCTTACTGCGGGTTCGCTATGCCGTGCTGTTTCCGCTGATTTTATTTATTGCGTTGATCGGTGCGTACGTCATCAATGGCAGCGAGATGGATCTTTATCTGATGCTGTTCTTTGGCGTCGTGGGCTATTTGATGCGCAAGTTTGACTACGAGCCTGCGCCCTTAATCCTAGCCTATGTCTTAAGCCCAATCCTTGAAGACTCTCTGCGTCAGTCTTTGATTATTTCGAGCGGTAGTATGGGGATTTTTGTGAGCCGTCCGATTGCCGCAGGCTTTCTGTTTATTTCGTTAGTGTTATTGATCAGTGCGGTACTGCCGGCGATTCGCAAAAAGCGTAACGCCCTTGTCGCTTCGGCCGATGAGAATAATTAGCTATTATTTTTATGTGAGGATTTCTATGACAATCAGTAAACGTTTTCGCCTTGCAGGACTTAGCTTACTACTGACGGGCGGCTTGCTCGCGAGCGGTCTGGCTTCAGCCAAATATCCCGATAAGCCGATCACAATGTACATTGCCTTTGCTGCCGGTGGCACGACCGACATCACCGGCCGCGCCCTAGCGCAAGGCATTGAAAAAATACTTGGTGTGCCTGTGACGATTGAGAACAAAGGCGGGGGCGGCGCAACCGTTGCAAATGGCTTACTCGCGAGCAAAAAGCCCGATGGCTACACCTTGTTAGTCACGTCGGTCGGGTCTATCACCATGCGACCGTTGCTAGTCAAACTTGCCTATAACGCCCAAAGCTTTCGTCCACTGATGCAATTCAGCTATTACATCGGCGGACTTGTCGTGAACGCTGATTCGCCTATCAAAACGGTTGACCAATTTGTAGACTACGCGAAGAAAAATCCTGGGCTGACCTACTCGTCTAGCGGACCACATACCCAACAACAAATCGGCGTCGAAGCGTTTGCGCGCTGCAAGGGGCTTGTGTTTAAGCACATGCCTACAAAAGGTGGCTCGACCGCCAATACTGCGTTGATGGGCAAGCACGTGGATTTTGTTGCGGGCTCTGGGTCGCATATTCCGTTGGTTGAGCAAGGTCAGTTTCGTGAGTTAGTGACCTTTCACGTTGATGCTCGCGACCCTAAGCGGCCAGATATTCCTGTGATGAAAGATATTGGCTGCCCACCCACCAATCCGCCGAGTGGAATGATCGTAGTCGCACCTGTCGGTTTGCCTGACGCTATCGCAGCTACCTTAGAAGCTGCTCTCAAGCAGGTCGCTGAATCGCAAGAATTTAAACAACTGCTCATCAAATACAACTTGCCCTATGCGTACGAAGATGGCGCTACAGTTGCCAGCAAATTTCCGGCTGAAATTGAGTGGTACACACAGTATTTTAAAGAGGCGGGTCTGCTGAAATAAAGAAACAGACAAGGAACACGAGCGTGTTGACCGCAGCGAACACCGCGGTCTGTTGCAATAGGTAATCGAACAATCAAGCAAGCGAACAACTGGAAAAAAGATGAGTCAAAGAAACACCTTGCCCACACGGTGGGATGCGGTCGCAGATGTTGTGGTCGTCGGTTTTGGGGGAGCAGGTGCTGCCACAGCCATCACTGCAGTCGAGGCAGGCGCCTCGGTGATCTTGCTCGATAAAGCCCCCCTTGGGCAAGAGGGCGGCAACACTCGGGTTGCAGCACAAGGCTATCTAAATACCTCATCGACTGAAGCTGCCATCACATACTTCAATGCGTTGGCCGGCCCCTATAAAGTGCCCCAAGACATGGTTGCGGTTTGGGCCGATGAAATGGGCAAAAATAATGAGTGGCTCACCTCGATTGGCGGCGACCCGCAAGAGCACCAATTTCAACCAGCGGGGATTGAGTTTCCGGATCTGCCAGGCGCTGAGTGTGTGCATAAGTATCATCATGGCGATATTTTGGGCTACTCAAAGACCTGGGAGATGCTTGATCAAGCGGTACGTGCGCGACCCATTGACATACGTTCTGACTGCCCAGGCCAACGCTTGCTACAAGATCCACTAACGCAAGAAATTGTGGGTGTAGTCGCGTTACAAAACGGCAAGCTCATCAATATCAAAGCCAATAAGGCAGTCGTTCTAACTTGTGGTGGCTTTGAAAACAATCAAGAGATGATTCGCAACTATCTGAGTGGTCTACCTTACTGCTACACCTCGGGCAGCCCATTTAACGAGGGCGATGGGATCCGCATGGCGATGGAAGTCGGCGCAGATTTGTGGCACATGAATAACTTTGCCGGCCCGTCGATGGCGCTCAAGGTACCCGAATACCCCACCACCTTCTCAATGATGGCGTTGCATTTTTCGCACGAGCCTGCGGGTGGCTCGGTGGTGGTAGGCCCTGACGGCAAGCGCTTTACCGATGAGAAATATAAAACACGGCACGGCAAGGTCGAACAGAATGGCAAGTGGCAAGCACTGCGTACACCTTGCCCGATGCACATGATTTTTGATCAAACCATGCTCGATGGCGGCCCAATTTATGACGGAAAGCCGACACATGGCTGGACGCAGATTATGAGTGGCTATGCTTGGAGCAAAGACAATCGGGCCGAGCTTGCTAAAGGCTGGATTAAATCTGCTCCGACTCTCGCAGCGCTCGCGACTTTGCTGAAGCTGCCTGCCGGCAGTTTGGACCAGACCGTGGCGCGCTGGAACGCACAGTGTGCTGCAGGATCGGATAGCGATTTCGGTCGCACTAAGATGCTTGCACCGTTCGACTCAGGCCCCTATTACGCGGTTGAGCTTTCACCCTCAATGCTGAACACACAGGGCGGGCCGCGTCGCAACAAGCACGCGCAAATTGTGCGGCCTGATGGAACACCAATCCCACGCCTTTACAGCGCAGGTGAAATGGGCTCGATGTACAGCTATCTGTATCAAGGTACCGGCAACATCGGTGAATGCTTTGCGTTTGGACGAATCGCTGGGCGCAATGCGGTGGCTGAGAAGTCGCTTGCTTAAACTGACGCACCTTATTCGCAGCATGGGCTCCTATGCGAGCACAGCCTGAGAGTGTCTGAGCAAGCGCACAGCATTCGCGAATGTTTACCCGAGAAAAAAATACGCCTCAATTATTGAGGCGTATTTTTTGACTTAAGGTCGATTGAAAGAACCAACCGATCACTCTGACAATTACTTTTTGTATTTACCACCCAACTGCGGCGTGTGCACCCCAGGCAACTTCGCATCGGCGTGCTCGAGTCGTGTTTGACGACCCCAAGTGCGCTTTAAATCGTCGCGGATATTAAACGCTAAGCGCCCCAACCCCTCACACTCCAACTCGATCTTGTCACCGTCCATGAAGGCATTCAAGCCACGGTGATTAGTGCCCGTTGCTACGATATCACCCGGCTCGAGGGTGTGAATCGAACTCACCCACTCAATACAGCGCGGAATATTGTGCGCCATATCATCTGTGTTGAAATCCTGCATCAGTTTGCCATTGTTCCATAGGCGAATCTGCAATTTTTGCGGATTAGGAATCTCATCGGCTGTTACGATGTAAGGCCCGATCGGTGCGAACGTGTCACGCGATTTCATTTGGAAAAACACGTTACCTTCTGGCCCCAAGCCACGCGCTGAGCCATCGATAAAGTTCACGTACCCAAAGACATAATTCATCGCATCTTTTGCCGCAACATTGGTGGCGCGCTTGCCAATGACTAAGGCAATCTCGGCCTCGCCTTCAAACACACTGGCCGCCACATCGGGTAGCACCATCGTGTCACCGTGACCAATAATTGCACCGGGCGCTTTTTGAAAAGCATTGATGGGCGCTGGTGAGGTGCGTGTACCGTCTTCCATGTAGTTAACGGCCATGCAGTCAATATTGCCTGGCTTAGGAAGTGGTGGACGAATACGTACCGAGCTCACGGGCACACCCGTACCGTTGCGAACCGCCTCTTCAACCTTAGGGCGATAGGCGTCAAAACGCTCAATCAACCCGTTGATCAAATCATGAGGGCCTAAATGTGGAATGTCAGCTACCACAGCAGACACATCAACCACCTGGTCGCCTTTCAGGATGCCTAGTTTGAAATCATTAAAAAATAAAATCTTCATGTTGAGACGTCTCCGTGTTTAGTTTTTAAAATTTGAGATTAGCTTTTATAAGAGTGCTCAAGATTGCCGCAATACTGGCCAAACCTTCTGCTAATGATCAGCATACTGCTTTAGCGAAATGTGTGCCAATCATGGTTCCGCCTGCAGAGCGATTGTCAATCACCACTTGGTCGCCCTGCGCGTCGGTTAAGGTTTGCGCCACGACTGGAGCGACCGGCCACTCCCATGTCCACATGGCGGATAGAAATGAGGTGCTGAGCCTATGCGTTTATGCTAGGATAAATCTTATACAAAGAGTATTAAAAAAATAAGTGGTTTGAGACAAAGCTGAAGTTGCATTGAGAAGCGATTCAACGCTTGAAGTCTGCCAAACGATCGCTCAGATTCTCGTCGAATCTATGCATATTGATATTGTGCACATGCAGCAAAGCAGCCATCCTCGACCACCGCCACACCTTCATCTCGCCTTTAGCCGCCGTGTTCTAGGGCTAGAGTGCAACGAACTTAAGTGTGCGTGCTGACGCGCATAGTGTACTAGGAGAGTAGTCAGATGGATTTCGGTCATACCCCAGAGCAGACACAGTTGCGTCGTGACGTGCTTGATTTTATTCGCACTCACATGACCCCTGAGGTGTATGCAGAACTTGATGCAACCGAAGAGGCTCATGAAGCGGGTAAAGGCGAGCGCCTGTCTAACAAACGCGGCCCATTAGTGGCTGCGCTTTATCAAAAGATCGACGACCGCGGTTGGCTTGGCTATAGCTACCCTAAACAGTACGGTGGCGCCGATGGCGATCGAGTTAGCCAAAATATTATCGAAGAGGAATTTCAACGGGCGGGCTTACCGATCAGCTTGGTTGGTAGCGGCGCACCCGCCATCATGGCGGTGGGAACTGAACAGCAGAAGCAACACTATCTGCCAAAGCTGATCAAGATGGAATACTCTTTCGCACTTGGCTTTACCGAGCCACATGCGGGCGCTGATTTGGCGGCGCTGCGCTGCCGAGCAATTCGTGACGGCGATCACTTCGTCATCAACGGCCAAAAAATGTACACAACGTCTGCCCATCATGCGACCCACATGTATCTGATGGCACGCACGGATCCCGACGCGAGTCGTCATGACGGCATTTCGATTTTTCTATTTCCGATGGATACGCCGGGCCTCACGGTGCGCCCACTTTGGACGATTCAAAACAATCCGCGTGCGCCACGCGGCACCACGTACGGTGATGCGCGCACCAACGAAGTCTTTTTTGAAAATGTGCGGATTCACGAATCATGCTTGCTCGGCCGTGAAAACCAAGGCTGGCGTGTGGGCTCAATGGGCCTGAACCTTGACCGTGTTGGCGCCGCCCGATATTTACGCTCGGTGCGCCGCGATGAAGATATCGTGAATTGGGTCAAAGCCAATGACTTTGGCGGCTATGCGCCCAAAGACAATCCAGCCATTCGTGACAAGATTGCCGAGTTATGGATTGAGGCGCAAGTTTGTCGTTTGATGACCATGCGCAGCATGTCAATTGTTGAACGTGGTGGCAACTTTACCTATGAAGGCTCGGCTGAAAAAGTCTGGTCGCCAGAGCATGGTGTCAGAACCACCGAAGCCATCACGCAAATGCTGGGGTCGTACGGCACCTTGCTCAATGGTTCGCCGCACGCAGTTGAAAAAGGCGTATTTGCGCACAACACGATGGGAGCCTTTCAATCAGGCATCAACCACGGTAGCGTGCAAATCATGCGCGATCAAGTTGCAAAGCGCGGGCTTGAGATGCCCTCGATGCGTCGCGCTAAAGCGCCTGCCAAGTAGCCTGAGGCCGCGACTCAAAAGCAGTCAACGCGGCCGTCATTGAAGAACATATAGGAAATAAGATGGACGTGCTTTTAAACGATGAAGAACAGTTAGTGGCGTCAAGCGCGCGCGAGTTTCTTGAAGGAGAATGCTCAACCACCTTGGTGCGTCAAATGGAAGAAGATCCAATCGGACATCCACCTGAGTTGTGGGCAAAATGCACCGAAATGGGTTGGACGGGTATGTGTCTGGCTGAAGAGTACGGCGGTCAAGCCTTACCGCTCACCTATTTGGGCCTCGTCATGCAAGAGGTCGGCCGCGCGATGGCACCGATTCCGTTGCATAGCACTGCGGTGACGTCGCTCGCGATCCAAAAAGCAGGCACCAAGGCGCAATGCCAAAGCGTTTTACCCGGCGTCTCTGCAGGCAAAACAATTCTGACCTGGGCCTTCTCTGAGCAAGATCCAAGGTTTTTACCTGAGACCGTCAAAACCACTGCCGTGGCGGATGGCGATGATTTTGTGATCACCGGCAAAAAACTCTTTGTTGATAACTTTGCTGCGTCAAATCAGATTTTAGTGGCCTGCCGCACTGCACCCGCCTCTGCAAGCAATGCGGGGCTCTCACTGTTTTTAATTGACTCGAACGCCGCCGGCATCTCTCACGCCCGCCTGCGCACGCTGGCAAAAGACCAACAGTGCGAAGTCATTTTTGAGCAGGTGCGCGTACCAAAAGCCAACATGCTCGGCGACCTGAATCAAGGTTGGCCCATCATGCAAGACCTACTTGATCTTGCGACAGTCTTGTTATGCACCCAAATTCTAGGCGCCACACGTATCGATGCAGAGATGGCGATTGATCACTCAAAGTTTCGTGAAGCCTTTGGCCAGCCAATCGGCGCCTTTCAGTCGATTCAGCACACGTGTGCTGATATGATTATCTCAATTGATGGTGGCGAACTGCTGGCTTACGAAGCACTTTGGAAAATGGACAACGGCATGCCAGCGCAGGTTGAAGTGTCGCAAGCCAAAGCGTTTTGTAATGACAAGTGCCCCGCAGTCTGCCGTAACTCGCAATCGATTCATGGCGGCATTGGTTTCATGATGGAGTTTGATTTGCATCTTTGGCTGCGTCGCGTGACGGCGTGGTCGATGCGCTTGGGCACGAGTTACGAGCATCGTGAGCGCATTGCTCATGCGCTGTTGGATATGCCTGGGCATGTCGTTTTAGGGCAACCAGTTCCGGTAGAAAACTGAAGTCTCAAGTGATCATGCCCGCGACCGAATCAATTGCCACGGGAGCTTACACGAAGGCCTCAACCTCAGATTCATCGGCTGAGTGTGACATCGATTCATAGGCTGCTTGCTGCATCGATTTTTAAACCTCAATATTATTTTCGAGATAAGCAATATGAAATGTCTAGTTTGCGGTAAAGCGATCGACCTCGAAGGGGCCGAATCCAAGACAGGTGAAACCGCCCACGGCGCCAAAGAAATTGATCCGTCTAAAGGGACCCGTCAGTTTCATGATGGTGACTGGTACTACTTTGACACGCTGAACTGTCGCAGTAAATTCACCATCAGCCCACAACGTTACTTAACACCAAAGGCATAACATATGATTTCCTGCGCGCGTCTGCTTAACATTCTGATCGTTTGCGCAGCGTCACTAAGCGCAGTGGTCTCGACAAGCTGGGCACAAAGCTTTCCGAGTCGCCCCGTCAAGCTAGTGGTGCCTTACGTGCCAGGCGGTGGGGCTGATACGGTGGCACGTGTGATGGCACAAGGCCTGACTGAAGAGTTTGGTCAAACCGTGTTAGTTGAAAACAAAGGCGGCGCCAACACGATTATCGGCACAGAGTTTGTTGCCAATTCGCCTCCCGATGGCTACACGCTTCTTATTTGCACGACTGCACACGCTATCAACCCCAGTCTTTACAAACTCAACTTCGACACCCTGAAGGCTTTCACTCACGTGACTATGCATTTAGGCGCCAGTTTGTTACTCGTGGTGCATCCTTCTGTTCCTGCGAACAGCGTAAGCGAACTCATCGCACTGGCTAAAGCACAACCCGGCAAACTCACGTTTGCTTCGTATGGCACAGGTAGCCCTGGCCACTTGTCCGGTGAGCTTTTCATGAAGCTAACGGGCACCGAGATGCTCCACATCCCTTACAAAGGCAGCTCACCATCGATCGCCGATGTCGTGGCGGGTCGTGCCACCATGTCGTTTGCAGTGCTTGAGCCCGTCTTACCCTTTGTAAAATCAGGTCACGTCAGAGCACTCGGCGTGGTGATGGCCGAACGCGCGACGCAACTTCCGCAAATGCCTACGATTGGCGAGACGGTGCCCGGCTTTGCCATCAGCGGTTTCAATGGAGTGTGTGCGCCATCCGCCACACCCAAACCTGTCATTGAGCGCCTAAACGCTGCCATTATTAAAGTCATGACCAACCCTGCCGTGCGCGATCGATTGATCAAGAGTGGGTCCGATATTCTCGAACGTCCCCTGCCTACTCCTGAGTTCGAAGTCTTTGTTCGAAGTGAAGTCCTACGCTGGCAAAAAATTGTGCAAGACGCCGGTGTTAAAGTGAACTAGTCAACGGTCAGCATCGGTCAGACTTTTTAAGTGAACGCGTCAGTTGTCAGCAGCAATCATTCTTTTTAAGCGAACGCGTCAGCAATCAGCACCAGTCATTCTTTTAAAGTGAATTACTCAGTAGTCAGCATCAGTCATTCTTTTACTATCTTGGGAGATTAAAAATGTCCGCCCTTTCCGACTCACTAAAAAAATATATCGGAATGAAATCCACGACTGAAATGGCGTGTGATTCCGTTGAACGTGGTGGCGTACGCCGCTACGCACAAGCCATCATGTACGAAGATCCGATTTTTGATAAGCCTTGCGCCAACAATGCGCGCTACGGCGGGCCTGTTGCGCCGCCGCTCTACCCGACGCACCTAGCGCGCCGTGCCTTCGGCGTGCCAGATCCCATTCAAGCCAATGCACGCAACATCGACTTTGATGGCATCGTGGCAGCGACCAGTTCTGGCGGCTTGCCCGCGCTTGAACCGCTAAACGGCTACGCACTGCTCAATGGTGGCTCAGAGATTGAGTTCTTTCGCTATGCACGTCATGGCGAAACCGTCAGCCAAACCTCAAGCTACGCAGACATCAGCGAGAAAGAGACCAGCAAAGGCCCGATCGTGTTGGTTGTCACTGAGACAGAGTTTCGAAATGGCGACGGTGAGCTATTAATTCGCACCCGCCGCACACAAATCCGGAGAAAATAATATGGCACTCGGAACGACTCCTAATTTTGAAGATGTCGCGATTGGCTCTGACATCCCCGGGCTTGAAAAGGGCCCTCTCACAACGGCACACCTGATGCGTTGGTCTGCTGCCATGGAAAACTGGCACAAAATTCATTACGACAAGCCCTTTGCCATGGAACACGACAAATTACCGGGCTTGCTCATTAACGGTTCGCTCAAGCAACAATTCGTCATGCAGATGCTTGCTGATTGGGCAGGGCCAAATGGCTGGGCCTGGAAAGCCAGCTTTCAGTTTCGCGCGATGAATATTGTCGAAGAAACTGTTCGAGTTTGGGGCCGCGTCACAGGTAAACGTGAGGGCCCAGGATACGGCTTAATTGATATCGAGCTTGGCATCCTGAACGATGCCGGCAAAGAGTCCACACCTGGTACGGCTACGGTTGCGCTGCCTTATAAAAATGGCAAGCCTGTACCTTACCCCTTTGTTCCACCTGCAGCCTAAGTCGAGTCAGCATGCAATCTGCGTTACAGGGCGTACGCGTTCTGGATCTGAGTCACGGTATCGCCGGGCCCTTTGCGGCTCGGCTACTAGGCGACTACGGTGCAGACGTTATTAAAGTCGAACAGCCGGGCAAGGGTGACTTTGCGCGCTATCTTGCGCCATTGAAAACCGATGCCGCAGCCGGCGAGCAGAGTCTGTTGTTTCAATATTTGAATTGGAACAAACGCAGCGTAGCGCTCGACTTGCGCTTGGCCTCGAGCCGACCCGTGCTGCGCAAACTCATAGAGAACAGCGATATTGTGATCGAAAGCTTTCGGCCAGGCAGGCTTGAGAGCTGGGGCTATAGCGTTGATCAATTGCTTGAGTGGAACCCGACACTTGTCGTCACCTCAATCACGAATTTTGGTCAAACCGGTCCGTATGCGCATTACCGCGCTAGCGATCTCACCCTGCAAGCAATGAGCGGGATCATGGCGATCAGCGGTCAAGTCGATCGCGAACCACTCAAGCATGGCTTATCGCAATCCTTTTACTGTGCCGGCTTAACCGGCGCCTACGCGTCAACCATGGCGTATGCTGCTGCACAAGCCGATCAGTTTGGTGAACACGTTGACGTATCGATTCATGAGTGCCTCGCCTCTGAGTTGGTTTTGAATCAGTCGTACTACGGCTTTTTAGGTGCTGTACAAGGCCGGCGCGCTGTTGTGCAAGACCCCTTCGCAGGCGAACCGATTGCAGCACGCAAAGGTTTTCTGGCGTTTCAAACTGGTGGTGGCGCGCCCTTCGAAACACTGGCCGATTTGTTTGGTCGTCCTGAGTTTCGTGAAGCGAAATTCGCAAGCCCGCCACAACGCGAAAAGCGTGTGCCCGAAGTGCGCGCGTTACTTGAAGAGTGCGTACAAGATCGTGACGCCAAAGACGTATTTCTCGCGGGTGCAACCAAAAGACTCTTAATCGGTATGGTGCAAAGCGCAGACGATCTACTGAACTGCGAGCATCTCAATGAACGCCAAGCGTTCGCTGAAGTTGCACATCCTGCGACGAACACGCACTTACAGTTTCCGGCAGAACTGACTAAGCTATCTGTCACCCCAACAAAGGTGCGTCGTCGCTCGCCCATGCTAGATGAGCATCGTCATGAAATTCTGGTCACGCAGCTTGGCTTAAGCAGCGACGAGCTCGCCCGCCTTGGTGTTGCGAAAGTGACGGGACACTGATCATGGAAAAGAAAAAGAAACTACCTCTTGAGGGCGTTCGCGTCTTGGATTTGTCGTACGTCTTTGCCGTGCCGTATATGGCCGGGCTCTTAAGTGACTTAGGTGCCGAGGTCATCAAGATTGAAGCGCCACACAAACTAGATCAGACGCGTGGTCGAGCCTTTGGCCCCTATCTCGATAATGATCCTGCGCAAGATCCCTGGAATCGTTCGGGTATTTTTTATGTTGTGAACCGTGGCAAACGGTCTCTGGCCCTTGATTTAGGCCAGGAAAAAGGCCAAGAGATCTTTCGCGATTTAGTTCGAAAAAGCGATATCGTTCTTGAGAACTACACGCCGCGGGTCATGCGCAAGTGGGGCCTGAATTACGACGAGCTCAAAAAGATTAAGCCTTCGCTCATTATGTTGTCGAACACCGGCTATGGTTCAAGCGGGCCTTGGTCGGCGTTTCCAAGTCAAGGCACCACGCTTGAAGCCACGATGGGTGTGACCTTCTACACCGGCTACGAGGGCGACAAGCCCTGGAAAGTTGGCCAATCTTATCCAGACTTTATCGCCTGCTGGGCAGGCATGAACGCGCTATGGGCGGCGATCGTACACATGCGCAAGACTGGACAAGGTCAGTGGATCGACTGCGGCATGTATCAACTCGGACTTTCGCTCATCCCAGAAGCCTTGATTCAAAAGCAACTCGACGGCACTGACCGACCTCGCATCGGTAATGAAGACCTTGAGCATGTGCCAAGCAATTTATATCGTGCCAGTGGTAACGATCAATGGATTGCGCTTACCGTTGACTCAGATGAACGGTGGGCAAAGCTCGCAGTGTTGATGGGTCAACCTGCCCTGGCGCAAGATAAGCGGTACGCGACTGCTGCAGCTCGCCGTGAGCACCGCGTCGAGGTCAATACGTTGGTGTCGGCTTGGACTGCGCCTCTAGAGGTCACTGAGTTAACGCGCATGCTACAAGCACAAGATATTGCAAGCGGCCCAGTCCTAAACAGTAAAGACTTATTCATTAACGAACACTTACAGCACCGTGGCTTTTATGAGCGCGTCGAACACCCCGCTCCGATTGGCCCGCGTCCAATTATTGGGCGTCCGTACAAACTACGCTTTCGCGACGCGCATATTAAAAAGTCAGGGCCACGCTTTGGCGAAGATAACGATGCTATCTTGCGCGAAGTTCTGGGGATGACGCCAGAGCAGATTGCCGAGATCAAGGCCAACAAAGTGGTGTGCGACCTGCCAACCAATCCAGGCATCTCGGGCACGATGGATACTGACATGATGTTGCGCTTGGGTACGCTTTCAGCAGTAGACAAAGACTATCGCAGCATTATGGGTGTTGACCGTTAAAGGAGTTGCTATGCGACCATATTTTTGCTCCGCTTTTGCTGGGCTTGTACGCTTCATACTCACTGCTGCAGTGTGCGCGTTACCCCTCAACACTGTCGCGCAGTCTTATCCTAACCGCCCCATCACCTTTGTCGTTCCGTATGGGCCAGCCGGTTCAACCGATCCTATTTCAAGGCAATTTGCAACTCAGCTTGAAAAAATTTTAGGCGTCGAAGTCAATGTCGAAAATAAACCGGGTGGCTCGGGTACGATTGGCTTTGGCATCATCGCACGAGCCAAGCCAGACGGTTACACCATTGGCTTAGGGACGAATAGTATTTTGGCCTACCAACCTCTGGTTAATCAAAGCCTGACGTTCAAAACCCCCGACGCTTACCAACCGATCGCCAAGCTTGGTGAAATGCCTGTGATCCTCGTCGTACGTGCGGATGCCCCTTGGAAGACTTTTGAAGAATTTCTGGCGCATGTCAGAAAGAATCCAAACAAAGTGCGCGCTTCAGTCTCGGGCCTGCGCACCGTACCTGATTTGGTCGCTCAAGAATTCAACAAAAACAGTGATCTGAAACTGCGTACGATCCCCTTTACCGGTGGTAGTGGTGAGGCCTTATTAGCGCTCTTGGGTAATCGGGTGGAAGCCACGCTTTTTACCGGAGCAGTGGGCATCCCGGGTCAGGTTCAAGCAGGCAAAGTACGGGTCTTAGCCGTGTTTAAAAAAGGCGTTTACGATCCTGTACCAGAGGCCGTTTCAACAATTGATGCGGGCTACAAGACAACCTTATCTGCCCAGTTTTATGTCATGGCGCCCAAAGGCTTGCCTAAAGAGGTACTCGACAAACTAGTCAGCGCCTCTACGCAAGTCATCAGCAGCCCTGAATATGCGACCTTTGCCAAAGAAGGTTATGCGCTCGACCCCAAAAGCCCAGCAGAGCTTAGTGCAGAGATCATTCGAGATACTGAAACCTTTACCGAGCTGTTGAAATTGCTCGATCAAAAATCTTAAGCCCGCTCAATATGACGAGTCTCTCGATTTCAAAGCGTACCGCCTACCTGTCAACTGGCGGCTTGGGTCTTTTGCTTTCAGCCTGTTACCTTGCGCTGGCTAGTCGGTTGCCATTCGGTGAGATGGACGCGCCCGGCGCAGGATTGTTTCCCGTGCTCGTCGGAGGAATTCTGGGCTTTGCCAGTGTGGCGACCATTTGGGAAGGCTGGAAAGCGGCACGCACCGAAGGCATTGATATACCCGTTGGGCAAGATCGCCTAAGATTATTTAAACTCATTGCTTTACTCGCGCTTTACTTCACAACAATGCCTTGGTTGGGCTATTCACTTAGCAGCTGGGCCTTTGCGACGCTTTTGATCCGTTTACTGTCGACCTTGCCGCTGCTACGCTGCGCCGCTTACGCAGCACTCATGACCGGCGTGATCTATGTTTGCTTTATCTATTTGCTAAAAGTTCCAATGCCCACTTTTGCAATCACATTTTAAAAAATAGGTCACGCCTGCCATGGACGCACTTGACGGAATTCTTTACGGCCTGAGTGTCGCGTTTACCTTCAACAATTTGCTGGCCGCCTTAGTCGGCGCACTGGCAGGGACCTTAATTGGCGTCTTGCCCGGGTTAGGACCGACCGCCGGTATTGCCATGATTTTGCCGTTGAGCTATTCGCTCGATCCAACGAGCGGTCTGATCATGATGGCCGGAATGTTTTATGGCGCAATGTATGGTGGTTCGACCACCGCTATTCTCGTCAACATGCCTGGTGAATCTGCCTCTGTCATCACCTGCCTTGATGGGTACAAGCTCACCAAAAAAGGCCGAGCTGGCGCCGTGTTAACGATTGTGGCAGCTGGGTCGTTCGTTGGTGGCGTTATCTCGGTGATAGGCGTGATGCTGTTTGCACCGGCCTTAGCTGAGGTCGGCCTATTGTTTGGGCCGGCAGAATTTTTTGCGCTCACCGCAGGTGGGTTGCTGCTATTTTCAAGAATCTCAGGTGGCTCACTCGCCGCCGGCATTTTTCCGATGGCGATTGGTCTGATGCTTAGCACCGTTGGGCAAGAGGCGGTGACGGGTCAAGATCGCTTTACCTTTGGCATCGCTGATTTAACACTCGGCGTTGAGTTGGTCGCCTTGGTCGTGGGGCTCTACGGTATTGCCGAAATCATGAGTGTGGTCGAGACCCTACAAAAACAGGTCAAACCCTTACCGGTGAAACTGCGTGAGATGTTTCCCTCGAAGCAAGAATGGCGTCGTTCAGTCGCGCCGTTTGGACGAGGCACCATTTTGGGATTTATCTTTGGCTTACTTCCTGGACCTTCTGCCACACTGGCCAGCTTTGCCGCGTATCGACTTGAGAAAAGTGTTTCAAAATACAAACACGAGCTTGGCGAAGGCGCGATCGAAGGTGTGGCTGGACCTGAGACTGCCAATAACGCAGCGGCTACCTCGTCGATGGTGCCATTACTGGCCCTCGGGATTCCGTTTGGTTCGGTCACTGCCTTGATGCTTGCCGCCATGATGGTGCACGGCGTACAACCCGGCCCGATGATGATGACGGCTCACCCTCAAGTGTTTTGGGGTGTGATCGCTTCGATGCTTGTGGGTAATGTGATGCTCGTCATTTTAAATGTGCCCTTGGTCAGCGTGTGGGTGAGTTTGCTGCGTGTGCCAAACCACATTTTCTTACCGATTATTTTGATGATGGCTGCGATAGGCTGTTATAGCGTACGCAACAGTATGCTTGACGTGGGCATGTTACTGGTCGTAGCTCTCATCGGCTACACGCTGCGCAAGCTTGAGTTTCAACTCGCACCGATGGTGGTCGGCCTAGTATTGGGGCCTTTGATCGAGAAGCATATGCGCGAAGGGCTCTTTATGAGCTTGGGCGAAGTCTCAGTCTTCTATACCAGCCCAATCGCGATTGTCATTTGGATCTTAGTGATCGTCGTCCTCATGCTTGAGCCGCTGCGCGAACTAGCAGCTCGAATGCTAGGCATCAAAGTCAAAAAAATTATTCCAGAGAGCTCTGAATGAAAAACATCCTCGAACCTGTTCGTTTTCGTAATGGTGTTTGGGCGCCAAACCGATTAGCGCTCGCCGCACTGACCAACTCACAGAGCCACGCTGACGGCACGCTTAGCAATGAAGAGTTGCAGTGGTTAAACCTTCGGGCCGAAGGTGGCTTTGGAATCATCACGTCGTGCGCAGCACACGTTTCAAAGCTAGGTCAAGGCTGGCCTGGTGCGCTTGGAATTTCTGATGATGCCCAATTACCCGGCTTGACGCGCCTTGCACATGAGATGCATCAACGCAAGAGCCTTGCCTTGATGCAAATTTTTCACGGTGGCTTGCGAGCCGATCAAACGGTCTGTGGAGGGCAACCGATTAGCGCCAATGACGGCGGCCCGACCGGCGCGCGTGCTGCAACTGAGCACGAGCTTGAGCAGGTCATCGAAGATTTTGCGCAAGCGGCTGTGCGTGCGCATGCAGCCAAGATGGACGGCATTGAAATTCATGGGGCGCATGGCTATCTGTTTACGCAGTTTTTAAGTTCTAGCGAAAATAGCCGTACCGATCAATGGGGTGGCTCGTACGAAAATCGTGCACGACTCTTACGAAGAACAATGCAAGCAGTGCGCGCTCGCGTACCAAAAGAGTTTGTTGTGGGCGTTAGGATTTCACCTGAAGACGGCGGCAACGCGCGCGGCATTGATTTGGACGAAAGCCTACAACTTGCGAAGTGGCTCGCCGATGATGGTATTGATTTTTTACATATGTCTTTGTGGGACGCCTTTAAACCGTCGATCAAACGACCCTCTGAGCACCCACTCGATATTTTTAAGCGCGTGATACCTGCCGACCTGCCAATATTTGCCGCAGGACATATCTGGGATCGCAACGATGCTCAAAAAGTATTGGATCTTGGCGCCGATGTCATTGCCTTAGGTCGCTCGGCAATTTTGAATCCTAATTGGCCAAAAGATATCGTAGACCCAGCTTGGCAACCCAAACGCTTACCAACGACACCAGAGCATTTGTCAAGCGTGGGTTTACAACCTGTGTTTATCAATCGGTTGCGGGTACGGCCAGGGTTTTTTGTTGATTGATGCGAATGGCATCGCAACAAACCTGTTTGTTCTGAGTCAGCTCGACGCGGCACGTTGACATAAAGGTCTAATATGGCACGCATTGCAATCGGTGGTTTTCAGCACGAAACAAATTGTTTTGTCGAACCGAAAACGGATTTCGCATATTTCCAATCGCACCGTGATCGTCCGCCGCTCGTCTTCGGCGATGATGTCATGGTTTGGCTAAGCAGCAGTAGTTTTGCACTGACTGGCTTTATCAAAGATATGCGTCAGACTCATGAGTTAATGCCGTTACTTTGGACCAGCGGCGGTGCGGGTGGTTTGGTTACGCGTGACGCGTTTGAGCGAATCACCGGCAGTTTAATTGGTGCTCTTTCGGCTGCCATGCCTGTCGATGCCATCTATCTTGATCTACATGGCGCAATGGTGACCGAAGATTTTGAGGATGGCGAAGGCGAAGTTCTCAGGCGGGTGCGTGCTTGCGTAGGGCCAAACATACCAATCGTCATTAGCCTTGATTACCATGCCAACGTCACCCCGCAAATGGTTGAGCTCACAGATGCAATTGCAGCCTATCGGACCTATCCACATATTGATCGTGCTGAAACCGGCCAATATGCAGCGCAAGCACTCAACGCCATCCTAAAACGCGGTCAACCAACCGGCCGTGCTTTGCGTAAAGCACCTTTTTTGATCCCGTTAAATGGTCAATGCACAATGGTCGAGCCCTCTAAAGGGGTCACTGCGCGCTCAAAGGTGGTTGACGGAGACCTCATTAATCTCTCTTACTTAGCGGGTTTCCCTCCCTCAGATCTTTACTGGTGCGGCCCTTCAGTGATCGCCCATGCCTGGAGTCAAGAAGTCGCTGATCAAGCTGCCGACGACATGATGGCTGAGATTCTGGCCCAAGAAAAAAACTTTGCTGAGAAAATGGTGAGCCCTGAAGAAGGTGTCGAACTAGCGATACACCTGGCTAGCAGTGCTTCCCGAGCCGTCGTCATCGCAGACACGCAAGACAACCCTGGTTGTGGTGGCTCGGCCGACTCGACCGGCGTGCTCATGGCGTTAGTGGCTGCTCAAGCGCAAGGGGTCGTGTTGGGTTTTATGTGTGATGCACAAGCAGCGGCGGCGGCCCACGCGGCAGGAGAAGGTTCCAAAGTGACGTTGAAGCTTGGCGGCCGCTCAGGGCCGGTTGGCGTGACACCGTTTGAAGCGACCTTTAGCGTTGATAAGTTAGGCAATGGAAAAATGAAAACCGACGGTGCTGTATCCGGCGGTCGGGAGATTGATGTCGGTCCGATGGCGCTACTGCGTGTGGACGGCATTCGCATCGTAGTGACTAGCAAACGCTTTCAGGCACTTGACCAAGCACCTTTCAGACATCTCGGTATTGAGCCAGCCGAACAAAAAATCCTGGTGCTCAAAAGTACGTGCCATTATCGCGCTGAGTTTGAGCCGCTGGCTGAGCACATCATCGTCGTGCTCGCTCCGGGCTACTACTTAGCGGATCCGACCGACTATCCATTTAAGAAACTGCGCAATAGGGTACGCCTTAAACCACTCGGTGGTGTATTTTCTGCCCAGCGTGTCACTAATGGCTAATTGGGCTTGCGTGGAAACGCCTTCTCTAATCTAGGTCCAACATTGCTCTCAAAGTTCTGGATGCTGACTTTAAGAGCTTCAGGCCCTGTAAATATCGGTTGATACGTCAAACGTTTGGCGATTTCAATATATTCAGGGTCTTTCATTGCCTCTTCAATCGCTTTTGATATTTTCTGCGCTAACGCCGCGGGCATCTGACCTGGCCCCCAAAAATCAAAACCAAATACAGGCACGTCCTCTTTAATGCCTAACTCTTTTAAGGTTGGTACATCAGGCATCTCAGGCAATCGAGTCGGAAACGCTACAGCAAGACCTCTGGTTAAACCTGCCTTCACATTTGGATAAACCTCAGGGGGTTGCGCCACGCGGTATTGCACATGACCTCCTAGCAGCGCCGCACCACTCGGACCACCACCAGCGTAAGGGATGTAAGTGATATCGACTCCTGCACTCGCGGCACTTTCAATGACAATCAAATTCATCATCCCACCTAACGCTGGCCCACCTGCACTGAGTTTGCCTGGATTTTTCTTGGCAAACGCGATCAGTTCTTGCCAAGTTTGAAATGGTGCATCAGCACGCGCTTCAAGCATTCCCCAAGCCATCTGTCCCGTCTGCCCTAAAACTGTCATTTCATTCCAAACCTTTGAATCGTAGGTTCCAGAATAGTAGTAGCTCATCAGCGCAACGTGGCCGAGCAAAAGCAAAGTGTGGCCATCAGGCTCGGCGCGCAGTAAGGCTTGAGTCCCAATCTTTGTGGATCCGCCAGCACGATTCTCAACCACCACGGTTCCACCCAGCGCTTTTCCTAGCGGCCGCTGCAAAGCACGTGCAATTAAATCGTTTGCACCACCCGCGGCAAAGGGAACGATGACACGAATCGGTTTACTAGGAAAATCGTTAGCTCTTGCCTGGCCCCAATTAAGCAGCGCCGCCAAGAAGCTCAAGGTACTCAACGTGACACGAATGCGATTTGACATCATTGCAACTCCTTGACTGAATCTATCCGTTTATTTCACAGCGCGCAGCACATCTTGAATGAGTCGAGCCGCATCGCTCAGCGTATCAACAATGCTATTACGATTTCTTAACAACTGAGTTTCAAGCATCCATCGCTCTGCCGTCTCAGGCAATTTAGCCAGTTTAGGTACGTCATACAGGGACGGCAAAACCGTCGTTTGGGCGGTATACGAGTAAGGGTCATGGCCATAGCGCCCCTTCACAGTGCCGACCATCGGCAAGAGCAAACGACTCAAGCGCTTAATCGTCGTATTCACTAACTCTGCTTGCGCCCCAGCTTGCTCGTCTTTCGCCACACACTTGCGATTCAGTTCGGTCGCGTACTGATCAAAGAGCAAGGTTTGTTCGCGCAGCTTTTGGGCAGAAGCCAGAGCAGACTCCAGCCCAATGCTTGCGCCCGCAGGCAATAACTCACCCAGGCGATGAATGACTTCATCTGCAACGGGTGTAAAAGTACACGGAATAATAGGTGCGGTACAGAGCTCCCAGACATATGCCGCATACATTTTTAAATGCAGGCCCATCGTGTCCCAATCAAGCTTATCAACCGTATTTTCAAGGCTGTGATGCCACCAACCTAAATTTGCATTGCCGCTAGCCTTGAGCTCTTCGGCTGTAAAGACGCCCAATCCAGAAAACATTGGTACACCAACACCAAAAAAGGAGGCGTCTCCAATTTTGACGGTGCGGCGCCAAGCGCGAGGTCGATCCCCTAATAGTTTGGCATCGATCGTCTCTTGAAATTGTTTGAGCTCAGCGTTAGAAACACTCCCCCAGCGAGTTGTACCAAAACAAGCGGGCTGATCAATTTGCAAATAAGCAATGCCATGTTCTCGCAGACGATCCCAGTTTTTATCGACATACCAAGTCGAGCCAATCATCGTGCCTGTCTCGTGGGCTGTCCATAAGCCGAACGAAATCCCTCGGCGCAAATGCTTGCGATACTTGGTGAAGAAACGCGCCAACTCAATCATGCAGGCTGAACCTGCGGCATTATCAGTCGCTTGCTCGCCCTCCCAAGAGTCTTGATGCCCGCCGACCACAACAAAATCGTCAGAGCCATCGGCAGCCACTTCGCCAGTCGTCATTTGGATTGGGCGCCAAACATTATCGACATCGGCATGCAACTGAACAGTCACTGAGCCTGCAGTTAACAGCTCGCGTAAATGTAGCCCATCATCGCGCGCAATACCGATGCAGGGCAACTGCGTCATCTCGTTGCGAAAGGTGTCAGGGGTTGGATTACCCCAAGCTGGCTTCACCGAACCATAGGGCAACAACTTGCTGTCGGCGTAGCCCCAGTTCATCATGACACAGCCTAACGCACCATATTCTGCAGCGATACGCTGCTTCTCATGACGACCTGGGTGATATGACAGCTCAACTAAAACAATTTTTCCGGCAGCATCTTTGCCGACATAATCTGCATAACCACCGGGCCCGACATTCACCAACTCAGCGGTCACGCCCTGAGCTGAAGTCGACACGCTGTGGCCAAGGGTGTTTGCAATCAGTGTTTTGCCGGCGGGTTTCAAGATATCCAACTTGCCCGCACGGGGAAAGCTGACTAAACCTGGGATCTCGTGAAGTTGAGCTTGCGCACCAGCTGCAGCAAGGCCGGCACAGCTAAATTCTGCCATGCGTTTACCGTTTTCTGACCCAGCTAAGCGAGACGGAATTTGTTTGCAAATGTGCTCGACATCTGCGCGTACACGTTCAACCGAAAGATCACTGCTGTCGATAATGAGATTCACTGGTGACTCCGTGTTTTAGCTTGACTGACCCACTTTGGGCACCTTGACCCAACCTGGGTCTAAACCGATCGTACCTTGCGCCGCTAGTGCCTGAATCTGTTCCTCAGTAAAGCCGGCAGCCGCCATCACTTCAGCCGTGTGCTGCCCTAAGCGTGGTGGCGGCAAGCGAATTTCACCTGGCGAGTCACTGAATTTGATTGGCAAGCCCGCCATTGCAATTTTGCCCAGTCCTTCAAGATCCATCTCGTGCACCATATCGCGCGCAAGCACCTGCGGTTGCACCACAACTTTATCAATCGTGTTGACGGGCGAACAGGGCACATCTTGCTCGAGCAAGCGCGCCTGCCAATGCGCGAGAGGTTGCGTGATGATGATGTCACCAATCATTTGAATCAACATAAAGCGGTTCAACGAACGCATCTCAGGATTCACAAATCTTGGATCATCGACCCACTCAGGTCTCTCAAGGACGGTGCATAAACCTTTCCACATCCGTTGATTAAACGAAGAGATCACCAGCCACTGATCGCTAGCCTGATACGCACGATACGTTGGGCTGCCGAGCGAGCCACTACCACTTGGGCCCGGTACTTCACCACTTGAAAAATAGCGTGTAAAGAACTGTGCCAGCATTGACATATGACCTTCAAGCAAAGAGGTGTCCACACGCTGACCGCGGCCAGTGCGATGGCGCGTTTCAAGTGCCATCATGATGCCAATCGTACCAAACATCCCTGCCCCAACATCGGCCACTGACATACCCATCTTGGCGGGGCTACCCTCTGGGTCGCCCGTAATGCTCATTGAACCTGCATACGCCTGCATGAACAGATCGTTCGCTGGCTCTCGGCTCAAAGGCCCTGTGGCACCAAAGCCACTGATTGCGCAGTAGACCAGGCGAGGGTTCACTTTAGACAAGCTTTCATAATCTAGGCCTAAACGATCCAGCGCGCCCATGCGGTAGTTATGCACAAAGACATCGGCCTCTTCGATCAGCTTACGTGCAATCGCCACACCTTCAGGCGATTTCAAATCAATCGCCATGCCACGCTTATTACGGTTTGCCGCCGCGTAGTAGTAACTCATCGAATCATGAAAATAAGGCGCCCAGACACGGCTATCGTCACCCGTGACCGTGCGCTCTATCTTGACGACATCTGCGCCATAGTCGCCCAACAGCATGCCGCAAAATGGGCCCGCCATTGCAACGCTGATTTCAACAACTTTAATGCCGGCTAGTGGTGCTGTCATGAACATCTCTTTAATGATCGATTACGAAGGCAAGGACTCAGACGTGAGGGGCGTCGATGCCTTTGAGCCAAGTCGAACTGCGCTCACCGAAACCAACATCGGCTCGCTTCTCAAGCCAATAGGCATAACTATCTGGCACGGTTGCAAAGGGGTTGTCTTGACCGAGTTTACTGGCCGCATCTAACGCCCAATTTGGGTTGTGCAACATCTCGCGCCCAATCGCCACGATATCGGCCTGGCCTTTTTGCAAAATACTCTCTGCCTGGTCGGCATGAATAATCAACCCAACTGCCATCGTCATAATGTCAGCACCATGGCGAATTTTTTCTGAGTAGGGTACCTGGTAACCGTACGAAGGTTTAACCGGCGCGAGTACTGCTGATTTTTCTGACATGCCGCCACTGCTGCAGTCAAACACGTCCACACCCTTAGCCTTGAGTACCTTGGCTAAATTAATGCTGTCTTCAATCGTCCAACCCACCTCGTCGACAGCTGAGGTTCGATAGAACAAGGGCTTGTTGTGTGGCCATGATTGCCGGACACGTTCGACCACCTCAATCGCGAAACGCATCCGCTTTTCGGGAGTACCGCCGTATTCATCCGTGCGCAGGTTGGTCGTCGCTGATAAAAATTGATGGGTAAGGTAACCGTGTGCGCCATGCAACTCTAGGATGTCAAAGCCAGCTCGATCAGCCCGCTCTGCCGCTTTGCCCCAGCGCTCAATTTGCTCTTGAATATCTTTGATCGTCATCGCTCTTGGCAGTGCGGCTTTGGGATGTAGGCTGAAGGCACTTGGTCCAATCAGCTCCCAGTCTTCTCCGTGATCCACACCCTTCTGGCTTGCATCAAGTGGGGCACGTCCTTTCCAGGGCACAGAATTACGCGCCTTGATTCCAGAGTGACCTAATTGGATACCCACCGTTGCGCCATACGATTTTACAAACGAGGTAATACGCTGCAACTGTGGAATGAAATCATCTTTCCATAAGCCTAAGTCTGCAGGTGTTGTACAGCCTCGTGGATCAACCTTCGTAGACTCAACCATCACCAAGCCCACACCACCCACTGCGTATTTGGCGTAATGCGCAAAGTGCCAATCACTGGCATGGCCATTGACCGCAGAGTAGGTCAGCATCGGAGATAGGGCAATACGATTGCGAATGACCACGTCTCGAATTTGTAGCGGTGAAAATAATTTGCTTTGCATGTTGCTCTCTTTGATGAAATAGTCTGGCTGACTTGATGGACTGGTCTAGCTTGATTGATGAGCGGGGCTTGCTTGATGAGTCCATTCGTCTGGTTTGACGAATGGACCGGTCTAGGTCAACTAGTCTGGCTTGATGTTGCCAGCTTTAATCACCTCAGCCCATTTTGCTGAATCGCTTTTAATCACTTCCGCAAATTGTTGGGTTGTTTGAATAAGCGGTTGTGAGCCAAGCTTAGCTAACTTTGCAATGACTTCAGGGTCTGCCAACGAATTGCGTACCGCTAGGTTTAGTTTTTCAACGATCGGCTGCGGGATGCCTTTAACACCAATCAGACCGTACCAGAGCGAAATATTGAAATCTGGCAGGCCAGCCTCGGCAACGGTTGGGATATCTGGCATGAGTGGCGAACGCTGGGGTAAGGCAATTGCCAACACCTTCAGTCGACCCGAGTTCAGCTGCGGCAATACCTCGGGCGTGTTGTTAAACATCAGTTGCACCTGACCACCCATCAGACCTACCATCGCCTGAGAGCCACCCTTGTAGGGGACATGCACAATTGAGACGCCAGCCATTTGTTTGAACAACTCCATTGCCAAATGATTCGACACACCGTTGCCCGACGAGGCATAGGTGATCCCATCAGGCTTGGCCTTAGCCTGAGCAATCAAATCTTTAACTGATTCAACCTTAAAAGAGGGGTGAACAATTAGTAGATTTGGCACCTCTGCGAAGTTTGCAATGCCGACCAGATCTTTAAGTGGATCGTATTTAATATTTTTATGTAACGACTGATTCACTGTGACGATGCCCGAGTACACCATCAACAAGGTATACCCATCTGCGGGTGCCTGCATCAGGTTCTCAACTGCAATCATGCCGCTCGCACCACCTTTGTGATCAAACACGATGGGTTGACCAAACTGCTTGACCAAATGATCGGCCATCACGCGCGCCAAAATATCGGTGCCACCACCGGGGGGCGCTGGTATCAACAACCGAATGGGCTTAGTCGGATAGTCTTGCGCAAAGCCACTTGTCGATAAGGCGAGTAAACCTGCAAGCAAAAGCGTACGAACACTACGGCCCGTTATCTTGATCATCGTTGCCCTCCTTGGCGTTGATGGTTGATGACAGACCTCCGCTCTTGGGCGGCTTGAGTCTGTTTGAGTTTCAAAAACTATACCCTACATAAGAACCTACGGATAGCCTCGACGACCTCGCCTGGACGGTACTCCATCGAGAGACCTACGGCATTTTGTAGCTGCTCATGTTCTGCCCCCGTGATCAAATCACAGAGAAGTCTGCCTTGCGGCCCATAATGCGCCTCTTGCTGTGTGAGCAGCTCTAAGACAAGTGTTCTGGCCTCAATGCGCTTGACCACCTCGGGTAAGTCAAACGCAAAAATCGCCCGATACAGGGGCGCGATACTCTCCCAACCGTGCAGATGGTCAATGACGCGCACCTCGGCCTGCGCAAGGTCGGCAGCACTTGTCGCCTTGTTATTGAGCAACTCGGGTGGCCACCAAAACCCTTCGACAGCAGCCCGTGTGACGTTCCAGGCTTTCAGTAAATGCGAGCCGTCCAAGCTATGCCCATACTTAGGAAAATACTTCTCACAATACGACGCCAAGGCGGCGTTACGCGTTTCCATATCAAGGATCAGGCTATGAGTCTGCCCTGCCAAGATCACGTCACCAACCCGTTCGGGCCAATTCGCTGCCAAGGCGGCGGCGATTTTGTTTCCAGTATGGAGACCAAAGATGTGGGGGCGATGCAACGCAAGCGCATCCATCAACTCAGCCAGCGTTTGTGCCAAGGCATCAATCGTAGGGTTTTCAGCCATACGGGCCGAGTAGCCAAACCCCGGCAAATCAATGGCAATCGCTCGAAAATCTTTGGCGAGTAAAGGCAGCATATGCCGATAACAGCTGTTTGAACGTCCGGCAGCATGCATCAAAATCAGCGGCGGCGCGTCTGGTGCACCTGCCTGAGCATAATGTATTTGCCCGAGCGCGACCGTCGCATAACCATATTGAATCGACACGTCTGAGTGCTTGATTGACATCTCTAGGCTCCTGGGTCAACTGGGTGATGCTTATGCTAACGCGTTCTGTACAGTGGCGAGTCCGGCAGCCGGCACTCGACGACGACGTGAGTACACAGGGCATGCAAACGCAACGGGCAGAACAACACCCGATGGCGCGACCATTCAGGGGTTAACAAGCAATAGGACAATGGCACGGCATCTTACAGCTCGGCGCGATACCGTGCCAGCATCTCTTCTTGCGTTTCTGATGGCGTAGTCATTTTCGCCTGTTCGTTAATCATCTCGCCCATACTGGGCATTAGCGCACGCTCGATATGACTTTGTGAATCCCACAGCTTTGAGCGCATGAATGCTTTGGCGCAGTGCAGATAAGCCTGGCTCACGACCACTTTGATAACCAGCTTTGGGGTACGCACCTCAGTCGTGCAAAGCGCGAGATCTGCAGCATCGTCTGACAAGCTTGCTGTGCCGTTCACTCGCAAGGTCTCGTCCATACCTGGGATCAAAAACAACATCCCGACCTTGCCGGTGTGAATGATATTTTCAAGCGTATCTAAACGATTATTGCCGGGCGAATCGGGTATCAGCAGCGTGTGCGCATCTACGCTTTTAACAAAGCCAGGCGCCCCGCCGCGAGGCGAAGCATCGAGCATTTGATCCAGACCGATACTCGAGATCACCACAAAAGGTGAAAGCCCGATAAAGCGCTGACAATGCACATCAAGAGCTGACAACTGTTTTTTAACAGCCCGCTCTTTTGCCGGGGCATACAAGCCGCGCAACTGCTCGATGGTCTGGATCATCAATGCCTCAATTACATCGTGACAACAATTTTGCCAAAGTGCTGATTGGCACGCATGCGTGCAAAGGCATCGGCAAGTTTGTCAAAGCTATAGCTACTGTCAATTGGCAAAGCGAGTTTGCCCGACTTTAAATGACCCGCTAAGTCTGCCATCGCAAGCCTGGTGATCTCGCGTACTTCGTCTACGCTGCGAGTGCGAAAGGTCACACCGGTGTACTTGATACGCTTGAGTGCGTGCAAATCAAAATCAAATTCAGCGAAACGCCCAGCAAGGCGGCCGACGTTCACGATGCGACCAAGAATCGCACAGGCCTCGATGTTAGGGGTGCCGAACTTGCCAGACAATTGATCAATAATCAGATCAACACCTTTGCCACCATTTGCTTCGGTAGCAAGCTTTGGCCACTGAGGGTCGCTGTTGTCGATCGCAAAGTCAGCACCAAACTGTTTGAGCTGTGCACGCCGCTCTGGGTTAGACGAGGTACCGATGACCGTCTTAGCACCCATCAATTTTGCAATCTGCATGGCCATCAAGCCTACGCCCGACGAAGCACCCTGAATCAGCACCGTCTCGCCTGCACGCAATTCGCCTGCAGTGACTAACGCGTTATGCATCGTTGTGACGGCAATCGGCAAGCTAGTCGCTTGCTCAAAGCTCATCGAGTCAGACGGGATCGACATCACACGCCCCCAGTCAGCGACGGCATATTCAGCGTAGCCGCCTGACCCAGAACACATTACCCGGTCACCGACCTTTAAACCTTTCGCGTTAGCACCTAGCTCGGCAATCTCACCTGCCCACTCAAGGCCAGGCACAGTGCCTGCACCACCTTGGCTGCCGTGCATACCGCCGGCGATCACACCAAGATCGGCGCGATTCAAACCCGCCGCACGCACACGCACCAAAACCTGATCGGCTGTTGGGACGGGCTTTGGCGCCTCAGTGATGTGAAATCCTTCATTCGTTAATACAGCTGCTTTCATGTTTAGTCTCCAGTGTCTGTAAGATTTTTTACTCTAGTCGCACTTCGCGCTCATGCCACCATCAACAACGAGTTCGGTACCGGTAATGAAACGCGCCTCATCCGAGGCTAAAAACAATACGGCGTTGGCGGTATCGCGGCCGTCGCCCATAAATGACATTGGGATGCGTGCCTGCCTACGTTTTAACAAGCCCTCGGCATCGCCACCCGCCTGCGCACCAGCCAACACAGCTTCAACCAGCGGCGTGTGCAACAAACCAGGCAGTACTGAGTTTACGCGGATGCCTTTTTTGGCATACTCAACAGCCACCACTCGGCCAAACTGTATGACGCCAGCCTTTGCCGCAGCGTAGCCCACTTGAGGCGCACCCGAAAAGCGAATCCCTGAAGTCGACGAAATGTTGACGATTGAGCCCGCACCTTTGGCCTCCATGATGGGCATCACATATTTGCACATCAAGAAAACAGTCTTAAGGTTGATATCGATCTGAGAATCCCAGTTTTCTTCGCTCAACTCGATCGGGCCCCCACGCACAGGTCCGCCAACGTTGTTGACCAAAATATCCACGGTGCCATATTGCTTGAGGCATGCGGCAACCAGCCCTTGAATCGCCTTGCTATCGGTGACATCACAGGTGTAAGGCGTAACGTCACCATTAAATTCTTTGATTAACGCAAGCGTGTCGGTCATCGCAGCCATATCTTTATCGACTGCGAACACCCGTGCACCTTCTTGCGCAAAGCGCATCGCAATCGCCCGGCCATTACCCCAGCCTGGGCCCACACACCCTGCACCCGTGATGATTGCGACTTTGTTAGCGAGCCTTCCTTGAGAATGATTCATACGAACTCTTTAAAAATGATCTTAAGGGGTCGTCGAAGTGAGGCCGCCATCGACCACAATCGTTTGACCAGTGATGTAGCGCGCTTCGTCGCTTGCTAAGAACACAACGGTATTGGCAACGTCCCACGCGTCACCCATATAGCCTGCAGGCACCTGTTTATGGCGGTGTGCCACAAAGCCTTCGAAATCGCCTTTGGCGTATTTGTCAGCCAAGCGCTTGACCAAGGGCGTAAACACCAAGCCAGGCGCGACGCAGTTCAAACGCACGCCACGTTCGGCATACAACACGCCCGTGGTTTTGGTCAGCTGCATCAGCGCGGCCTTACCTGCTGCATAGCCCACTTGAGGTTTACCCACATAGCGTAACCCTGCCACAGACGAAATACTCACGATCGAACCCTTGCCTTGTGCCTCCATAATGGGCAGAACATATTTACACGCCAAGAACGCAGCCTTGACGTTGATGTCCATCTGATCGTCCCAGATCTGCTCGCTCATGCTCACCGGATCACCAGGCTCAGAGCGACCAACATTGTTAATCAAAATATCGATGCGTCCGTACTGCGCCATGCAGGCGTCAACCAATTTTTTAACCTCGTCCGCTTGCGTCGCGTCGGCCGTGATCACGTGCGCAACACCACCCTCATCTTCAATAATTTTTTTAGTTTGCTGAGCCGCTTCGAGGTTGAGGTCAGAACCGAAGATGCTAGCGCCTTGTCTAGCTAACGCCACAGAAATCGCCTTGCCGTTACCCCAGCCTTCGCCAAGCGTGCCGCAACCGGTCACCAAGGCGACTTTGCCATCTAATCTAAACACAGTGATTCCTTATTGATCTTGAGAGGGTTTTAGCTATATTACCTGCCCAACATCAGCGCGGCAAAAGCACGCTGCACATCGGGATGAGCCGTATAGAAAACGGTCATGATCGGCCCAGTGCGTACAACCAAGCGCGGGGCGATTAGCCAACTCAATGCGGGCAAATAAATGAACTTTGCCTGCCGTATGTCGGCTATGTTCACTTGTTTTTTCCAAACCCACGTCTGTGTGATCACTCCGTTCTTGATCGAAGTGCGGCTTTTCAGGATCCAGTAGTACACCACCAGAACAATCGCCAAAGCGGCACCCCACACCAAGCCCGCCGAGAGCGAAAATGACTGCCAATCCATCAGGCGTGAGGTGCGAGCGCCCCAAACAATCAGTGCGCCGACCAAAACAGATGCCAGCAACTTGATCAAGGCGGTGAAGGCTGGGCCCTCTGCTTCAAGAGGTATCGCATCCGGGGCGTCCGGGGTGCTAGGCGTTACCGCCGCAGTCGCTTGGTTCGTCGAGCCTGCTTCGGGGCTGGCGACAGGCTGAGTCGTCGCATCAGTCATTTGTCATTTATTGCCTTTCATGAGACCACGCATCAGATCATTAACCGTATCTTGCTCGCTTTGCGCATCGTTCTGTTGCAAATCATTTTCTGGGATTTCGATACGGATCGTACTGAGATCGACCTGCACAGGCTTATCCAAAAACACGGTGACCGTCTGCGGAAAAACAATCACGATCGCGACTAGCATCAGTTGCAGAAAGACCCAGGGAATCGAACCTAGATAGATATCGCGCGACAGTACTTTGCCCGGCAACGACCCCGTCTTAAACAAGCTATCTGCGGTGCTGCGCAAGTAAAACAAGGCGAAGCCAAAAGGTGGGTGCATAAAGCTTGTTTGCATATTGACGCACAGCAGCACGCCAAACCAAATCATATCGATGCCAAGCTTGCTGGCGACCGGTGCAAGCATGGGAAGAATAATAAAAGCGATTTCAAAGAAGTCTAAAAAGAAGGCTAAGAAGAAAACGAATACGTTCACAACGACCAAGAAACCGATCTGCCCACCCGGCAACCCAGACAGAAGGTGTTCGATCCATAAGGCGCCATCGACCCCTTGAAATACCAACGAAAACACGCGCGAACCAATCAAAATGAACACAACCATCGCGGTAATGCGCATCGTTCCTGTCATGCCGTCCCGAATGATTGCCCAATTCAAACGACCGTGGACTGCCGCCAACAAGATCGCACCCATCGCGCCCATCGCACCCGCTTCAGTAGGGGTAGCGATGGCATAACTCATTCCGGGTAAACCGCCCATGCTACCCAGCACGGCAAAAATCAAGATCGCTGACGGGATAATGCCTCGGAGGCATTTTTTCCAAAGCGTCCAACCGTGCAGCGTGCGGGCCGTCGCAGGCAGGCCGGGTACGTGCCCAGGCGCTACCTTTGAGAGCACAAAGGTGTAAATCAGAAAAATTAATACCTGCAAAATCGAGGGGCCCCAGGCACCCTTGTACATGTCGCCGACCGACCGTCCCAGCTGATCGGCCATCACTACCAGCACGAGTGACGGTGGCACAAGTTGAGTAATCGTGCCCGAGGCCGCAAGCACCCCCGTGGCATAGCGCATGTTGTAGCCATACCGCATCATGACGGGCAGCGAAATCATCGCCATCGCGATCACTTGGCCAGCTACCGTACCGGTAATCGCACCTAGGATGAAACCAACCAGAATGACCGAATAGCCCAAGCCGCCGCGAATTGGCCCGAATAACTGGCCCATGGAATCGAGCATGTCTTCAGCTAAACCGCATTTTTCTAACACCGATCCCATCAACGTAAAGAATGGGATTGCTAGCAATAAGTCATTGGACAAGATGCCAAAGATATTGAGTGGCAAGTTGTACATAAAGGCGGCGGGGAACCAACCCAACTGTATGGCAATGAACCCGCTGAGCAAGCCTAGCGCTGATAAAGAAAAAGCAACCGGAAACCCGATCAACATAATCAGGATCAACCCCGCAAACATCAGGGGTGCGAACTCTTGCATCGTCATTGCAGTGGCCTCTCGTAGTGCATATCCATCTGGTAGACATTATTCAACCAGGCCACGCGTTTGATAATTTCAGCCAGCCCTTGAAACACCATTAAGGCAAACCCAAGTGGTAACGTCATCATCGCTGGCCAACGGATCAGACCACCCGCATTGGGAGAGCCCTCGCCTGACAACAACATTTGCACAAACAGAGGCCACGACAAGTAACAGAACAGCGTCATAGCAGGCATCAAAAAGAAAATCAAACCAAATAAATCGATGTAGGCTCGGCTGCGGGCTTTAAGGGTGCCGTAGATCACGTCCACGCGGACGTGCTCGTTCACGCGCAGCACTTGCGCCGCACCCATCATCACACAGGCCGCGAACAGATACCATTGGATTTCGAGCCAGCCGTTCGAGCTATAGGAGAACGCATAACGCATGAAAGCGTTGCCTGCACTGATGACAGCGCAAAGCAGTACGGCCCATTTTGCAATGACAGCAAAAAAATCTGTTACCCGGTCAACCAAGCCGGCCGCGACAAGCAACTGTTTCATTTCAACTCCGAAGGGCACGTGGCAGAGAGGCTCAGAGCCCAGGCCACCACCACGCTAGCCCATCATCATAACGAAATGTCAGCGTTTAAGTCGAAAATTCACAGGCTGAGGCATTGGCAGATACCCTTAGATTAGCGCCCAACGCGTTTGACCTGACCAGTCAAGGTCAGACTCGCGGGTGTTGCACCAAGATTGCGACCGCCAATTAGCTTAAATCTTGCACCAAAGACGCTAAGGTCGCATCAGGCAGCGTTTGAACGTGCATTGGGTACTCAGGGTGCTCACAGCCAACCATCATCTGCGCACCTGTCTGCAACGATTTTTTAGCGGCTGCGGGCAATTCAAAGCGCAAGAAATGCACCGCTGAGGTTTTGGTGTCGGTTGAGCGCTCGAGGTCTTCGTTTGCAATTGCATATACCCTTGGCTGCCCCTCGACCTGCACAAACATCTTGTGTTCGATACCCATGAGCTTGGCCAACGCAATTTTGCGATCAGCCTCGTTAGGATATTCAAGCATCATGGTGGCTTTAAAGTTCGAACCATCCGGGACTAAGGGGTTATAGGCATGCAGTTCATCTTGGATCCCTTCTTCTTCAAAAATCTTTTCAACACGCAACATCTCTTGAATCTGATAGCGCATCAAAAACTCGTTTTCAAAAATGATGTTGACGTGCTCACCCAAAGCGACTGTGCGCAAACGCCTTTGTTCAATCGCCTGTTTGCGCATTTCAGGGCGAGCCTTGTGGTAAGCCTCTAAGGTCATCAAGCTTTCGCGCGTGATTTTGGTCATGCTGTTCTCGTCGTTATTTTTCAAATGCACTGTTTAAAGTCCGTAAGCCTTGGCAATCAAGGTCAACGGGTGCGCCATCTCAGCGCTGGCCAAACCGTTTTCTTTCATGCCTTGTTCAATATGATGACCGGCTAGTTGGCAGTCTGAGCTGATGTAATCAGGCTCATTGTTGGCCATGGCTTTGAATACGGGCTTGCCAATTTTCATAGCGGTATCGTGAAACTCTTTTTTCACGCCCCACGTACCTGAGTGGCCAGAGCAACGCTCGACCACATTGACTTCAGTGCCCGGCACCAACTTCAACATCTCAGCTGTTTTCTTGCCCACGTTTTGCACACGCGAATGACACGGAACGTGATAGCTCACATGACCAAGAGTATCTGTGAAGTCGGTGCTCAGTAAACCGTCTCTATTTCGCGCAATGAAGTACTCGAAAGGATCCCACATCGCGCCTTTCACGAGTTGGACGTCAGCCTCGTCGGGAAACATGAGAGGTAGCTCTTGTTTGAACATCAGAGTACAAGAGGGGATCGGCGTCAAAATCGCATAGCCGTCGCGTGCAAGCTGCGCAAGCTTTGGAATATTTTTGTCTTTATTTTCGGCAACGGCGTCAAGATCGCCTAGCTCGAGCTTAGGCATCCCGCAACAGGCTTCTTTATTGACTAACTCGTAGGGAATCTTGTTGTGATGCAAGATCTTAATGAGGTCTTGACCAATGCCAGGCTCGTTATAGTTGATATAACAGGTGGCATAAATTGCGACTTTACCTGGCGTTTTGGCGCCGTTCACCACGGGGAGGTCAGCCGAAGGCTTTGCCACTTGTGCAAAGGTTTTGGGCGCGTATTCTGGAATCCACGCTTTTTTATCGACGCCCAGGGTGGTCTCCATGAGCGAACGCATCACGCCGGTTTTATTCACAGCGTTAACAGCTTCGGTCACGATCGGGATGCCCGCGAACATACCGAGTTTGTCGGTCGACGACAACACGGCATCACGCAAGGTGGTCTCACCCTTTTTAAAACTCACCGCTTTCGCACGCAACATCAGATGCGGAAAGTCTAGGTTCCAGGGGTGCGGCGGCACGTAGGGGCACTTCGTAACATAGCAAACATCGCACAAAAAACATTGGTCGACGACTGCTTTGTAATCTTTTTTATCAACACCATGCACTTCGCCGTCTTCAGTCTCATCAATCAGATCAAACATCGTTGGAAACGAACCGCACAAGTTTACGCAGCGGCGACAGCCATGGCACAGGTCAAACACGCGTTCCATTTCAGCGTGCAACTTCCCTTCGTCGTAAAAGTCTGGATTGGTCCAGTCTAAGGGGTGACGAGTGGGCGCGTCGAGGTTACCTTCGCGATTTGACATGAAAAATCCTTAGCGATTGCAAGAAACGGGTATTGAAGAAACGGGTGCTTAAAAAACTGTACCAAGTGCGTGAAAGAACGAACGCTTACTAAACGAGTGCTTAAAAAAACTGTGACCAGCAAAGCCGGCCACAGATCTAGCATCGGTACGCGGCGAAAAGGGAAAACCCTTACCGCCCCCCCCGAACGCGCTGGCTGACTTAGTCGACCAAGGCGTCTAACGCTTTCTGGTAGCGATTGGCGTGTGAACGCTCGGCTTTCGCGAGGGTTTCAAACCAATCAGCAATTTCGTCAAAGCCTTCAGCGCGAGCTGTTTTGGCCATACCTGGGTACATATCGGTGTACTCATGGGTTTCGCCATGAACAGCCGAAGCCAAGTTGTTGCGGCTTGAACCCATTGGCAAACCTGTTGCTGGATCACCAGACGCCTCTAAAAACTCGAGGTGGCCATGGGCATGACCGGTCTCTCCTTCGGCGGTTGAGCGGAACAATGCAGCAACGTCGGGTTGACCTTCAACGTCAGCCTTGTTTGCGAAATACAAATAACGGCGGTTTGCCTGTGATTCGCCTGCGAATGCGTCTTTCAGGCACTGTTCTGTTTTAGAACCTTTGAGCTGGGCCATATAGCCTCCTGACTATTTAAACTAAGGAAATTGGAGCATCAGCTGCACAGATCACTTTCAAACGGCGTCTGCGCTCGACCTCTGCCATAAGTGTAAGCGGGCTTTATGACGAAGTGAAGTAAATTTTGTAACATTCAGAACCAAGGATCCTGAGCGACTGTAGGGTCTTTACTAGATCGCGCGGAAAGCCTTGGCCTTTAGGCCGGGGAGGCTGTCAAGATTCAGCGGCCTTTTTATGCGCCGCCAAGGCCATCAGCCTGCGGTCTCGCCAAAGTCGACGCGCCAGAAGCTGGTCTTTTGGCAAAATCGCCCGCCGAGCGGCTTCTAGTTTGGCAATAATTTCTTCAGACCAGTGGTCCGTTGAAGTTTGCTCGGTTGACATCGCCTGGTACATCTCGTCAAACCGATGTGCATAGTCTGCCAAACCATCGGGGGCATTTAAATCAATGGTCTCAAAGGGGCCCATAAACGACCAACGCAAGCCTAAGCCTTCACGGATCGTGACATCTAAGCCGTCCGCATCCACATAACCCTGCTCAACCAACTTGAACGCCTCGCGCAGCAAAGCACCCTGTAGGCGATTCAGGATAAAACCACGAAGTTCGCGATGAATTTTGACGGGTTTTTGGCCGACGCTTTCCATCACATCCCAGGTTTTTTGCACGACAGCGGCATCAGTCCAGGGTGCCCCGCAGATCTCAACAACGGGAATTAAGTACGGGGGGTTCACCGGGTGCGCAATCAAACAGCGCGAGCGACCGGGTAAGTTTTCGGTAAAGGCCGAGGCTGGGATACTTGAAGTCGAGCTTGCCAGCACGGTTGTCGGTGCAGCGAGCTTATCCATTTTGGCGAAAATTTCGATCTTCATCTCAACGCGCTCGGGCAAATTTTCTTGCACGTAATCAACGTCTTGCAAAACCTCTTCAAGCGTGGCGCTTGCGCTGATGCGTGCGATCAAGCCCTTTGGGTCTGTGATCAACCCTGCCGCCTCAAGATCAGCAACCTGTTCTTCAATCAGCCTGAACGCCAAGGTGACCGCCTTAGGGTCGCCGTCCCACATTTTGACCTCATGACCGCCACGTGCAAAAACGATGGCCCATGCCTGACCAATCAACCCTGAACCTACGACCGCGATTTTCATTTTTTCTCCTGTGAGACCTCGTTACTGAAGAGGAGATGCTATCTGACCCCTACCAGCTAACGCGATTATTTTTTAGTAGGAATAGTGTAGTGCCGAATTGGTTGGCAGGCAGGTTGTCAAGTTAAGCACTGAGTACGCTGCCGAGTTAAGCGTTGCGCATGTTGCCGACCAGGCCGTCAAATTACCTTGCGTTGCGCGGCGGCCAAGCGAACAGTTTGCAAATGAATCTCAACGATCTGGTTCACGTCGGTGCTATACCCGCCAGCCATCATGATTGCCATTGGGCAGCGTTGACTCTGTGCATACTGCATCACCATCAGATCACGGGCGGCCATGCCCGCCTTCGTTACCTTCAGGCGTCCTAAACGATCAGATTCATGGGGATCCGCACCTGCGAGGTAAAGCACAAACTGAGGCTCAAACCGTGCTTTCAACTGCTCTAACGCCGCGTCTAAAGCCTCAAGGTAGGCGTCATCCTCACATGCATCAGGCAAAGGCACATCTAACGAGCTCTGTTGTTTATTAAATGGGTAATTGCGCGCGCCGTGCAGCGATAACGTAAAAACTGTCGGATCGTCTTGAAAGATCGAGGCGGTTCCATCGCCCTGATGTACATCCAGATCAATGATCGCGATACTCGCTTTTGGATTGCTGCTTTTCTGCAAAACCTTCGCAGCAATCGCAGCATCATTAAATACACAAAAGCCGCTGCCACGCTCGCGATACGCATGGTGCGTGCCACCGGCAAGATTCACTGAAATGCCGTCAACGCTTGCAGCCTCACAGGCCGCGAGTGTCGCCCCCACCGAACGGCGTGAACGCTCGACCATTTCGAGGCTCCAGGGAAAACCAATCTCGCGTTGCTCTTTTGCGCTGAGCTCGCCTCGAATGACGGCTTGCAGGTACCGCGGGGCGTGGGCCAACAAGATCTGAGTGTCGGTCGCGGCCGGCGCTTCGTTCAATTCAATATTGCGTTCGGCACCCACCGCATCGCGCAGGAGTCGGTACTTGGACATGGGAAAGCGGTGCCCAGCCGGTAACGGCAGAACGAAATGATCGGAGTAGAAGGCTTTCACGATGACCTAGTTCGCTAGAAAATACGAGTAACGACTATTTAACCACTTGAGCAATGCTTAGCGAATGGTTCGCTCAAGCTTACCCAATGCCCGCCGTACGGCGGCCTGTTATCAGACTGATATTTACTTAATGCTTGCCTGATACTTTTCAGGAATCTGCCAGCGCTCAGCTGCTTAAGAATCAGGCCTATAGAAATAAGACTCACCGTGATTCGCAAATTTCAGGCAGAATACAAAAAATACTAAAAATTAGGTCGCCGCAGATGTGACTTAAATACGAGACCAAAAGGAGACCTTCATGACTAGTTCTAAAAGTTATAGCAGTTTGACCCTGATCGCCGCGGCGCTATTGTTGGCGAGTCCAATCGCCAGTGCGCAACAAACCATCAAGCTTGGTATGACGACAGCGCTTACTGGGCCGTTCAACGAATTTGGTGAAGGCAATCGTCGAGGGGTCATGCTTGCCATCGACGAATGGAATAAAAAAGGTGGCATCAACGGCAGAAAAATTGAACTTGCCGAAGCCATGGATGATCAGCTGGTGCCAGACAAGGCCGTGCAAAACATGCGCCGCATTCTTGATAATAAAGATATTGTCGCAATCATCGCACCAGCGGGCAGCGGCCCCTCACTGGCCACCATGGACATGCTTGAAGCCGACGGTCGCCCAACTTGTAATCCCCTCGCGCAATCCCCTTCTGTGATTTATCCAAAAGGTAAAGAACAACCACCACGTAAAAACGTCGTGTCGATGGCGATCACCAACGAATCTGAAGCCAATCGCCTGGGCCAACTCTTAGGCAAACAGTACAAAAACATCGGTGTCATCCATGAAAGCACCGCGTACGGTGTCACGGGTGCCGAGCTCGTCAAAAAATCAATCGCGGCCACCAATCCTGCTGCAAAGGTTCAGATCGAGTCCTATAACCAACGCAGCCAAGACATGACCTCGCAGGTCGCACGTTTGCAACGCAGCCAAGTTGATGCAATCTTAGTCGTAGGGTTAGGTGCTGACTTTGCTGTGATTCGTAAAAATATGAGCCGGGCAAACGTTAAAGTGCCCCTGTTCGGTTCGACCGGCGCCGTCACCGCACCCTACCTTGAAGGTGCGGGTGATTTAGCAATTGGCACGCGTTCAGTCAGCCCCGCTGCCTTTGGTCAAAGACCCTTACCAGCCTACGCACAAAACTTTGTTGATCAGTATCGCGCCGCACACGGCACCGATCGCTGGTATGGCTCTGACGCTGCAAACCCACAAATTTCGATGGCTACCGTTGTAGGTAACGGTTACGACTGTGCGGTAGTCTTGCTTGACGCAATTAAACGCGCAGGCTCAACAGCGCCTGCTGCGGTAATTGCCGCATTGAATCAAACCAAGGGGCTACCGGGCGTATCGATTCCATCTATCACCTTGACCGCCGAGCTGCACGAAGCCTTTAAACCAGAGGATTTAGGTTTATTTGAAATCAATAAATCGGCCGCTGGGGCTCTGTACCTTAAACCTGTTGTTGAGTAAGCACCCGTCCCTCATCAGTCACTGAGTCAATACGCACCCCTTCGGGGGTGATCTCAACGTTTGCAGGCTATGCCCTCAACATGGATTTTTTTCTCTCTTTAGTGATTGCAGGGGCGTGCGTCGGCTCAGTCTATGCACTCGTTGCCGTCGGTCTAAATTTAACGTTCTGGACCACCAAAACGCTTAATTTTGGACAAGGTGCAGTCATGATGTTGTGCGCGATATCCACTGCGCTGTTGACGGCTCAAGGGATCAGCAATGGTATTGGCGTCATTGCAGGTGTGGCAATCGTTGCCTTGGTTGGCGTCATCGTTGAACGCATCGCAGTGCGCCCGGCACTCAAGACTGCGGGCAGCATGGGCTGGGTGATTGCCACGCTGGGTTTTGGAATTTTGCTTCAAGGCATCACTTCAAAGTTTTTTGGCTCGCAGGCCATTCCGTTTCCTGAAGTGCTATTCACCGTTCAAGATGTGATCGATATTGGTGGCCAAAATATTTCTTTGCAGTACGTTTCAATCTTTGTTGTCTCAATCTTGATTATTGTGGTGTTAGAGGGCCTCACCCGCTATACCGTTTTAGGCACCGCGATTCGAGGCACCGCTCAGGACATGGAGCTTGCCATTGTGCAAGGCCTGCCCGTCAATCTGATCGTCTCTGGCTCGTTCGTTTTATCCAGCATCTTGGCAGGTATCGCTGGCATCCTCACCGCACAAATTAGTGGCACCGTAGACCCCGCCTTTGGGTTTGAGTTAGTACTCATGGGCTTTGTCGCTGCGGTGCTCGGCGGAATGGGTAGCTCAGCCGGCGCCCTGATAGGCGGTATTATCGTTGGGATTATTGGCAAGCTTGTTGGAGGCTATATTTCAACAGCGGCCGAACATGGAATCGCCTTCGCGCTCTTAATCGCCATGTTGGCCCTGCGACCCGAGGGCTTTTTTGGCCGTGCCGAGGTCTCGAAAGCATGAACTCAACGCGTACATTGTTAACCAAACTGGCGACTCATCCCCTCGCGCTGCTTGTGCTGTTTGTGGTCGTCTTTTTTGGCGCACCCTACTTGCGCGGCGCGACGTTGCAAATTCTTAGCTTTGCGCTCGTATCGATTCTGTTTACTCAAAGCATCAACGTCTTGACTGGGATGGCGGGGCAAATCTCCTTGGGGCACGCAGCGTTTTTTGGGATTGGCGCATACGGCAGTGCGATTATCGCAAAGACCTTTGGGTTGAATCTATTTTTAACGATCCCCGTTGCCGCAGTCGTTTCGAGTCTTATCGCCTATTTGCTGTCGTACCCTGCCGGACGCGTCAAAGAAGTGTATTTGGCAATGATGACGCTAGGCTTTGGTCAAATCTTTCTAGAGGTTGCTCGCGAATGGACGGACCTGACTGGAGGCGTGATGGGGTTAAGCGGCGTGCCTTCTGCAGGCCTAGGCACCTTGATCATCTTGGGCCACAAATTCAGCACGATCGATTACTTTCGCGTGCTGCTACTGATCACGGCCTGCTCAATGATTTTTATCAGAAACTTTTCTCAGAGTCGCCTAGGGCGTTCGCTCTTCGTCATGCACTACAGTGAACTCGCAGCCGGCAGCGTTGGGATCGCTCGCCGACAAACCAAACAACTCGCTTATGCGCTGAGTGGCTTGCTCGCTGGGATTTCTGGTGGCTTTTACGCGCATCTTGTTGGTTACCTGGGCCCTGAAAGTTTTGCCATTTCACGTTCGATTGAAGTCTTGGTCGTGGCGATTGTCGGCGGCCTTTGGTCAAGCGCAGGTCAAGTCATTAGCGCGATTTTCTTCACCTTCTTACCCGAACAGTTACAACTATTCGCTGAATATCAATTCATCGCTTATGGCTTGATTCTAACGTTCACCTTGATTCTTTTTAGGCAAGGAATCGGTGGCCTATTGTTTTTGCCCCCTCGCTTTATTCGACAAACTTGGCTGACGACGGCCGTTGAACAACAGCGGCAAACTACCGCTGCAAGCAGCAAAACAAATGAGCCCCAATTTTTAAAAATTCAATCGGTATCCGCCGACATTAAGGTGCAGGAGATCACCATGCGGTTCGGTGGCCTCGTCGCTCTCAACTCCGTGTCGCTCGATATTCAGGCTGGTCACATCACTGCACTGGTGGGCCCAAACGGCTCTGGTAAAAGCACTCTGGTCAATATCATCGCAGGCGTGTTTCCGCCGACCTCTGGTCAGGTGTTCTTGCAAGGCACAGATGTCACGGCCCGAGCGGATGTGGAGATGGCCAAGATGGGTGTCGTACGAACGTTTCAAGACCCGCGCCTGGTGCCTCATTTCACCGTTCGCGAAAATATTATGTTGGGCGCGCACGCCATCATGCACTACACCTGGCTTGAAGCGGGTTTATCAATGCCGCGTGTGCGTCTGCAAGAGGCCCAAGCACTAGAGCAATGTAACGAGATTTTGCAATTGCTGGATATCGAGGCGGTTGCAGATCAAGCGGTTGAAAGTCTGCCTTACGGCTACAGACGAATGACTGAGCTTGGCAGAGCGCTCTTGGCGCGACCAAAGATTATCTTGCTCGATGAGCCCGCAGCTGGCTTGTCGGATGTTGAGATGACCCGGCTTGCCAAAATTCTCGTCAAACTCAAACATCTGGGCATCACGGTTTTATTGATTGAGCATCACATGGACTTTTTAACCGGCCTAGTCGACGAAGTTGTTGTGCTCGATAGTGGCTCGATTATCTTTAAAGGTGACATGCTCGGGATGCGTCAAGACCCAAAGGTAATCGCGGCCTATCTCGGGGACGATGAGGTGCAGCATGCTTGAGATCACTGATTTATCAGTCAGCTACGGCGCCATCAAAGCCGTTAAAAACTTTTCGGGTGGTGCGAAGGACGGTTTGATTACGGCGATTCTTGGTGCGAATGGTGCAGGTAAGTCTTCGTTGCTTCGGGCGATTTCGGGCTTAAACCTCATCACCTCAGGCTCGATCAAGCTCGACGGCACAGACATCACGCGCTTAGGAGCACACGAGCGCTCTCGTTTGGGCATTGCCCATGCCATGGAAGGTCGCCGCCTGTTTCGTCATTTAACCGTTGAAGAAAATTTACGACTGGCCTGGCGCTTTGGAACAAGACGAGTGCTACTTAAACCCGCCGTCGATGATGTGTACGCTCGCTTTCCGATCTTGGCAGAAAAAGCAAAAATACACGCTGGCTTATTAAGCGGCGGTCAGCAACAAATGATGATCTTGTCATGTGCCACGATTCGCTCGCCACGCGTCTTGTTGTTAGATGAGCCGTCGCTTGGCCTTGCGCCTTTAATCACGACTCAAATTTATCAATTCATCAGCGACTTTGCCAAGAGTTCAAACATCGCCATTATGCTGAGCGAGCAAATGGCGGCCATTGCACTCAAGGTATCCACTGACGTGTGCGTGTTGCGCCAAGGCGCCTCGGTATTTTCGGGCAGTAAGCAAAGCCTGATCGAACAAGGTCGCGCAGGCGACCTGTCGTCGATGTATCTTTAGCGCTGGCAACCAAAAAGCAAAGCCGCCTTATGCGGCGATGCCCTTTTCTTTTGACTCTCCGTAGGGCGGCGAATAAATCACCAATACACGCACAGGTTCTTCGCTAATGCGCGTAAACGCATGCACTTCGTTCGCTGGAAAAAAACACGAATCCCCTGGGCCTAGTTCACACGTTTCACCGCCCACTTCAGCCCGTGCGCGACCCGACAGCATGTAGCAAACCTGCTCAATTCCAGGATGACGATGCGGTAACGCGCCGCCGCCATCACCGGCAAGCTTGCCGCCCACCACGCCTAACAACACCTCGAGATGCTGAGCCCCCACGGTCTCAGGTCCAATCAAACGACGGTTGACCGTGTCGCCATGGTTGGCTGGGCTATAGGGGGTGACATCTGCTTCTTTAACGAAATATCGACTCTTAGTCATTGCTGTCTCCGAGATTGTTTATGGTCTTGGAGCCCATGCTACAAGCATTTAATTGTTTTTTCTAGAGATCTACTTGCTATGATAGGTAAAAATACAAAGCACCCACCCGCGGTGCGTCACCTAGGAGACACACATGAAAGTCTTTGAAGCCGTCACGGTTGGTTTGGTTGCTGAGGGTTGCAAAACACTCTTTGGTCTGATGGGCGATGGCAATATGTCGCTGTGGGGCGCTTTAGGGCGTCAGGGCAAAATCGATATCGTCTCTTCTTTTAATGAGGCTGGTGCCGTCTCGATGGCGGATGGCTACTCGCGCACGACAGGCCAAGTCGGCTTGTGCACCATCACCTGTGGCCCTGGCCTGACCCAAGTTGGCACCTCGCTGAGCATTGCCGTGCGTAATCGCTCGCAGATGGTACTCATTACCGGGCAAATTGCTGCAGGTGCAAAAAACAACATTCAATCCATGGATCAACGACGCTTTGTTGAGGCCTGTGGTGCTCGGTTTCACGATATCAGCAGCGCCGATAACTTAGCCGACGAAATGGCCGAGGCGTTTTATGCTGCACGCGTGCATCGCATCCCTGTTGTGCTCAACTTGGATATGGCGCTGCAAGAGCAGTCTTTTGACTGGGATTTTGACTACCGGCCCTCGACCAATTTCTTGCCTGCGCCGATTGGCGCCCCGAGCGACGAATCTCTGCAACCACTCTTAGAGAAGCTGATCGCTGCCGAACGTCCTGTGATTATTGCGGGCCTTGGCGCACAACGTGCGAATGCGAAACCCGAGATTCTTAAACTCGCCGGGCAACTTGGTGCGTTAGTCGGTACCTCACTGCAAGCCAAGGATCTGTTTCTTGGCGAAGAATACAACTTGGGTATTTCAGGCACCTTCGCATCGGCACCTGCCGAGCACCTGTTTGCCGAGTCAGACTTTGTGTTGGCGCTGGGCGCTGAGTTGGGTTACTACACCGCTGAGGGCGGTCTCATGTTCCCTTCAGCCGAGGTCGCACGCATCGACATCAAAGCAGCCCCAGATGAGATTGGCGTGATCCCTGGTCTGTACGTCTGTGGTGATGCCAAGAAAACCGCGGCTGCCTTAAGCAGGCTGCTTGAGGCCCGCAAGGTACAAAAAGAAGGTTTTCGTACCGCAGCGACGCGCGACATTTTGAACTCACCAGCCGCCGTCTTTACCAAGCCAACCGATGGTCTGGATCCACGTCTACTCGCAAAGAATCTATCGCAAGGTTTGCCTAAAGATGTTGTGCTCACCATCGGTGCCGCACATTATTTTTCGTTTCCGGCGATGTACACCGCTTTGCCTGAGGGTGCTCTGGTTCACTTCTCGCATCACTTTGGTGCCGTGGGCCAAGCGCTACCTCTTTCAATCGGCGTGAGTGTCGGGCATCCCGGGCGTGCGCACGTTGCGATGGAAGGCGACGGAAGTGTCATGATGAACTTGCAAGAACTCTACACGGTCACACGACACAAGATTCAACTGGTACTGATTATTTGGAACGATGCAGGCTACGGTGCTGAGGTGCACAAGCTCAAAGCAAAAGGGTTTGATCCGTCGCTTGCGCAATGGCAGTCGGCAGATTTTGCTGCGATCGGAAAAGCCTTTGGTGGCGATGGCGTACGACTCACTTCTGAAGCTGAACTCGCGCCTGCCATTGAGCGAGGCATCAAAGCCGGTGGCTTATTCATCATCGATGCTCGCGTGTCACCCTCCGAAATGAGCGACCCCTACGGCAAGCTACATTTTGGCCGTGAGAATCGCGCGCCCCTCTTGCGTCGACTAAACAAAGGCGCCTAAGCATGCGCTTCGAAGGAGAGTTTCGCGTTCCGGGTCAGCCCCTTGCAGTACTTGAGCGTTTTGCTGAAGTCGAGCGAATGGTCAAGTGCATGCCGGGCGCCAGCATCGATGGACGCGACGATGATGGCAACTATCTAGGCGGCATGCTAGTTGCCTTTGGACCTAAAAAAATTAAGTTCAAAGGTAAAGTTACCGCCTCAGTCGACTTTGAGTCTTTAACAGGCAAGCTTCACGTGCGCGGTGCAGCAGACATGCGGGCTGGCGCACGTGCTGAGGTCAACGTGGTGTACACCGTACGCGACGATGCCTCTGCGAGCAAGCCAACCAGCATCGTGGCGTTGACCTCGGATGCCGAGTTAGGCGGTGTGTTGGCTGATTTCGGCAGCACGGGTGGCATCGCCGTCACGCAAGCGTTGATGGATGTATTTGCTCAACGCTGCGCCGAAGAATTCAGCAAGGAGGCAAGTGTACCGACAAGCGAGGGCTCCCCACAGCCAAGCACAGCAGCGACCGCCAGCGAAAGCGCGACCAGCGCAAATACGGCTGGCCAAAGCAGTGCAGCAACCGCAGCCGCACGCCCAGCGCCTGAACCGACCAACGAAGCTCTGTCTGCAAACACCTTGCTCTGGTCAATTATCCGAACAAAATTTAAACAATTCAAAAAGTGGCTAGGCCTCAGGAGTTAATCATGCTTCACGCTTTGATCGTACGCCTCAAACTCGCATTTGTATTCGTATTCGTATTCATCCAAGCTTGTCTCGTTCAAACCTCTTGGGCTGCAAACGAACCCGCGTGGCCGACCAAGCAGGTGACTCTGGTTGTGCCCTACCCTCCTGGTGCGATCACTGATACGGTTGGCCGCCGCCTTGGCAATCAACTGAGTGCAGCCTTAAATGTGCCCGTGGTAATTGAAAACAAGCCAGGTGCCGGCGCAAATCTCGGCGCTGCCTTTGTGTCGAACTCACAGCCTAACGGGGCGACCATCCTGTTCACCTCGTATGGCAACATCATGATTGACTCGGTCACCGAGGCGCAACATAAGTTATCCCCCGTGGCTGCTGTCGGGCCAATGACGGTGGTGATGCTGGTACGACCAGACTTACCCTATAAAACAATTGAAGAGTTAGTGGCCTACGCGCGCGCGAATCCACAAAAAATTAGTTTCGCAAGTGTTGGCATTGGCAGCTCGTATCATCTCTTAATCGAACAAATGAACACGCTCGGCAAACTGGATATGGTCCATATCCCCTACAAGGGTGGGGCTGCCTCAATGGCGGATTTTCTTGGGGGTCGGGTTGATGTGATGCTCGCGACTTGGCTCTTTGCTAAGCCCTATGTGAATGACAATCGTGCGCGAGCAGTCGCTTTGACAAACGGCGAGCGTTCACCAACATTGCCCAATCTGCCCACTGTCAATGAACGGGCGGTGCCTGGGGTCAAGCTCATTGATGGGCTTGGCGTCTTTGCACCTAAAGGGCTACCCGAGGCTTTAGTCGCACGGTTAAACAAAGAGATTAATCAAATCATTCAAGAGCCAGCCATGAAAACCTGGCTCACCAACGAAGCGATACCCCCCACCCCAATGACGACAGCAGCCTTTGAAAAAATGTTAGTCGATGAGGCCAAGCCGTTAGAGAAATTAATCCGAGAAAACAAAATCGGTATGAAATAAGCTACTCAACTTTCGCGCCACTCTCGGATTTGAAATAAGCTATTCGACCTTGGCGCCACTCTCGGTAATAATTTTTTTCCAGCGAACTTGCTCTTCTTTCATATATTGAGTGAACTGCGCAGGCGTACCCCCTAAAAGCACGGTACCTTGCGGAGCGAGTTTGGTTTTGAGCGCAGGCTCTTGCAACACAGTCGCCAGCACACCACTCAACTTTTTGATGATCTCGGGGGCAACGCCTTTGGGCACGACCACGCCTTGCCAAGCGCCCATCACCCAATCCGTCGTGCCCAGCGCCTCATTAAAAGTGGGCACATCCGGAAACAATGGGCTGCGCTGCGTCGCCGCAATCGCTAAGGCACGCACTCGCGCATCAGACAACATCGCTACCGCTGCGCTTAAGGTGGATATCATGAACTGCGTACGACCACTGGCGACATCGATCAGCGCTGGAGATTCGCCCTTGTAGGCGATGTGGCTAGACTCTAAACCAAACTCTCGTGCAAAGGCCGCAGCGGGCAAGTGAGTCATCGTGCCCGCGCCGCTTGAGCCATAGTTCATATTGCCTTGAGCTTTTGCATACGCCACAAACTCTTTGAGCGAACGTGGCGCCAAACTTGGCGTCGTTAAAAACACCAAAGGATTCGTCGCCGTCAACATTACGGGCGAAAAATCCACAAAGGGATCGTACTTCACACTTTGGTACAAGAGGGGGCCTAAAACAATTGCGGAAGTCGCATAAAAAATTGTGTAGCCGTCGGGCTCGGCACGCGCAACTTCTGCCGCAGCAATATTGCCACCGGCACCTCCTTTGTTCTCGACAACGACCGTCTCTTTGAGCTCTCTCGTCATCGCTTCAGCAAAAATTCTTGCTGAAATATCTGCAGAGCCACCGGGCGCAAAGCCGACAATCATTCGAATCGGCTTGTTGGGATAAGACTGACTTTGCGCGCTCACATTTTGGGTGAGCAACAATGTCGCCGCGGTCAGGCATAACAGTAGTTTTTGTCTCATATTTTTCTTTTCAGTCACGACATCAATCAATTTGCGAAGGCTAGATATCTCTACTCCGCAATCTCGCGCTACCACCACAAGGCTTTTTTACACTAGGCGCTGGCTTTGCGCAATGCAAAATGATTCGTATCGTCGCGCTGACCACAACATCTCGGGTAAGATTATCAACAATCATCAAAGAGAAAGCGCCTAGCGCTAGAGACAGCAACTTCAGGAGGCAGTATGGATCTTCATCTCGCAGGCAAACGCGCCTTAATCACGGGTGGTTCAAAAGGTTTGGGCTTTGGCGCGGCCAAAGCACTCGCACTTGAGGGCTGTGCGGTTCATCTCGTTTCGCGCTCTGCCGGTGATTTAGAAGCAGCTGTTGACGAAATCAAAAAGGTGTCTAACGTCGAGGTGTCTTTCACTGCACTAGATCTGACCAAACCGGCCAATGTCGAGTTATTGAGAACCCGACTTGCGACCACCGATATTTTGGTCAACAACGCAGGTGCCGTGCCGCTAGGGTCGATCGAAGACTTTGATGATCAAAGCTGGCGCGATGGTTGGGATCTAAAAGTGTTTGGCTACATCAACATGACCCGCTTAGCCTTTCAAGTCTGGAAACCTCTCAAGACACCCGGCGTCATCGTGAATGTGATTGGCCACGCCGGTGAAAACCTAACCTCAACGTATCTGGCGGGCACCTCGGGTTGTGCTGCGCTAATGGCGCTCACCCGTTCACTGGGTTCTGTCAGCCCTGAGCATAATATTCGCGTCGTGGGTTTAAACCCAGGCCCGGTGTTGACCGAGCGTCTTTATAATTTTTTACGCAAACGCGCCGAGTTAACGTTGGGCGATGCTGAAAAATGGAAGCAACTCGTTGCCTCAATGCCTTTTGGCCGTACCGGCAAAGTCGAAGAGATCGCAAACGCGGTTGCGTTTTTGGCCTCTGACTTGTCGGGCTACACCACCGGCACAATTATTACGATTGACGGTGGCGTGTCTTCGCGCGCAAAGACTTGGTTGTAGTGTTTAGGCTGCGGGCCAATTCAGCACCTTCGCTAAGGCCCCGCCCATCACCATCTCGAGATCTTTTCCTTTTAAAAAGCTCATCTCTTGGGTGAATAGGCTTACGCACTGCGCATAGGTGCAAGGTAGTCGCGAGACATCCGAACCCCACATCGAGCGCTCTGGCCCAAAGCCTTCAATGATGCGCTGCAAATAGGGCTGAATGTTTTTAAAAGGATACGGGTGCGTGCTGTAGCCAGGCGCAGACGTCACCTTCACTGACAGATTTTTATGCCGAGCCAGTTTGAGCATAATGTCGAGGTCGGCAAAACAGGCGTCATCGCGTAAGGCACTTTTGCGACCCATATGATCCAAAATAAGTTTCAAATCTGGATAACGCGTTGCAAGTCGATCTAACACATCAAGTTGCTCAGACATCAGCACCATGACCGGAATCCCAAGACGTTCACAGCCCGCCCAAAACCAATCCAGTGAACTATCTGCCAACCAGCGTGACCACTTCGCTTTGTGAAACGTCATGCGAATACCAAGCATGCCTGGTTGCGTGAGCCAGGTTTCAAGCAAACCACGCGCGTTTGGATCCTCAGGATCAAAGCGCCCCATGATGCCGTAACGACCAGGGTAATTTTGTACGGCCTCAAGCGCGGTCAAATTTTTACTTCCAACCATGGATGGCGGCACGATGATCGCGCGTGATACGCCAGTCGCGTCCATCAACTCAGTCATTTCTGCTGCTTCGAAAGGCTTTTCGCGGTGTGGTCGCGCGCCCTCTCCAGCGATGATCACGGTGTGCCCAACATCTTCTGGCATCCAAGGGCGATCAGGGCGGTGAGCCTCCCAGAGGTGAACCTGTGCGTCGGTGATAACCATATGTGCTCCTTGTTGTTCTGGGCTAGTATTTCACCCATTGTCTTATGATTAATATCTTTTGTTTGATATCTTTTGTTTGATGCCCGTTACCCATTGCTTGTTATCAGGCACTTCGTTATTTCTGTATCTTAGCCTGTCTCTCTAAAGGAAACTTCCATGTCGACCGCTCCGCTTGAACCTGTGCGCTTTACCCCCATCGCAACCGAGGACCTCACGCCCGAACAACAAGCGGTGATGAAGCTCTATCGCTCAGGATGGCAAGCACAATTAACTGATTTGCCCAAACATCACTGGATGACCTTGCGCTCGCCTAAATTTGCCGCGGTAGTTACGCCCGTTAGTAATTATTTTCGCAATGAATCTTCACTACCCGCACGCTTAAATGAATTTGCGATTTTGCTTACCGCGCGCCACATGGAGTCTCAATTCGAATGGGGCTTACACAGCAAGTGGGCTGTCAGAGACGGCGTGTCGCCTGCAGTGGTCGACGCGTTACCGCGCGGCGGTAAACCTGCAGGGCTGCAGGCTGATGAAGATATCGTTTACGACTTCGTCACCGAACTGCTGACGACCAAGCGCGTCAGCACAGCCGCCTTTCAGCGCGCGAAAACATTACTGAGCGACCAGCAATACTCTGATCTCGTATGCGTTGTCGGTTACTACACGATGGTGTCAATGGAAATCGCAGCGGCGGGTGTCGACGTGCCTTCCTGGGCAGACACCGTCGCAGCAGCCAAGGCGCGCGCTTAAGGATTTGGTGTTTGACGCGCGATCGCGAACCAAGATAGTTCGCGATCAATAGGTCGGCCTTTAGACAAACCAATCACCGTGGGCAACGATCGCTTAGTGTTTCGTTGCACTGCGGCAATTGCGATCACCTTCATTCAACTGTCAAAAAGAATAGATCAAATGCAGTGTTGTCTTTTACAGATTCGATAGATATACTCGTTTCAGGCGTCCCGCACATAGACGGGAACCAAATAGCTGTCTAAATAATAAATATAAAGGATAAGACAAATGAGTATTTCTCGTAGAGATTTCGTAGCGAGCGTTGGCGCAATGGGTTTAGCCTCGTCTCTTCCTCGAATCGCCTTAGCACAAACTGAAAATATAAAAATCGGCTGGCTCGTCGCGATGACAGGCCCAAGCTCGGCACCTGCTGCAGGTTTTGATCGCGGCGTTCATTTTGCCGCAAACGCAATCAACGCGGCCGGCGGAGTGGGTGGCAGAAAAATTGAAATCATCACGCGCGACACGCAAGGCGACCCAACCAAGGCTGTAAACGCTACGCAAGAGCTCATTAGCCAAGCGCGGGTTCATGCAATTTGGGGGCCCACCAACTCTGGCGAATCGTTGGCGGTGACCCCCATCATGGCGAAAGCCAAAATGCCCAATATTCATCCTTGCGTCATCGACACCTTAATCGATACCAAAAAATATCCTAACGCCTTTCGCATTACGCCCTCAAACACGCAGTGGGACGATGCGGTACGCCACTACTGCCTAAACATCTTAAAGCTCAAAAAGATTGCGGTGATTGGTGACACGACGGGCTATGGCGTGAGCGCCGTAAATGCCTCGGTTGCAGCATTTAAAAGAGAGGGGGCTACGGTCACGTATCAAGCCAATATTGACTCAACGCAGTCTGATCTAACGCCTGACATGTTACGAGCCAAAAACAGCGGCGCTGAAGTGATTGTTGTCTGGAGTGTGAGCACCGGTATGTATTCGCGCATGTTCAATACTCGCGCAAAAATGAATTGGGATGTGTCCTTTGTCGGTCACCCTTCGGTCTCTTCAGGCGAAATTGCCCCGCTGCTCGACAAGCCAGATAACTGGGCCAAGGTCTATGCGGTTGGCTACAAGAGTTGTAGCTATGATGCTGCGGGTAACTTACCCCCAGCAACACAAGCCTTTGTTGCTAACCTACTTAAAGCCAAGGTCAAGCTAGACGACACCTTGCTGTGGTGGGTCGCCTGCGGCGCCGATGCAATTGATTTGATCGCTAAAGCAGTTGGGGCGAGCGGGTCAACGAAGCCTGAAGGGATCGTTGCGTACTGGAATTCAATCAAAGGGTACTCTGGGCACTTCGGTACCTATAACTACTCTCTTGACCAACACAACGGCTACTCAACATCTGAAATCGTCATGTCTGAGGCACGGTCTGCGAAAAACGGAACCTTCGCACTCGCACCTGGTTACTAAGTCAGTCGAACCTTCAGGAAGCACACATGTTTGCATCGATTCTCGCCGCCGGCTTGGCGGCGGGCGCGATTTACGCGCTCGTTGGTATTACCTATAACACCATGTACTCAACGTCACGGGTGATGAGTTTCACCGCGGGGCAGCTTGGCATGCTTGGCGGCGTGTTTGGCTCGTACTTCATTTTGAAACTTGGACTGCCTATTATTGTTGGCTTTTTGGCCACCTTGGTCTGCTGCGCCATCCTGGGCTACATCACAGAACTCGTTGCCGTCCGGCCTGTGTTGAAGAGCCTTGAGCAGCACTTGTATGTGCTTTCAACACTCGCACTTGCCTTGATGATTCAGCAAGTCACCGCAATTGAATGGGGTACCGAACCCAGACCATTTCCAAAATTGGTTGGGTGGGGAGAAGGCGTTTGGGATGAAAAATTCTGGATCCCCGTTGTTGCCTGCGCGCTCACAATTATTGGCCTTGAATTCTTATACCGTCGCACGCTCGTCGGACGCGCCTTTGTCGCTGTTGCAGAAGATAACTTCGCGGCCCAAGCCTTAGGTCTGCCCGAACGAAATCTGCGTGTTGCAAGTTACATGCTCGCGGCAGTTGTAGGTGGTATCGCTGGCTTTTCTGGCGGTGAGCTATTGCTGGCGTTCTTTGCGAACGGCGCCTTATTAAATTTTTATGGATTCGTACCAGTCGCACTGGGCGGTTTGGGTAATAACCGCGGCGCCGTGATTGGTGGCCTAATTTTAGGCCTGTTTCAACAAGCGGCTAATTTTCTAGTCGGCGGAATCTTTGCCTCGGTTGCGGTCTTCACACTATTTATTGTTGTCTTGCTAGCCGCCCCGCAAGGTCTGTTTGGCTCTGCTGTCGCAAGGAGAGTGTAATGAGCACTCAGACAACAGCGAATAGCGCAGAGGTTGCGATTAGCGCGCAGGTTTCAATATTAGCGAAGCAGCAATCCGTCCGTACGCAAGTCTTTTGGCTTCTGGCCGCTATTGTGCTTGCGGTCGGCCTGCCCTTCGTCAGCAATGACTACTGGGTATCGATCGGTACACGCGCCGCCATCTATTGGGTGTTGATCTCTGGCTTAAACCTCGTGGTTGGCTTTGCTGGGCAACTCGCGATCGGTTATGTCGCCTTGCTCACGATTGGTGCTTACACAACAAGCGTTTTAACAGCCGGAAAAGTATTCGATCCCATCTCAGTATGGCTTGCTTTGCCTATTGCCTCTGTGATGGGTGCGATCTTTGGCGTCATCGTTGGCTTACCCGCCTTGCGGCTTCGTACCTTTTATTTCGCAATGACCACGCTTGGTTTCGCAACGATCGTGACACAAATTGCGCTTGCTTGGCAAAGCGTGACGGGCGGGGGTATTGGCATACCTGGCCCAGAAATGCCAGCACCCTTTGATGACAATCTAGGCTTTTACTACTTGTGTTTAGGGCTAGCTGCTGTCTGCACATGGCTCACCGCCAATATCGCGCGCAGTCGTTTTGGTAGTGGATTAATCGCGGTGCGTGACGCCGAGGTGGCCGCTGAGGCTTGTGGCATTTCAAAAAGCCACCTACTGATTCCCGTTTTTATTTTGGCAGGCGCTCTAGCGGCTTTTTCAGGTGGCTTATTTGCAGGTTTGCAAACGTATGTCACGCCCGACGCCTTCACCTTTGAACTATCTCTACTATTTTTTATCTCGATTCTGATTGGTGGCCGTGGTTCGATTTATGGCCCGATGATTGGCACAATCATTCTGGTGATTTTGCCTGAGATTGCAGCACCATTGGCAGCTTGGTCAACATTTTTATATGCGTTCTTGCTGCTCGTGATTGTGCTGGCAATGCCTGGCGGGATCGCAGTGTTGCTGGATTTCAACAATCGCAGACCTTTGGCCAAGCACCGTACTGTCGCGCCAGAAACACAAATGCTCGCTGCTTTGAATCCACACAATCGCTCAAGTAATAATAGTCTGACGCTACAGGATATCGTACTGACGTTCGGAAGCGTGCGCGCCATCGATGGTGTCACGTTAGAGGTCAAGCCTGGCAAGATCCATGGCCTGATCGGACCGAACGGCAGCGGTAAAACTACGACCCTCAATGTCATCTCTGGCTATTACAGCCCCAATCAGGGCACCATGACCTTTGGGCAAACGGCCTTGCCGACTGGTCTGCCGCATTTACGCGCAAGTCGTGGTATCGCCAGAACGTTCCAAACCCCGCGTATTGTCGGTGAGATCTCGGTGCTTGAGAACGTGATGATTGGCGGCGCCACAAAAGGCAAGGCTAACTTTCTTGAAGCACTTCTTGCCATGCCGAAAGAGAAAGCCGAGCGCAAGGCGCTCAAGGATAGGGCTCTCGCCTTGTTGGCCGTCGTCGGCTTAGGTTCGTTAGCGCACGTCAGAACCGATCGACTGCAACATAGTGAATTGCGTTTCATCGAAATTGCACGAGCTTTGATGATTGCGCCTGATTTCTTAATGCTCGATGAGCCTGCTGCAGGCTTATCGAGTGATGAAATCAACAAACTCGGCGCCTTGATACAAGCCATCAGTGCCTGCGGCACGGGTGTCTTACTTGTCGAACACCATGTCGATCTCATCTTTGCAATCTGCGATGACGTCACAGTGTTAAATCTAGGAAAAATTTTAGCGGCGGGTACCCCCGACGAAATTAGGGCACACAAGGAGGTCGTCAATGCTTACCTCGGCGGCTGATATGAAACAACAACCTCTACTCTCTGTTGAAAAGCTTGAATCAGGGCATGGCAAGATTCAAGTCTTGCACGGCGTTGATCTACACATCGCGGCTGGCGAAGTCGTTTGTTTGTTAGGGCCTAACGGTGCGGGCAAGTCGACGCTGTTGTGCGCTCTGTCAGGGCTGCTGCCCGTTACGGCAGGTTCGGTCACGTTTGATGGCAAGCCTTTTAAACAAGTCACGCCCAGGCAAGCGGCAACGGCTGGCCTAATCCATGTGATCGAAGGCCATCGTGTCTTCACGCAAATTTCAGTCAACGATAATCTATTACTTGCCGGCTACGACTTGCCACGTGGTGAACGCGCTGCCCGCGTGGATGAAGCCCTGACTTATTTTCCAGAGATCGCCGCCAAGCGTCACGAACGGGGCGGCGCGCTGAGTGGTGGGCAGCAACAAATGCTGGCCGTGGCGCAAGGCCTTGTCAGGCGTCCACGTTTACTGATGCTAGACGAGCCTTCAGCTGGTCTGTCACCCGTCTTGGTCGATCGCGTCTTGAACGTTGTCGCGCAACTGCGCAAACTAGGGACCGCCGTTTTACTGGTTGAGCAGTTGATGGAAAAAGCGCTCGCAGCCTCTGATCGGATGTATGCGCTCGTTCAAGGGCGAATCGTACTTGAGGCGCAGACAAGCGAACCAAACTTGCCGCAACGATTAGAGCAAGCCTACTTCGGGCACGAGAGCAATCACTGACGATCGGTCTCAGCACGAAGCGGGCTTTCTTGTAGCGTTAACCCTTCGCAGCCGCAGGTTTTTTCTGCGTGTGTGCAGCGTGCTTAGACTTCATATAGTTTGAAAGCGTCGTTTTTTGTGGCGTTGACAAGCCATCCCAGAAAGCGAGCCACTTTTGCTGCACGACTTCCATTTTGGCTTCCATCGTGGTGCGCATTGTCTTCTGCTGTGCAATGACTGCCCTTGGATCAACGATGTCTTT
>JAURJT010000051.1 GCA_030832095.1 Gammaproteobacteria bacterium | reverse complement strand
GCCCTACGATCCCTATTTGCTTCCTCGGATGGAGCCTATTCTTAAAACGTGTAAAGAAAAAGGGATCAAGATTATTACCAACCAGGGTTGGTTAGATCCTGAAGAAGCTGCGCAGCAAGTGGCGGCCTTGGCGCTTAAGCTGGGCATTAAAGATTTACGTGTTGCCGCAGTATCAGGCGGTATTTTGACGAAGACGATCGGCACGATGGGGTTGAACTTCATCGAGACGGGTAAGCCAATTGCTGAGAGTCTTGACACAGTCGTGTCTGCAGAGGCTTATCTAGGCGCACAAGGAATTGTTGAGGCACTAAAAGGCGGTGCTGATGTCGTCATTACCACTCGCATCGCAGACGCTTGTTTGTATTTGGGCCCACTGGCTTATGAGTTTGACTGGAGTTTTGACGACTATCAGTTGATGGCGAAGGGGATGGTGATCGGGCATTTGATGGAATGTGGCAGCCAGCTCAGTGGCGGCTATTTCTGTGACCCTGGTTATAAAGACGTTCCGGATTTGGCGAATGTCGGTAACCCGATCGCTGAGGTGACCGACGATCGCGTACTGTTATCCAAGCTTTCGAATTCGGGTGGGGTCGTATCTGAGGCCACGTGCAAAGAGCAATTGCTCTACGAAGTTGGAGACCCCGCCAATTACATTTGCCCGGACTGTATTGTTGACTTCACCAAGGTCAGTTTCAAACAGGTTGGCCAAGATTTGGTTGAAGCCTTTGCTGATCAAGCGGGTAAGTCTCGTACACCAACACTCAAGGCCTTGGTCGGATTGACCGAAGGCTTCATGACCGAAGAAATGGTGATCTTTGCCGGCCCCGGTGCGCTAGAGCGTGCAAAATTCACGCAAGACTTACTCGAGCAGCGCTTTCAGAAGGTTGATTTACAGGCCACAGAGATTCGTTTCGACTATCTGGGAATCAATGGCGTGCATCGCGAGTCTTCACCGGCCCCTGTGCATGAGCCGTATGAAGTTATCTTGCGGGTAGCTGTGAAGACCGCAGAGCGTTCAGAGGCTGAGAAAATTCGTCGTGAAATTGATCCCTTAGCGGTAAATGGAATGTCTGCAACAGGCAAATGGGCGACTAGTGCTCCGGGTTCTAGAGTGAGACCGGTTGTGGGGTTGAGTTCATGTTTAGTGCCACGCGAGTTGATTGAATCGACCGTTTCATTTTATTAAGCTCAACAGGAGAGCTGCCATGAATGCAAGCATCGGACTGTTCTCTGCAAAACTTATCTTGCTATTGCTGGGTGCGCTGACTTCGCTATTTGCTCAGGCCGCAGCAACAGATCACGCCTCCTATCCAAACAAACCAATTAAGATCGTCGTTGCAACAGGCGCAGGCGGCATCACTGATCTCTTGGCGCGTTTCATTGGCCAAAAATTATCTGAAAATCTAGGCCAACCCGTCGTGATTGATAATCGTCCCGGAGCAGGGGGGACGATTGGTTCTTCGATGGTGGCAAAAGCTGTTCCGGATGGGTATACCTTGCTGTGGATTTTTCCAAGTCACACCGTTAATCCTTTCTTGTTCAAGAGTCTTCCTTACGACACAGTGAAAGATTTTGCGCCTGTCATTAAGGTGACCAATGTCGAACTGGTACTAATTGCCAATCAAGCCGTGCCAGCGAGCAATGTTCAAGAACTGATCGCCTATGCTAAGCGCAATCCACAAAAATTTAATTACGGCACGGTCGGTGATGGCAGCCTTGGGCACCTTGGTGCGCTGCTGTTTAATGAAATGGCTGGGCTTAGTATTGTTCACGTGCCTTATAAAGGCGCACCGCAGGTGTTAGGTGCGCTATTGGCGAATGACATTCAGATATTCTTTGATGTGCCAATCACCGCGATTGCTCAAATCCAAGCTGGGCGAGTTAAGGCGCTAGCGGTGACGGGCAAACAGCGTCTGGCCGTTCTGCCAGAGGTGCCGACGATGGTGCAAGCCGGTTTGGCTGGTTTTGAGGTTGTGGGGTTTAACGGTCTGATAGCACCGGCCGGAACGCCTCGGGCGATCGTTGAAAAACTCAATCAAGAGGTCGAACGGATTTTGAAGCAACCAGAGGTTAAAGAATGGTTTGCCTCTAAGGCGCTCGAAACGCTAGGTGGCTCGCCTGAGGCCTTTGCGAAAGATATACAAAGTGACATCACTAAATGGCTCAAGATCTTGACAGACGCCGGAGTGCAATCGCACTGAGTGGATGTTTTTTTAACGCTTAATCTTCTACCCTTTAGAGTGTGAATCCCATGGCAACGCTGACGACTGATTCTGGTTTTGAGATTTTCTACCAAATCGATGACTTTAGTGATCCTTGGAGCCCCGCAGAGACGGTCGTGCTGCTTCACGGCAATGCCGAGAGTGGTGACGCGTGGCGCGCCTGGATTCCGCACTTAGGACGCCATCTTCGAATCATCAGGCCAGATCTTCGTGGGTTTGGTCGATCGACACCCACTCCAGAAGATTTTCCGTGGAGCCTCAAGGTTTTAAGCGACGATCTGATCAAACTGACCAAGCATTTAAATATTCCATCATTTCACCTTGTTGCTCCAAAAATTGGTGGCACCATCGCTTTAAATTTTGCGGCAGAACATCCAGAGCTTGTTAAAACATTGACAGTACTTGGGGCGCCACCGTCACCCAAAAATTCATTGGCTCCGACAGTTGCGTTATGGGTTGAGCAGCTGAAAAAAGACGGACTCGAGCCTTGGGCGAGAGAATCCATGCGTGGTCGTTTAGGGAGTCGAGCACCTGAAAAAATGCTCGAGTACTGGACGCAACTGATGGCCAAGACGCCATTGTCGACACAACTTGGTTTTATGAAAATGGTGCCGACCTTAGACGTACGTCCCGGCCTAGCTAAGATTCAATGCCCGACCTTGATCATTACGACAACAGGAAGTGGGCTCGGTTCAGTCCAAGATACTGAGTCTTGGTGCAAATTAATTAAACATGCAACCATGCTTGTGTTGGATGATGATTCGTATCACGTCGCTGCAGTCAAAGCAGATGAGACAGCGACCGCGACCTTAGAGTTTATTCAAAAGCATTTAACTTAAGATTTATTCTCGAAGCTTTCAACACAATCATCGTACGTTCGCTCAATTGATTGATCAAAACATATTAGTTCGAGACAAGATACTCATATCGGGTTTCGTGAACTGATTATTTAAAAAATAAATAAAAGTTTGGAGACAACATGCTCGATTTAACAGGAAAGGTTGCAATCGTAACGGGTGCGGGATCGGTCGGGCCTGGCTGGGGAAATGGTCGGGCAACGGCTGTTCTGCTTGCACGGCAAGGTGCTTCTGTATTTCTCGTTGATGTTGTGAAAGAGGCCGTTGAACAAACCCAGCAAACGATTGAAGACGAAGGCTTTGTCTGCGCAACGCATCTGTGCGATATGCTCGATTCAGCGGCAGTCAAAAAAATGGTTCAGGCCTGTATTGATCGTTTCAAACGTGTTGATATTTTAATCAATAACGTGGGTGGATCAGAGCCGGGTAATCCTGTGACGATGACTGAAGAAGCTTGGGATCGTCAGATCGATTTCAACCTTAAAACTGTTTTCCTTGGTTGCAAGCATGTGATTCCAATTTTAGAAGCGCAGGGCAAGGGCGTCATTATTAATATCTCGTCGGTTGCCGGTTTGCGTAATTCAAAAGATCGTACGCACGTTGCTTATAGTTCGAGTAAGGCTGGCATTATTCAGTTCTCGCGTTCAACGGCTGGTGCCTATGCAAAAAAAGGAATCCGCTGCAATACCGTCGTGCCTGGCTTGATGCATACGCCACTAGTTGAACATCGTTTGACTAAACAACTTTCCGAATCTGATGCCGCGTCGTTAATTGCAAAGCGTAATGCCATGGTGCCGATTGGCCGGATGGGAACAGGCTGGGATATTGCTCACGCAGTTTTGTTCTTAGTGTCGGATGAAGCAGCCTTTATTACGGGTACAGAAATTGTTGTCGATGGTGGTTACACCACCTTTGGCCCTAGCGGAACTTGATGGCTAGCTGTTTATCTGCTCGATCGAACAACCACTCTTGCGAAGAACAAAGATGACGCGACGCTTAGAAGGGAAGGTAGCACTGGTGACCGGTGCGGGCTGTGTGGGCCCCGGTTGGGGCAACGGACGAGCCATCGCCGTGAGATTTGCACAAGAAGGTGCGCGTGTCTTTGCCGTCGACAAAGATTTGAGCACGATGACAGAAACACTTGCACTGATCGCCGAGGCGGGTGGTGATGCCACGCCGTATCAATGCAACGTGCTAGATAGCAAAGCGATACCCGTCTTAGTGGCAGCCTGCGTCAAACAGTACGGCGGCATTGATATCCTTGTGAATAATGTTGGCGGTGCTTCACCGGGCGGTCCTATTTCGCTGAGTGAAGAAAATTGGGATGCTCAAATGGATCTCAATCTCAAAACGGTTTTTATGATGTGCAAGCATGTGATGCCGGTCATGCTTGAAAAGGGCTCAGGGTCCATCGTCAATATTGCGTCGATCTCTGGGATCCGTTGGTCTGGTGCTGCACAAGTCGGATACGCAGCTTCAAAAGCTGGGATCATTCAGCTTGGCCGAGTGGTGGCCGTTGAATACGCTAGCAAGGGCATAAGAATTAACTCTGTATTGCCAGGTCAGTTGCACACTCCTTTAGTGGATGTGCGTGTAGCAAAAAATCAAAGTGGTGGTGACGTTGAGACTATTTTAAAGAGACGCCAGGCACGCATCCCGATGCCCTTTATGGGCGACGGTCGTGATACTGCAAACGCCGCGTTGTTTCTAGCCTCTGATGAGGCTCGTTTCATCACCGGTACCGAGTTAATTGTTGATGGAGGTATGACAGCAAAATGCGATTAAATCGAGGTCTGTGGTTAGGTGTGATCTCGGTGCTCAGCGGCATGTTGAGCCTGCCGGCATCTCAAAGCGTGGCGGCTGAAAAGTTTCCAGTGAAGCCCGTGCAAGTCATTATCCCTTTTCAGCCAGGTGATACCGACAATTTGTTGAGACCTTTTATTGAAAGAATGGGTGAATTCTTAGGTCAACCTTTATCGCTCGTGTACAAGCCCGGCGCTGCAGGCGCAGTGGGTGCAGGCTTTGTGGCGACCAGTAAACCTGATGGTTACGTGCTGGTCGGTACCTCTCACTCCTCGGTTGCGGTAGTACCTTTAACCAACAAGCAAGTCGCGTATAGCCTTGATTCGTTTGAGCCCGTCGCGTGTTTAGTTGAAAGTGGTTCGTTAATTGTGGTGCTGGCGAGCTCGCCTTGGCTGACCTTTAAAGATTTAATTGATGCCTCAAAAAAGGCACCCGGAAAGATCACCTATACAAGCTCTGGCACCTTCGGTACAAATCACTTGATTCCTGAAGGACTCTCGAAAGAAGCAGGTGTTAAATGGAATCACATTCCTTCACAGGGTAGTGGGCCCGCCATTACTGCGACTTTAGGGGGGCACGTCAATATGGCATCAACGGCAGTCGCGCCTGCTGCGCCGCATATTAAAGCGGGTACCTTACGTCCGCTCGCCGCGTATGGCAACACGCGCCTACAAGCGTTTCCTGATGTTCCGACTTTACAAGAGCTAGGCTATACCATCGCCAGCCCTTCGTATTACGGGATTTTGGCGCCTAAGGGAACCCCTAAACCCGTTGTTGACGCGATCTACGCTGCGGCGCAGAAGGCAGTCGAGACATACAACGCGCAGATTAAAACGAGGCTTGAACCGTTTGGCGTTGACATTAAATTAATGAACCCAGAAGAATATAAAACTTGGCTCAAAGGGCAAAGCGCCTTGTTTAGCGGGATTTTGAAATCGATGGGTAATTAGCGCGCAAGAACTGTACTGGATTGTACGGAAGGTGAAGATAGCTCCACAAAAAGGTAGTCACAGAAATGAGCACAGCCTTGAGAAAAGAAAACTGGCTAAGCGGGTTTTGGATTGTGTGTGGGCTCGCGATTTGTATTGCCGCTTACAGACTGTCGCTTGGTTCGCTCAACGATCCAGGCCCGGGCATGTTTCCCTTTATTGCAGGCGCCACTCTTTGTATCCTCTCAGCCATCGACTGGTGGAACACCACCCGTGCGTTTCGAACTGTCTCGCGTGCGATGGAGCAGAAAGATGCGTTATCGCTGGTTAACGGCAAGGATCAAACGGTCACGCGCAAAATTGACCAAAATCTAGTTGATGGCGCGGATGAGTGGCTCCAACCCTTATTTGCGAATAGAAACGGTGTTCTTAAGGCGGCTGCGATTATCGTAGCGCTATTGATATACGCCCTGACGATGGAACACCTAGGTTTTATTCTCAGCACGACTCTTTTTATTGCCTTTCTTTTGTGGCTGGTCGAACGCCAACGTTGGTATGTCATTGTGTTTGGAGCAGTCTTTTCTTCAATGACCACTTATCTGGTGTTTAAAGTGTGGTTAGAGACCGCGCTGCCGATTGGCTTGTTGGGCTTCTGAGCGACGCTATGGATATCTTCGATGGTTTTTCAATCGCTCTGACAATCGCCAACCTTGGCTACTGTGCTGCAGGCGTCTTTATCGGTACCTTGGTGGGCGTTTTGCCTGGCATCGGGCCAGTCGCCGCCATGTCAATTTTGTTTCCCGTCACGTTGGGTATTCCGCCCGTGTCTGCGGTCATTATGCTTTCCGGCATCTACTACGGCGCGATGTATGGTGGCTCGACCACCTCTATCCTTGTGAATATTCCTGGTGAGGCCTCGTCCGTAATTACGTGCCTGGATGGCCATCAAATGGCACGTAAAGGTCGTGCGGGCGTGGCACTCGGTATCAGCGCTATTGGTTCATTTATTGGTGGGACCCTAGCGATCATTGGCTTGCAAATTGCTGCGCCTCATTTGGCAAAAGTCGCACTGATCTTCGGTTTTCCTGAATATTTCTCTTTAATGTGTTGTGGTTTAGTTGTACTGACTTTCATGGCTCAAGGGTCGATGGTGAGAGCCCTGATGATGGCAGTGGTCGGGCTGTTTCTTGGTTCGATCGGAATGGATCTTGTGATGGGTACGCCGCGCTTTACGTTTGGTGTGGTCGAGTTTTCGGATGGCGTCGGGTTGATCCCCGTCATTATGGGTTTGTTTGGAATCTCTGAAGTGTTGTTGAATATTGAACAGCGGATTTCAAAAGATGTATTTTCTGGAAAAATTTCTCAGATCTGGCCGAGCCGAAAAGACTGGGCAGACTCAGCCGGGCCGATTTCTCGTGGTGGTTTGATTGGATTTTTCTTTGGATTATTACCTGGTGCGGGCCCAGTGGCTGCTGGTTTCGTGTCTTACAGCGTTGAAAAGAAAATATCCAAGCACCCAGAGCAATTTGGCCAAGGTGCGATCGAAGGGGTTGCAGGGCCAGAAGCTGCAAATAATGCGGCGATTGGCGGTGCTTTTATTCCGTTGTTGACGCTAGCGATCCCCTCAACCCCAGGCATGGCTTTGTTGCTCGGTGCATTTTTATCGTACGGCGTGAATGTGGGGCCGTTGTTAATTACGCAGCACCCCGACATTTTTTGGGGCGTGGTTGCCAGCATGTATATCGGCAACATTATGTTGATTGTGTTGAATCTGCCCTTTGTCGGGTTATGGGTCAAGATTTTAAAAATTCCGTATCACTATCTGGTGCCAGCGATTCTGATTTTTTGTGTCATTGGCTCGTACAGTTTAAGCAACAGTATTGTTGATGTGATCGTGATGATCGTATTTGGCTTTATTGGTTACTTGTTTAAAAAGCTTAAATATGAGGCAGCACCGCTGATTATGGCAATGGTCTTGAGCCCCCTCATGGAGAACAACTTTCGACAATCCCTGTTGTTGTCGCAAGGCGATTTCATGATCTTTTTCTCAAGACCCCTTTCGGCGATCTTGATGTGCATCGCGGTGTTGCTATTGATTTTGCCAAACTTATCGTGGGTTCGTAAGCGCCGAGAAAAACGGCTTGAGGCGTCGCTTGAATAACGTACTCTAAATAAGGCCGTTCAAACATAATTTATAACGAGGTCTAGTGTGAAAAGATTTCAAAAAATTTCAAAAGATATTTTTTTACTTGTTGTATTGCAAGTGTCTAGTCTATTGATGCCTGCCGTAAGCCAAGCTCAGCCGACGTGGCCAACCCAGCCAGTCAAAATTGTGGTGCCATGGGCGACCGGTGGTACGGTCGATATGGGCGCACGGGTAATTGGTCAAAAAATTGCAGAGCAAACCGGGCAGCCTGTAGTTGTCGAAAATAAACCAGGTGCATCGAGCACGATTGGTTTTTCACAGGTGCTCAAAGCTAGCCCCGATGGATATACCTTGATTGCGTTTGAATCGAGTTACGCGATTTTGCCATCGCTGTTTAAAAAATTGAGTTGGGATCATTCAGAAGATTTAGCAGTAGTCGGGGCGGTCTTTCAAACGCCTATGGTCTTGGTAGTACCTGAAAAAAGTCCTTTTAAGACTGTACAAGAGTTAGTTGAGTTCGGAAGATTGAATCCCGGTAAGTTGAATTTTGGCTCGGGTGGTGTTGGTAGTAGCCCTCATCTCTCTGGCGAATTACTGCAAAAAGAGGCCGGTATTAAATTGACGCATATCCCATATAAGGGCGGGGGTGAAGCATTGTCTGCCGTGCTGGCGGGCAACGTTGACTTATTGATTACGGCTACCCCAACTGCGATCGGGCATGTGCAAGGTGGCCGGGTGCGTGCGCTTGCGGTGACGGGTACACAAAGATCTGGTGCCTTTCCTGCGGTACCAACGCTTAAAGAGGCAGGATTAGCGAACTATGTCGTGATGAACTGGTATGGTTTAGGTGCGCCTAAAAATACGCCGCCCCAGATCTTGAATCAAATTTATCAATTGACGGTACGCGCGCTTTCAGATCCAGGTATTCAAAGTCGTTTTGCCCAGCAAGGTGTTGAGCCGCTCAATATGAATGCCTCTGAGTTTTCGACCTTTATTAAAGCTGAAACGATTCGCTGGACGGCAATCAGTCAGGCCGCCGGTCTAACGCCTGAATGAGCTTTTTATATCAAACACGGAGACCAATAAATTGATTAATTTAAATCGCTGCATTTTCGTACTTGTTCAAGTGCTTGCAATGCTGGGTTATTCGGTGTCTGGCTTTGCTCAAACTGACCCCTATCCCGCGCGTCCAGTCAAAATCATTGTGCCCTTTGGGCCAGGCGGGTCGGCAGATATGTTGGCGCGCGTACTGGGTGAAGGCTTGTCTAAAGAGTTTGGGCAGTCTTTTCAAATCGAAAATAAAGCTGGTGCAACCGGCGTGATTGGCACCACTGAAGTGGCGCGCGCGAAGCCCGATGGGCATACGCTTTTGCTGGGATTCGATGGCACTTTGACGATTACGCCTTTTATTCAAAAGAATGTCAGTTTCAATGCAAGCAAAGATTTTGTACCGATTTCAAAACTGACAGATGTCGCTTTTGTCGTTGTCGTGAATCCCTCAATTCCAGTCAAAAATATTAAAGAGCTTGTCGAGTATTCAAAGGCTAACCCTGGCAAGCTCTCTTATGCATCCCCCGGGGTGGGTAGCACCGCGCACATGCTCGGCGAGCAACTCCGCCTAGACGGAGGCTTGGACTGGGTGCACATCCCCTATGGCGGCTCTGGTAGCGGCAAATTTATTATTGATGTGATTGGTGGTAGTACACCTGCGGCGGTGATTTCGATTGCTGTGGCGGCAACATTCGTTCGCGAAGGCAAAGTGTTGGGGGTTGGTGTGCCTTCCAGTCAGATCAACCCAGCATTGCCAAATGTGCCCACTTTTGGACAGGTTGGCTTTGAACGTTTTAATGTAGCGTCATGGTTTGCGTTGTTGGCGCCGCTTGGCACCCCGGATCACATTGTGAAGAGACTCAACGCTGAAGTGGCAAAAGTGCTTGCGACTGACGCCTTCAAAGCCCGTATGGCAATTGCCGGTATGGATGTGACGCCTTCGACACCGGCTGAGCTCGCGCAACTGATTGCGTCAGATTTAAAAAAATGGGAAAAAGTAGCAGAACGTATTCCGAAGACCGAATAGTTTAATGAAAGTTGGCAAGTCGTGGCACAAACAAGGAATAACAGCATGCGATTATTAAATGGAATTGCTCTCAGTTTTTTAGGCCTAATCGGCTCTGCGACGTTGGCCCAAGCGCAACCTTATCCAAACCGCCCAATCACTGTAGTCGTGCCGTATCCACCAGGTGGTGCAACAGATCCGATAGCGCGAATTTTCACGGTCAAATTGGCCGAGGCCTGGAAGGTGCCAATCATTATCGAAAATCGGGCGGGTGGCGGCACAACGATCGGGATGAGCTATGGTGCCCGCGCGGCACCTGATGGGTACACCATCACAGTCGGCACTACCAGCGTTGGAACCAATCCAGCGCTCTATAACAAATTGCCGTATGACACTTTGAAAGACTTCACTTTCATTAGTCAGATGGGCATTTTGCAGATTGTGCTTTCAGTGCATCCTTCGCTGCCAGTGAAGACGCTTGATGAGTTGATTGCTTATGCCAAGAAAAATCCTGGCAAGCTTAATTACTCATCGTTTGGTAATGGCACGATGGGACATTTGTCGGGTGAATACTTTAAAGTGTCTGCAGGCATTGACGTTACGCATGTGCCATACAAAGGTAGTGCAGCTTCAACAATGGCTTTGGTCAGTGGTGAGGTCTCATATGCGATCGATACGCTTTTCATTCAATCGCAGCATATTAAGGCGGGGTCCATCAAGCCACTCGTTAGCTTTGGCCCTAAGCGCCTAGAGTCGATGCCCAATATGCCTGCGATGGTAGAAACGTATCCAGGCTTTACAGCGTTTTCGTGGCTGGGCTTCATGGGGCCTGCGGGTCTGCCACCAGAGATTGTGTCGAAGTGGTCGACTGAGGTTGCTAAAATTGCGAACACGCCAGAGGTAAAAGAGAGGCTAGCACAGCTAGGAATCGATGCCGTTGGCGGCACCTCTCAACAGTTTGCTGATTTCGCACAAGCAGAGATTACCAAATGGACTAAGGTCGTGGGTGACGCAAAGATTCCTAAAGAAAATTGATTCGCGACTAGTTTACGGATGGTGAAGCTAGCGGATACATGCTTTTGCTAGGGCAATTCAGAATATAGAAAAATGATCGGAGATTTTTATGAATAAGTTAAACAGGCGGCGTTTGGCTCTTAAACTGTTAGCTACGCCTCTGGCGCTGAGTGTGCCTCTAACCTCTGCGCTCGCTCAGGATAAAAAACCAATGAAGTTGTTGGTGGGATTTCCTGCTGCGTCGATCTCTGACATCGTCGCTAGACTGCTCGCTCCTCATTTAGGGGCCGCATTCGGACGCAACGCGATCGTTGAGGTAAAAGCGGGGGCAGATGGTCAAATTGCTGCTCAAGATCTCATTCGGCAACCGCCTGACGGCGGTAGCCTATTTGTCGCGACTAACAGCCCTTTGCAAGCCGTTCCTGCAATGCGGCAACCGCCTCCATACGATCCTGTCACGGATTTTTCTCATATTGGATTCATCGGTCGATACGTGCATTTCCTGTTGGTGACGCGTGACGCGTCATTCAATAATGTGACTGAACTATTTGCTTACGCCCGAGCAAATCCTGGGAAATTGAATGTTGCAAATGGTGCCACCTTTCAGAAAGTGGCGACGGCGCAACTGTTAAAAGATACCAACACGCAGATGAACGAAGTGAGTTATAAGGGCGAGCCAGCTGCGCTAACGGATCTTGTGGCCGGCCGGGTGCAAGTCATGATTTGTTCGCAAGGCGTCGCTCTTGAGTTTTTGAAAGATAAGCGGGTCAAAGCGTTGGCCGTTAATGCGACAAGAAGAAGTCCTTTTGCCCCAGAGGTTCCAACGCTTGTTGAAGCTGGGCTTAAACCGATTGAGGTTGTTCCTTGGGTTGCGTTGATTGGCCCGCCTGGTATGTCGGAGGCATTGGTCCAGCAACTTAATCAAGCATTACGAATGGCGATGGGACGCGACGATATTAAAGAGCAACTTGAACGCATTGGTATCGAGCCTGGTGTGTCTAGTTCTGCTGAATTGCGTCAGCTTGTCATTGACCAACTTAAAATCTGGCAGCGTAATGTTAAAGAATTGGGTCTCGCTGCATAATTGCTTTCCAATCTGTTTGAAAATAGAGAAAAAGTAATGAGTATTGATCAAATAGACACCTTAGATCCAGCTGGGCAACTTGCTGAATTTGCGGCGAACTTGCAATTCGATGATATTCCGATGGGTGTCATTGATCTGCTTAAGCAAAGAGTGCTAGATACGTTGTCATGTGCACTTGGCGGCGCCACAGAGGCACCTATTCGCGAATTGCGTGAGTACGCAACTTCAATGGGAGGCGCACCTCAAAGCCGCGTTTGGGTGTTTGGCGATCGAGTCCCCGCGCATATGGCTGCCTTTGTAAATGGGCCCATGGCACGCGCGTTAGATTTGGGTGATTGCCATCCAGAGGGTCAGCATATGAGCGAGTACATCTTACCCACAATGTTCGCTTTATCTCAAAGTCGAGGGCCTGTTAGTGGTAAAGATTTTTTAACTGCATATTGCGCGGGCGGTGAAGTACAGGCACGAATCGGTAATGCCTGCTTTGGCTTGTCCGGCATTTCATCTTATGGCCGTATTTCAAATTACACGCAATGGGGCGCGATAGTAGGCGGTGCACGACTTATAAAATGTGATTCTGACAAATTATGGAATGCGATGGGAATCGGTTATTCGATTCTAGGTTCTGGAGACTTTCAATGTGTAGCCGAAGGTAATCAGATGATGCGAGTCAAGCATGGTTTTACGAGTGCAGATGCTTTGCACGCAGTTGAGCTTGCTCAACGGGGCATCACAGGGACGCGCAATATCTTTCTAGGATCGCGAGGGCTTCTCGAAACGCATTTTCATAAAAAAAATGATCCAACAGCGCTGACTCGCGGTTTAGGTGAAATTTGGGAATGGCCGGAGTCAATGACTAAAGGGTATGCCTGTTGTTACGGTGCGCACGCGAGTATGACTGGTGTTGAACAACTGATGAAACAGCACCAGTTAAGTATCGGTGATATTGCTCGAATTAAATGTGGCTTGCATCCCACCCCGTTTGGGCTGGTCGCTGATAATTACGAAAAGAAATGGCATCCCCAGACCGCCATTGAGGCGCAGTTTAGTTTGCCGTACTGCGTTGCAACGATCGCGGTGCATAAACGTTTATTGGCGAATGAACTTTCGTCTGACGCGCTGCTTGATCCCGTAGTTCGAGCCTTAATGCCTAAAATTGAAGCGTACTTGTTGCCTAAAGATGTTCCAACATTTTCTGGAAGAGTCGAACTCGAGTCAGTGCAAGGGCAGAATTTTGTGATTGAAGTACCGCATCCTTACGGTAGCCCTGGCAATCCGCTTGGTTGGGAGGGTGAGATCAGTAAGTTTCACGCCTGTGCAGCGCTCATGCCACAAGCCCTCAAGAACTCACAGCTTGAAAAAGTGGTTGAGCTATGTCAGCATTTTGAAGAGCTAGACGATGTATCGGTTTTGATTGATGCGCTCTGTGTGTAAGATGCTCAAACAGCTCAAACCCGCACCACCAACTTCCCAAGATTCGCACCCTTAAATAAGTCAACAAACGCTTGAGGGGCGGCCTCTAGTCCTTCAACGAAGGTCTCAGTGGGCTGCAGGGCGCCACTGCGCAGTAGTGCTTTGATGTCTTGCTGGGCTTGTGCGCGGTGCTCGGGATAGCTCGTCACCCGAAAGCCTTGCAGCGTAGCGTTCTTGTTTAGGATCTCGCCAATATTGCGTATGCCATCAGGCTCGATCAAGTTGTACTGCGAGATCATGCCGCATAACGCGATGCGAGCAAAATCATTTAAGCGTTCGAGCACGCAATCAAAAATAGCACCGCCAACGTTTTCAAAATCAACATCAATGCCTTGCGGCGTTGCTTGTGCAAGTAATTGCTTAAAGTTCGGATCCCGATAGTCGATGCAGTCCGAGTAACCCAGTTTTTCGACTGCATGTTGGCACTTAGCTGGGCCGCCAGCGATCCCCACCACGCGACAGCCGATTGAGCGTGCTAGGGCTGCGGCAACGCTGCCGACTGCACCGGTCGCTGCAGAGATCACAACCGTATCTGTGGGCACGGCCTTTGCGATCGCTCGCAAGCCCACCCAGGCCGTGACACCCGGGCTGCCAAGCGCACCAAGGTAAGTCGAAGCAGAAAAGCCATCCAGATTGATCTTCTCGGCGCCAGCCGCTTTAATTTTGGTATAACGCTGCCAACCAAAATGGCCAAGCGCCCAGTCATCCACTTTAAAGTCTGCGTGCTTTGATTCAACGACTTGTCCAATCGCGCGGCCCACCATCACGTCACCCAAGTTCAACGGATTTGCGTAGGCGACATTGGGCATCATCTGACGACGTTGATAAGGGTCGAGCGAGACAAACGCGTTTTGGACCACGATGTCGCCCGCCTCGGCGTTGGGTATGGCTTCAGTGCTGACGGTAAAGTGGCTCGCGTCAATTGCACCAACAGCGGTTTTTACAAACCGAACGCAACGATTGTTTGTCATAACATTTACTCAACTTTTAATTGGATTTTTTTGGCCAAAGTCCCGTACTTAACAAACTCACTCTGCACGAGGGCAGAAAACTCAGAAACACTGCTGCCAACAGGCTCAGAGCCCCTGTCTAGCAAAAACTTGCTGACTTCCGGTGTACGTAAGATTTTGACGATTTCAGCATTTAGACGCTTGACGATGGCTGGATCTGTCCCTGCGGGCACAAAAACGCCTTGCCAGGCCTCGACTGAGTACTCGGTCAGCCCCGCCGATTCAGCGACCGTTGGCAGTTTAGGTATCGTTGGCGGGGCTTTTGAGCCCGAAGTGGCTAACAGCTTGATGCTGCCGGCATTGAGTGGTACGGCGGCCGCAACGAGCGTGATCACTGCGAGGTCAATTTGCCCTCCCATCAAATCGGTCAGGGCAGGGCTCTCACCGCGATACGGTACCGCGATGATGCGCGTGCCTGCCATAAGATTGAACTGTTCAATGGCGATATGATTTGGGCTGCCATTGCCTGAGGTGCCAGCCGAAAGCTTGACGCCAGCCTTGTCTAGTTTGATGAGGTCTGCCATCGTTTTTGCCTCAAGTCCCGTCCTGGCCAGCCACATCAACGACAGGCGCACCGCTTGTGTGACGGGGATGAGTCCGTTCAGGGGATCGTAGCCAACGTCGCGCACGTGGGGGATGATTGTGATGGCGCCCACAGAACTGAGCAAAAGAGTGTGACCGTCGGGCTCAGCTTTTGCGACAAGTGCCGACCCAATCGTGCCATTGGCGCCCGGCTTGTTTTCAACCACAACGGGCTGACCAAGGGCGGTCGACAGATGTTGAGCTAGCGTGCGACCGACAATGTCGACCGCGCCTCCAGGCGGAAACGGCGCGATAATTCGAATTGGCTTAGAGGGGTAGGGTGTTTGAGCCCAGCTTGCAAAGGGCACCAGCAATAAGGTGATGACTAACCCTCTGAGGGTTCGTAGATATGTTTGAATCATGTGCCTACTCCATTTTTAATTGTTTCTGCTGAATCAATGTCGCCCAGCGTGCGCGGTCTGCTTGCACAAGTGCTGCGAGTTCAGCGGGTGTCGAGGCGGCTGGCTCGACACCCGCCGCCCTGAGGGCGTCACGCAAACTCGGTTCAGACAATACCTGTTTGAACGACGTATTTAACTTTTGAACAAGATGGGTTGGCGTTTTGCTCGATGCAAACACTCCATACCAAGATAGGGCATTGAGGCCTTGATAGCCTTGTTCGTGAACGGTTGGAATATTCGGTACAGCAGGATTGCGTGTCTCGCCAACCAAGCCAATGACTCGCATGCGCCCAGAATTGATGTGAGGTAAAAAGGCCGGTAGATCGCCAATCGTGCCTGCTAGTCGTCCACCCATGACGTCGACCATCACCGGCGCGATTCCTTTGTAAGGGACTGCCATGAGTTGCAAGCCCGTGGCATCGGCGAATTGTTCGATCCAAAGTTGAGTGATATTGCCCACCCCGGGTGAGCCAAAATCAATGGTCTGATTCTTAGCTTTTGCGAAGGCAATAAATTCGGCGACAGTCTTTGCCGGGATATTGGCATCGATGGCGACAGCAGAGGCGTTGATCACGATACGCGATACAGGGACTAAATCACGATCAATATCGAACGGGAGTTTTTGAAAAATCGGTGAAATCGTAAAAAGCCCCGAGCTTGAAAAGAAAAGTGTTGTGCCGTCAGGTTCACTTGAAATAACGTGTTGAGCCGCGATAATGCCATTGGCGCCTGGCTTGGCCTCAACGATCACATCGGTGCCTGTCGTTTTCGAAAGCTTGTCAGCGAATTGGCGCGCCACGAAATCGACCGGGCCTCCGGCTGCAAAAATTACCAAACGGATTGGTTTATCTGCCGCGTGAGCAGCTCCGGCCAATAGCGCGAAGGCGCAGCCAAGTGAAGCGATTGCACTGCCAAGCAGCTTTTTCATCGAAGTCTCCGGTTCATCCAAACTCGCCTGACAAACGTGTGATTGGCGGCTTGCGCCGGCCAAGCCCGTTTGGGCGGTTCAGTTTTGTTTTTTAATCGATTGGTTGCAGCATACTGAAAGCTAGGCGAGTTTGCGAGCGATTGTTTAAGCACTGCAATTAGGCTACCCACTCAGAGTGGGTCAAACCCTTGGCTGGGCCTATCTTCGGCCTTCTTGCACTGAACAATGTGATAAGGTGTGCCTGCCCTACGAACAGTAGGCCCAAATACTAGATTTTTAATATATTTTTTGCAAAAATACGCCTTGATTTTTTTTGGCTGCCCCCATAACCTGCGCCAAGTGAGCAACATTTGAACAATATTCGGTTGCCACGAGCGTTTTATAAGCCAGTGTTACTTTAGAACTGAGAGATCGATGATTAAGATCCAGCATTTATCAAAATCCTTCAAAGGCAAGTTGGCGGTTGATGACTTGTCTTTAGAAGTCGGTCAAGGCGAAGTTCTAGGGTTTTTAGGCCCTAACGGCGCCGGCAAATCCACCACGATGCGGATGATCACTGGCTTCATTCCGCCAACAGGTGGTTCGATCTCGGTCTGCGGCTTTGACGTGTTGAAGGATCCCATTTCGGCCAAGCGCAAGATTGGCTATTTACCCGAATCGGCGCCTTCTTATCAAGATATGACTGTGCTGTCATTTTTGCGTTTCGCCGCTGATATCCGTGGCCTCACCGGTGTAGACAAGCAAAATGCTGTCGATCGCGTGATTGAGCTTTGCCAGTTGCAGAACGTTCTCAGGCAAACGATTGATACCTTGTCAAAAGGTTTTCGCCAACGCACCTGCTTGGCGCAGTCTTTGATCCACGATCCTGAGGTGTTGATCTTAGATGAACCCACAGATGGCTTAGATCCAAATCAAAAGCACGACATGCGTCAGCTGATCCGTGAAATGGGGCGTACCAAGTCGATCATTATCTCGACGCATGTACTAGAAGAGGTTGAGGCCGTGTGTAGCCGCGCTGTGATCATTGCTCAAGGGCGCATCGTGGCGCAAGGTACGCCTGACGAATTCAAGTCAAGATCCAAAACCGGAAGAATTGACGACTATTTTCGTGAAGTCACTGGCGCCGAGCGCCAAACCGCTTCACACTCCGGAGCCTAATCATGAATATCTTTTCAGCGACTCGAGCCATTGCAGCCAGAGAATGGCGGGCTTATTTTGAGTCACCCTTAGCGTTTGTGTTTTTAATTGCCTACCTGTTATTGGCAGGGATTTTTACCTTCACCTTCGGCGGTTTTTTTGAGCGTGGCGATGCATCGTTGGCCGCGTTTTTTAACTGGATGCCTTGGCTCTTTTTGTTTTTAGTGCCCGCAGTCGGCATGCGTTTGTGGTCTGAAGAGCATCGCTTAGGCACGATCGAATTGTTGTTGACGATGCCGATCGCTCCTTGGCAGGCAATCTTGGGCAAGTTTTTAGCGTCGTGGGCTTTTTTGATTTTGGCGATTGCGTTGAGCTTTCCGATGGTGCTCACTGTGAATTGGTTGGGTTCGCCTGATAACGGCACGATCTTGGCTGGTTATGTTGGTTGTGCGTTGCTTGCGGGTACCTATTTGTCGATTGCCTCGCTGGCCTCGGCCTGCACCCGCAATCAAGTGATTGCCTTCATTTTTTCAATCATGATTTGCCTGCTTCTCAATCTGCTTGGGTTTCCGCCCATCTTAGATTTAGTCGGGCGCTGGATTGGACCACAAGGGATTGAGGTGATGGCAGGGTTTTCAGTCTTATCCCATTTTGATGGTTTCCAAAAGGGGATTCTGGATAGCCGTGATGTCATTTATTTCGTGTCTATTTCGGCTTTTTCGTTATTTGCCACAGGTGTGGTCTTGCGCGGTCATCGTGCGGGTTAAGGGGTGATCATGCTGAATCGTTTATATCGAAACTCTTTTGTCGTGATCGCGCTGGCCGTCGCCAGTTTGGTCGCGGTCAATGTCTTTGCGTACTTTTATTACTCGCGTGTAGATTTGACGCAAGCTAAAAGTTATACCCTGTCCGAGGGTACTCGCGAGCTGTTAAAAAAATTAGAAGCGCCGATCACAATTCGGTTTTATTTTTCTCAGTCTGAAGCGGGTATGCCCTTAGTGTTAAAGGGCTACGGTCGTCGAGTGCAAGACTTGTTGATCGAATACCGTAATGCAAGCGGTGGAAAAATCTCAATCGAGCTCTCTGATCCTCAGCCTGACTCTGATCAAGAAGAAACTGCCACGCTTGATGGCGTCCAGGCACAATCCCTTGATAATGGAGATCGTTTCTATTTAGGCCTCGCCGTTAAGCAGGGCGATCGTAAGTCGGCAATGTCTAACATCGCAATGGATCGCGAGCGTTTGCTTGAGTACGACATCACGCGTGCCATTGCGAGTGTGACTGAAAAAGAGAAGACGGTGTTAGGGGTCATGAGCCCGATGCCAGTATTCGGTAATTCTGGTTTCCCTATGATGGGTGTACCACCTTCACCTAAACAAGTATTTATTTCAGAACTTGAGCGAGATTACAAAGTCGTTCAGGTGCCGATGGATGGCAAAGATATTGATCCACAGGTCAAGGTACTGTTGGTTCATCATCCGCGTGGCATCACCGAGCATGCTGAATATAGTATTGATCAGTTCGTGATGCGTGGTGGCAAACTGATTGCCTTGCTGGATCCGTTCGCCTTTTTTGATGTTGCGCCGGGCCAACGCGGGATGGAGCCAACCGGCATCCCCTCAAACCTTGAAAGACTGACCAAGGCGTGGGGTATTTCGCTTGACACCACCAAGATGCTCTCAGACATGCAGTACATGGTTGGCAAAGGCCCAAGCGCGCTGCCAACGCTGCTGAGCCTAAACGACTCTGCTTATGATCAAACCGACGTGGCCACGGCACGCCTGGGTGGGACTTTGTTTCCATTCATTGGTGCCTTTAGTGGTCAGCCAGTCGCTGGCATCAAGCAAGAAGTTTTGATGCATTCATCAAAGTACTCTGCCTTAATCGAGGCCGCGCGCGGCCAAGATCGTGGCGACAAGGCGACGGCTGGCTTTAAAGCTGGGGGTCAAGAATTGCCGATTGCGCTACGTCTGCAAGGCAAGTTCAATACCGCCTTCCCAGACGGTCGTCCGCCCAAGCCTAAGCCAGAGAAAAAGCCTGAAGGCGAGGCAGCCAAAGACAAGCCTGCCGGTGAGGATAAGCCCGCAGCTGAGTCGGCAGCCGCACCAACTGACACCGCTAAAAAACCGGAAGAAGAGGTGCCCGAGGTGTTTGCACCGCATATCGCCAAAGGCACTGCAGATAATTCTTTGGTCTTGATTGCTGACACTGATTTTATTAACGACGGCGCTGCCGTGCAGATTCAAGACTTGCTTGGCCAACGTCTGGTGTATCCGATCAACGGTAACTTGGCGTTTGTACAGGCTTTGGTTGATCAGTACGCTGGCGATGCTGCGTTGATTTCACTGCGTACAAGGCAAAGTGCAACGCGTCCATTCACAGTGATCAAAGAAATGGAGACTCGTGCTCAACAGGCTTACACAGAAAAAATTAAAGACATCCAGGATAGCCTGCAGGCAACTCAAGAAAAGTTGCAGGCGCTACAAAAAACTGCACCCGTACCTGGCGCAGCTGCGGGTGCCGCGATCTTAACCAAAGAGCAGCAGGCTGAAGTCGATCGCTTTCGTAAGGTTGCCGCCGAGAAGCGTCGTGAATTAAAAGACGTTCGTAAAGATCTCAGGGCGGATAGTGAGGCACTGCAGTTTTGGATCAAAGTGCTGAACATTGCTTTGATCCCAGCATTGCTGGTGGTGTTGGCGTTTGGTTTGATGTTCTATCGGCGTCGTCAAACGCGTTAATTGGTTTGACGATTGTTCGCTTGCAAGACTGTCTCGGGGCTAGTTCTACAGTCTTGCGATGATTTCCTAAGCTTGAACTTCTGTCAAGATCCTAGAGCGGATCCTAGAACGGTTCTTGAGCGAATCTAGAACGATCGCTGAAGGACGCTAGAACGACTCTAGAACGATCCGGCAGCTACCTTGAAACGGATATACAACATACCCAAAACGTTGTCGCCTTTACAGCGCTTCAGTTTGCTCGAATGTTTCCGTCTTTAATAATTTTGGCGTACTTCTTGATGTCGTTCTGCAGAGCAACCTGAAACTGATTGGGCGAGGTGCCAACCGGTTCGATTGAGTATTTTAAGAACCTCTCTCGAATTTCGGGGGTGGTGAGAGTTTTATTCACCGCTTGGCTAATCTGGTCTGCAACCGTGTCCGGGATCTTGGCCGGTCCTACAACACCCCACCAGACAGAGACCTCATATCCAGGCAGGCCAGCTTCATTAATCGTTGGTAACTCGGGCATTTCTGCGCTACGTGTGCTTGTTGTGACGGCGATCGGTCGCAGCTTTCCAGATTTAATGTGAGGTGCAGCCGATGGCATTGTTTCGAACATGATCTGGACCTGTCCACCAAGCAGATCAACGATGGCTGGTGCACTGCCTTTATAAGGTACGTGGATCAGGTCAAGGTTTGTGGCTAACCTGAACATTTCACCTGCCAGATGTGGGGTCGAGCCGCCGCCGGTTGAGGCAAACGCAAATTTTCCGGGTGACGCTTTGGCGAGGGTAATGAGTTCATTGACTGACCGAACAGGAAGTTCTGGGTTTACGACAAGTACTAAAGAGCTTTGACCTACCTTCGTAATCGCCGTGAAATCCTTATCTGCATCGTAAGATAACTTGTCATACAGTGCATTGACCATTGAGTGTGTCGTTGCCGTCAACATTAGTGTGTAGCCGTCAGGTGTAGCACGCGCAACATATTCACTGCCGATGGTACCGCTTGCGCCAGGGCGATTTTCAATGATCACTGGTTGCTGATAGGCGGCTGTGAGCTGTTGGCCAATCGCCCGAGCGATGAGGTCATTTGGACCACCGGCTGGGTAGGCGACAACGATGCGCACTGGAGCCGAGGGCCATTTGGCTGATTGAGCGCGCGCGGCAGGAATTGTCAGGGCACTTAGGATGAGTAGCATTGAAATCAATCGATGGCACATACGTTTTTATCTCTCTAGGCTAGATTGTTTTTTTTGTCGCTAATTGCATCGAGTGTATATTAATAACTCTACGAAAAATAATAAATGACAAAATGACAAACTCTAATAAACGCGCCCTTGACGATCTAGTAGTGCTGGATCTTTCACGTGTACTCGCCGGGCCTTGGTGTGCTCAGCTGATGTCTGATTTTGGCGCTGAGGTGATCAAAATTGAACGTGCAGGTGTTGGTGATGACTCGCGAGGTTGGGGGCCTCCTTTTGTGAGTCTGAGCGCACAAGAACGGGTCGCCACTTATTTTTGCAGCGCCAATCGTGGCAAGAAGTCAATCGAACTAGATATCGCAAAGGCAGAAGACCGAGCTGAGATTTTGAAATTGGTGGAAACTGCTGACGTTTTTGTGGAAAATTTTAAAGCCGGTAGCTTGACACGTTTCGGACTTGATTTTGAGTCGTTGAGCAAACTTAATCCCCGCATGGTCTATTGCTCCATTACAGGGTACGGTACAACGGGCCCTTACGCGGATCGACCTGGTTACGATGGCGTGATTCAAGGGGTCGGCGGCATTATGAGTGTCACCGGAGAGAAAGATGGCTTGCCAGGTGCGGGCCCTCAAAGAGTAGGTGTTGCACTAACGGATGTCATGACGGGGGTTTACGCTGCCTTCGGCATTATGACTGCGCTTTGGGAAAGGCAGCGTAACGGAGTCGGTCAAAAAATCGAGTTATCTTTGCTTGACGTTCAAGTTACGTCAATGGCAACACTCGCTGCCTCTTATTTTGCATCCGGTGTGGTACCAACTCGGCAGGGTAATGCTCACCCTACGATCGTGCCCAGTGATATTTTTCCTTGCAAAGACGGTGCGATTTTGATTACGGTCGGAAATGACAGTCAATTTAAAAGCTTATGTCACGCAGTGGGGTTGTCTGCATTTGCGGATGATGTTCGCTATGCCACCAACGAGGCGCGCGCGGTTAATCGCGAATCATTAACGCTCGCGTTGCGTCAATGTTTTAGCGACCAAGGGCGGGTTGCGTTGACAGAGACCTTGTCTAAAGCCGGGGTGCCAGCGGGCTTACTGAATGATCTTGGTCAAGTGATGGAAGATCCGCAAGTTCAACATTCTGACCTGGTCGTAAAGTTTGCGATGGGCGAGGCTAAGCCGCTTCAGGTGCTTGGAAATCCATTAAAACTCTCGCGTACGCCAGCGCAGTACTTGACGCCGCCGCCCAAGCTCGGCGAACATACCGAGCAGGTTCTCAAGCGGAGTAACAAAAAATCATGATGAGTGCCCTAGGCGCTTGATAAAGTGACGTGAAAAAATAGTACTGTCTGTTTACAAGCTGTTCACAACTATAAAAATATCGACGAGGCCACGCATGAAAAAATATTTATTACTTTTATATTGTTTATTTCAATTTGTGTGGTCATCTCAAGCGTTCGCGCAAGTGAAGATTATTGTTGCGTTTCCAACGGGCGGGCCGACAGACCGAATTGCTCGAGTACTCGCTGAGAGGCTCGGTGCTGAGCTCAAGCAAGCAGTGGTCGTTGAAAATAAGCCTGGTGCCAGCGGCTCAATCGCTGCAAATTACGTGATCCGCTCAACCTCACCCAATAGCGTACTTTTTTTATCTAGCGCGGGTGCGCTGACGATTAATCCTGCTATTGATCCTAAGCTCGGCTACGATCCGGTTAAAGATTTCAAGCCCGTCTCTTTGGTGACGGACACCACCTCGGTGTTGGTGGTCGGAGCGCCAACAGATCTTGTTGATGCAGCGGATTTGGCTGCACGAATCAAAAAAGACTCAACCAGAATTTATTCAGCTGGCTCTTCCGGAATCGGTGCGACCTCGCACCTGAGCATGGAAATGTTTCAAGAAGGCGCTGACGTAAAAATCTTACATGTGCCCTACAAGGGGGCTGCGGCGGTATTTACAGACTTAGTTGGCAAGCGGGTGGATATGTTTTTTGGTGATCTGCCAGGTGTGCAAAGTTTGATACAAGCAGACAAACTTAAAGTACTCGGTATTATTGGCAATCAGCGCTCAGCGCTTTTGCCTGGAGTGCGGACTTTGGCGGAGCAGGGCATCACAGGCGTGATACCCACTGCTTGGTACGGCATGGTGATGGCTGCTTCTGCAGACGATACTGTAATTCAGACGATGTCTAATGCCTTAGAAAAGTCTTTAAAAGATCCTAAGGTCATTTCGCAGTTAGAGGCGATGGGCGCGATGCCAATGTATCAAGCCACCGCCGAATTTCAAGAGTTTCTAAAAAAAGATGCTGGTCGTTGGGATGCGTTGATCAAAAGACGTAATCTTAAACTCGATAATTGAAAAAAAAGGACAATCATGTATCCCGAACTGAAACCATACGTCGTTTTAATTACAGGTGGTGCAAGTGGCCTCGGGTTGGCTGCTGCACATGGCTTTGCAAAAGAAGGCGCAACGATTGTGATTGCTGACCTTCAAGAGGTGGCTGCAAAGAGTGTTGCTCAACAACTGGGTTCGCAGCACTTGGGCTTAGCTTGTGATGTTGCCGATGAGGCTCAGGTCAATCACGTGGTCGACACGGTGATTAAAAAATACGGGCGCGTGGATGTCTTGATTAATTGCGCGGGTATTGCTGATCGAGTGAAGCCTACGGTCGAGCAAGACATGATGCACTTTCGCCGGTTGCTTGATATTCATCTGACTGGCACTTATATGATGACTAAGGCTTGCGCAGTGCACATGCTTAAGCAGGGTAAGGGCAATGTCATCAATATCAGTTCGATCGCTGGTGTCATTGGTTTGACGTATCGCAACGCTTATAGCGCCGCCAAGGCGGGCATTTCGATGATTACCCGTACGCTAGGGTGCGAATGGGGTGCCGCCGGTATTCGCGTCAATGCGATTGCACCTGGCTACATCTTGACGCCTTTAGTACAGGCCATCGTAGATGAGGGGCTGCTTGACAAGAGTGTTGTCGAACGACGCACTCCCATGGGTCATATGGGCGAACCACGCCACATTGCAGATGCGATGTTATTTTTAGCCTCGGATCAGGCTGCATTTATTACTGGCGTCACGTTGCCAGTTGATGGCGGGTATACGAGCTGGGGTGCGCCGAGCGATGCTTTTACGGGCGATTGAGCTGTGATCTATTGATACTCCCCGCCCTCGTTTTGACGGATGCCGCTTTGTAGTTGATCTCTTGCGTCAGGATTGATGTACTAATTTAAATATTAAGATGTACTATCTATTCGGTATTAAATCATTTTAAATTCAATATCTTAGTTGATGTTGAATTAATCTAATTTTTAAATCGGTTATCGAAGTGGGAGCAACTCGGGATCAACCTCCGTTATCAGGACGGCCTGTGTTAACTGCGCCTGACACGTTTGTTGAATGTAGCCAATGATCGACTTGGTCATTGTTTCAGCAATCAGATTCTCGGCCGCTAGGGTGTTAAGTTTATTGAGTTCGACTAAAATCCGTTTGCTTAGTCGTGCAAGCTCTGTTGCCACTAGTTTTTTAGATAAGCCAGACTGGTGTGCAAACTCGGCCCATTCTAAGGGGCTAAGCTCGTTCAGGGTGAACGCGTCACCGATCCCCATTGCGTATTCATCGTCGAGTGCCACCGACGTGAAGGCTGGAGCGCAGACAAGGTCGTAGGCCGGCGCAAGCCGCAGGCCGTCTGGTCCGTAAAAGAAGGAAAGATTCTTTGCATGGGCATCCGTGTTGCCAATCAGTACCTGAAAGATCACCCAACGCAGTAGTTTTAAGCGATCTAAGGCGGGCTGTGAGCTGAGTTTAAGTAGCTTGAAAAGCATCGGTAAGCTCGCGCCATCGCGAATATGCTTGACGTCGCGTGACACACCGAAGGGTTTCTCATATTTCATGGCGGGTGAAAGCCCAAGTGCCTGGCAGCCGTCGATGACATGGAGTCGCTCAACCGTTTTAAAGTCTGAACTGGTGATGCGATCAAAGCGCTCGATTATTAAAACTGGTTCGGGTAGATGGGTGAGCCGAACGTTTGCGACCTCAATGCCAGCTAGGCGTGCTAGACGCATGCACAGAAACTCATTGCCAGTCATGCCGGCCATGACTGCAGATTTTGGCTCTGGTTTAAGAATGATGTTTGAGGCGAGGTCAGGCCCATCCACGAAGTACCAAGAGGCTTGTTTCTCGAACGCTACAATTTTGTCTTGATACCCAGCAACGGAGAGGCGCAGTTTCCCGTCCCATACAGAAAAAGACTTGTTTGCCCGATCACGAATTCTTTCTGAAAGCTCCGCAGGAGTAACCAGTCGCATGTTCGCTTCAGCGGCCCGCACTTCGTGCTCGTTGGCGTTGACAGTCGTTACGCTTAGTGCGCCTGCGAGGTCGCGTCCTAAGTGAATGAGTAGCCCTGTTAAGTTAGCTTTCGAGACTTGATAAAGTATCGAAGCGTCGTCTAAGCCTTGTCCTTCTGGCATGAGGTTTTCAAAAAAAACTTTTACCTCGTAGCTGTGTTCTCGCGTGGGGTGAGCTTGTCTCAGGGTAGACGGTAGTCTGGGGCTAAGTGCAAAACCCCTTGTGCGTTCTGATTTCTCATTGCCGTGATACTGAAATGCGAAAAGCCCGTCGGCAAGGTCACTGCTCAGCACGCCTAGTGGTTGCTGATTGATATGGACGTTTAATTCGATCATGGTAATCAATCGCGTGAGTCGTTGATCGACAAATCTGAAGGACTTGTGCTTAGTGTTGACTGAATCGCACGTGCAACGATTGACTTCTGACGACTGGGTGTTACGAAGAACGATACACCGAGTTCATGGGCAACTTTGAGTGCCGTGCGTAAGGCGACAGTGCCCGTACCAGTTTCGATATCTTGTAGCGTTTGGGATGCGACGCCGACCACCATAGCGGCCTGCGTGAGCGGCATTCCGGTCGCAGTTCTGGCTGCGCGCACTGCTTGCCCAAACTCTTGTGCTGTCACCAACGAAGGGGGAGGAAAAGGAGTTGTTTTGACTGTTTTCACATTAAATCCTAATTAAATAGGATTTTACCTTAAATTCCTCATTTATTTCAATAAATACTATTTAAATAGTATTTATTGAATTTTTATACTAAATTATCATAAATACTATTTAAATAGTATTTACGGCGTTCCGGGTTAGTTAAAGCCAGTCCCACGCTCAACTAAACGCACGATCAGCGCTGCAGGCTGCCATTTTGGATTGGCTCCAGGCTCGGCGGCAAAGTCTTTGAGTCGTTGTAAGACCTTGGGCAAGCCCACTGTGTTGGCATAGTGCATCGGCCCGCCGACGTGGGCCGGAAACCCATAGCCGTTCAAATACACAATATCCACATCCGAAGCCCGCGCGGCGATGCGCTCTTCAAGGATGCGTGCAGCCTCGTTGACCAGGGCGAACATGCAGCGCTCAATGATCTCGCTATCTTCGATTTTGCGAGGTTTGATTCCGTTTTCTGAACGGTATTTGGCGATCATGGCCTCGACGATTGGGTCAGGGATCGCATCGCGCTTGCCCGCCTCGTAGCGATACCAGCCGGCCCCAGTCTTTTGCCCAAAGCGACCCGCCTCGCAGATCCAGTCGTCAACAATCGGTGCGACCGGTGTTGGGCTCGCTGCGGCACGGCGCTTGCGCCCGGCCCAGCTAATATCCAAACCGGCCAAATCGGCAACTCTGAATGGACCCATCGCAAAACCAAAGGCCTGAATGGCGCCATCGATTTGTTGAGGGAGCGCACCTTGAACCATCAGTTCGTTAGCCGCCGCGCGGTACTGAGCCAACATTCGGTTGCCAATAAAGCCGTCACACACACCCGAGACCACGGCAATCTTTTTAATCTTGCGCGCCATGTTCATGCAGGTGGCCAGCACATCGGGCGCGGTCTGGGCGCCACGCACCACCTCAAGCAGCCGCATCACATTGGCAGGGCTAAAGAAATGCAAGCCAATGACGTCTTGTGGGCGCTTGGTGAACAGAGCGATCTGATCGATATTAAGCGCTGAGGTATTAGAGGCCAGAATCGCACCTTGTTTCACCACGCCATCGAGTGTTTTAAAGACCTGCTCTTTGACGTCCATGTTTTCAAACACGGCTTCAATCACCAAATCCATATCACTGAAGTCTTGATAGCTAAGCGTTGGGTGGATGAGGGCCATGCACGCGTCGAGCTGCGCTTGTGTGAGTTTGCCCTTTTTCATTGAGGTTTCGTAATTTTTACGAATCGTGGCTAGGCCCTTATCTAACGCTTCTTGTTTGGTTTCGAGCAGCACAACGGGCAGGCCCGCGCTGATGAAGTTCATGGTGATACCACCACCCATGGTGCCGGCACCAATCACACCGACTTTTTTAATCGCACGTAAGGGCGTGTCATCAGGTAAACCTGGGATTTTTGCTGCGGCGCGTTCGGCGGCAAAGGTGTAGCGCAGGGCGTGTGATTCTGGCGATTTGAAGAGCTCAGTAATGAGGCGTCGTTCTTCAGCCAAGCCCTCATCGAATGAGGCAGATTTGAAACTGGCACAGACTGCATCAAAGCAACTGACCGGTGCTGGAAACCGTTTGGCTGCTGCGACGACTGCTTTTCTTTTTTCGGCAAGTGCTTCGTCAGTGGGGATGCCAGGTACTGTGCGATCACGCACGCGCTTGAGCGGTTCGTTTTGTGCGACGATCTTACGTGTGAAGGCCAGCGCAGCTTCAAGCAAATCGCCTTCGACGATTTGATCGAGCAAAAGTGTATCTTTAAATTTGCTAGCAGGAAGATGTACGCCCGCTACAATCATGTCAACGGCTTTTTCAAAGCCAAGCAAACGTGGCAAACGTTGGGTGCCACCACCGCCTGGCAAGATGCCAAGTTTGACTTCTGGCAATCCTAAGGTTGCATCGGGCAAGGCGATTCGAAAGTGACAGCCAAGAGCCAGTTCAAGACCTCCACCTAGGCAAAAGCCGCTGATGGCGGCAACCACAGGTTTGTTGCCGGCTTCCATCGTCTGAACGACAGTACGAAGAGTTGGTTCGTGTGTGGTCTTTGGGGTACCAAATTCAGTAATGTCTGCACCACCCGAAAAAGCGCGAGGCGTGCCGATCAAAACAATCCCCTTTACCTTCGGGTCATTAAAGGCTTGGTTTAAGCCAGCCCCGATGCCTTCGCGCAGCGCGGCGCCCAAACCGTTAATCGGCGGTTTGTTCATTGAGATGACGGCGATCTCGTCTTGTACTGCATAGGTTGCAAACTCAGACATGTTGTTTCTCTATTTAATTGTTAGCGATCGCGGCACGATATTGCGCACGTAAGCCCTGTTTATACAGTTTACCGTTATCCAGACGAGGTAGCTTTTCAGAAAAATCAATACTGCGAGGGCACTTGAACGTTGCGAGATGCTCTTTGCAAAAGGCAAGAAGCTCGGCCACTAACTCGGTTGAACCTGAAATACCTGCTTGTAGTTCAATGACCGCTTTGACTTCTTCACCCCACTCTTCGTTCGGTACGCCAATCACACCAACGTCACCCACTGCTGGATGTGTGAGCAGAACTGCCTCAATTTCTGTTGGATAAATATTGACGCCCCCCGAAATAATCAGATTGGCATTACGATCGGTTAAGAACAGCCAACCGTCTTCATCCAAATAGCCGATATCGCCCAAGGTGAAGTAATCGCCTCGATAAGAGCTTGCGGTTTTGCTGTCGTCTTTGAAATAATTGAAGCGCCCAACGGCTGGGGCTTTGATATAAATCGTGCCGGCTGTGTTTGGCGCTAGCTCTTGTGCGTGCTCATCTAAAATACGAACATGGTCGAGGGGGTTCGGTTTGCCGACTGTGCCTGGTCTTCTTAGCCAATCAGTCGATGTGACGCTGACGGCGCGGCCCTCAGTGGCTGCGTAATATTCAGACAGAATGGGCCCCCACCATTTGATCATGGCGCTTTTTAGTTGTACTGAGCAAGGGGCGGCGCCATGAATCACAAACTGCAGCGACGAAAGATCGTACTTATCTTTAACCTCTTGCGGCAACGACAGCAGGCGATGAAACATCGTTGGCACCATGTGCGTATGCGTGATGCGATGTTGTTGTATTAAGCGCAAGGCCTCTTCGCTATTCCAGCGATTCATGAGTACCAGCCCCACGCCCGCCAACAGTGGCTGTGCTAACGAGTAACCAAGTGGTGCTGCATGATACAAAGGGCCCGCGCAAAGGTGCAGTTGCCCTGTGCCGCATTGGTAACCGGCCGCGTTTGCTAGCTCAACCGAGGCCATTACCGAAGGGAGGGCATACGCTGGGTCACGGTAGACGCCTTTAGGGCGTCCGGTTGTGCCCGAGGTATAAAGCATTCGGCTGCCCAGCGTTGGGTCTTCGATGTCATGATCAGGGCAAGACGTCAATGCTTTTTCGTATGCTTCAAAGCCCGTGATCTCTCCGCCGATTGCAAACCTAACCTCTGCTCTTTTGGCAAGCGCGGTCGCCGTCTGAGCTTGTGCGGCATAGCGAGCCTCAGCAATAAAGGCTTTTGCTTCACAGTTATCAAGGATGTAGCCCACCTCGTCACCCGTCAGATGCGTATTGATGGGCGTGATCCGCAAGCCCGAGCGCTCGAGAGCGACGATCGCCACAACAAACTCAACACGGTTCGGGCAAAGCAAGGCAACGGCATCGCCTGCTTTCAGACCTCGCTGTCTAAGAGCCCTGACTAACTGATTGGCGTGAGCATTGAGTTGCGCAAAGCTTGTCACCCGGTCGACTTCAATCACTGCAGGTTGCTCGCCGTGATGTTGAGCGTAGTAGGCAGTACTCATGCCCTGTTCAATACGTTGCATTCGCATGATTCGAAATTTTCTTTTACAAGAGTCAAATGCTGAAGGTGAAAGAAGGCCGTTATTCGGGTTTAAAACCTGAGGTTTTTATAATTTCACGAAATCGTTCAATTTCATCAAGTTGCATTTTTCGCATTTGCGCGGGCCCAAAGGGCATGAGCTCACCTCCGCCTGTCGTCACCAGATACTCTTGTGCCTGACGAGAGGTTAGTACTTGCTGCAGCGCAGCAGCCAGTTTGTTCGTAATGTGATCAGGTGTTTCAGTGCGAACGTATAAAGAGGTCCAAAGGTAGTTCGAGTACTCAGGGTAGCCGCTCTCTTTCACAGTGGGGATGTCGGGAAACTCAGGTGCACGGGTATCGCCCGTGACAGCAACGGCGCGAAGTTTTCCAGAGAGCAATAGTGTGGAGACGCCGCTCAAGTTGAGCACGCCCCAATCTAGTTGGTTACCAATTAAATCAGTAAAGATCGGTGCCGCACCCTTGTAAGGTACCCCTACAAACTTGACACCAGAAATGCTGTTGAACCAATCTAACGTCAACTGATATGACGTGGCATAGGTGCCGACATTGAACGGGCGCGAGGATGCTTTAGCTGCTGTCACGAGTTCTGCAAGAGTTTTATAGGGTGAATTGCCTGGCACCACAAACGCGCCCATGCCACGCGTGAGGCCTGATACTGGCTTAAAGTCTTTGATGGCATCATAGGGAAAAGGCCCTTTCATCACGAGTTCATTCAGACCAAGCGGGCTCAGCGTCCCTAAAAAAATCGTGTAGCCATCGGCCGGAGCGCTTTTTACTGCGGTGCCGGCAATCATGCCATTGGCGCCAGGGCGATTCTCAATGACTACGGATTGTCCAAGCAAACCAGCAAGCTGTTGTCCAAAATAACGAGCGGCATTATCGGTGCCACTGCCGGCAGCCAAGGGCACCAAAATCTTGATCGAGCGGGTGGGGTAATCTGAAACTTGAGCGTGCGAACCGTTAGCGAAGGCTAGAAAGGCGAGAACGGCGATATGAATTATTTTCATTATTATGCGACCCCATTTTTTAAAGCGAAGGCAACGTAGTCGTCGCCTAGGATTTTTCTTCAAAAAAAGTAACACGCAGGTGCTGAGGCGTCAACGAAAAAGACTTCGAGGGTTGTCTCTATGACTGACTTCGGGAAGCGCCAAAGAGGTTGACCGATTGATTTGTCAAAGAGGTTGGATCAAGGTAGCACCTTCGACTGTCATGTTGGCTTGACATTGCTCACTCATTACCTTGGCAAGCGTGTCGCCAAAGCGTTCGACGATGTCTTGATAGGCGCTAAGTGCCTCGGTGTAGCGCTTGGCTGCGTACAAGGCATACGCCTGCTCTGTCAATTCGCACAGGGCTTGTTCGGTTTCAGTGGCCTGCGTCTCGCTTGAGCCATCGCGTATTCCTAATAATTCGTAAATCAAAAATTCGCTCTCGCGACCCTTGACCCGAATCTTGTCGATCGGGCGCAGCCATAGGCGTTCGCTGGCCTCTTTATACACAGAGTGGCTCACGCAAATATTTGTGCCGTAGTTTTTGTTGATGCCCTCAAGGCGAGAAGCGATATTGACACCATCCCCCATCACTGTGTAGCTTAAGCGCTCAACTGAACCGATATTTCCGACTAGGACTGCGTCGGTATGAATTCCAATTCGAACAGTCAGTGGTGGTTTCTTCTCTGAGAGTAAGCACGCGTTGAGACTTACCATTCGGCGCTGACCTTTAAACGCGGCGACACAGGCGTGATAGGCATGATGTTGATCAAGCACCGGTGCCCCCCAAAATGCCATCACTGCGTCACCGATAAACTTGTCGACCGTACCGGCTTCTTCTTTGATCGCTAAAGTCATGAGTTCTAAGTAATACGAAACACGCTGTAGCAATTCGCGCGAGGGTGTGTTTTCCGACATTGCTGAAAAATCTTTTAAGTCGGTGAACAAGATCGTGAGATAGCGGCTTTCACCCCGACTTGAATTTTTGCACCAGATTTAACGAGGTCGCGCACCAGGTCTCGTGGCACGTAGGCGGTGAACGCTAGAATAGTTTGCCTAAGACGATTGATCGCAAGTCCAAGGGTAGACAGTTCAGAAATAAAAGACGTTTTGATCGGAGCGCTGTCCTCTCTGAACTCCATCATGCCTTGGATATTGGTCGTTAGCTTTTTGAGAGGACGAGAAATGAGTAAATAGCCAACCGGCAGTGAACATAGAGACACGATGATCGCTAGAAAAATACCTCGCCGTCTAATCTCATGGGCATTGGCTAACAGCTCGTGATCGGGGCTAGCAATCAGCAGATAAAACGGTGCTGCGCCCTCTATGTGTAGCGGCGAAGTCGAGGTTCGCCAAACATTTGAGTCAACAGTGAAGTTTGTTAATACCGGTTTTGTGCTGTCTCTTTTGTGAAAGGCGGACATGACGCTTGAGAATATCGGGATGTCCATCTCACGCAAGCCTTTTAGTTGCGGAGTTGTCATGATTGTTTGCGACGCGCTACCGATCGCGCTTTGAGCGCTTGAGCTTGGTTTGGGTGTGTGATTGCCTGTTGAGGTTGAAACTGGCGAATTATTGTCGTAATCGAGTGCAATAACAAAACCGTCATCATTGACGATCGCAGAGTGCGTGCCAGGTGTAATTCTTTTCGACTTAATGATGTCATTTAGCGTGTCTAAGCTGATATCTACACCAACAATCGACCGCCCATCAGAAGACTTGATTGACAAGGTTTGACCAAGCTTGCCGTCAGTAAAGAATGCGTATGGTGGACTTGTGACCAGGTCACTGCTCGCGTCTGCAGATTTATACCAACCGCGGGTTCTTGCATCGTAGGATTTCGCATAGTCAGGGCGATAGGTTTGAGAAATCTGTTTTAAATCCTTATCAAAATAAATAAAACGCCCGTGCACATTTGCTGCTGCGCCGCCAGGTGAGGCTAGGTCAATGTCGGTGTACTCGATACTTTGTACGATCAAACGGGTATCAGGGTGCAGCTTTAAAGAGACAGAGTGTTGCTGATCGCGTACCACCCGTACCAAAAAGAAGTCGCCCGTTGCATAGCCGATAAATATTGCAGAGATGGTGGGCGAATCTAACAGCGCCTATTGGATAAACCCCAGTTGACTGAGCCTTGATTCAAGATCCTCTTGTTGCGTCAAGGTTGAATGTGAGGTCAGACGTGTCACGAGCCTAGCTGAAGAGAGCATCCGTCGTATGCTTTGCAAGGTTTCAGTCGACATGCTTAGGGTGTGCTGACTAGCAGTCAGGTTGCTGGCCTCATTCGCTAATTTATACGAAACAACGCTCAACGCTGCGCTGATCATTGCGATCAACAGGATGAGCAGTACTGAAAAGGGGATGCGTAGGCGGGGCAGGGTCATCAAGGCGCTCAGTGCTCTCACATCAACCCGATGCGCGTATGGATGATACGGGCTTAGAGGTGATTGTGAGGCACTATATCGGCTTGCTGACCGCAAAAGCGCAGAGACTGGCGCCTTGACTCACTGAACGCAGCGCCTTTGCATTTGCTGACGGCCTATTGCAGTTTAATGTTGTTCTCTTTAATGACTTTGCCCCAAAACGCTGTTTGGTCGATCATCCACTGCTGCACTTCTTTGGGGGAGAGGGGAACAGCGTCAGAGCCCAGTTCAGTCAAGCGCTTTTGCACTTCAGGGGTTGCTGCAATCCTTTGCACTTCGGCGTTGATTTTTTCGATGATGGCTGGCGGTGTGCCAGTAGCGGTCATCATCCCTTGAAACGACCCCGTCACGAAATTAGGGATTTTTTCGCTAATGGCAGGCGTGTCGGGGATTTGACTAAAACGTTTAGGGCTAGCCACTGCCAGCAGCTTGAAATTACCCGCTTTGACCATACCGTAAGTCGCTAAAAAACTATTGAGAGCTGTGTCGATTTGACCGCCCGCCAAATCGCTGACGACCTGAGCACCACCTTTGTAGCCAATAAAATTCATCTCAAAGCCGAGGCCCTTACTCATGACAACACCTGCTAAATGCGTTGAGGTTCCCAGCGTTGCCCCAAAGCTTAAGGGGTGCTTTTGGGCCTTCGCGTAAGCAATGAATTCATCGAAGTTTTTGACCGGCATTTGATTTTTGACAACAAAGATATGAGGTGAGAAGGTTGCAATCACCACGGGTGTGAGTTCTTTGCCTGGGTTGTAGCTGAGCCCTGGCATCAGAGCTGGGCTCATGGTGAAAGTGCTCATGTCGGCAAGAACGAGTGTGTGACCATCGGGCTTGGCGTTGGCAACATATTGCGCCCCAAGGTGCCCAGAGGCGCCGGGTTTGTTTTCGACCAATACGGTTTGCTTCCAGGTTTCGCCAAGCTCTTTAGCAAAGAGTCGTGCGACGATATCTGATGCCCCACCGGCCGGAAACGGCACCATAATTCTGACTTGGCGGTCAGGAAAATTGGTTGCTGAGCCTGTTTGCGCCACCGACCGCGTGTGGGCGGCTAATACAAAAAGTACCAGTAAAGCGCTGGTGCCGAAAACGGCCATCGAACCTAATTTACTGGTAATGTTGATAAAAACACTGTTTTTTTTCATGGATGACTCCGTCTTTGGATGAAGCGAGTGTGGTGACTGCGTGTCCCTCGAACGGCCATCGCTGCCTACGCTCTTGTTGCTGAAGTCGCGCGCACGCACTCTCTGGACGTTCTATGTTGCTGGAGGATCACAGGCCCAACGATTATTGAGTATGGTAACGTCAAATCAAAATAGACGATTTTTTAAGAATAGTAAAAAACTCACTAGTGTCCGGTTAAACCGGGTAAATTTTCAGTAAGAGCCAGTATTGGCGCGGCTTAGCGGTCGATTTTATTTGGTGCCGACTTGAATACAAATTCTTCATTTTTGGGTAATTTCCTAGGGGTTAGCCTCTGGGGAATATCTCATGTATGTCGGCAAGACGCT
>JAURJT010000050.1 GCA_030832095.1 Gammaproteobacteria bacterium | reverse complement strand
TCTCACCAGACGCCATACCTCCGCATTGCAGTCTCTTTCACTACCCAATGCCACAGAAAAACTCGCTCGATCAGTCCGCAAGTAACCTATTGATTTTTATAGGTTTACCAAAAACCACTCGCGGACTTCGACCCATATCCACACAGCAGACTCACAGAGACTATCCGCCCCCAGAGACAAAACCTTCACTTTTACCGCCTCGAACCCCTGTCTCCGCAGTCCGCAACACTCCCCACAGACCCGCATGAACCCAAACCTGTAGGCAAAAAAATACCAACCCCGAAGGGTTGGTATGTGCGGTAATGGTGGAGCCGGGGGGAATTGAACCCCCGTCCGCGAGCCCTCTGCAGGCAGTTCTACATGCGTAGTCGTTTCATTTTGAATTTAACCTTGGACTTTGCCAAACGACAGGCCGGACCTTGGCGATTCACTTGGATTTAAGAAGTTGACGAGTGACCCGCCAACCGCCGATTCTTTGTAAATGACGCTGCTGTAGATTTCTCTACCTGACCCAAAGACAAATCAGTGCAGCGGCTCTACCGCTTAAGCGGCCAGAGCGAAACGCTCGTCGTTGGCGTTTATAGTGTTTCCAGTGGATTTACGAGCGAACTGGGGCTCGGCATGCCCTGCACTGTTTCGCGACCCACGTCGAATCCGGATCGGCCCCAGTAATACGATTGTAGACGAACAACCGTCACATTCAGACAACAAAGATGTAAAAGAGTTTGGTGATTGTGATTTGTTGTAAATCTTCTTGCCTAAGATCAGCAACTAACGCATCAATTGCTGAATCGCAGGCCACATATCCCGAGCCGAGTAGGCGCAATGATCGGCTTGCCAGGTTTCGGGGGGGTGCTCGGGCCCGCAATAGCCGTAGGCCGCAGCAATCGAAGGCATGCCAGCAGCTTGTGCGGCTTGTATGTCGCGCAGGTCGTCGCCCACATACAAGCAACGCTCAACGTCATAGCCGGCTTGCTGCGCGGCATGTAACAGCGGAAGAGGGTGGGGCTTAGAGTGCGCGGTTGTATCGCCACACACTAGCACCGCGCACTCTTGCGCCAGGCCCAGCGCTTTCACGATCGGTGTTGCTAAATAGGTAGCTTTGTTGGTCACAATTCCCCAAGCCATGCCTTCATTTTTAATCTGCGCCAGTAGCTCGGGCACGCCATCAAACAAACAGGTATCAACCGTCATGGCCGCTTCGTAGTCTTTTAAAAACTGCACCCGATGCGCCTCGTAGGCTTCATCTGTGGGCATCAAGTTCAACGCGCAACGCAACAGCCCGCGTGCACCTGCTGAAGAGTAGGGGCGTAGGACTTCAAGCGGCAAGGGCTCAAGCCCTGCGCGTATGCGCTGGCGGTTTGCAGCAGCCCCCAGATCGGGCGCGGTATCGGCTAAGGTGCCGTCAAAATCAAACAAAATCAAGGCTGTCATTTTTTTGTGGCCATCAGGTAATTGACGCTGGTGTCGTGGTTAAGCGAGTAGTGCTCAGTGAAGGGGTTGTAGGTCATACCCATGAGTTGCTGTGTGGTCAGGCCGGCTGCTCGCGCCGAGGCAGACAGTTCGCTGGGCCGTACAAAACTGCGCCAGCTATGGGTGCCGCGTGGCAATAAGCGCAGCACATATTCAGCACCGATAATGGCAAACAGAAACGATTTTGGATTGCGGTTCAGCGTTGAAAAAAATACCCAGCCACCAGGCTTGACCAAGGTTGAGCAGGCCCGCACGATCGAGCCTGGGTCAGGCACGTGCTCTAGCATCTCCATGCAGGTGACGATATCAAATTGTGCCGGTTGCTCAGCAGCCATATCTTCGGCGCTAATGCTGCGGTAGGTGACAGGTACGCCTGACTCAAGGCCATGCAGCTGCGCCACTTTCAATGATTTGTCGGCCAGGTCAATACCTGTGACGTCAGCGCCGGCCACGGCCATACTTTCAGCCAAAATCCCACCACCACAGCCGACATCGAGTATTTTTTTACCTTCCAGGCCACCCACTAGCTCTTTAATCCAGTTCAGCCTTAAAGGGTTGATCGCATGCAGCGGTTTGAACTCGCTATTCGGATCCCACCAACGCGAAGCCAGTGCACTGAATTTATCGAGTTCGGCTTGGTCGACATTGCTTGAAGGTGTGGTGTGGGTTGTCATGATTTTGGATCCGTGAACGTCATAAAAAAAGGCCCCGCAAGCGAGGCCTTTCTAGTCAAAGCACACCGCACAAGGCGGTGCTACTCAGCCAATGGTAGGGAGATTAACCCTTGCTACCAATGATTTCGACGTCTACGCGGCGGTTAGCTGCACGACCAGCTGCTGTTTTGTTGTCAGCAACAGGTTGTGATTTGCCTTTACCAGAAGCAGTGATGCGGTTTGCATCGATGCCTTGGGTAACCAAGTAAGCTTTAACAGCAGCGGCGCGGCGCTCTGACAAGCCTTGGTTGTATGCATCTGAGCCGATCGAGTCAGTGTGACCGATAGCAATGATGGTTTCGAGTTTGATGGCTTTTTGCTGAGCGACAACTTGGTCGAGCAGTTTTTTGCCTTCTGGCTTAACGATTGCCTTGTCAAAGTCAAACAAAGACGTGGCTTTGATCGAAATTTTGTCGGCGACTGGATTGGCTTTTGGCTTACCGCAGTCAGCAGCAGCTGTTGCAGGTGTCCAGAAGTTATTCTGCCAGCAAAGTTCGTTGGTGCCGTTTTTCCAAGTTAATTCGTTGGTGCCATTACGCCAGTTGTCAACCGCTTGTGCGGAAACAACGCCTGAGGCGGTGACGGCTGCAAAGGCAAGTGCCAGAGCGATTTTAGAGGTCTTGTTCATAATTCTCCTCGATGAGCTTGTAGCTGGATAAGTGACTCGCAGCGAACCCCCGCCGCAAATAAATACATCAAAAAATTAAGTTAGTACAACAACGTTCAAACTACCCGAACATCACTAGCCCGATCTTTTGCGTGCTGTGTTGAATCTTAAGCTATTTGTTGAACTTTTGTCAGACTTCTTGAGTTCGGCTTGCTTTCATAGTCGGATTTCTACGCTTCTTCGGTGTTTCTTGTTGGTTTTTGGCAACAAGCGTCGTGTTTTCGCCAAAACCATGCCTTTTTGGGCTGCCCTAGACTTTTTTGGGTGGGATTGGATTTCTCCCATCCAACGGCTTTTGTCTACACAGAGGGTATTCGAGACTCGGATCTCTCAAACAGATCATACAAGAGGCGGGCGGTGTAGAATCCAAGGTTTACCTTTAGCTCGTCTTTCCGCCCCGTTTTCGGGTTTTGCCCTCCCTGTTTATCCACCATCAGCTTATGGATTCCTTCGCCAAGGAAACGCTTCCGATCTCACTGGAAGAAGAAATGCGCCGCAGTTATCTCGATTACGCAATGAGCGTGATCGTAGGGCGCGCACTCCCGGATGTCCGGGATGGTCTCAAGCCTGTCCACCGCCGTGTCTTGTTCGCGATGCACGAACTCAACAATGACTGGAATCGCGCTTACAAAAAGTCGGCCCGTATTGTCGGTGATGTGATCGGTAAATACCATCCGCATGGTGACCAGGCGGTCTATGACACGATCGTGCGTATGGCGCAAGATTTTTCACTACGCTATATGTTAGTGGATGGTCAGGGTAACTTTGGCTCGATTGATGGCGATAACGCTGCTGCGATGCGTTACACCGAAATTCGCCTGTCAAAAATTGCGCACGAGCTGTTAGCTGACATTGATCAAGAAACAGTTGATTTCGGCCCTAACTATGATGGCAGTGAAAACGAGCCGTTGCTCTTGCCTTCGCGCCTACCTAACTTATTGGTGAACGGCAGCTCAGGCATTGCGGTGGGGATGGCCACTAATATCCCCCCTCACAACCTGGCTGAAGTTGTAGACGGCTGCTTATATTGCTTGCGCAACCCTGAATGCACCATCGACGAGCTAATTGAACTGATCCCAGCGCCTGATTTTCCGACGGGTGGCATCATCTACGGCATCGTCGGTGTGCGCGAGGGGTACCGTACGGGTCGCGGGCGTGTCATTATGCGCGCCAAAACACACTTTGAAGACTTTGCCACCAATCGCCAGTCAATCGTGGTCGACGCCTTGCCCTACCAGGTCAATAAAAAGACCTTGCAAGAACGTATCGCCGAGCTCGTCAACGAAAAGAAAATAGAAGGCATCTCAGATATTCGCGACGAGTCCGATAAAGACGGTATGCGTCTGGTGATCGAGCTTAAGCGCGGTGAAGTCCCTGAGGTAGTGCTCAACAATCTCTATAAGCACACCCAACTGCAAGATACCTTTGGTATGAACTTGGTGGCCTTAGTCGATGGCCAGCCGCGTTTGCTGAACTTAAAGCAGATGGTCGAGTACTTTTTGTCGCACCGCCGCGAAGTCGTCACGCGCCGCACAGTGTTTCAGTTGCGCAAAGCGCGCGAACGTGGACACGTGCTTGAGGGCTTGGCCGTGGCGCTCGCCAATATTGACGAGTTCATTCGTATCATCAAGGCCGCACCAACGCCACCGGTGGCGCGTCAGGATTTGATGGATAAATCTTGGGATTCGTCTTTGGTGCGCGAAATGCTGTCGCGTGCGGATACTGAAGCGGTAGGCGGGCGTGCTGCCTATCGGCCAGATAATTTGCCCGAGACCTTCGGTTTGCAAGACGATGGTCAATACCGCTTGAGTGAAACTCAGGCGCAAGAAATTTTGAATATGCGTCTGCAACGCTTGACCGGCCTTGAGCAAGACAAGATCGTCAGCGAGTACAAGGGCGTGATGGATACGATCTCTGACTTGCTCGATATCCTGGCGCGTCCTGAGCGTATCACTGTGATTATTAGTGAAGAGTTACAGGCAATCAAGACCGAGTTCTCGATCAATGCCAAAGATGCACGTCGTTCGGATATTGAACTGAACGCAACCGATCTTGATACCGAAGACTTGATCACACCTGTTGATATGGTGGTGACGCTGTCTAACAGTGGTTACATTAAAAGCCAGCCCCTGTCTGAATACCGCGCGCAACGTCGCGGCGGTCGTGGCAAACGGGCTGCAGCCACCAAAGAAAACGACTGGATTGACCAGTTGTTCACGGCCAATACGCACGACTTCTTGTTGTGCTTCTCTGATCGGGGCCGCCTCTACTGGCTCAAGGTCTGGGAAGTCCCGCAAGGTACCTCAACGTCGCGCGGTCGCCCCATCGTCAATATGTTCCCGCTTGTTGATGGTGAAAAGATCACAGTCATCTTGCCGATCAAGGCATTCAGCGATGATCAAACCATCTTTATGGCAACCTCGCGCGGTACGGTTAAAAAGACCCTTCTGTCTGACTTCTCAAATCCACGCAAGGCCGGCATCATCGCCGTTGACCTCGATGAAGGCGACTTCTTGATCGGGGCTGAGCTGACTGACGGCAAGCATGATGTCATGTTGTTCTCTGACTCGGGCAAGGCCGTGCGCTTTGACGAAAACGACGTGCGTCCGATGGGGCGTAACGCTCGTGGCGTGCGCGGTATGCAGCTTGAAGAGGGTCAAACTGTGATCGCCATGTTGGTGGCAGGCGACGAAACTCAAACGGTGCTTACCGCGACGCAAAATGGCTTTGGTAAACGCACCCCCATTAGCGAATACACGCGCCATGGCCGCGGTACCAAAGGCATGATCGCGATTTCAACGTCTGCCCGTAATGGCAAGGTGGTGGGGGCGGTGTTGGCCAATGCCACCGATCAGATTATGTTGATCACAACGGGCGGCGTCTTAGTGCGTACACCCGTCGCTGGCATTCGTGAAATGGGTCGCGCCACTCAGGGCGTCACGTTGATTAGTGTTGACGATGGCAGTATGTTGTCGGGCGTCAGACGCGTGGTTGAAAGCGATGTAGATGACGAAGGTGATGACCCCTCAGTTGAAGGCACAACACCTGACGCAAATGCAGCAGGCACACCCGACGAGGCAGGGTCAGGGTCTTAATATGGCACGCCCCTGGAATTTTGCCGCAGGCCCTTCGGTTATGCCCGAAGAGGTCTTGCAGCACGCGGCCGCAGAGATGCTCGACTGGCATGGCAGTGGCATGTCTGTCATGGAAATGAGTCATCGCGGTCGTGAGTTCATACAGATTTATACCGAAGCTGAGGCTGATCTTCGTGAGCTCTTGGCTGTACCGACCGATTACGAAATCTTGTTTATGCAAGGCGGCGCGACCGCTGAAAATGCGATTGTGCCGTTGAATTTACTAGGGCGCGTCGCTCAGCCCAAAGCTGATTTTGTTGTGACCGGCATTTGGTCGGTCAAATCTCACCAAGAATGTCAACGCTATGGCGATGCCCGCATTGCGGCAAGCAGTGCAGCGCCTGCGGTCATTGACGGCGTGCAACAACAACCGTTTACTTGGGTGCCTGCGCTTGATACCTGGCAGGTACGTAAAGATGCGGCCTACTTGCACCTGTGCAGCAACGAAACGATTGGTGGCGTTGAAACCATGGCTTGGCCTGACATGGCAAGTTTAGGGGCGCCTGAGGTGCCCTTGGTCGTGGATGCGTCTTCGCATTTTTTGTCACGCCCCTTTCAAGTTGAACAAACCGGCATGATCTTTGCTGGAGCGCAAAAAAACGCGGGCCCAGCCGGCCTGACGATTGTGATTGTGCGGCGTGATTTGATTGGTCACGCGTTGCCGATTTGCCCGTCGGCGTTTGATTATGCCAATGTCGCAGCGCAACAGTCGATGTTTAATACACCCCCAACCTATGCTATTTACATGGCGGGCTTAGTGTTTAAATGGCTTAAAAAGCTGGGCGGTCTTGCAAAGATTGAGCAACTGAATATTGCCAAGGCAAAGGCGCTCTATGGTTTCTTTGAGCAAAGCGAGTTTTATCGCTTGCCGGTACACGGTGCGGTGCGCTCGCGCATGAATGCGCCATTTTTTTTACCAGACGTAGCGCTTGACACAGATTTCTTGCAAGGTGCTCAGGCTCGTGGTCTGATGCAGTTAAAGGGGCACAAATCGGTGGGTGGCATGCGTGCTTCGATTTATAACGCGATGCCGCTTGAGGGCGTGCTGACACTGATTGACTATCTAAAGGATTTTGAGAAAGCGCATGGATGAGTCATTTCAAGCTAAGTTGTTGCCGCTACGTCAGCGGATTGATCAGATCGATGCTGAGATTCTTGATCTATTGAACCGGCGTGCACGCACCGCTCAAGAGGTGGGTGAGCTCAAACATGCGTTCAATGCGCAAGGCCCTGTGCTGCGCCCCGAGCGCGAGGCGCAGGTGATCAGACAATTGCAAACCTTGAATCGCGGGCCTTTGCCTACCGAGGCTGTGTCCTCGGTCTGGACTGAAATCATTTCAGCTTGTCGCGGACTTGAACAATCGTTGACGGTCGCTTTTTTGGGGCCTGCAGGTTCGTTTTCTGAGCAAGCTGCCTTTGAGCATTTTGGGCATTCGGTCACCGGCATGCCCTGTGCCTCGTTTGATGAAGTGTTTCGTGCGGTTGAGGCAGGTGCGGCGCAAGTTGGTATGGTGCCTGTTGAAAACTCAACTGAAGGGGCAGTCAATCGCACGCTTGATTTGTTGCTGGGGTCATCGTTACGAATTTTAGGTGAGCGCTCGTTGCTGATTCGCCATTGCTTGTTGGCAAAAAATGGCGACATGACCGGTGTCACTAAGATTATGGCGCACCCCCAAGCCTTGGCTCAGTGCCAAAGCTGGTTAAACCGCGAGTATCCCGGTATTAAGCGCGAACCAGTCTCTAGCAACTCTGAGGCCGCGCGCCTGGCTTCGCTTGATCCCTCTATCGCTGCAATCGCAAGCGACATTGCAGCCCGTGCTTGGGGCTTGCAAGTCTTGGCAGCGGGTATTCAAGACGACTCGCAAAACCGTACGCGCTTTTTGGCGATTGGTCAGCTGGCGATCTTGCCTAGTGGGCGCGATAAAACCAGTTTAATTCTTGCCGTCGCAAATCGGGCTGGTGCGGTCTATGAAATGCTCGCCCCCTTGTCAGCGAATGGTGTGTCCATGACGCGTTTTGAATCACGCCCTGCGCGTACGGGTCAATGGGAATACTATTTTTACGTTGATCTCGAAGGGCATTGCGATGATGCTCCCGTCCAAAAAGCGCTTGCTACGCTCGAACAACAGTGTGCTTTTTATAAGTTGTTGGGTTCGTATCCTGCGCAATAAACGGCGAGCGTTGTTACGTCAGGCTTGCTGTCTTGGTTAGGTACGGTTCAACCGTTTAAGTCTCTCTCTGTTTGATCCCTGTTGGTGTCACTTTTATGTCGTCTAAAGATTCGGTATTAATTGCTCCGCCTCATGTTGCCGCGATTGCGCCTTACCAAGCCGGTAAGCCAATCGAAGAGCTGGCGCGTGAATTTGGTCTTGATCCCAAGCAGATCGTGAAGCTTGCTTCAAACGAAAATCCGTTGGGTATGCCTGAATCTGCCCGCTTGGCAATTGTGGCCGCTACAGCTCAGTTAGGCCGCTATCCTGATCCCGCCGGTTTTGACTTGAAACAGGCCTTGTCTGCACGCTGGTCGGTGCCACAGAATTGGTTAACGCTTGGTAATGGGTCAAACGATATTCTTGAACTCGTTGCCTCGGCCTTGCTCGAGCCCGGCAGCTCGGTAGTGTATGCGCAGCATGCCTTCGTGGTGTACCGGCTGGCCACACAAGCGCGCGGCGCACGCCATTTGGTCGTGCCGGCGAAAGACTTTGGTCACGATTTGCCTGCGATGCTTGAGGCAATTGATGACACGACGCGTGTTGTCTTCATTGCCAATCCAAATAATCCAACTGGCACGTATCTGCCCAACGCACAGCTTGAGGCGTTTCTTGCGGCGGTGGCCCAACGTCACGGTACGCGCGTGACGGTTGTGCTCGATGAGGCTTATAACGAGTTTCTTGAGCCCGAATTGCGAGTCGATAGTGTGGGCTTAGTCAGGCGTTACGCAAACTTGCTTGTGTCGCGCAGTTTTTCAAAGGCCTATGGGTTGGCCGGCTTGCGTGTGGGCTATGCGATTGCGCAACCGACGCTTACCGATTTGATGAATCGCGTGCGCCAACCTTTTAACGTGAACTCGTTGGCCCAGGCCGCAGCCATTGCAGCGCTGCAAGACACCGAGTTCTTGGCGAAAAGTTTTGCGGTCAATCGTGATGGCAAGCAGCAACTACAACTTGGCTTTACCAAGCTAGGTTTGACCTTTATACCGAGCTACTCCAATTTTGTGCTTGTGAAGGTCGGCGATGCGGCGCGCGTCAATCTTGAGTTGCTCAAGCGCGGCGTGATTGTGCGCCCGGTTGCAGGCGACGGTTTACCCGAGTGGTTGCGTGTCTCGATTGGTTTGCCACACGAAAATCAAATATTCTTAGACGCTTTGACGGCGATTGTGCAGGCTGACGCAAAATGACCGCAGTGACTAAATCCGAGCCTTTTCATATTTCAACCTTAGCGATTGTTGGTGTTGGTTTGATTGGTGGGTCGTTTGCGGCAGCGTTGCGCCAAGCAGGTTGTGTGGGGCGCGTGTTGGGCGCTGGGCGTAGACCTCAAACTTTGCAAGAGGCCGTGCGCTTGGGTTTGATTGACGAAGCTGTCAGCCTCGAAGAGGCCGCGCAGCGCGCAGATTTTATTTTTGTTGCAGCCCCAGTTGGGGCCTTTGCTGCAATTTTTGCGGGACTCAAGCCAACACTGAACCCAAAGGCCGTGATTACCGATGGTGGTAGCACAAAGCAAAACGTGATCGAGGCCGCACGTGAGGGCCTGCAAGACCGTATTGCCCAGTTTGTACCTAGCCACCCGATGGCCGGTTCGCACGAAACGGGTCCCCAAGCGGCTCAAGCGCGTCTCTTCCAAGGTAAGCGTGTTGTGCTCACCCCCTTAGTCGAAAATCATCCTCAGGATATTGCACGGGTGCAAGGCGCCTGGCGGGCCTGTGGGGCAAACCTAGTCATGCTTAACCCAGCGCAACACGACGCTGCGGTGGCTGCGATCAGCCATATGCCACATTGGGTGGCGGCACTGTTTATGCAACATTTGACGCAAAGCGACGACGCGGCATTGAAACTTGAGCTTGCTGGTTCTGGCTTTAGAGATTTCACACGCGTCGCGCAAGGTTCACCTGAAATGTGGCGCGATATTTTTGAGGCTAACCGTCAAGCGATGCAAACCGAAATCGCGAGCTTTCGAAAAGTGCTTGAGCGCGCCGAGCATGCTTTAAACACAGGTGATTACGCCTACCTGCAAGACATGCTAGAAGTGGCTGCGCAGGCGCGCCGCGACTGGGTAGGGCAGCAATCGTGAGTGTTGCTGCGTATCTTGATTTGCCGCATGTCAAACACGCGCGAGGCGACGTCGAGCTGCCTGGCTCAAAAAGTATTTCAAATCGTGTATTGCTTTTAGCGGCGCTGGCGCTGGGTTCGACACGTATTGATGGCTTGCTAGCGTCAGACGATACGACGGTGATGCTTAACGCTTTGCAGCAACTCGGTGTTCAAGTGACGCGCCACACCGCCGATTCAGTGACGGTGCAAGGGGTGTCGAGGTTTTCGGTCGAGAAGGCTGACTTGTTTATGGGTAATGCCGGTACTGCGATTCGCCCGTTGACGGCGGTGTTGGCACTGATGGGGGGGCACTATGGCCTGTCGGGTGTGCCGCGCATGCACGAGCGCCCAATCAGGGATTTAGTCGATGGCCTGCGCGACCTAGGTGGCAATCTCACCTACACGGGTCAAGAAGGCTATCCACCGCTTCTGATTTCTCCGCCCGGCGCATTGAATGATCGCGTGCGCGTGCAGGGTTCGGTGTCCAGTCAGTTTTTGACTGCAGTGTTGATGGCAGCGCCCTTGGCGGTTGCCCGCTCTGGGCGACCACTTGTCATTGAAGTGCTTGGCGAACTGATTTCAAAGCCCTATATCGACATTACCTTAAACCTGATGGCGCGTTTTGGTGTGCAGGTCGAGCGTAACGGCTGGCAGCAATTCGTCGTGCCCGCGCAAGCCGCGTACTCTTCTCCTGGGCAGATTTTTGTTGAGGGCGATGCGTCTTCAGCCTCTTATTTTTTGGCGATGGGGGCGTTGGGTGCTGGGCCGATTCGTGTGCTGGGGGTGGGTCAAGGAAGTATTCAAGGTGATGTGGCGTTTGCGGATACCGTGCAAGCCATGGGCGCGCACGTCAAGCGCGAGGTCGCCTCAATTGAGGTGTCGGGTGTCGACCTAGCTAAAGGCCAGCGTCTCAAAGCGTTTGACACTGACTTTAATTTAATTCCGGATGCCGCGATGACGGCAGCCATGTTGGCGTTATTTGCCGATGGGCCGTGTACCTTGCGCAATATTGGTAGTTGGCGCGTCAAAGAAACCGATCGAATCGCTGCCATGCAAACCGAGTTGCAAAAGCTTGGTGCGCAAGTGCAAAGCGGCCCCGATTGGTTGCGAGTTTCGCCGATCGAGGCGGGTCAGTGGCGCGACGCGTCAATCGACACCTACGATGATCACCGCATGGCGATGTGTTTTTCTCTTGCTGCGTTTGGGCCCGCTGCCGTGCGGATCATGGATCCGGGCTGCGTCAGCAAAACGTTTCCGACCTATTTTGATGTGTTTAAAGGTCTGTTGACTTGAGCGCGCTCAGCCCGGTGATTACCATTGATGGCCCGACCGCGTCAGGTAAAGGGACGGTCGCCCATCGAGTCGCAAAAGCCTTAGGGTGGGGCGTGCTCGATAGTGGGGCTTTATACCGCTTGACCGCTTTGTCGGTGTTGCAGCAGGGGATCGCTCCTGAAGACACACCAGCGGTTGCGCGGGCAGGGCAACAACTTGAGGTCAGTTTTCATCCTAAAGGGGTGACGCTGTTTGGTCTTGAGGTGTCTGAGCTCATCCGCCAAGAGCATGTGGGCAACCTCGCCTCACGTCTGGCGCCTAACCCTGCCCTGCGTCAGGCCTTGCTTGAACGGCAAAGAGCGTTTCGGCAGGCGCCCGGCTTGGTGGCAGATGGTCGCGACATGGGGACGATCGTTTTCAAAGACGCCCCCCTGAAGATATTTTTAGTGGCCGACGCGCAGGCACGCGCCGAGCGTCGCTGTAAGCAGTTGATCGAAAAGGGAATTTCTGCTAATCTAGACGACCTTGTCGCTGATATGCGCGAGCGTGATGCACGTGATATTGAACGTGCCGTTGCGCCACTTGTACCAGCACCAGACGCACACGTGGTCGATTCGTCGCAACTGACAATCGAGCAAACGGTGCAAAACGTCCTTGACCTGTGGTCAAGGGTTCTACCAACCCCACCCGCAAAGGCGTAGGGGCTGTTCGCTCGGCAAACTTTGCCTGGCATGCAGCAACTGCACTCTGAACGGCGTGTAACCCGGCCCCCAAGGCCACCTGGATCTCCTTCACATGTCAACTCAACAACTCTCAACCGATGCAGGCGAAAGCTTCGCAGCGATGTTTGCAGCAAGTATCGAAAAGCAAGATATGAAGTCCGGCGAGGTCATCTCTGCCGAAGTCGTGCGTATTGACCATAATTTTGTGGTGGTAAACGCCGGCCTGAAGTCTGAGGCACTGATTCCTCTTGAAGAATTCTTAAACGATCAAGGCGAGCTCGAAGTCAAACCTGGCGATTTTGTATCTGTTGCCATTGATTCGCTCGAAAACGGCTACGGTGACACCGTGCTGTCTCGTGATCGCGCCAAGCGCCTGTCGGCCTGGCTGTCACTCGAAAAATCACTCGAGAAAAACGAACTGGTTACCGGCACCATCACCGGTAAAGTCAAAGGCGGCCTGACTGTCATGACTGCAGGCATTCGTGCCTTCTTGCCAGGCTCGCTGGTTGATCTGCGTCCTGTGAAAGACACAACGCCGTTCGAAGGCAAGACCATGGAGTTCAAGGTCATCAAGCTTGATCGCAAGCGCAACAACGTGGTGGTATCGCGTCGTGCTGTGCTCGAAGCCAGCATGGGTGAAGATCGCCAGAAGCTGCTTGAAAACCTGCAAGAAGGTTCGATCGTTAAGGGCGTGGTTAAAAATATCACCGATTACGGCGCGTTCGTTGACCTCGGTGGTATCGACGGTCTGTTGCACATCACTGACATGGCATGGCGTCGCGTGCGTCATCCGTCTGAAGTGTTGGCTGTTGGCCAAGAAGTCGAAGCAAAAGTTCTTAAGTTTGATCAAGAAAAAAGCCGTGTGTCCTTGGGCGTCAAACAGCTTGGCGAAGATCCATGGGTGGGTCTCGCACGCCGTTACCCACAGCACACACGTCTGTTCGGTAAAGTCACCAACCTCACCGACTACGGCTCATTCGTTGAAGTCGAAGCTGGTATTGAAGGCTTGGTACACGTGTCTGAAATGGATTGGACCAACAAAAACGTTGATCCACGCAAGGTCGTGACCTTGGGCGAAGAAGTCGAAGTCATGGTTCTTGAAATCGACGAAGATCGCCGCCGTATTTCGTTGGGCATGAAGCAATGCCGTCAAAACCCCTGGGAAGAGTTCGCCTCTAACTTCAAGCGTGGCGACAAAGTTTCAGGCGCGATCAAGTCAATCACTGACTTCGGCGTGTTTGTTGGCTTGCCAGGTGGCATCGATGGTTTGGTGCACTTGTCTGATTTGTCTTGGACTGAAACTGGTGAAGAAGCCGTTCGTAACTTCAAAAAAGGTGACGAGCTTCATGCCACCGTGTTGGGGATCGATACTGACAAAGAGCGTATTTCGCTTGGCGTGAAACAGCTTGAAGGCGACCCATTCAACAACTACGTGTCAACCTACGACAAAGGTGCTGTTGTACCTGGCACCGTTAAGTCGGTCGAAGCCAAGGGCGCGACTGTAACTCTGTCGCTCGAAGTTGAGGGTTATCTGCGTGCGTCTGAGATTGCGACAGGCCGCGTTGAAGACGCAACCACAGCGATTAAGGCTGGCGACAACATCGAAGTAATGATCATCAACGTTGACCGTAAGACGCGTCAGATTCAGTTGTCGATCAAAGCGCGTGATACAGCAGATACTGCAGAATCCATGCAGCGTATTTCAGAGTCGAGTGCATCGTCGGGCACAACCAATTTGGGCGCGTTGCTCAAGGCCAAGCTCGATCAGGCTCGTGACACTGAATAATCCCAGTGACTAAGTCTGAACTTATCGCTGCGCTGGCGGCCCGCTACACACAGCTGGCCGCTCGTGACACCGATTACGCTGTTAAAACGGTGCTCGATGCCATGACCGAGGCGTTAGCCGAAGGTCAACGCATTGAAATCCGTGGTTTTGGCAGCTTTTCGCTGTCTGAACGCGCACCACGCGTCGGGCGCAACCCCAAATCGGGCGAACAAGTGTTGGTACCAGGCAAGCAGGTGCCGCACTTCAAGGCCGGTAAAGAGTTGCGTGAACGTGTCGACTTGAATGGCGGTGAACCTAGCACCGACCCAACAGCTGCGACAGACCATTGATTTATTAGAAAAACCGCCGAAAGGCGGTTTTTTTATGCGCCGAAACGGCAGGACGCTTACAATCGACTTTTGCACTTTGGAGCATCAGCCATGCGCTACCTTGTCTGGGCTTTACGCTTGATTGTTTTTGTTGCTGTCTTAATGTTTGCCTTAAAAAACACTGACCCAGTTGGGGTGACGTTTTATGGCACCTGGGCGCTTCAAAGCGTTCCGCTGATTGTCGTGATGCTTTCAACCTTTGTGCTTGGCACATTGTTTGGGTTGTTGCTGACAGTGCCTGGTTACATCCGTCGCCGACGCGAGGTGGTGCGTCTTAAAAAAGACCTTGAGCGCATACAGGCTGCAGTGAACCCACAGGGTACTGCACCGCTTTCGCCTGATGCCTTGGTGCCTTTGTCGCCGATTTGACGCTGGTATTTTTTGCCGCGTAAGTGTCAGCAGACGTTGCGCGCTCATTATTTGACCTTAGGAACACCGCGTGGATTTTGAGTCTTGGTGGCTGATTTTTGTACCGTTGTTGTTCGCGTTAGGGTGGATGGCTGCGCGCTTCGATATTCGGCAGATATTGTCTGAAACGCGTAATCTGCCCGATTCGTATTTTCGCGGTTTAAATTTTTTGCTCAATGAAGAGCCTGATCGCGCCATCGACGCTTTCGTTGAGGTGGCCAAGCTTGATCCCGAAACGACCGAGCTTCACTTTGCTTTAGGTAGCTTGTTTCGCCGCCGCGGCGAAATGGAGCGCGCCATTCGCGTGCACCAAAGTTTACTGTCGCGTGCCGATTTACCCATTAGTCAGCGCGAGCATGCGCAACATGAACTGGCACAAGATTATCTCAAGGCAGGCATGCTTGATCGTGCTGAAGAGGCCTTTACGGTACTCAAAGATACAAGCTTTGGTTTAGCGGCGTTACGCGCCTTGATTCGAATCTACGAATCTGAACACGACTGGACGCGTGCGATTCAAGCCGTTGAAAGCCTCAGAAAGTTGGTAGATGAACCTGTGCCACAGTTGGTGCACTACTACTGCGAACTCGCTCAGGTGGCACTTGCGAGTAAGCCCCCGTTGGTCGAGCAAGCGCAAGAGGCCTTGAAACAGGCAGAGCGGGCGGCCAAGGCACGCGAGGCAGGCTCGGCTTCAGCCGCGAGCGTTCGTGTGACGATGATTCACGCCTCGATAGCAGGCTCTGCGCAACAAACGCTCTTACAACGGCAGTATTTTCAAATGGTGCTCGACCAATCGCCCGAATTTGCGGGGTTGGTTGCCGAGCAACTGTTGCAAAATTTTTCTCAAACCCAAGAGTCTGCGCAGGGCTTGGCGTTGTTATTGTCGCATCACGAAAAATACCCGTCTCTGGATTTGTTTAACGTGGTCTTTCGAGCACTGCGAGCCCAAGAGGGCGTTGACGTCGCCTGGGCGTTTGCGCGACAGGCATTGCAGGCAAACCCCTCGCTACTCGGTCTTGATCGCTTGCTTGAAGCCGAGCTGGCACATTCTGAGGCCAATCAGACACCGCTTGAAAGCCCAATCCCAGGTGCCGATTTGGCCTTGTTGCGTCGGTTGATTAATCAGCATAGTCAACGTCTTGATCGCTATACCTGCCGTAGTTGTGGGTTTCAGGCGCGGCGCTATTATTGGCAGTGCCCTGGTTGTAATGCGTGGGAAACTTATAAACCACGCCGGATGGAAGAGCTTGCATGAAGACATTTCCTAAAGACGCAGTGACCCGTGCCCGAGTGTTGGTTGTTGGCGACGTGATGCTTGATCGCTATTGGTTTGGCGACGTTGAGCGCATCTCACCTGAGGCGCCTGTGCCAGTAGTGCACGTGGCGCGCCGCGAAGATCGCTTGGGCGGTGCTGCCAATGTGGCGCGCAATGCCGTGGCCTTAGGTGCGCAAGTCACCTTGGTCGGTTTGGTGGGGGTAGACGAGGCCGCGACCCGGGTGCATGAGCTGCTGGCAGAGGCCGGCGTCACCGCTCATTTGATCGCGGATGCCGCTCACCCTACGACACTTAAAATGCGTGTGCTGGCGCGTCAACAGCAAATGATACGTATCGATTTCGAAGAAAAACCCACCGCGCAGTTGCTCGATACCTTGCAGGCGCAAGTGGCGCCTTTGTTCGCCGAGCATGATGTCGTGGTGTTTTCTGATTATGCCAAGGGGGCGCTGGCGCATGTCGAGGCCTTGATTACTTTGGCGCGCATGCAAGGGATCGCGATCTTGGTTGACCCTAAGGGCAGTGACTATCAGCGCTACCGCGGTGCGACCTTAGTCACCCCGAATCGTGGCGAGATGCAGCAGGCTGTGGGGCACTGGTCGAGCGAGACGGATTTGGCAGAACGCGCGCAAGGTTTACGCGATCAGCTCGAGCTTGAGGCGTTGCTAGTGACCCGCTCAGAGCAAGGCATGACGCTATTTACTGCGAATGGCAGTGATCATGTTGATGCCCAGGCGCATGAGGTGTTTGATGTCTCTGGGGCAGGCGACACCGTGTTAGCGACTCTTGCTGTGATGCGCGCAATCGGGGTAGCTTGGCCTGAGGCGATGCGTTGGGCGAATCGCGCAGGCGGAATCGTTGTGGGTAAACTAGGGACATCGACTGTTTCTGCCGGAGAACTTGCATGATTGTTGTCACAGGCGCGGCTGGCTTTATTGGCAGCAATATCATTCGCGGCTTAAATCGCCGTGGCATCACAAATATTTTGGCGGTCGACGATCTGACGGATGGCGATAAATTCGTGAATCTGGTGGGTGGTCAAATTAGCGATTACCTGCACAAAGACGAGTTTCGTCGCGGCGTGCGTGAGGGCTTTTTACCTGGCGTGCGTGCGGTGTTTCACCAGGGTGCCTGTTCGGATACAACCGAGCGCAATGGCCAGTTTATGATGGACAACAACTACCGCGTGACACTCGAGTTGTTTGAGTACTGCCAAACACATAAAGTCCCGTTGATATATGCCTCATCGGCGGCGGTGTATGGTGCGGGCCCGCACTACGCTGAGTCTTTAGAAAATGAAAAGCCACTGAATGTGTATGGCTATTCAAAATTTTTATTTGATCAAGTGTTGCGCGCACGCTTAGATTCGTTGACTGCGCAAGTCGTTGGTTTGCGCTATTTCAATGTGTATGGCCCGCAAGAGCAGCACAAAGGGCGCATGGCTTCGGTGGCGTTTCACAACATGAATCAGTTTATCGACGAGGGTCATGTCCGTTTGTTTGGTGGCTGGGATGGCTATGCCGATGGCGGCCAGTTGCGCGACTTTATTTCAGTGCATGATGTCGTCGATGTTAATTTGCATTTTCTGGATCACCCAAAAGTGTCTGGGATTTTCAATTGCGGTACCGGGCGCGCTCAACCGTTTAACGATGTGGCCAGCACGGTAGTCAACACTATGCGTACGCTGCGCGGGCAAGCGCCGATGTCGCTTGAAGAACTCGTGAGGCACGGTTCGCTGCGCTATGTGGCGTTTCCTGAAGACCTTAAGGGTCGTTATCAAAGCTACACGCAGGCCGATGTATCGGCGCTGCGTGCCGCGGGCTACAAGGCCGAGATGCGCGACGTGCAAACGGGCGTGGCTGAGTACGTTCGAGCGCTGCACGAGGCAAGTGCCGGCGCCCAATAAGCACGTTGAATTACGGGTGGACAGCGCCTTGCCGCTGACCCCGTAAGCACTACGAAAAACCTCAAGATGACGTTGCGACAGTCTTGGCTGCATCTGTGCCAAGAACTGGTTCGCGTCATTCTTTTTAGAGGTAGAGCCATGAACCCTTTTCTTGATTCGACTGTTGCAGTGCCCTTGGCATCTGAACAATCGCTAATCCAGCCTCAAAAACAGAGCGAACATCCAAAAGGCCGTTGGTCGTTTCCGTTCGCCCAGCAAGCAGCAAATCGTTTGGCTCGACGTTCTCGCGTGGCGGTTATGTTG
>JAURJT010000009.1 GCA_030832095.1 Gammaproteobacteria bacterium | reverse complement strand
ATGTGTTCGGCGCGGCGAATGGTGTCGTCGTCGTGCTCAACCACTACTAAGGTGTTGCCGTTCTTTTCAAGCCGTGACAAGGCCCCAAGCAAAATCCGATTGTCGCGTGGATGTAAGCCAATTGTGGGTTCATCCAGCACGTAGCAAACGCCTTGCATGTTTGAACCTAGTTGCGCGGCCAGGCGGATGCGCTGCGCTTCGCCGCCAGACAGCGTGGGTGCGGCGCGATCGAGCGCCAGGTAACCTAGTCCCACTTCTTGCATAAATTGCAGACGACCCCGAATCTCAGACAAGATGTCGCGCGCAATCTCTGCATCGCGTCCACGCAAAACTAACGCTGTAAAAAAGGTATGGGCGTCTGAGACGGCCAAACCAGCAAGCTCGGCAATCGATTTATCACGCCACAGCACTGCCCGCGAAACGGGGTTTAAGCGTGCGCCATGACAACTGGTGCAGGTGCTTGTTTCGCCTTCGTACCAAGCGTTCCAGGCCGTTTCTTCACCGGTTTGCTCTTCGTCAAAGCCCTGCAACTTTAGACCTGTGCCAAAACAGCCGTGGCACCAACCGTGTTTTGAGTTGTATGAAAACATACGTGGGTCAGGCTCTGGAAAGCTTGTGCCACAGCTTGGACATGCACGCTTGACCGAAAAATGCGTTTGATCGAGCTTGGCTGACATATTTGCGTGCAATCGGTCGAGCGACGACACCACACTCATAACACCTTGACCGTGTTCAAGTGCACTGCGAACACCTTCACGCAGTTGTGCTTCGTTATCCGTACCGACAACCAAGTCAGCAACTGGTAACTCAATGGTGTGTTCTTTAAAGCGATCTAAGCGCGGCCATTTTGCGGTGCCAATAAATTCATCATCTACCCGCAGATGGGTGTAGCCCTTGCCGGCAGCCCATTTTGCAAGGTCTGTGTAAAAACCTTTTCGTGCTGACACTAAGGGCGCCAGCAATCCGATGCGCTGCCCCTTATGGTCACGCATGATCCGGGCCACAATCTGATCGGCGCTTTGCGGTTCAACACTGACCTGACATTGCGGACACATTTGCGTGCCTAGCTTCATGTACAACAGACGCAAGAAGTGATGAATTTCAGTCATCGTGGCCACAGTCGATTTTCGACCACCGCGGCTGGTGCGCTGCTCGATTGCCACCGTAGGTGGGATACCAAAAATAGCATCGACATCGGGTTTGCCTGCAGGCTGCACAATTGCGCGGGCGTAGGCGTTGAGCGATTCAAGATAACGGCGCTGACCTTCGTTAAACAAGATATCAAAGGCCAGCGTTGATTTACCCGAGCCCGATACCCCTGTAATCACGGTGAATTTATCGTGCGGGATACTGACGCTGATATTTTTAAGATTGTGTTCGCGCGCGTGCAGGATATCAATGCTGTTCGCTGCGCGGCGTTTTTCTTTTAAGACGGTTTGTAGTGATCGGCCTGAAGAGCGACTCGTTAGGGTGGACGCATTCAATGACGTTGCATCAGTCTGGCCGGCAAGCGTCCCGCTAGGGGACAAGGCTTTGAGCGCAGCTGCCTCGTCAAGATGGACGGTAGTGAATGGTTCGCGTAGCGCGCGGGCAGCGTGCCGAGGATCGTCGGTTGCTTGAACGTCGAGCACTGACGCGCCAATCGCGTCAGGTGTCATGGCAACTGCGTACTCGCGTAACGCTGCACCGGTGTGCGAAGTTGGGTGTGCCATGACCGTTTCAGGGCTACCAGAGACAATCAACTCACCGCCAGCATCGCCACCCTCTGGTCCTAAATCAATCACCCAGTCTGCAGCACGAATCACATCCAGGTTGTGCTCAATGATTAGCAGTGTGTGTCCAGCACCGAGTAATTTTCTGAAGGCACGCATTAAGCGCGCGACATCGTCAAAGTGCAGACCGGTGGTCGGCTCATCGAATAAAAACAAACTGCCTTTCTTGGCAAGTTTGGCGGTTGAAATACCGCTGCGCGCCGCTTCGGCTAAGTGGCCCGCCAGCTTTAAGCGTTGCGCCTCGCCACCCGATAGCGTGGGCACTGGCTGGCCGAGCTTGACGTACTCAAGCCCGACATCTTCAAGTGGCGCGAGGCCAAGCTGCACATCGCGCAACCCTTTAAAAAACTCAAGTGCTTCAGAGACTGTCATATCGAGCACGGCATCGATCGACGCACGCCGGCCAAGGTGCTCGATCTCAACTTCACGCACTTCGGGCCTAAAGCGTTTGCCGTCGCAATCAGGGCAGCGAATATAGATGTCGGATAAAAACTGCATCTCAACGTGTTCGAAGCCCGTGCCACCACAGGTCGGGCAGCGCCCGTCTCCGCTGTTGAAGCTAAAGGTGCCGGCGGTGTAGCCACGCTCGCGTGCAACGGGCGCTTGAGAAAATAGTTTGCGAATTGGGTCAAACGCCCCAACATAACTGGCAGGATTTGAGCGTGCGGTTTTGCCGATCTGGGCCTGATCGACCATCACGACTTCGGCTAACTGTTCGGCGCCAAGGATTCGGTCGAAGGCACCAGGCGACTCTGTGGGTTTACCCATGATTTTGAGCAAACCTGGGTAGAGCACGTCTTGGATCAAGGTCGATTTACCCGAACCCGAGACGCCCGTGACACAGACTAAGCGACCAAGGGGGATTTCGATCGAAACGTTTTTGAGATTATTCGCAGTCACGCCTTCAAGCAGCAGGCGAGGAGTGTTAGCAGCAACGGGTAAAGGCCTGGGTGCCTCGACCTTCATGCGGCCGCCCATGTATTTGCCGGTTAGGGTTGTGGCGTCCCGCAGTTCAAGTGGGGTGCCATCAAACACGATTTGACCCCCACGCTCGCCGGGGCCTGGGCCCACGTCAATGACACGATCGGCAGCGATCATCACCTGCGGGTCATGTTCGACCACCACCAAGGTATTGCCTGCGTCACGTAAGCGATGCATCACCTCAACCACGCGATGGATGTCACGCGGGTGCAGACCGATCGAGGGTTCATCGAGCACAAAGAGCGTATTGACGAGCGATGTGCCCAGCGCAGTGGTCAGGTTGATCCGTTGCACCTCACCACCCGAAAGCGTGCGGCTTTGGCGGTCTAGCGTCAGGTATCCTAAGCCAACGTCGCACAAAAACTTCAGGCGTGCGCGGACTTCGGTCAGCACCAGATCCATGGCGGCATCCAGCCCACCGTCAAACTTCAGGGTATCGGCAAACGCGCGTAGTTGAACGATCGGGGTCAACATCAAATCCTGAATCGATTTGTGTTCAATTTTCCAGAGCAGCGCATCAGGCTTTAGGCGCGCGCCACGACAGGTCGGGCAGGGGGTATAGCTGCGGTATTTTGAAAGCAACACCCGCACATGCATCTTGTATGACTTGGTCTCAAGCCAGTTAAAGAACTTTTGTACGCCGTACCATTGGGTTTTCCAGGCCCCGCTGCCACCTTTCCAAAGTGGGTCGCCATCTAGCACCCAGTCTTTGTGCTCTTGGGGCAAATGGCGCCAGGGTGTGTTGACCGAAACGTTGGCGCGTTTGGCGTACTTGAGCATCTCTTCGTGACACTCTTTGTAGCTGGGTGTTTGCCAGGGCTTCACGGCACCAGCTTCCAGGGTTTTATTCTCGTCGGGGATGACTAAACCAAAATCAATCCCGATGACGCGACCAAAACCGCGACAGGCCTCGCAGGCGCCAAGCGGCGAGTTAAACGAAAACGTGCTGGGTAAGGGGTCGCTATAACTGATGTTGCAATCAGCGCAGTGCAGCTTGTCGCTGAACTTCCAGACGTCTGTGTCAGCGCCGTCTGGATCAAGCGCATGCACGGCGATTAAGCCGTTGCCCAT
>JAURJT010000049.1 GCA_030832095.1 Gammaproteobacteria bacterium | reverse complement strand
TTAGTGCATTTTAAGAATGCCTTATGTTTATAAGTCCGCTACTCGATTGGCGTCAATCAGTATTTGCATTATTTGTGTGCCGTTGCGAGTATTGGCTAAACCTCCTGACTCACCCGTAAAAACTTAGATACCTGAGCCATCACAGCGGGTCTGAGAGTGCCCCACCCCCTATCGAATTCCGTTACCCCTGAGCCCAGCGTACCCCCAACCCCGTAAATCGACGGCTTCACTGTGCCGGGCTATGCACTGTAATTTGCTCAAACGATGCCGTTCGGACTACGCCCCCCCGGTTGAAAACGGTCGGGAACTGGTGGGTTCATCGCTAAGAAAACACCCCCCTTTTGTTGTCTGTGTAAAAAGGCTGGGGGTATATATTTTTAAATTTACTGTTTTACACACTGCTCGGGCATTTGATGCGTGAGTTAAAAAGCCACCCGCAGGTGGCTAGTACCCAAGTAGGGTTGCCGGTCAACAATGGCTAGCACCGAAAGGTATTTTAAGAATGCTCTGCCCTATCACATCCGCCTTCTAACTGTTATCAAGATAATTTCAAAGTTCAAACAATGCGATACATGTATCGTAAGGGGCGGGTGAATAGTCGTGGGGTTACTTACTGACTGCGCTTGAATCAAAGCCAATCTTTGTCAATGGCAACACTTTTGATGCGAATGTAGCTAATAATGAAACCGAATATCGGTAAGGATATGGTTCCTAGCACCCACAGAGCAACCGATTTGTCAGCCGCGGCAACTAACTGTCCAAGCGCGATCAGATAAGTTAAGGAACTAATTAACAAGGTGGTGATGGCTCGCCCATGCAGAAAGATACTTTTATGTTACTATTCGGCATGGCCTTTCAAGTACTCGAACTACTGCTCAATAACGGATCTAGCCCGTACGCGCAATGGTTCGACGGGTTGGCGCCAGATATTGCCGCTAAGGTTGCTACTGCCAAGTACCGGATGCAGCAAGGAAATCTGTCCAGTGTCGAGTGGTTCCGTGGCATTGGTGAATACAAAATTAATTACGGTGCAGGCTGGCGGATTTATCTGGCAAAGGACGGTATTGAGATCATCATGCTCTTGGGCGGCGGTTCCAAAAACGGTCAGCAACGAGACATTGATAAAGCCGTTGAATTGTGGAAAGGGTACAAGCAGGCAAAAGCAAATTTACTCAAAAAAACTCAATCAATTGTAGCGACAGGCAAACGCAAGGGGTAATGAATATGGCACTGACCAGAGATTTTAAAGAAACGGTTTTAGCACGCGTCGAGCGCGATCCTGAGTTTGCCTGTGCTATGTTGAACGAGGCAATCATGCTTTTTCTGAATGGTGAGCCCGAGACCGCAAAGCTTATCTTGCGCGATCTTGTCAACGCGACGATGGGGTTTGAGGGTTTGGCGATCTCCGTTGAGAAACCAGCAAAAAGTGTTCATCGGATGCTGTCCTCATCAGGCAATCCGACCATGACAAACTTGGCTGCAATTTTTTCTGCTCTTAAGTCAACGATGAAAGTAGATATACACGCTCACTGCGTCAGCGCTGCTTGAGCAGTTAGTATCCCTCTCGCAGACCAAAAGCAAAAAACCTGAAATTGCAGCACCGCAGGCGGTTTGTGATGTAGTAGCTGTTGCCCCGCCAAAACTTAAGTTTCGAAACTGCTCTGCAGAGATTCGGTATGCCACGAGCCCCGCACAGTGTGGGGCTTTGCGTTGCTACCGGTGGCGTGACCGAAGTTGAGATTATGATAACTTAAGGTATTATTAATCACCGACCACGCAAACGATTAGGGTTCTAAACCCCGTACCAAGTGTCCTACGAGTCATTTCTGGCACTTCGTACTTGAAACCGCGGCATTTAAAAAACATGGATTTCTTTCGTTACCACTGGTTTGATTTGGCTTTAGCCCTATCAATTGTTCTTGGGGCGGCTCTCTTCATTACTCAACCTACCGGGATGACCTTGCTTTTATGGCTTAGTCTGGGGTCTCTTTTTTTGCATCAAGTGGAGGAATGGCGTCTCCCAGGATATTTCCCTGGCATGGCTAATGCAGTGATGTTCAAGAGCGACATACCAGATCGTTATCCATTAAATGCAAATAGCGGGATGCTGATTAACGTGGTCTTAGGGTGGGGTGGATATTTATTGGCAGCATTGTTTTGGAAACAAGCGATGTGGCTGGCAATTGCAGCAATCTTAGTCTCGGTCGGTAATGTCTTTGCCCACACCATTATCTTCAACATCAAAGGAAAGACCTTATATAACCCAGGCTTGCTGACCTCGTGGTTGCTGTTTGTGCCTGTCGTATATTTTTTCTTTCGGCTCGTCATTTCGGAACAGCTCGCAAGTCCATTGGATTGGATTGTTGGTATTGTGCTGGGTATTGCGCTGAATTATTTTGGCGTCTACAAGATGATTATTTGGCTGGCTGACAGAAATACGCCTTATGTTTTTCCCAAGCGATTTTTGATCCCTAAAGGCCGGTAGGGGTTTCAAGGTGGATCAGCTGTTGATTTGCACCGCACCCCCAGTGGGTCAGTTTTCGATCGGCGTCAACACTCACTGCGTTAGCGTTGCCTGAGCGATTAGTATCCCTCTCGCAGACCAAAAGCAAAAAACCTGAGATTTCAGCACCTCAGGCGGTTTGTGATGTAGTCAGTGCTGATCCGCAAAAATTCAAAATTCGAGTTTCGAACCTGTCACGCAGCGATTCGATCAGCCAGGAGCCCCGCACTGTGTGGGGCTTTGCGCTTCTAGCTCTTGACTGCGACCCTAGGTAGCGGCCTGTCAAAGTCACCTCAAACCCTGTTCGTCTCATATCAACGTATGCCGCTGAGACGACGCTTGGCAACCATCTGTATTCGCTTATCAATGGCTGCACTCAACGAATCGCGAGTGCCAATTGGGCGAGTAAGAAAAGTTTGCGCTTTTCATCTGAATGAAACATTCATCTTATAACCTCTCACGCAATCGTTACTTTGACCTGCTTCAGAGCTTGAAAGCAATCTTGACTTTCACTTTCTTAAGAGCTTGAAAGTAATCTTGACTCCCACCGGTGTGCAAACGCTCAACATAAGTCTAGAACACATGAACAATCGCGCCTTATCCGTCCGCAGTCTCAGTAAGCGATTTGGTGACACACTGGCCGTTGATCAAGTCAGCGTTGATATTGAACCTGGCAGCTTCGTCGGGATCATTGGTCGATCTGGGGCCGGAAAGTCAACGCTGCTTCGTATGATCAATCGTCTGAACGAACCCACACAAGGAGAAATTATTTTTGGTGGCGAAGTAATCACAGGCTTGAAGGGTGCGCAACTGAACCAATGGCGACGCCGTTGCGCCATGATTTTTCAGCAGTTCAATCTGGTCGGACGCCTCGACGTTTTGACAAACGTTTTGATGGGTCGCCTCACTAGCATCCCGACCTGGCGTTCGCTGCTCACGATTTGGCGCGACGCGGATAAGCTCGAGGCCTTAGACGTACTCGATCGCTTTGGTATGGCAGACTTTGCAGCGCAGCGTTGTGATCAGCTGTCTGGTGGGCAGCAACAGCGCGTCGCAATCTGTCGAGCGTTAGTGCAGCAACCAGAAATTATTCTGGCAGACGAGCCCATTGCCTCACTTATTCAGGTTTCGAAACAGCCAACGTTCAGGCGAAACCCTTTTTGACAGACCTTCGGCTTGAAGTAAAACGGGGGTGTTGAGAGGCATCTTTTCATCTTACCAACGCGGAAATTGGTACTTTCGGCTGCTATTCACTTTTGTGTAGATTTAGCGGCGTTGAGCAATTGATAGATTGAAAATAAAACATATAGCTGTCCAACCCCAATGGCTTCGGACAGCCAGTCTGCCCAATTAAAATTTGAAAAGTTTGCGATGGTCCAAGACCATAGCGTCGCTGCGCCGATCACGACTAGTGTGCCGAGCACCCAGCTTGGCTTACCGCGATTGATACCCTGTACCCGCACCGTAAAATAAAGCAAGGCAACCGCTGCACCAATCACAACAAACATAAACGCAAGTACCAGTCCGACATCATCGCCCAGATCACTCAGAGTATTTTGAAAGCCACCTTCAACTTGAAGCTTCATCAGAAGTAGGCTCACCGCGTACATGCTGAAGTAGGCATTACTAAGTTGAATCAGCTCTTTTTTGACGGCAGCACTAATGTTAAGCGCTGTTTGTGCCGGTACGGTTGCCGTCACTGACTGGCCACAATTTGGACAAAACTTGGCGTCAATATTTTTTTTAATACCACAATTCGCACAAAAATTCATGTTGATCCTTTGGGTAGTCAGCACGAAAAGACTGCCAATCATAGCGCATCAACGCATCACACAAGCGACCAGATCCACCAACTCGCGCACCCAAGCATCAGCAAGACTGCCCATACACGCTGCTCAGAACGTACAAGGTCTGACCCAGGCCCCGGAATTTGGCCTGTGAGCATAGGAGAGGCCATATTGCGCCGCCGCAACATACTGATCAACGCGATCAGCATAAGGTGAAGCACGACGCTCGAGAGATACAGTTCACCAAAAAATTCGTGCGCGCCTTCGATGAATTTTCCACCAAGATCGTTATTCACCAAATAACCCGACCCCACCAAAGGCAAGACCAATACCAACAGGCTCAGTACGGTAAGCGCGATCAGCAGATTCTGCCCTTGTTTCCAACCAATCGCTTGAAGACTGGACGCCTTGCGCATCGCGACCACCCAAGTGTGTAAGCCTGAGAGTTTGCCAAACAGCAACTTGAAGCGTACATGTTTTGGCCCAACCAAGCCCCAAACAATGCGAAACCCTAGCAGGCCAAGCATCGTGTAGCCAAGCGTCACGTGCACACCACGCAAACGTTCGAAGTCTGCTGTCAGATAGGCACCTATAAAGGAGAAGGCAAACAACCAGTGAAACGTGCGTGTTGCCGCGTCATTCACACGCCGTGTCGGGACGGGCGAGGTCATCTTAAGTTCTGTCGGATTAAGCGTCATGTTCATTTCGGTATCCTCACAAAATCGTCGTTGTAGTTGCCCTGCTCTGCAGTGGTGTGGCATGCCGCACAATTTGCCGCGCTCTTAATACTTTCGCGCAGCCAAACCTCAGCCTCAATCTTGCGATGTTCGCGCACAAACCACGCCGCTTTGGTAATGCGATCATCTTGCGGCTCTTCGCGCACTTTTTTATAGGTGCCAGCCAAAGGTTCTAGCCATTTAGAAATCTCTAAGACCTCAGCAGGCTCGAGCGAGGCGTCTACGCCGTAATGCTTGTCTAAACTTCCAAGCAAACGTCGCCAAGTGGCTAAAGGCAACAAGGCTGGCGGGTACGCCAAATGACACGAGGCACATTCGCTGCGATATTTTTCAGACAGGACGAGTGGTTGAAAGTCTTTCGACCCACCCGCCACGGCTGTGCTTGCGCCAATACCCAAGGCCGTGAGCAAAACCAGACTAAACGCGCCGAACCTGCGGTGTGTTCTGTGCGTGCTTGATCTGCCCCTCATGGCTTGAGCGCCAACAAAAATGCTATGACATCAGACTTTTCAGCTGCTGTGCATTCGCGCGACAACACATCTTTACAGTTGCGTCGAAACCACTTATCAACGCGAGCGTCATCAGTGAACGCGTCTGGGTTCGCAGCCGGTGCCAACGGATCAATCGCTTTGCCCGTGCTCGCATGTTTAGACACCTTTGTGGGCGACTCACCGTGACAGGAGGCACAGGTCCACTTAGACCCGTGCGTCGAGGTAAAGAAGATGCGGCCATTATCTGCGCTCGCTGGCCGACTAGCGGCGGCTTCGAACCGTTGCAATTGTGCCGCTGGGGTGGTGTCGCCTGCGTGCGCAGTGGCTGCGACACCAAGCACCAAGGCTAGGAAAAGCTGCTGCAAGTTCTGCTTAAACATATATTGACCTCTCATGACGTAGCGAATGTAGTCATGATGCAGCAGTGACCTTGTACGTTATCTGAATCAGTCGTTCAGATTCGGTTCATGTGTTGGGGTGCACAATACAAGTGTGGCTGACACCGGAAGATAAAGATGAAATTCAACTCGCAGAAAACTATCCCTACCTTCACCGCTATGTTGATGGTCTTACTAATCTGTTCGCTTCCGGCGACAAGTGCCTTGGCTACCCCAACCGATCAAGAGCGAGCCACCCAAGCGGTACAAGCCGGTGAAATTCTAAGTTTGAGGGTCATTCTCGAACGCCTTGAGCAAACTCAGCCCGGTCAGGTGCTAAACGTTGAATTTGAGCAAAAAAAGGGGGTTTGGATCTATGAGCTTAAAATCCTCAAAGCAGGTGGCCGTTTGCAAAAACTAAAGGTCGATGCAAAGACGGGCGAAATCATCTCAAACAAAGAGCGCTAAACAATGTGGCGATGCACTGAGCGGCAAACGACACGACGACTCACTGAGCGTTAAACACCGCGCCGCTTTACGGAACGTTAATCAATGCGACTATTTACGGAGCGCTAAACAATGCGGCTATTGGTCGTCGAGGATGATGCCACCCTACAACGCCAACTTTCAGAAGCGTTGACGGCCAGTGGCTACGCCGTGGATGTAGCCTCAGATGGTCGCGAGGCGCTATACCTAGGTCAAGAGCAGCCCTACGACGCCGTGATTTTGGACGTGGGCTTACCGCTAATGGATGGTATCTCGGTCTTACGAAAATGGCGTGCCGAGCATCGCACCATGCCGGTGCTGATTCTCACAGCACGCGATGACTGGCATGACAAGGTTGCTGGCATTGACGCCGGCGCCGACGACTACGTCACCAAGCCTTTTCATATGCAAGAAATACTAGCCCGCGTACGCGCCCTCATCCGACGCGCCAGCGGCGGCGCCGACTCCATCCTGCGTTGCGGCAAGCTTGAACTCGATACCCGCACGAGTCGCGCCTCGTGCGAAAACGAGCTCATCGCGCTCACGAGCCATGAGTTCAAGATTTTTTCGTATCTCATGCATCATCTTGACGAAGTGGTCTCGCGCAGCGCTTTAACTGAACACATTTATGCACAAGACTTTGACCGAGATTCGAATACGATTGAAGTCATGATTGGCCGCTTGCGAAAAAAAATACCCGACGGCATGATTCAAACCGTGCGAGGCATGGGTTACCGACTTGCCAAGGCTGACTGTTAGCCATGCCGAACAACAGCGTTCGTAGCTGGCGTGGATCACTCAGGCTACGTCTGTTTGGCGGTACTGCCCTCTGGATTGCGCTCGCGCTGGGCTTGACCACCATCGCGCTCGACGGGCTCTTTAAAGATCAGGCCACACGTCAGTTCGAGCAACAACTGCAATCCTATCTGTATCAGATCGTGGTGGCGTTTGACGTTGATGCGAAAGGCAACCCGCTTATGCAGACCGCTGGCGCAGATCCCCGCTTTAACCGACCCGAGTCTGGACTGTATTGGCAGATCAACGACCAAAGCGGTGCTGTCTTGTTGAAATCTCGCTCACTTTGGGACACCAAACTGAACGTTACAAATGATGCGCTTAAAAACGGCGAGATCCATTTTCACAATCTCACCGGGCCCGCTTCACAAGCGCTGATTGTTGCCGAGCAAAACGTCTTGCTTGAGGGACTGGGTAGCAAACAATTTCGGGTGATAGTCGGTTCTGACACCCAAGCACTCACGCGCGCGATTCAAACGTGGCAGCGCTCGCTTTGGCTATTTGTTGGCATCCTCTTTTTGAGTCTGCTTGTTGCAGCGAGCGCGCAGGTAGCGTTTGGACTACTACCGCTTCGGCAACTACAACGCTCACTCAAAGCGTTGCGCGACGGGGATGGCATACGCATCGTCGGTGCGTTTCCGACTGAACTCAAGCCGCTCATCGAAGACTTCAATGCGGTCATTGATACCAATGAAAAAATCATTGAGCGTGCTCGTAATCAAGCAGGTGACCTTGCACACTCGATTAAGACACCCATCTCTGTCATGAGTAACGCCTTACGGCTCGAACAGGCTCGCAACCACCACGACCCAGCGCTGGTGGCTTCACTTCAAGAGCAGTTGCAACAACTGCAGCAACAGGTGCAGTGGCGACTCAAGCGCGCACGCATTGCAGCCAGTGCCGGAGTGCCTCATGCGCGCACGCCAGTCAAAACCACCGTCGAACAATTGACGCGTGTGATGAAAAAAGTGCATGCAGAAAAATCAATTCAGGTCACGGTCTCTGACATACCCGCTGATCTTGACTTTGCGGGCGAGCTGCAAGATCTACAAGAAATTTTAGGTAATCTTTTGGATAACGCCTACAAATGGGCAGCGCACACGATCTCGGTTAACAGTGCTTACGCTGACGGCAAGTTACGCCTCACCATTCAAGATGATGGACCGGGTTGCCTGAACCTGACAGAGTCAACTCAAGCACCCACCCGTGGCCAGCGCGCCGACGAGTCAATCCCAGGCAGCGGACTGGGACTGAGCATCGCGCGTGACTTGGTGGGTCTTTATGGCGGTGAGCTTTTGTTTCAAGCGGGTAGCCCTAACGGATTGCGTATTACCTTGACGCTGCCAGGTGACTTGCGTTGAGTCGTGCGTCAGCCTTGGCCAGCATTCAAACTCAACCCGCTTTGAGAGGCCTTCGGCTTGATGTCAAACAGGCGGGTTAAGCCGCATTTACGTGTCTTTCGATCGTTTAAACCATACTAATTCAGAGTTGAACTCTGAATTAGTATGGTTTAAACTCAAGAAATGATACCGCGACACCTCCAACCCGAGCTACAAACACAGCTCAGCGAGTACCCGATCGTTACCATTCTTGGTCCGCGCCAATCCGGCAAAACCACCTTGGTCAAAGCGGTGCTGCCTGATTATCAGTACGTGAACCTAGAGAATCCTGAAACCCGCCAGTTTGCTACCGACGACCCTAAAGCGTTTCTCAGACAATATTCTGACCGTACCATCTTCGATGAAATACAACGCGCCCCTCATCTCCTAAGCTATTTGCAAGAAATCGTTGATCAAAACAAGGTGAATGGGCAATTTGTCCTGACGGGCTCGCATCAATTACTCCTGCGCGAGGCCGTCACGCAATCGCTAGCAGGCCGCACCGGAATTTTGCACCTGCTACCTCTTTCAATCGCAGAACTACACGAAGCCAAGATTGATTTTGATACGCCGAGCGAATACATCTTTCAGGGGTTTTTACCCCGCATCTACGATCAGCAGCAACGTCCGCACACAGCGTACGCCAACTACTTTCAAACCTATGTCGAACGAGATGTCAGACTACTGATCAAACTCAAAGACGTGGTTCTTTTTGAAAAGTTTATGAAACTACTGGCGGGCCGTGTTGGCCAAATCATCAACTATCAGTCGCTGTCGAGCGATGTCGGTGTAGATGGCATGACCATCAAGGCTTGGCTGTCGATTCTAGAGGCCTCATTCGTCATTTTTCGGCTGCCGCCCTACTTCGAAAATTTTGGCAAACGCGTGATCAAGACCCCGAAGATTTATTTTACCGACACGGGGTTGCTCTGCTATCTGCTGGGCATTGAGCGCGTCGACCAAGTTGGACGCGATCCATTGATCGGTAACATGTTTGAAAATCTCGTTGTACTTGAGGCGCTCAAGGCACGCTACAACCAAGGTCTCACGCCTAATCTCTATTTTTATAGAGACAATCAAGGTCATGAAATCGATCTGTTACACAAGCAGGGCAGCGAACTTTTAGGAGTCGAGATCAAATCCGCTAGCTCCTGGAATGCAAGTTTTAAAAAAGCATTACAACATTTTGATCAAAAGCTAAAGCCGCTGGCAAAGCGAGGAGTCGTTTACAGCGGCAAGGCAATTGAATTCACGGACGGCGTACAAACCATATCGTATAAAGATGTGAGGCAATTATTGGCACCAATCGCCACACAACATCAATCGCGATGATCATTCGCTCTTACGATATTTTTGCGCGATGATCAAGCCTGTGGAATGTTACCGATCCGAACCTTCGCCGGCTGATCTAACAACGCCGCAGCAATCGTACGGCGATGCTCTGCCGCTGTACCGCCACGCAGACTCCAGGAGCCCACTCTGCGGTACCAAAGATTCAAATCAAAGTCACGAATAAAACCCATGCCGCCATGAATTTGCTGCGCCGAACGCACCACCATCATGCATTGCTCGTTGCCAAACGATTTGGCTTGCGCAACGTTCACGCGATAGGGCAGCTTTTGATCCATGCGCCACAACGCTTCGCGGGCAAGCATGGTAGTGCCATCAATCGCGTTGACCATGTTGGCACACAAGTGCTGGATAGCTTGAAACGCACCGATTGGTTGACCGAAAGCTTCACGTTGTTTGGCATGTGCGACAGCCATGTCAAGAGTTCTGCGACCTGCACCCGCCATCATTGAAGCGTACAACACAGACGAAAAATCCATCACCTCAAGTGCGATTGCGTTACCTTGCGCTGACGAACCCACGCGCGCGTTCAACGGCACCCGAACATTATTGAACTGAACGTTTGCTTCACCATCTTTTGCCATGGAAACTAAAGCATCGCTGCTTAGACCCGTTGCATCGGTGGGCACTAGCACAACCCCCAAATGATGAGGTGCTGTCGCTTCGCGATACACAACCAAACACTGCTTAGAGGCACGATAACTGCCCACAAAGCTTTTTGTGCCGTTCAGTACAAGCCCATTACCCTCGACTCGACCTTCAAGCTTAATTGACTCGGGTGTCCAACGGCCATTGGCCTCGGTCACCGCATGGCTCAAGATCAGATCACCGCTCAGCACTGACTGCAAGAGTTGCTGCTGCTCTGCATCGCCATGCCGATCAATGATCATGGCTGGCACCATGGTCGAATGTAAAGGGATCGGCGCAATGTGATAACCCGCCAATTCAAACAGTAAGGCAAGATACGTTAAGGGCAACTCTTGACCGCCGTTTTTATCCGACAGACACAGTTGAAGCCAGCCATTCTCGGCAAACTTTTCCCATAACGCTGGCGAATACTGCAACGGGTCTGTTTCAATCTTACGCACCAGCGCCGACGTACATTCGCCAGCCAAAAACTCTGAGGCCGCTTCTCGAATTTGTACTTCTTGATCGTCAAGCAAAATATCCATGATTCAATTTACCTTTATTGTTATTTTGCCGCGCGCGGCAGGCCCAAACCAATACGGGCCACCTGATCGCGCATCACCTGAACGCTACCGTGGTTAATTGTTGACTGGTAAGCACCCAAAATGTTGTGTGCAAAGACGCCTTTCTCAATTGCAGCAGGCGAGCCTTGCATCAACTGGGCAAACGGACCCAAGATCTGACTAATGGCTTCGGTGGTGCGCACGCTGTGCTCGGGTGCAAACACTTTTTCAGCTGAACCTTCGTAGGTGAACTTTCCGCCACTTTGCTCAATGCTGATACTGCGCATCGTCATTAATCGGCAGACTTCAGCTTCCGTCCACATCTCTGCAACTTTGTCGCGAACTTGCGTATCTTCGCGCAGTGAGTCTTGTAACTCGCCCTCACCGTGCAACCAGTTCACAATATCTTCATCACGCATGACTGAAATCAAATAACGCCAGGCTCCTACGCGATCCAAGTTCAAGCCACGCCGCGCCACTTCCCAGCCGCCGCCCTCTTCACCCAGCAAGCAAGACACTGGCACTTCAACGTCGTCAAAGAACACCTCATTGGTACGCTCTTCGCCATAGGTGGTTCCAAACGGCGCTGGAGGGTCATTTTGTACTGTCCAGAGCGGACGCACGGTTAACCCAGGTACATCCATCGGCACGAGCAAAATCGACAGGCCGCGGTGACGAACTGAGTCAGGGTCAGTGCGGCACATCAAAAAGATGTGTGTCGAATTCTGGGCGTTGGTCGTATAAATTTTTTGACCCGTAATAATGTACTTATCACCCACACGCTTTGCACGACAACGAATGCCTGCCAAGTCGGTGCCGCAACCGGGCTCGCTATAACCTTGGCAAAAAATGATTTCACGTTTAATGGCGCCCGGCACAAACTCTTGTTTTTGTGCAGCTGTACCAAACGACAAGATCGCCGGGGCACCCGTGCCACCACCTAAGGTGATGCCGGTTGCCCGGTAAAATTCTTCTTCGATCACAAACTGGGCAGTACGGTCGCCGCCGCCACCACCGAACTCAGTCGGCCAGCTCCAGGCGAACCAGCGTTTTTCATTGACGGTATCGAAAAAGGCGCGAATCGCTGGCCCCCATCCTTCGCCGCGCCTACCTGCGGTATTTTCGGCACGCACTTCGTCAGTGAAATGCTCGGCCAAAAACTCGCGTACGGTTGATCGCAGTTTTTCTTCTTCAGCACTGAACAAAAAATTCATTGTTGTCTCTTTAGTTAATCAGATCAATCAATTGACTCAACCCACGTCAGCTCGGTTCACTCAACCCGTTTGGGGTAGGCTTTCAACGCTTGGTTCATGCCATGTCTCGCTATTATTTTTATCGTAGCGGCTGCGTTTGACGGAACACAAGACGCCCCAGAGCCCTTGAAGATTACTCTTTAAGGGCTCTGGACGCAACGCAGACGCCTCGACTAACTTAACAACGGCTACAGCACTTCGTAGACGTCATAAATCGGCCCGGCAGCTTCGCGGCGGCCCGTTGCCACACAGATGATTTTATTGAGCCAACTATACTTTTCTGAGCCTGTTTCAAGCACCGGAGTGGTGCGAAAGTAATACTCGGCTGGATCAACCTTTTCGCCCTTGTTCAAGCGAGCCATCACGTCTTTGGGGCCGTGACGCAAACCGCGATAACTCATATAAATCAGCTGATTGTCATCGGTTTCAAGGATCAAGCGTACATCCAAGGTCAACACATCATCTGGACGCATCAGTAACCAGTCGCCCCCAGGAGCGGCTTTGACGGTGCCGCGAATCCGGTCGCCCTCGAACGTGCCACCCGTGACATTGGCAATCTTTCGCCCCCCCACAGGAGTCTGACCTAGGTCAACAATATTGGGGACTGTTAAAACAATTTGAAAAATATGGCGTGTCTGGATCATATTGGTCTCTTTTTAGGGATATGTGCATTCATGTAGCGAACGGCTATTTTCTTGAAGCAACCATCAACGCGTAGTTACCGTCTTTAAAATAGCCGAATCTAAAATTCAACGGTTTGGTGTCATCTCGTTGGGCGAAGGCTTTTGCAAGGTCAACGTGATAACTCGGGAAAGAGTGATGGGCGACGACAAATTTGCCAAACAACGCCACTTGGTGCGCGCGAATCAGAGTCGAATAACTCAAACCCGTCTCATCTTGCACGATCAAAGGAGAATCCGCGAGCACTTGATTGGCGATCATGTTAAAGCCAACATTTTGTGGCAAGTGCGAGGCCGCCTTGAACAACACGGGGTATTTCGTGAGGGTGGCGATCAGGGCTAGGTTTTGTGGCGCGGCTTGAAGCCCTGGGTTTGACAGATCAATTTTCAGATAATCGACAACAATCGACTTACCTTGCTTGCTGGCTTGTATTCGCACCGACCGCCAACGCGGCGTGTCTGGCGAGAGCTCTTGCAACGAGCCGTCTGCAGCAACTTGTATGGGTACAACACGTTCAATTTCAAAGCCCTGCAACGTCAAAAAACTCACAATAAACGTGCTGGCACCGATGTTGGCACGGGTTGAGTACAAATACTTCTCGAGGTATGAGGTCACATAAAAACCATTCTCGCCAAAGTGTTGCCAGGCTGAGGTCAGCACAGCAAGACTCGGGTCGATGAGATCGGGGGCAAGATTGGCTAAATCCAACGGCCGCTCAGCGTTTTGCATGGCTACCATGACGTAGCGCTGTGCCGTCGGAAACAACTGGTGCACAGTCACAAAGTCAGGGCCAGAAAAAGGATAAAACACCGTGTTGGGTGCTACGGGCAACTCAGCCAATGCCCACTGAGACATCGGATCTGCAATCTTTTGACTGTAGCGTGCCCAATTTGCAGTCACCTCTTTTGAAAAAGCGGCCCAACGAGGGCTTTGCGCGAGCGCCGGCGGCAAACCGGTGACTGGTTCTTGACCCGCCAACAGGATTGCGGCATTGCGCACTGAGGCCGCCGTATCTTTCATCTCAGCCCCCACAGGGAGCGCTGGGACAGTGCGCGGCAGCTCGATTGGCTGAGCAACCGCAAGAGCAGTGCGTATCGGCTCAGCGGGCTGTGGCGCCGTGGCAGGGCTAGGCGACGGCTCGGTCGCCTGTACCCCTGCGGCGGGGCTGCGCGACGGCTCGGTCGCCTGTACCCCTGCGGCGGGGCTGCGCGCCGGCTCAGTCGTCTGTATCCCTACAACGGGGCTGCTAGGCGGCTCGGTCGTCTGAGCGCAGCCGATACCGACAAGCAAGACTCCTGCAGCTGTTGCCAGACGGATGAACCTTTGAAATTCACGCATAATTTTTCTTTAAGTAGATTAGGGCTGCAACTAAGATATTGAGCTAAATTGGCGATGAAGTTTAATCCAAGTCATCCATTTTCGGCATAAACACTATGTGCACCCCCCACTTTCGCGCTCGGTTCTGGTTTTTGGCTTGTGCTCTCGGGGCGCTTGGACTTGGGTCAGTGCATGCGCAGAACCAGCCCTACCCCAACCGCCCCATCAAAGTGGTTGTGCCCTACCCAGCCGCAGGCAATGCCGACATTACTGGGCGGGTGATTGCGAAAAAGATGGGGGTGCTGCTCAACACGACGGTGATTGTTGAAAATCGCAGCGGCGCCAACGGCATGATCGGTACCGATGCGGTTGTCAAGGCGCCAGCAGATGGCTACACGCTGCTGATGGCCGCGAGCGGGCCCATTGTGATTAATCCAGTCCTGTATACCAAGGTGCCCTACGATCCGATCAAAGACCTGCAACCAATTAGTCAGATCTTATCGTTTCAATACGTGTTGGTCGTCTCTGCCGCCTCATCCATCAATACACTGAATGATGCGGTACTGCAGGGCAAAGCCCAGCCGGGCAAGCTCAGTTTCGGCTCAACTGGCATCGGCGGCGGGGGCCATTTGGCCGGCGAAATGTTTTCGATCTTAAGTGGCGCACAATTTAATCATGTCCCCTACAAAGGTAGCGCGCCAGCACTCGTAGATCTGCTGGGCGGGCAACTCGCCTTTACGTTTGACACCGTGTTAACCGCTTCGCCTTTAATACAAGAGAAGCGGTTAAAGGCCTTCGCGGTGTCAGGGCCGACGCGCGCGCGTTCGCTACCCAATATCCCCACCATGCAAGAGGCGGGCTTTAAGGATTTTGATATTACGCAATTTATAGGTTTACTTGCTCCGGCCGGTACCGATCCAGCCATCATCGAACGGCTCAATGCTGCTAGCGTTCAGGCGGTAAAAGACCCCGAGGTCATTGAAGCTTTGCAGACCAAGGGAGGCAACGATCTGGTGGGTAGCTCTTCAGTTGAGTTTGCAGCACTCATTAAACGCGAGCTTGCGATGTACAGCACCTTAATTAAGCGAGCCGAAATCAAAGCGGAGTAACGCTGTCAGCATCTGTCTACAAAAAAAGATTAATCTGACAGACGACATCTTTTTTGAATGATATGGCGTGTGTAACCACCATAAGGGCTTTCGCGCGAAGGCCGTTCGGCTCTTGTAATCTGCGCGGCATCTTATTTATAACGGCGGTTTACGTCATGCACTCTTTGGGTTCGAGTTATCGTGCGATCGTCATTGGCTCATCGGGCACGATTGGTGCGGGTTTTGTTGCCGCGCTCAGGCAAGATCCAAATTGCGCGCTCGTGATTGAAGTCTCAAGGCATGACATGCCCGGGTTTGCTCTTGAGGATGAGGCTAGTCTCGTTGCAGCCGCGTCCTCGTGCGCCACACAAGGACCCTTTCATTTAATCGTTGATGCAACTGGCGCCCTGACGATTGACGGCAAAGGCCCTGAAAAGCACTTAGGCGCGTTGGATGCCACACGCCTGCAACGCAGCTTTCAAGTCAATGCGATCGGCCCTGCCTTATTGCTCAAATATTTTTTACCGCTGCTCGCAAAAGAAAGGGTCATTTACGCTAAGTTGTCGGCCCGCGTCGGAAGCATCAGTGACAATTCAAAGGGTGGCTGGTACGGCTACCGTGCCTCAAAGGCCGCAATCAATATGTTTTTACAAACGGCCGCAATCGAGTTTGCGCGTAAAAATCCACAAGCGATTTTGGCAGCGTTGCAACCAGGTACTGTTGCGTCGCCTTTATCTCAACCCTTTGCGACTCCCGATCACTGCACCCCGGTAGGTGCATCGGTCGCAGGTTTGCTTCAGGCGCTCGACGCGTTAGCCCCTAAATCGTCTGCGCATTTTGTGGATTTCAAGGGTGAATCGATCGGTTGGTGACGCATCTGTTGGCCATCCCATTGTTGGCCACACCAACAGAGCCCTTCCAGGTTAATGATGCAAGTCCCTGAACCGCAACATCTAAGATCTTCGCTCATGTCATCACCCAAGTCATGCTGTTAAGCCTTTTTTGTTCGGCGCTGTATCGTTGGTCAGTCTGTGTGCCGCCTTGCTAGAACTTCGTAGGGCTTGATGTTTAGTTAGGCGCCCATTCATTCTCTTGCGCCACATCCTGAACGAACTCTTTTTCATGTTGCTACGCATAAAGTCAATCACCGAGGCCTCAGTAAGGCCGTACTGCAAACGAATCACTTCGAAAGGCGTTCGATCTTCCCATGCCATCTCGATGAGTCGTGACCGCTCAGCCTCGGTGAGTGGCTCGATCAGGCCCATGCAAGGGCGCCCGAACTCGCACTCATACTCGTATTCGTACTAGGACTCGAACTCACCCCAGCAATTTGATCAATGATTTTTTGTGAAGCCAAAAAATCTTTCAACATTTCGCAATAGGTATTTTCGTATTCGTAAGAAACAGTGTCTTTTTCTTTCGCATTTTGAGCAACCGGTGGGTGCGGATCGTCAAAAATCTGCACAACGTCCCAGGCCGTCATTGTGGCTGGATCGGCTTTGATCTCGTATCGCTTTTCGGCGCCCCTGAACGAACGAACAATGCCGTGATCGTCAAGCAACTTAAGCATGCCGTGCAAAGACGATACCGACAAGCCTAAGGCTGCAGATAGTTCACGGGTGGTTGGCGGGTGCTGGTGCCCTTTTGCCGCAATAAAAACAGTTGCGTTTAAAGCACTCAAAGCTCTATTCGACAGCATGGCGACCTCCAAATCTATTTCAATGAGTAGAAATCAACACTTTTATATCAATTTATTCGATAAAAATCAAATAATGAGTAGATTAATAAGTAATATATCGAAATAAATTTGATATAATCTACTCAGATTCTATTCAAATTAAATTTTACTTATATTTATGCCTTCTCTTGCGCCCTCTCTGTCCTACCGCATTGGTGCGGTTTCTAAACTTGCAAATGTGCCCGTCACGACTCTGCGAATTTGGGAGACCCGTTACCGAGCTTTTGCCCCCACTAAAACGCTTGGGCAGCACCGGCTCTATGGGCCAGACGATGTCATGCGTGCCACTCTGCTCAAACAACTCAGCGAACAAGGTCACGCTGTCAGTGGCATTGCCACACTTGATAGCACGCAGCTGCGACTTTTACATACGCAAGGATTATCGGCTTCAGCTCTGCAGCAGGCCACAACGCAAGCCGCGCCATTGCGCGCGTGCGTGATCGGCACAGGGTTAGCGCAACGGCTGGCTTCAACCCGCCACAAACTTGGGCTCTTTGCAGATCACAGCGAGCATGCCAAGGTTTTCTCAGACCTAGCCACGGCATGCGCGGCGACCGAACGCACCTCAGTCGACCTGCTCTTGATTCGTCTAAATACGGTTCAAGAGAGCACTGTTTCAGAGCTCCTTGATTTTGTCCGCAAAAGTCGTGCAACCCATACCTTGTTGTTGTATGTGTACGGCGCAAGCAGCAACCTACAAACACTTAGCAACGCCGGCATTACGGTGCACAAAGACTCAATCTCAGACGCAGAGCTCAGCGAATGGGTTCGAAACGTCAGCCTTGAACAGGCTCTGCGAGCTGTCGTTCCGCCACACGCAAGCCGCAAAGCCGCACCAAAAAAATATTCGGATGAAACGCTCTCGCGAGTCGCAAATATTTCAACTGCAGTCTTGTGTGAATGCCCACGCCATGTCGCTGAGCTTCTTACGCAGTTGTCGAACTTTGAGCAGTACAGTCAAGAATGTTTAAACAAAAATTCAACTGACCAACAATTGCATGAACATTTAGCTGAAGTCTCTGGCCAGGCGCGGGCACTGTTCGAGCAAGCGCTTGAACTGATCGCAGCGCACGAGGGGATTACACTCTAGCAGTCGGCCAACAAGCCATCCCTAAGCAAGCGAACACCTAGCGAGTCAATCCTCTGACAGGCCAACCGTTAAGGTCTTGGCCATCACTTTTCAGTTTGCAGCGCGTACTCTTGTAACTGCTCGATCGTCACAAACTCTAGCGCTTTCGCATGAGTGCTTTCAAGGATCACCAAGGGGGCAACGCCCGCGTGCAACGCTTCTTTCCAGCGCAACGCACACAAGCACCACCGATCACCCTCTTGCAAACCGGCAAAGCGATACTCAGGACGCGGTGTCGACAAATCATTGCCACGGCTTGCCGAAAACTCTAAAAATTCTTGGGTGACCTTGGTGCAAACGACGTGGCTACCCAAATCCTGCATGTCGGTGTTGCAGCAACCGTCGCGGTAGAAACCGGTCAACGGGTCGTAAGAACAGGGCATTAGTCCAGTGCCCAACACATTCAAGGCGTTTGCAGTCATTTGCGACCCTTTAAACCAAAAAAACAGAGTAAATTTCAAATACCAAGGTTAAACCTTTTGACCCTAACGTGGGCAGCGAGAGACCTCATGATTAAAAGAACCTTTCTCAAAGCAGGCGCAGCAGCCTGTGGCGTCGCCTTTTGGCCCAGTTTATCAATGGCTCAAAAACACAGCTTCGGCAATCCGGTGACCGTGGGGCTCCCCTTGCAGGCCGGCAGCGCTTCAGACATCGCAGTGCGTTACGTCACCAGCGCACTTTCTACGCAGATGGGTATCAACTTTGTCGTTGAAAACATCACGGGTGCGGGCGGCCTTGTTGGCCTTGATCGCATGGCACGCGCCAAGCCTGATGGCCAAACTCTAGCAGCACTCAACAATAGCATTTTGACAATCTTGCCTCACCTGCAACCACAAAATGTCAAAGTCGACACACTCACCGAATTTGAACCGATTGCCGGCATCGCGAACATACCAACTTTTTTTGCAGTCCCTGCTCAGTCTTCCATCAATAATATCGAAGAGCTTGTACAACAAACTCGCAAAGAGCCAGATCGTATCCATTACGCCTCAGGAGGAATCGGCAGCCCTCAACATTTAGCCGGTGAGATGTTTAATGCGTATGCTGGCGTGAAGTTGATTCATGTGCCTTACCGTGGCGCAAGCCAGGCAACGTTGGCTGTTGCCTCAAACGAGGTTCAAGTCATGCCCATGGCACTGTCTTTAGCAAAGCCTTTTTTGGCCGAAAAACGTATTCGCCTGATCGGCTATTGCGGAACCGAGCGACACCCACAATATCCAAAGATACCAACCCTGATCGAGCAAGGTATCAAAAATTACGATTACTCATCGTGGATCGCTTTGTTTGCGCAAAAAGGGGTTCCGACTGGCGCGCTGAGCGACTTACGTGCCGCAACCGCCACCGTCGTCAACGATCCAGCCGTTCAAGAGAAAATGCTCAGAGCGGGCTTAGACCCTTGGCCGCGCACGCCAGCGCAATTGATAAACATTATGAAGACTGACTACACGAAGTGGCAAAAAATTATCAAGGATTCTAATATTCAAGGCACTTGAAGTGTTGTCTCCACAAACGACCATTGAACTGGCCGGTTATCAAGGCGCTGGATCCATTTTAAGCACCTCTCTGTTGTCACTTGCTCAGTCACTCAACGCGAGTCAGTTATTCGGGCCGGTCGCGACAACTCTCGATGTCACCGCGCAGGGCGAAACGGCCGGGCGCTTGTTTCAGAGCGTCAACACAGGCAAGCGACAACTTTGTTACGTGGCGTCTGGCTATTTAACCGCGCTCGCCCCAGATTTAGCTGTACTAGATCTGCCCTTCACGGTGACCGAGCGCACGCAAGCCTTGGCAGCACTAGACCAAATCGCAGGTCAATCGTTGACTCGCGCGCTCGCACAACACTCAGGCTATCGGGTACTAGGCTTTTGGGATAATGGCTTTAGACATATTTCAAATGCCGTGCGTCCGGTGCGTCAACCGGCAGACTGTCTAGGCTTAAGAATTCGCACCTTGGACAGTGCGATTTATCGAGAGTCTTTAGATGCGTTAGGTTTTCAGGCTGTAACAACCGATGTCAGCGACTTGATGTGTGTGATTCGCTCGGGTCAAGTCCAGGCACAAGAAAATCCACTCACCAATTACAGCAACTTTAAAATTTATGAGCACCACCCACACCTAAGCTTAACGAGCCACTTTTTCGGAGTACTTTTGCTGGTCTGCAACGAGCCTTGGTTTCGCTCTTTATCCGAGCCACAACAGCAGGCGCTTCAAGAGGCTGCATCGCAAGCCACCCAACAACAACGCGCTCTTGCGGCGCAACAAGATAGCGTATTGCAGTCAAGCTTTTTGCAACAAGGCGTACAGATTATTTCGGGTTCGCACTTAGAGCTGGAACAGCTGCGGCGCGCCACGGTATATATTGTTGAGCGCGAGCGCCAAAAGCTATCTAAGTCAGTTGTGCAACACTATCTCGACGCGCTCAAAAGCTAGGCGATGTCATTGATCTCAATAGAAACGATTTTTAGCTAAGGCATAAAATGGGTTTACGATTTTTAGAACATGTACTGATCCTGACGCACGACCCTGAGGGCACGCGCGACTGGTTTTGCAACAATCTCGGCTTCACCAATGGGTTTCATCCTGAGTTTGGGTTTCCGGTGTATTGGCTATATATCGGTGAGCAAGACGTCTTGCATATCGGCAAAGCCAGGCATTCAGCGCATCAAGATACGTATCTGCAAACCCCGACCGATCAAAAAAACATTGACTATTCGGCAGCAGGTGCCTTGGGTTCAGGGCGAATCGACCACCTATGCTTGAACTGCGATGGATTGGCTGAGTTTATCGAGCGCCTGTCTAAGAACGGAATCGAATTTAGTGAGCGCAAAGCGCATAACTCAAATTTATATCAGTTGTTCATGCGCGAACCGATCAACGGGATTAAGGTAGAACTGAATTTTTCCTGGCACGAAGCCGAGCAGCTCGGGCGCGTGCCGGCCTGGACTGACGCTGGCAAAACCAACTAACGACTTGCAATGCAAACGTCGCGATGGCATCGTGACTACCAAACAACTTTTCGTAACGCGTGCATTTCGCGCCAACTTCACCACAAGTCAACATGCCTCAAACTAACACTTCAATCATCGTTCAGTTCGTTGCGCTCAAAGACTTTATCGCGCGCGCGTTGCGAGCCAACGGTTTGCCCGCTGAGCACGCAAACAAAGTCGCCTCACTCATGGCACAGGCCGATCTGCAAGGCTCTGACGGTCATGGCGTCATTCGCTTGCCGCAATACGTCAAGCGCATTCGAGCAGGTGGCATCAACATCAACCCGCAAATCAAAGTCGTACAAGATAAGGCCGCCATGGCCGTGGTTGATGGCGACAACGGGATGGGGCATCTGGTGGTATCACACGCGGTTGAGCTCGCGATCAAAAAAGCCGCCGATGCGGGCGTCGCTTGGGTTGGCACGCGCAATAGTAATCACGCAGGCCCCGCCTCGCTCTATGCGCGCATGCCAATCGAGCACGACATGATTGGTTTGTATTTTGCAGTGGGCAATGCCAACCATTTACCGCCTTGGGGCGGAATGGATATGCTGCTCTCGACCAATCCAATCGCCGCGGGGATCCCCGCAGGAAGCGAACCTGCCGTCGTGCTAGACATGGCAACCACTGTAGCGGCTTACGGCAAAGTTAAAGCTAAAGCCAAGCGTGGTGAAACTATGCCCGAAGGCTGGATGATCGATCGCCAAGGCCGCCCTCTCACCGATCCTAACCGTGCGGATGAAGGCTTTTTATTACCGATCGGCGGACATAAAGGGTATGGACTCGCCTTGATCGTTGGCCTGCTGGCAGGCACACTACAGGGCGCTTCAATGGGCAAAGACGTCGTTGACTTCAATAAAGATCACGTCACGCCCACCAATACCGGACAAGCGATCTTAGTGATTGATTTAAAGGCCTTTGGAGAACCCGGTTTCTTTAAAGGCGCGGTCGATCAGCTTGTCAAAGATCTACGTGCAAGCGAACGCCTGCCCGGGGTTGACAGAGTGTGGCTGCCCGGCGAGCAAAGCCATGCAAAACGTCTGGCTTACAAAGAGCAAGGGATCCCTCTTGCTCCGGTTCTCGTTGCAGATTTAAATGCCTTGGCAACTGAACTTGGTATCGCAGCACTCACTGTTTAACTTTTGGAAATCTCATGCCTCGGATCCCCACCTCAGCAAGTTGGTTACAAGTCGAAAGCTTCTCTGCACAATGGTTAAAAGGCCATCGGCTCTCAGAAAGTCGTTTCAAAGACAACGCCGTCTCAGCAAACTGGTTAAAGGGCTTGATGCTGGCGCTGCTCACGTTCGCGTCTTTGGGTCTCACGCAAGCACAAGCGCAAGACAGCTACCCCGGCAAACCCATTCGCATGATTGTGCCCCTAGCGGCTGGCAGTGCTGTGGATGGTGCCGCGCGCCTGTTAACCGCCAAGATGGCACAGAACATGGGGCAACCCATCGTGATTGAAAACATCGCAGGCTCATCGGGGCTCATTGGGGCCGATCGTCTCGCCAAAGCGGCACCGGATGGCTACACAATCGGTGGCGTCAATGACAGCATCTTGACGATGTTGCCACACATTTATTCGAACATCCCCTGGAATGCGCTCAAAGACTTTGACCCTATTTCACTGGTCGCCACGATTGAGTGGGGCATCGTGGTGGCAGACCAATCGCCATATAAAACTCTCAATGATTTTATTGCGGCGGCCAAGGCAAACCCTGGCAAAATTAACTATGGTTCAGGCGGCAGCGGCAGCCCACAGCACATTGCCATGGCGCTCTTTGCTCAACGCACGGGTATCGACCTAGTGCACGTCCCTTACAAGGGCGCCACACCCGCAGCCGTTGCTGCCGCCGCAGGGCAAGTTGAGGTGTCTTATCAAGGACTAGGCACGGTCACCTCGCTGATTCAAGGTGGTAAGTTGCGCCTGCTAGCGGTTTCGACGCCCGAACGCCTTGCACAATACCCAGAGGTGCCAACGGTCGTACAAGCGGGTATCAGCGATTTTTTCTTTAACTCGTGGTTCGCGATGATTGCGCCAGCAGGTACACCCAAACCTATCATTGATAAGCTCAACGCCGAAATGCAAAAAGCCCTCGCTGACTCGCAGACACGTGAACGTTTGGTGGCCTTAGGTGTGACCATACGCGGCACAAGTGCTGCAGAGTTTGCCCAAGCAACACAAAAACAATACGCCCTGTATGGCAAGCTCATTAAAGATAACAAGATTCAAGCGGATTAAAAGTAGTGACAGCACTGCCTAAACGCTTTGGCTATATCGATGCACAACGCGGGCTTGCAGCCATCTTAGTGATCTGGCTGCACGCCACCGACGCGTTTAAGCAATTGCCTACACCACCAGTGGGTGACCTGCTCTATGCGTTTTCAGCGGCGCTCGATACCGGACGCGTTGGGGTCATACTGTTTTTTGCCATCAGTGGCTTTGTGATTCCCTCGAGTTTGCGCGCTATTGGCAATCAAACCAAAGCAGACGCGCTGCGAGTCTTTTTGATTCGCAGAGTTTTCAGGCTGTATCCGGCCTATTGGCTGTCGGTCGTGGGCGCAGCCCTTCTTGGGCTCTTATTCATGACGCCCTTCTCACTCCAGACGGTATTGTTAAATCTAACAATGATTCAGAGCGTATTCGGCGCACCAGACGTGTTAGGACTTTACTGGACCTTACGCCTTGAGTTGATTTTTTATATTGCCTGCGCGTGTCTATTTACACTAGGAGCACTGCAGCAACCGCGTGGGTTAGTGGTGGGCATGTTTGCAGGCCCAATCATTTTTATTGTGCTTCCGCGATGCGTGCACTTGTTGAACCCCAATTGGCTTCATCCGACTAGCGCGGGCCCATTTCTGAACTACCTCACTGAATACGCGCTGTTTATTTCGGTGATGTTTTGGGGCGCTCTGTTTCGCTGCTGGCATGATCGCGATCAAGCTGAAGGCACCCCACCCTTTTCTCGAGCGATTCTAGTTGTCTTGATTTTGTTTCCGCTGGGTGTGTGTGCCTTGCCCGTACTCAACTGGATCTTTTACGCGTACTTGCCGAGCGCCCTTGCATCAAAATTATCGGTATTCATGCCACCGGTGTCTGTCGGGCTTGGCTTGTTCATCTTGTTGTCGACCAAACTACAGATCAACAGTCGTTTCACCACTTGGTTAGGCGAAATCAGCTATTCGATGTACCTGTTTCATCCAATTGTGTTTTACACGCTCTTTGCGCTGCTACGTGACAATCGTTTGCCGGGCTCGCCAACGCCCACCTCGGGGTGTATTTGCTGTTGTCTGTACTCGGCTCGATCGCCCTCTCGGCCCTCATTTATTACGCAGTTGAAAAGCCCATGATCAGGTTGGGGCGCCGGCTTTCCGCGCACTAACCCAGGAACTAGGGCAGCAACCGAGGTGCACAAGCGCTGAGTTTGTGGCGGCGAAATATCCTCTTTAGACCAGAGTGTCGGCACACTTCTTGCTTGAGGTTTATGATGGACTTTCACTTTTTGGGATAAAACCTCATGCGTTTGAATCGTTACTTAAAATCAATGTTGGCGATCTTGGCCCTTGGTGCGGGTATGTCTGCACCCACGCTGGCACAAGACTCGTATCCATCCAAACCTCTTAAAGTTGTTGTGCCGTTTCCGGCCGGTGGCGCGACTGATATTCTGACTCGCGCGATCACAGAAAAACTTGCTGTGAAACTTGGGCAGTCTGTGGTGATCGAAAACAGGCCAGGCGCAGGTGCCAATATCGGTGCAGCCTACGTTGCGAAGGCAGCGCCAGACGGGTACACCATCCTGATGGGTTCGATTGGCTCGCACTCGATCGCGGTCAGTTATTACAAAGACCCCGGTTACAACTTCAAGAGGGATCTCACTGCGATTTCGATGGCGGGCACACTGAGTAATATCGTTGTCATCAGCAACGAGTTGCCCGTCAAAAATTTGGCTGAGCTCGTTGCTCTGGCCAAAAAAGAGCCCGGCAAACTCACCTGTGGTTCGTCAGGTACCGGCGGCTTGATTCACTTAACCTGTGAAATGTTCAAAGTTGCTGCAGGCATTGACGTCTTGCATATCCCCTATAAGGGCACGTCGCTTTTAATGCCTGATCTCATTTCTGGGCGAGTCACGATGGCACTTGATACCTTGCCACCCTATTTGCCAATGCTCAAAGACGGCAAAGTGCGCGCGCTGGCAATCACCACTGCCAAACGCTCGGCCCTCAGGCCTGACTTACCTACGGTTGCCGAGTCGGGCTATCCTGGGTTTGAATCGATTGCAAGTTACGGCTTCTTTGCGCCGACTGGTACATCGCCTGCAATCATCGAGCGCTTAAATCGCGATATCAATGCTGTACTGATTGACCCTGAACTCAAGGCCAAGTTAGTGCAGCAGGCAATTGAGCTTGAAGGTAGTACACCCCAGGCGCTGGCCGCCTTTGTGGATGGTGAAATCGCTAAATGGGCGACCGTCATCAAGGTCAGCAACATTCAACGCGAATGATTGAACCCACCCGAGCGCAGCCCCGAAGTTATATCGGCTTCGAGGCAGTGCTCGGCACTGCATTGCGCCATAACAGCAGCGGGGGCAACACCAGCAACCAAGCGATACGGGCTTGATACCGATGGTGGGGTTTAGAGAGCGCCCCGGTTGCGAAGGCATTGGCCACGACACCTAGCCAAAGCATCAAAATAAAACTCACAACTAATTTAGTGTGTTCGCGCTCAAGAGTGGTATGAGTTTGTGTGAGATGCGCGCTGCGCTTACGCCACGCAACGAGTAGCACATACAGACCGAATACCGCCGCACAATAAAACACCCCGACAGTCAGACGACTGAACCAGACCGCATCTGCGACCAGCGTGTTTTTCATTTGCCGAGAACCGTTCATGCTCTCTAGCTCTGCCACTGCGAAATGCTCGCGCACGCTTTTAGCCACCGTCACGTCCAGATGATCAGAATGCAAGGTGTCGCCCAATTGAATCATCCACAACTGCTGGGCCATATTGTTTAGGCCAGAGAGCAAGACAGACCAAGGCCTTGTCCGTACGACGTAGGACACGATCTCTGAGGCCTCTGGTGCCAAGCCGATTGGTCCGCCCGGATGGCTCCAGACTGGACCCTTGCCATTCCATAAAAACTCATCGCTATCGGTAGGCAAGCGGTCGACCCAGGCGCAGAGATACCAGTTTTTTTGTGCACAGTGTTTTTCTAGTATCTCTTTGGTGTTGCCATCACCTGACAAACGAGCCAGCATAAAGACTGAACCATGTGGAGAGATCGCAGCGTTTTGAAACGCATACAAATTGGTGCCAAGCAAAAGTGCAATGGCGCAAGCCAAGGGCAATACCGCGAGTGCTAAACGACGCAAACCAAGACAGAGCACGCCCAGCAAACAGGCCGCAGCAATCACAAGATGCGAAAGGTGAACCGCGATCGCCAAGGCACCAAGCACGACCAACCATACCACTTCAACACGATTCAAACGCGTCGAAAAACCTAACAAAAAAATACACAGCACCGCGATTGCCGCAAAAATGTCAGGCATTAGAAAACTAACAAACCATGGGGCTGTACTCGCTAATGCAAGCACCCCACAGACAAGCAGATGACGCTTGGCAACAGGCCAGGGAGCAGAGATAAGACCTTGGTGGGGTGAGACCGCATGAACGGCCTTTGACTCAGGCGTCAAGGCAACAATCACCAACCAGAGCAAATGCGACACTAGCAATGCCTGTGCGATCACCACTAGCCAAAGCGTTTGCCACGCATGAAATAAAAGAATTAAGGGCCCATAGATGTAAGGCTTATCCCAATTCATAAAGCCGGCCACAGGCTGCGAGATGAATACATGCGAGTCGCTGTATAGCAGTGGATAGCCGTTATAGATGGCGGGCCAGAGCAACGACAAACCGCCGATCACGATACAACTAAGCTGGATAAGTTTTGAATTCATCAATATTTTCAATACTTTGAATAGAACTATTCGGTCAAGATGTACTGTATAAATCAATAAAAATGTACTAATTTATTTTGCTAAGATATACTATGCCACACTGAGGTGACCTGCAGATGCCACTCCCACGTTCAATCCCTCCAGGCCAAACGCAGTTCACTGCGCAACGCTATCGAACCTTGCTTGAGCAACGCGGGCACCGCGTGCCCGCCAGTTTAAAAAAACTCACAACTCAGGATGATGCTCAGCCTGAATTAATGCTCGAGCAAATCCAACAGCTTGAACGCGCAAAACTTACCACGCAGGCTGATTACCTCACTATCCGTACTGCGGCACGGCTTAGAGTTCTGAGAGGCTCGGGGCAAACCGAGACACGAACCGCCTACGGCACAGTCGAAGCCGACCGACAACGCCTAAAACGCACCCAAAAAAAGGTTCAACAAACACAGGCACACGAACAGGCGATTCAAGCCTGGGCAAACGGCGGTCGCTTTGCGGTGTATTCAGCCGTCATGAAAGAGTTACCCGCTGATCAAGTCATCTTGGCCGATCAGCTTTTAATGGATTTAATGAACAAGCAGCCCTATCTTGAGGCTGCGCAATATCAGCTGATGCTTTCACTAGCACTCAAATCAGCCTGAGTCATCGCGAGCCCTGACGCGAACGCGTTATACCAAACGCTGCAGCCAACCATGACGATCGGGCAAGCGCCCTGATTGAATATCGGTGAGCTCTTGTCGTAAGGACATGGTGAGTTTGCCCGCTGCTGCATGTTCGTCACCCGCAATAAAGCCACGCCCTTTGAGCGCCGCAATCGGCGTCACCACCGCAGCTGTTCCACACGCAAACGCTTCTGCGACTTCACCTGAAGCGATACCCTCACGCCACTCGTCAATGGTAATTTTGCGCTCTTGCACTTGATGACCACGATCGCGAGCAAGTTGGATAATGCTCATGCGCGTGACACCTTCAAGAATGCTACCCGTCAACTCGGGTGTGACCAGCGTGCCATCCTTGAGCACCAAAAATACGTTCATGCCGCCGAGCTCTTCGACGTACTTACCTTCTTGCGAATCTAAAAATAACACCTGAGGGCAACCGTTCTCGTAGGCCTCTTGCTGCGGCAACAGCGAGGCTGCATAGTTACCACCGCACTTGGCAGCACCTGTGCCACCATAGGCCGCACGCGCATGATCTTCAGCCAGCCAGATCATCACAGGCGCGACACCCTTAGCAAAGTAAGGGCCCGCTGGGCTTGCGATGACATAGTAGGCCGCACGGTGCGCCGAGCGCACACCCAAAAAGCTTTCGTTGGCGATCATGAAAGGCCGAATATACAAACTCATTTCGCCTGAACCTGGTACCCAGGCTGCATCGGCGGCAACAAGTTGCTTAATCGACTCAAGAAACAAATCTGTTGGTAACGGTGGCAAGGCGAGCCGCGTTGCCGAGCGCTGCATCCGTGCAGCGTTTTGTTCAGGACGAAACGTCCAGATTGAACCATCGGGGTGACGGTAGGCTTTCAGGCCTTCAAATATTTCTTGGGCATAGTGCAAAACCGACGAAGCCGGATCAAGCATCAAAGGCCCGTAAGGCTTAAGCGCGGCATCGTGCCAGCCTTGCTCGAGCGTCCAGTCAATCGACACCATATGATCGGTAAAGTACTTACCAAAACCAGGGTTTGCGACGATCGCTTCTCGCTCGGCCTGAGGCGTGGGATGGGAAGATTTGAGTGATCGAAAGGCGAGAGTAGGTTGTGCAGTCATGGCAAGGTTCAAGTGATTAGATATATTTGCACTTGATTATAGCCATGTGATTGACGATTACCTCAATCGCGCTCTTGCAGGCGCAGCCTGCGCTCTTGCTCTTCGCGGCGGGTGTCTTCGATTTCTTGAAGCAAGCCAGCCATATCAACGGGAGTCGTGTCGGCCGCCACAAAGCCCGTTAAGGCGGTTTCGGGCGTTAAAGTCCCAGCCACATAGTGTTGCCAAATTTCTTTGGCATAAGCCGTTGTCAGCAACTGAGGGGCAAACTGACCAAAATAAACGGCCAGATTTTGCACATCACGCGACAGCATCGCAGCAGCTTCGTTATTACCTGCAGCGTCAACAGCCTGCGGCAAATCAATAATCACCGGTCCGCTCGCTGCCATCAAAATATTGTATTCAGACAGGTCACCATGGATCACCCCAGCACACAGCATCCGGACAACCTGGTTAATCAAGTACGCATGATGCTCAATCGCCGACTCTGCTGTGAGCTCTACATCATTGAGGCGGGGCGCCACTTGACCGTCAGCATCTGTGACGAGTTCCATTAACAGGACACCATCCGTGCAAATGTAGGGCTGAGGCACTCGTACCCCCGCGTTTGCCAGACGAAATAGCGCATCGACTTCAGCGTTTTGCCACGCTTCTTCTTGCATTTGCCTGCCGTAGCGTGTGCCTTTTTCCATGGCGCGAGCCTGGCGACTATTTTTGACTTTGCGCCCTTCGGTATAAGACACCGCGTTTTTGAAGCTGCGTTGCTTGGCGTCTTTGTACACCTTGGCACACCGCACAGAGTCGCCACAACGCACCACGTACACCGTGGCCTCTTTTCCGCTCATGAGCTGACTGAGAACTTCGTCGACTAAACCTTCTTCGACAAGCGGCGCGAGACGCTGCGGGACTTTCAATGGCTGCTCCGTGTAAGCTTGCCGCTCAGTGGGCCGAGCTCCTGATGTGGGCTCTAAACTGGGCAAGTGCCGACACTTTACAGGTTTGTGAGCCAAAGCGTGCGCCTTTGTCACGCATAGCACCTACCCACGCCAGCGAGGATACCCCCAATGCCTATGACCAGGGTACCTCTGAGGGTACCTCACAACAGGCACCACGATCCGTGGAACAGGCGCAACGTACACAGGCGTGTACGAATAGCTGGGCGCATACCCGTAACCATCACCATACCCATACCCTGCAGGTTGAGGGCCATAGGCCACACAGCCTGTTAGCAAGGTAAACACCCCAACCACCATACCGCGCAAGGCTCTCATTGACTCGCTCCTCTGTTTAGTTGAACTGAGGAGTAGCTTAGGGCCGTTCGATACCAACGATAAGGGGCTCAGACCAAGTCACGTGTTTCGATCGATTTCAGGGGCTTTCAACGCGTTATCCTGACCGTTTTACACCTGCGAACACTCAACCGGATCGCCTGTTTAGCATTTTTAGAATAGTTGCCTTGCCCCAAACCATCCAGATGCCGACCTAGCGCGACGCCAAGGCAACTTCGACTGCAAGCGCGACAGCCGCCAAGGCAGCATCGTCGCCCCTCACCGACGACAGCATCAACCCGACCGCCTGCTCGCCGGCAATGTGACAAGGCAAGCTAAACGAGCAGCCGTCCAAAAAGTTAAAAGCAAACGTGTTGCGCAACATCTGGCCATTTGCCTTAAAAAATGCTTCATCAGAGGCCTCAAGCTTGGCAATCTCTGGCGCAATAATCGGCGTGGTCGGGCAAAGCACCGCATCAAACCCCTCGATCGCATGCTCAACTCTGGCAATCCAATCTAACCGGTTGTCGAGCATTGCAAGATACTGCTGTGCCGTCACCGGCGCCCCTAACGCAACGCGTGCGGCGACACGGTGATCAAAGCCCTCTTTGGATTTAGCCAAACGCGCATGATGCACGGCATAGGCCTCGATCGGCGATAGGCCACCAGGCGCATTGAGCTTAGGGATCTCGGATAACTCAGTTAGCGGGATGTCAACAATCTGGGCACCCGCGGCCGCCAACATCGACACACTGCGCGCAAAGGCCTTAGACACCGTCGGATCTAACCCCTCTAAAAGAGTCGTTTGGGGCAAGGCAAAGCGCATACCAGACAAGGGACGGCGCTTGACTTTCAGCATTGCGCCTGACAACACACCGTCGACAGTCAAACAATCTTGGACGCTGCGCGTCATCGCACATGCGGTGTCGAGCGAACGGGCAAGCTCCATCGCCCCAGTGAGTGGCACACGAAATTGAGAGCTTTTAAAACCGACGATTCCACACAGCGCGGCTGGCACACGAATCGAACCGCCAGTATCCGATCCCAAACCTGCCACCGCCAACCCTAACGCCACCGAAACGGCCGCCCCCGATGACGAGCCACCTGGCACGCGCGCAACCTTAGCATCTGTCGGATTGACCGGGGTACCGTAATGGGGGTTGATGCCAATCCCTGAAAAAGCGAATTCGGTCATATTCGTTTTCCCAATAATGGCCGAACCAGCCGCACGCAGTCGCGCAACGACGGGAGCATCATGCGTTTGCACCGGCTCACCCTTGCATACGATTGAGCCTGACATCGTGGTTTCGCCAGCTACGCCATAGAGGTCTTTGATAGAGACTGGCAAGCCGGCTAAAGCCGGTTGCTCAAGCCCCGCTGCCTGAGCCGCATCGGCTTGACGTGCCACCGCCAGTGCAGCCTCTGGATACAACACCGTGAAGACACTGTTAGCCGATGCCTTGGTCGCATTTTCTAAGGCCTGCGCGACAAGGGCTTCGCGGGTCGTTTCACCACGTGCGAGGCGAGCGTTGAGCTGATCGATAGTTTGAGTGATGTGGGTCATGATGAATAAAGAAAGAAGTGTTAGAAAAAATTTATGTGCTTGGCGCGTAAAACCTCGCCGTTCAGGGAGGGGAGGATATCAAGTGGGTCGAGATGCTCAGAACTAAAACGGGCTCGAGTTGAGTCGTGGTAATCGCTAAATCCCCTCAAATCACCGCCTGCGTGGTAATCAGAAACACTGATGACTTCATACAGGCACTGCCTAAAAAACTAGCGTCAAGACACGAGCGGCAAGACTTCAACCGAATAGCGATGCTTAATACTACGTTTGCGCCGAGGGTCACGGATTTCAAGTTCCATTTGTGTCGCTGCCCGAATGCCCTCACCCTTGGCGTTTGGGATGGCACCAAGCGTACCGCACGAAACAAAGCTACCCTCGTCAATATGCGGGCCCGCGAAGCAGCCGTTGCGCAACGATTCAAGCGGCCGGATCGCGGCGAAAGCGCCCTTCTGATACTCAACCCATTTACCATCTTCAAAAATGCGTGAGATCAGCTCAAGTTCATCTTGATACGCAGAGACGTCAGACCACCGCCAAGCCGAAGTGCCCGTCGGTTTAGGACACAACTGCTTAGACACAGCAATCGAATACGTTTCAACTCGACGGTCGGTGTGATCAGAGCCAACTGTCAGCCACCACTCACCGCCGGAGTAAAACAAAACTGGCTCAACCTCGCCCGAACTATCTGACCCTACGACCTCAATCGTTTCGGCCTGTGTCAGTAACAAAGAACTGCCGCGGTAGTAAAGCGGCACGGTAGAGGGCGCAGGCACACCGATCAAACCGAGTTCGTGAATATGATGCTCGATCGCCGCCGCATCACGACCTGTCCAGCCAGCAATCACATAATGCCTTGGGGCAACCGAGGCTAGCGTTGTAGTAATCGTGCCATCAGCACCAACTGCTTCGCAAGAAAAATACAGGTGAGGTTTCATTATCATTTGAAGAATAAGAAAGTAAAAAAGTTGAACGGCAGGTGCGAAAAACCTTCCTCCTTTAGGGCGGGAAGTCGGTCAAGACAGGACTGCAGGTAGCCATAACGCGATCGACGGAAACACCATCAAAATGATAATGGCCAACATGTAGACAAACATGAAGGGCATCACACCAGAAAAAACATCGGTGATTGGTCCAGGTTGTCGTCGCATTCCTTGCAAGACATACAACACGGTGCCATCAGGCGGACTAATCATCGCGATCTCGACCAGCATCGTAATCACGACACCGAACCAAATTGGATCGTAGCCCAACGCTTTGACCACCGGAAAAAGCAGCGGAACAGTACAGATCACCATCGACAGGCCTTCCATGAAGGTGCCCAACGCTAAATAGAAGCCAATGATGACCAACATGATGGCCCACCCAGGCAGGGGTAAGCCAGTTAAGAATTTTGCCAGCATTTGCGGCACACCTAGGGCCGACAAAATGTAGTTCAACACATAGGCACCGAACAAAATCAACGCAATCATTGACGTGGTGCGTGCGGTCGCATGCAACGACTCAGAGATCATTTTCCAGTTAAGTTTGCGGTCAATCAGCGCGAGCAGCAGACTGCCCGCCACGCCGAGCGCCGCCGATTCAGTCGGGGTGGCCAAGCCGGCATAAATCGTACCGAGCACCAAGCCAATTAACAGCGCTGTAGGCAATAAATCTGACAAGCTTGCGATTTTGTGGCGCCACGTCACGCCCACGGCGTTTGGATCCGCACGCAGCTTAAGCTTGTAGCTGTAGTACAAGATCACCAAAACAAATAAGAGCACTACCAAAATACTGGGGCCAATGGCAGCGATGTAAAGCGCACCGACGGAGGTCTCGGTAATCAAACCGTAAATAATGAACGTGATACCAGGAGGGATCAAGTTACCCAAGGCCCCGCCAGCAGCGAGAGACCCGAGCACCAACTTTGGCGGATAATGACTTTTTTCAAAATACGGTAAGGCCACCGACCCCATCGTTGCTGCCGTCGCCACGCTTGAACCCGCCACCGCAGAAAACACTCCGCAGGCCAGAATATTGGTGTGAAGTAAGCCACCAGGCAAACGGCCCATCCAGACATTCAAGCCACGGTACAGGCGCTCAGACAAACCCGCGCGCAACATAATTTCGCCCATCAATAAAAACAAGGGCACAGACACCAACACAAAGTTGGTAGACGGCGCCCAAATCATTTCGCCCAGAAAGTTCCAAAACGGACGATCTGAAAGCGAAAAGCCGGCCAGCAGTGCCAGCGAGGACAACGCAGCCCCTACATAGATACCGCCCGCAAAAAACCCGGCAAACGCCCCTAATACCGCCAATAACGCCCACCAAGGCACCGTCGTCGCGGATAAGGCCGCGGCACTATCAGCACCGCCAAATAAGCTAGCACCACCAATCACGATCGCCATGATCACAATGAATACGATCGCAATCATTGACTGCCTCGTTTATGAGTAGACGAAACGCTGGGGGTCTGGTTAGGTGCCTGTTGCTCAGCAACCACCTTAGTAGACGAATAGCCAGGCGCCTGCATATGTGCTTGTGCCTCGGCAACCGCTTCGAGTGTTTCGGCGGCTTCGTCTTCGTAAGTACGCGCCATTAAGGCACGATCCATCGCGCCAAGGTCGCCACGCATTAACTGCCCGACTGAACGCAGCACCAGAGTAAGGGCTGCAAGCAATAGCAATACAAAGCCGGATGCCCACAGCCCTTGCGGTAGAACTAGGGGCGTGCGCAAGGTGGTGAGATCAGTCGCATTAAAAGCAAAAGAGTCGCGTGCGATCGAGACCGCACCGTAAACATAGAACGCGGTTGAGATGACTAACGCGAGCAGTGAGGCCAAATGCAACCATACTCGCACACGCAAAGGCATGCGCTGCACCAGTACGTCGATGCGCACATGACCACGCTCAAACAGTGTGCCAGCCAGCCCCCAACTCATACCAACGGCCATGAGATAGCCTGTGAGTTCAGTGGTGGATTCGGTTGAAAATCCGAGAAACTTTCTGGCAAAAATATCAAAACAGATCAGTGCCGTGATCAGTAGATAGCAAAAGCCCGCTATCCACATCGCACGGCGGCTGAGCCATTCAAGGCCTTGAAACACCTTTACTTACCGGCGGTGTATTTCACACCGGTGATCGGTGCGATCACCTCGTTGTACACCACACCGCAACGATCGCCACAGCGTTTAACCCAGGCGGGCAAGATTGTGTCAGCCAGACTTGCCTGAATCAAGCTTGCCTCATTTGGCTGAGCCTTAACTTCTGCCATGGGCTTTTTAACCAGCGTTGCCAATTTGCCCGAACAACCCTCTGCACGGCCAACGTTACATGCCACGCCATCAGCAGTCGCCTCTTCGCCAAGTTTCCACTGGGCATTTTCAATTGCGGCAAACGTCTTTTCAAACTCAGCACGAATCGAAGGCTCAAGCTTGTTCCACCAAGCCAAATTCACAAAGTATCCAGCGGTCGACCAGGATAAAGATAGCGTGTGAAGATGTGTTGTCACCTCTGGCCATTTCACGCCATTGCCCGAACCCGAACCTGTGATGCCGCAATCAACGGTGCCACGCTCAAGCGCTGTGTAGACTTCACCAAAGGCGAGCGAAACAGGTTGTCCACCCAACGCCTTGACCAGGTCACCGGCCGAGGGCCCGTTGATTCGCACTTTCAGGCCTTTCAAATCCGCTAACGAGGCAATTGGCTTACGGCAGAACAACATTTGACCCGAGAACGGGTACGTTGCCACAAGTTTGATACCTAATTTTTCAAGCTCTTTATTCGCAACCGGCATCATCGCGTCTGCGACTTTGCGCGCCTGTGCAATGCCAGGATTTAAACCGGCAAGGTCGATACCATCGAGCATCGGCACGTCGCCCGAAACTGTGGTGAGCGGACCCGCTGCAATGTCAACTTGACCCGAGCGCACTAAGCGCAGCACTTCAGGACCATTGACGTTGCGCTCTGGCCAAGACGAGAGCGTGATTTCAACCCGACCGTTGGTGGCCGCTTTGAGACCATCGCGCAACATGGGCTGATCCACCTGGGTGTACTGCGGAATCGTTGGCGACACCTGTGTAATGGCTTGCACCGCAATCTTGGGCCCCGTTGCAGCCGTTTGGGCCGACACGGCCGAGACCTGCAACGCGGCGCACAGGGCTGTGACCATCATTGATCGATTTAAAACGTTCATTTATAAGCTCCTAAAAATATGACACATCGACAACAGAGAAAGAATCTATCACCTCAGCAGCCGCAAGCCGGCTGTGCTTCGGCAAACACCACACCTTGCTAAAAACCCGTGGGGCGACTAACAATTTGTTGAGCGACCCTGATAAAGTGCCGAACCGCTCTTCAAACAAAGGCGATTAAAAACTTGCCAGACTATTATTTGTCAGATCGGTGACAAGCATTGACCCCGGCGCGTGCGTCAGACAAAAAGCAGGCTTCATCGCCATCGCAACGGATTGCGGCGTCACACCACAAGCCCAAAACACAGGCATCTCATCCTCATGGATGGTGACCGATTCACCAAAATCCGGTTGATTGATATCTTGAATGCCAATCAAGTGCGGCATGCCAATGTGCACCGGCGCACCGTGCACACTCGGAAACCGCGAAGTGACCTGCACGGCACGCACAATGTCAGCAGCACGCATTGGTCGCATAGACACCACCATTGGGCCGTGAAACACGCCAGCCGGCGTCGTTGCAATATTGGTTCGGTACATCGGTACCGTACGCTGCTCTTCGAGATGCCGCAAAGGAATACCCGCTTCGACCAAGGCTTGCTCAAACGAAAAAGAGCAGCCTAAAACAAAGCTCACTAAATCGTCGCGCCATTGACTGGCAATATCGTAAGGCTCGTCAACCAAGACGCCGTCTTTGTAGACACGATAACGCGGGATGTCGTAACGAATGTCAACGTCTTCGCCGAGGCTGGGTAGCATAGGATTACCCGGTTCGGATACGGCCAAAATTGGACAGGGTCGAGGATTACGCTGACAAAACAGCAAAAAATCACTTGCCAGATCTTTGGGCAAGACCATCAAATTGCCCTGCACGTTGCCCGGTGCGACACCCGCGGTATGACCGCGAGCCTCGCCGTTGCGGCTACGCAAACGGGCTTGGTGGCCAGGGTTAGGGGTTTGCGCAGACAGCGCCGCTTGGCTAACCGCTTTTGGCAGACTGAGGTCGTTCATCGAAGCACCCTTGGGTAAATAAGAATCACTCGCAACATCCATCAACACACGTAAATAGGACAGGTTCGAAACATCCATCAGGAACCTCATTTACAAACTCGGCTGCGAAGTGTTGAGTGTGGCTTGCCCGCTGCACCGCGTCAAGTGTTTACTGACCAGACGCCAACGCCGCCAGCCTAAGATGCCGGTCATTGTCTCAAGAACTGAAGCAAAATCCTCCTCGTGAGCACACAACATTTGCGTCATGACCTGCTACGATAAGCACTCAATTTTTTGAGGCATTTCGACATGGCAAACTCTAAACCTGCAACGCTGCACGAACGTCTGAAACAACCTGGGCTAGTGACCGCACCCGGCGTCTACGATATGGTGTCACTGCGACTGGCAGACAGCTTTGGCTTTGATGCCCTGTACATGACCGGCTTTGGTGCCGTGGCTTCGCATCTGGGCTTACCCGATGCCGGCCTCGCGACCTATAGCGATATGGTCGGCCGAGTCGGAGCGATGGCAAAAATGGCGCGAACACCCTTAATCGCCGATGGCGACACCGGCTACGGCGGCTTGTTAAACGTACGCCACACCGTGCAAGGCTACGAACTTGCCGGCGCATCGGCGATTCAACTCGAAGACCAAGAATTTCCTAAAAAGTGTGGCCATACGCCCGGCCGGCGCGTGATCCCGATGGCGGATATGGTCAAAAAAATCAAAGTTGCTGCCGAAGCCCGTCAGTCAAAAGACTTTTTGATTATTGCGCGCACTGATTCGCGCACCACGCTTGGGTTGGATGAGGCACTGCGACGCGCTGAGGCCTATGCCAAAGCCGGGGCAGACATTTTGTTTGTTGAATCACCCGAAACCGAAGAAGAAATGCGCAAGATCGGTGCGTCATTTGATTTGCCGTTGCTGGCGAATATGGTTGAAAAAGGTCGCACACCCGTTTTAAGCAAGGCTGACCTTGAGGGGCTAGGTTTTAAGTTGGCGATATTTCCGGTGACAGCGCTGTTAGCAGGCGTTCGGGCCATGACTCAGGTTTACCAACATTTTAAAAGTACGGGTTCATCAACAGGCAACACCGTTGAGTTGTACGACTTTACTGAGCTGACCAAACTCATGGGCTTTGAAGATGTTTGGGAATTCGACAAGCGTCATGCTGATTAACCAAGTTTCGCCAAATTAACCACACTGCTCTCGCAACACGCAAACGTTGAAAGCGATAAAATGATTCAGGGTTCAATGATTGATCCATGTATAGGATTTCGCTGAACACTCAAATTTCGCATCAGTTGTTTGATTCAAGTTGTACGTTGTTTCGCTCACAAAGCACTTTTATTCTCAGGATACAGATATGACAACCTCACGTCGCCAATTCATGATGTACTCGGCCGGTCTGGCCACCTTGCCTCTTGCACAACAAGCCAACGCGCAAGCACTGATCGGCGAAGCCGAACCTCAAGCGGTTGCGCTAGGCTACAAAGCAGTCGCCACTCAAGTCGATAAGGCCAAGTTTCCGAAGTACGTTGATGGCCAAATTTGCGGCAACTGCCAGCTGTACGTTAGCAAATCACCCGAAGCCGGCACCTGTGCCATCTTCCCCGGCAAACTTGTTGCCGCGCCAGCATGGTGTAACGCTTGGGTCAAAAAAGCTTAAGCGACTACCAATAAAAAAACCGCTGCATTGCAGCGGTTTTTTTTGCCTCAACCCTTACTGAGCCACAACACGGGCGTCAGTGCCAGCACCTTCGATATAAACTTTTTGGCCTACGCGAAAGTTGCCGGTCGGCTGCGTGACGGTCACTAACACACCGCTACTGGTACGAACAAAAATCTGTTGACCCGCAATCGGCTTGTCGTAATGTTTTTGAATTTCATTACCACCCACAGCACCGCCCACCGCACCGAGAACCATGGCGACAGCTTTACCCGTACCTGAGCCAATCAGCGCCCCAACCCCCAAACCGCCCAACGCACCAATCACAGCCCCCACGCCAGTTTCGTGATTATTCGCAATTTGCGTTGCCGTAATTTGTTGGATCACGCCAGAGCGAATTTCGAGCGGAGCGGATGGCGTTGTTGGCGCACAAGCAGTTAAACCTAAAGTGAATAAAATAGTGACTGAGCCAGCGACAATTCTTTTAAACATTGAGGATCTCGATTAAAAAAGGAAGTTACCGGATTGTACTTCCAAGTTATGATTCAATTGAGTGATTTAGCAACCTAGTCTCAAGGCCTGAATCGACTCGAATGACCGCGATTGCAATACCATTGAGCCCTTATCCCTTCTCCCAAAACGGCGAAGCTTCACGGAAATCATGATGAAAAAACACATTGCACTGCTTTGCCTGGCTCTCGCCAGTGCAACCGCCTCGGCGCAACAAGCCCCGGCTGCCACCACAACTACTGAAAAATTTGTCGGCCTGTGTGCGAGCACAGCAGACGCAGCCGCTCAAAACTTTTGCCACGGCTACAGCCAAGGTGTCTACGAAACCTACCTCGTGACGCGTCACCCGCAAAAGGCCCCTGCCTTTGTCTGCGCGCAAACCTCTACCCTGACACGCCAACAACACATTGATAACTTTATCAAGTGGTCAGCCGCACATCCACAGTTCAAGCAGGCCTCAGCCTCAGACACGATTTTGCGCTATTTGGGCGAGACGTTTCCCTGCAAACGCTAAAGAGATATATAGCTTTGTACACAACGTCTGACTTCGTTACGTTTTAAGGATTGATGATGAAAAAAATCTTATTGGTTTTACCGGTTTGCGCAGCACTCACGCTTGGTGGCTGTTCTAACATGAGCAACACTCAACAACGTACGCTCTCAGCGGGTGCGATTGGCGCCGCTGCAGGTGCGGGCATTGCACTGATCGCCGATGGCAACCCCATTTGGGGCGCCTTAGGCGGAGCCGCCATTGGTGCCATCGGCACTTATGTTTATGACAAACACGAAAACGCAAAGTCTAACTAAGCACTCAGGGCCTGAGGGGTCGACTACGCAAACATGCTGAGCGTAGTCGCCGCTAGGTCAAAGCACTGCCAAGTCAGCAAATGTTTAAACGAGGCCGTACCCACTCAACCGCTTACTTATGATCGGCCTTGGGTTGATTTTTCCAGCGACGGTGCATCCACCACCATTGCTCAGGGTGCCTCACAATTACCAACTCAAGAGCCTGATTGAACGCACGCGTGTTGCGCGTGATTTCAGCACCGACATCGTTATCTACGATCGGTGTGAGTGGGGGTAAAAACCGTAACACGTGCGTGCCGTCGGGTTCGCGCCATGAAGCCGCTGGCACCACTGGCGCACCAGTCGCCAAAGCGATGAGGGCCATGCTTTTATAGGTGCCAGCAGCGTGGCCAAAAAGCTCGACCTCTATGCCTTCTGGCCGTCTGGCATATTGATCAAACGGAAAAACGATGACATCGCCTCGCTCAAGCGTCTCAACAATCTCTTCAAGAGAGCCACGGCGCCCCACCACGCCAAAACCTGCTTTTTTAAAGCGATTCGTCAGTAAATCGCTCAGCCATTTGGGTTTGATCGGCCTTCGCAAAAAATGAATATGTCCCTTCACTTGCGGAAAATGCTCGATTCCAGCAACTGTAGACACCTCAAAGTTGCCGAAGTGGCCCGTCAAAATCAAGACCCCTTTGCCTCCGGCATACGCGTCCCACATGATAGATACATCTTCGACTTTCACGACATCTTTTTTTTGCTGTATGGACAAAAATCGAAATTGAAATAATTCTTTTAATAGCGTCAGTAAGTGCCCATAATGTGCCTGCGCCAACAACGTGATTTGCTGTTGGCTGACTTGGGCGCCATACACGCGCTTGAGGTTTTCTAAAATCACTGACCTGCGGTACGGCAACCAGCGGTACGCAAAACGCCCCGCGCGGCTTGGCTCAATGACTTTAGGCACCCGCAGAGCCACGGCAGTGGCAGACAACGGTGTGTGCGTTAACGACAATTTGATCTCAGCGACTAAGTGCCTGCCCATTACGATTTCAGCAGCATGGCTCACCGCCACCTGTGGCGCCCCGTAGGCGTCGCGCACCACCGAAAAATCCATTGCAGTGATCGTATTGAGCGCCGTCTCTCGAGGAAACAATTTCAAACACGCTTCTTTGGCAGCAAAGCGCGCAGCCAGACTCGCAATACGACCGGCACCCTCGCCCGCATCAGTGATTTCTTGCACCGAGAACAATTTTTCAAGCTCGTCGGGCATCGCCTCGACTAAACGGGCAATACGAGAGATATCGACTGTATCAACCGCACAGCCATCAGGCAGTGGCTTGGACTGAGCCGTCGCTTGCGTCAAGTTAGGCGATTGCACGTAGCAACAACGCCGCGTTGGTACCGGCAAAGCCACGACACAACACGAGCACTACATTGCTGCGTGGTACACGTGTTTGCTTAGACACATTTAAACCTGCGCAAGAGTCAGCGAGTGTTTCAAGGGTCGCGATACCCGGCACCACGTTACGTCGACAAGCCTCTAATCCCACCGCCGCATCGAGCAACCCCGCTGAAGAAAACAAGTGACCCACTGACCATTTAAAGCCCGTCACGGGGGGCATCTCAGTCCCAAACACGCGAAGCAGGGCCGCTGCCTCTGAGGCATCTGATTCTTGCGTCCCGTTGCCATGCGCCACAACCATACCAACATCAGCTGGCGTAAGTTGTGCGTCTGCTAAGGCTAGTTCAATGGCACGACTCAAGCCATCACCGTCAGCGCGAATACAGAATAAACCCTCACCTTCAGAGGCATCGCCACCGCCAAGGTACTCACCCAAAATGGTTGCGCCACGTGCTTGCGCGGAGGCTTCGGTTTCAAGCACGAACGACGCCGCGCCCTCGCCCAGCAAACAACCATCATGCCGCTGATCAAAAGGTCGCAAGCTATCTTTGCCAATCAAACCGACACGATCCAGATACAACAAGGTTTGCGGCTCAATCGGGGCATCATGACCCACGGCCACAACACGCTCAGCATCACCTTCACGCAGTGCCCAGGCGCTTTCGATCACCGACAAGAGCCCACTTGAGGTGTGATTCGTGATACACCCGTTTGGACCCTTTAGTTGATGACGAATACTGATATGGCACAACACATTATTAGGCAGCGACTTGAGCAACCACATCGGGTTGACCATATTAGGTAACTCACGACCGAAGCCATTCAAATCAGCTTTCGTCTCGGCCATCAGCGGAAAAAAGTCGTAACTGACCTCGAAGGCACCGCCGCCAGAGCCCACATAACAACCGGTTTGATCTGCGTAGTGTGCCGCCTCGACTTCAGTCAGCGTCGCCCGCCAAGCAGGCAGACCGGCCTGCTCAATGGCTTGGGTACCGGCATAAATACCAAATACATCTGAGCGACGTACCAGTTTGAGTAGTTTGCGGTCACCCAGCAACTTGCCACCGTTGTAGTCGGGCACTTCAGCCGCCAGACCACCTCGAAAGGGCTCGGCATTAAAACTGGCAATGGGCGCCAACGCTGAGCGCCCCGCCAACAAGGTGTCAACAATGCTGGCCGGATCTGTGCCCGCACCGCAAATCGCGCCTGTTCCGGTAATGACAATTCGGCTCATCGCGTTTACCGTCCTGAAGCCACGAGCGCCGCGGTATCTTCGGGGTGTCGAAACGCCAGACAACTATTGCTGCCCCCGAACCCTAGCGAGTTCGAAAGTGCCATCCCGATGCGCTGCGCGCGCGGTTGCTCACGAACAATATTGACATCGCAATCGGGGTCGAGCTGTTGCAAATTCGCATTAGGCGGCATCAAACTATCGCGAATCGCTAACGCGCACAAGCCCGCCTCGACCGCGCCAGCAGCAGCAATCAAATGACCCGTCACGCTTTTGGTTGAGCTAACCCCCACCGCGTTGACTCGACCTGCAAACACCTCTTTGACTGCAGCACACTCGCTGCGATCATTCATGGGTGTTGACGTTCCGTGCGCGTTCAAATAATCGATATCGGCGTTCTGTGCACCTGCATCTGCAATCGCCCGACGCATCGATTGAATCGGGCCATCGCCCGAGGGGTGCGAATCAGTAATGCGATAGGAAGACAGGGAATTGCCGTCGCCGGCGAGTTCAGCGTAAATCGTTGCACCGCGCTGCACGGCAGAGGTCCATTCTTCGAGCACTAAAAATCCGGCGCCCTCTCCTAGCACGAAACCATTGCGAGTTAAATCAAACGGACGACTGGCGCGCTCGGGATGATCATTGTCGGGTGACACGGCTGACAGCAGACAAAAGCCCGACAAACCAACCGGCGAAATCATCGAATCAAAGCCACCTGTCAACACCCGATCGGCCAAGCCACGTCGAATCAGCCGCATCGCGGTGCCAATCGCCTGGCCACCCGAGGCACACGCGGTGTGCACCGTTGACGAGTAACCGCGTATGCCGAAACGGCGCAATAAGAGTGAGATGCCCGCAGTGGACAAACTTCGACTAAAAGCCATCACATCATTCGCAACCGGCTCAGCGAGTATCGCACTTGCAACGAACTCACCATCAGGTGCCGCAGTGCGCTGCACAGCTGCAAGCTCTTCATGCGCTACGGTCATCATGCCTGCGCCCACGACACAACCCCAACGTGCTGCGTCTTGTAAGGTCGGGCGCACGCCAGCATCAGCGATCGCTTGATCTGCCGCCGCCAGCGCAAAACGATGCGCCCGACTGGCATACTTGAGTAATTTACGGTCGTCGATGGGTGGTAAATCATCAAACCCTTTGACCTCAGCCGCGATGCGAGTCGAGAACCCCGAGGCATCAAAAATCGTGATCGGTCCGGCGCAGCTTCGCGCAGCTTTAATTCGGGCCCAAGTTGAGGCAACATCGAGACCGGCTGGGGTCACCAAGCCGATTCCTGTAATCGCCACGCGACGTCTTGTTTTCATGCGATGTCTCCAGCAGGGGCAAAATACATCTTGGCACCAGCGATTGTTTTACCGTCAGCCTGTGCGGTCACTTTGACCATGTAGGGCTCAAGGTCGTCTGGACCAGGGGGCGCTAATTGAGCCGACAGCACCAACAGCGCGCCCGGTGCAGTAAAAGCGCGCACCTTCACATTGGTAATGCGTGTCAGACGAGTTGCAGTGCCGCCCGCGGCCGAAGCGACAACACGCGCTGCTAGCTGTAACTGAGCATCGAGCAGCAAGGTCGCTGGAAACACCGGACGACGTGGAAAGTGATCTTCAAAAAAAGCCGCCTCTGCGGGAACGGCTAGCTGAGCTTGCAAATACTCGGGCGTTGACACCGACATGTCGGTGAGGTCGGGCCGCGGCACGCCGGTGAACGCACCCACCGCACGACCAGTTGTGCTGAGTTGAGCAAAGTCAGCCGCCAACGCGGCCGGGTCGTCAAAGTCATGAATGTCTAGCATTGAACCTACCGTATCCGCTAGCTCAAGCACCAAGCTGCCGTTTACCAGGGCATGGCCACGATACAAAATAGACTCGACATCGCAGGACTCGATCTCAACGATGAGCTCTAGCGTGTCGCCTGGTTTAGGAAGAGAAAACACCTTGGTATCACCCGCCAACGCCGCGACAGGTCGATGACTAAAGCCCAACGTCGACATCCCCACCCAGGCGGCGAGCTGTCCGATAGCCTCAGCGATCAAGCTAGCAGGAAAATACTCAATGTTGGCCGGGATTGTGTAGCGGCCGCACACACGGGTCACCCCTTGGATTTGAGTGATCTGATCGACAAAGGAAAATGCAGCAAAGCGACCGGTTGGCGCGGCCGAAATGGCCCGCGCCGTACTCAAGACCATCAGCCAGCGGCTTGTGAAGCGCGCTGCGCACGAATCACGAGCTTGCAGAAGGTTTCGGGCGTATACAAACGCGCGATATGATCTACGCGCATTGGCAATTTAAACCGTGACTCGTCGATTTCAGACAAATACTCACGCAAGCGCGCCACACCTTTGTCTGTCACGACACCGCCTTGTTCGAAATCGGCCACAGCCATGTCGCCGCGCACGTCTTCGATGATTTTGCCGCGCGGAACCTTGATTTTAAAGGCGCGCTCAAGGCGAAACACCATGTCAAGGAAGTCAATCGATTCGGCGTCAAGTCCCTCAATCAGGGACACATCGAGCTTGATGTCATCAACATCGCAACCGAGGGCGTCGGCCATCGTTTTTTGGACGGTTGGGAACACCGCCATAATTTCTTCTTTCGTGATGACTGCTTCAGCCATAGTTAGCTCCGGATGTGAGGTAAGCGCGCGTCATTTTAACCCAAGTATAAGGAAATCCCCCTTGGCTGCAGATCAGCAACCGCGACCATGGGGCCAAATACTCAGGCCATCTTAAAGCCGCCATCGACATACAGAACCTGACCGGTGACATAACTAGCCATATCTGAGACCAAAAAGGCTACCGCGTTGGCAACTTCTTGGGCCTGGCCGTACCGCTTAAGCAATATTTTAGTTTTCACCTCATCATCAGCCAGATCTCGCACCTGCTGCGACATTTCAGTGTCAATCACCCCAGGCGCCACCGCATTGACCAGGATTTTGCGTGAGGCCAACTCAACGGCTAAGGCTCGGGTGACGGCATCGACCGCGCCTTTGCTGGCGGCGTAATTCGCCTGTCCACGCCCTGCCTTATTGCCCGCCACCGACGACAGGTTGACGATACGGCCCGCGCGCTGAGACATCATGTAGGGGATGACTGGGCGGGTCACATTAAAGACCCCACCAATATTGGTCTCAAGCACCTCTGAAATTTCGGTGTCTTCCATGACTGCCATCAGGTTGTCGCGCACGATGCCAGCATTATTGATTAGGATATCGATCCGTTCACAACGCTCACCCACTGCGTTCACGGCCTCGATACAGGCCGCCGAATCACTGACGTCGACCTGTATGGCCGTCGCTTTACCACCGGCCGCTAACACGCTGGCCACAACCTCTAGTGCGGCCGCTTCATTGCCACGATAGAAAAAATTGACATCTACACCTTGCCCCGCTAGCAACTCAACAATGGCGCGCCCAATCCCGCGCGAGCCACCGGTCACAATCGCAACCTTACCCGCCAAACCTGATTCAAAGCTCATCGTGTTCAACCTGAAATTGCAAAGCCGCCATCCACCACCAACGTGTGGCCATTGATCCACGCGGCCTCTGGCAAACAAAGCAAATACACGGCGTCGGCAACGTTGGTGGGCAGCAAACTCGGGCCTGCCGGCGTGCGGGCGGCAAACTCAGACAAGACTTGATCCCGGTTTGGAAAGTGACTCAGTGCATCGGTATCCACCACCCCGGCCGAAACCGTATTGACTCGAATCCCTCGCGGGCCGAGCTCTTGCGCCAAGGTACGCACCAGTGCCTCAAGGGCAGCCTTTGAGGCACCAATAAATCCATAATGGGGCATGGCACGTTGAGCACCTAAACTGGACATTGCCACAATACGGCCGCCATCTTTCATCAAAGGCAAGGCCTGTTGCGCCAACAAATTGACCGCGAAGGCATTGGTTTCAAGGCACCAGCGAAAATGCTTCAGACTCATTTCCATTGCGGGCTTCAGGACACCTGAAGCCGCATTACTGATCACAATATCCAGCTGACCAAATTCTTTAGTAATGACCTCAAACATCTCGACCACACTATCGGGCACACCGACACTAGCCTGCACCGCAATCGCACGACGGCCCATCGCCCGCACCTCGGCGCAAACAGCCTCAGCCTCGTCAGAGCTATTGTAATAATTGGCAACGATGTCGCAGCCAGCAGAGGCTAGTTTCAACGCGCAGGCACGTCCGATGCCGCGGGCGGCGCCGGTCACAAGGGCAACTTTGCCAAGAAGGGGCTGACTCATAGCGTGGGAAGGACTCCGGTCAATCGAACAAGAAAGGGGCAAAGTTTAACAAGAAGTGCGAACCCCTAGCTAACCATCTTACAATGACATAACGCTTGTATTGTGAGCACGTGTTTTTAGCGTTACCGAGAAATTACGTTTAAGTGCCCCCTTTTCGTGCCTCCGCGGCCCCGAAACCTACTTCTAAAGGATTTTGTATGTCTAAGCAGCCTCCGATGCCCGTCATCCCAAGTGTGGTGTCGCACTGGGTTCACAACCAGGCCGTCACCACTGCCGGCGCACGCATGCAAGACGTCTTTAACCCAGCGACTGGGCAAGTGGCGCGCAAAGTTGAGCTCGCCAGCCTAGACACCGTCAAATCAGCCGTTGAAAGCGCAAAAAAAGCGTCTGCCAGTTGGGCCGATACCCCCCCGATTCGTCGCGCCCGCATCATGAATCACTTTTTAGCTTTGCTCAACGAGCGCAAAGATGAGTTGGCCTCGATCATCACCCAAGAGCATGGCAAAGTTTTCACCGACGCACAGGGTGAAGTGATGCGCGGCATCGACATCGTTGAGTTCGCTTGCGGCATGCCGCAGTTGTTAAAGGGCGATTTCACTGATCAAGTCTCGACCGGCATTGATAACTGGACTCTGCGCCAACCCTTGGGCGTGGTCGCAGGCATCACGCCCTTTAATTTTCCGTGTATGGTGCCGTGCTGGATGTTTCCGGTTGCGATCGCAGCAGGTAACTGCTTTATTTTGAAGCCCAGCGAGCGTGACCCTTCTGCATCAATCTTTATGGCACAGCTCTTTAAAGAGGCTGGTCTGCCCGACGGCGTCTTTAACGTTGTGCAAGGCGATAAAGTCGCAGTCGATGCACTGCTCGAGCATCCAGATGTCAAAGCTATCAGCTTTGTCGGTTCAACACCGATCGCTCAATACATTTATCAGCGCGGCGCCGATTTAGGCAAACGCGTGCAAGCCTTGGGCGGCGCCAAAAATCACATGGTTGTTATGCCTGATGCCGATATCGACCAGGCGGTCGATGGTCTGATTGGTGCGGCCTATGGCTCGGCGGGCGAACGCTGCATGGCAATTTCAGTGGCGGTACTGGTAGGCGATGTCGCCGACAAAATCGTCCCCTTGCTTGCCGCACGCGCACAAACACTCAAAATCAAAAATGGCCTTGAACTCGATGCAGAAATGGGCCCCATCGTCACACGTCAGGCTCTTGACCGTATCGAAGGCTATATCGAAGTGGGCGTCAACGAAGGTGCCAAACTTGTGGTCGACGGACGCGGGCATAAAGTACCAGGTCACGAGCAAGGTTTTTTTACGGGCGGCAGTTTGTTTGACCACGTCACCCCCTCAATGCGTATTTATAAAGAAGAAATTTTTGGCCCGGTGTTGAGTTGTGTCCGTGTCAAAGACTTTGGTCAGGCGGTTGAACTCATCAATGCCCATGAGTTTGGCAATGGCGTGTCTTGCTACACACGCGATGGCAACATCGCACGCGAATTTAGCCGTCGCATTCAGGTCGGAATGGTCGGGATCAATGTGCCAATCCCTGTGCCAATGGCCTGGCACGGTTTTGGTGGCTGGAAGAAAAGCCTGTTTGGCGATATGCATGCTTACGGTGAAGAAGGCGTGCGCTTCTACACCAAACAAAAATCCATTATGCAGCGCTGGCCCGAAACCATCGGCAAGGGCGCTGAATTCGTCATGCCAACAGCGAAATAGTCAAACGTTTGGGTCAATATTGAATGTCTAAAAAAGCGGTTTGTTTGCTAAGTGGTGGTTTAGATTCAACCACGGTGGTTGCGATGGCTCAGCACGAAGGCTTCGAAGTCTACGCGCTGAGTTTTCGCTATGGTCAACGCCATTCGATCGAGCTTGAGCGGGCAGCCGCCTTTGCCAAATTGCGCGGCGTGGCCCGTCATGCCATTCTTGATATTGACCTACGCAGCTTTGGTGGCTCGGCACTGACCGCCGATATCGATGTGCCAAAAGGTCACTCTGTTAATGACATCAGTGCAGGGATTCCGATCACCTACGTACCCGCACGCAACACGATTTTTTTAAGTTTTGCGTTGGGCTGGGCTGAGGTCTTGGGCGCTCAAGATATTTTTGTAGGCGTCAATGCCATGGATTACAGCGGCTATCCCGATTGCCGCCCAGAGTTCATCGAGGCCTTTGAGCACTTGGGCAATCTTGCGACCAAAGCTGGCGTCGAAGGCACGCAACGACTCAAGATTCGCGCACCACTCATCAGCATGAGCAAGGCCGATATTATCCGTAAAGGGTTAGAGCTTGGGGTCGATTTTTCAGAAACCACTAGCTGCTACGACCCTGCACCAAATGGTGCGCCCTGCAAGCAGTGTGACTCGTGCTTGCTCAGGGCAAAGGGGTTTGCGCAGGTGGGAATCAAAGACCCGTTAGACGCCAAGTTTGCGTCACACGCCGCTTGATTAAAAACGGGCACAATGAAGTGCCCGTTTTGTACCGCGGCATACTCAAGGCTACGCGTGCTTTGAACTATTGAAGCGCTAACGAAAAGCCAGGCACATACGTGACCAACATCAGCACAATCAGCATCACACCCACAAAGGGCAGCATCACGCGCGACACGTCTGTGAGTTTCAAGCCACTGATCGCCATCCCGACAAACAGGCAATAGCCAATCGGTGGTGCCGCCATACCGATCGCCACATTCGTGACGATGATCGCGCCAAAATGAATCGGGCTGATCGCAAAACTATTGGCAATCGCAATCAGTAACGGGCCAAACACCACCATGATGGCGATTTCGTCCATCACAGCTGCCACCAGAAAAAATACCAAGTTCAACACCAACAACATGAGCCATTTTTCTTGGATATTTGCGGCTAGCCAAGTTGCGGCCTTAGGCGCAAGTTGTTCTTGTGCGACCAAAATACCAAAGCCGGCCGAGAAGACAATAATCGACATGACAATCGCCGTCACTTTGGTCGAGCGCCAGACGATCTCAGGCAGTTCTCGCCACTTCAAACGCTTTTCAACGACTGTTCCGATGAATAAGGCGTATACACAACTCACGACAGCGGCTTCTGTGGGTGTAAAGACGCCGCCGTAAATACCCCCTAAAACAATGGCGGGTGCAAGTAGAGCCCAAATACCATCACGCAAAGCAGCGCGTATCTCTGGTAAGGTCGCACGTGGTTGGGTTGGGATCTTGTGTTTTTTAGCATGCCACCAGCACACCACCATCAACCCCGCGGCCATCAACAAACCAGGCAAAATACCTGCACTAAACAAGCGCGAGATTGACTGCTCGGCGATCACACCCCAGATCACAAACGCAATCGAAGGCGGAATCAAAGGTGCCAAAATACCGGCGCTCACCGCAACAGCGGTCGCAAAAGGTTTGCTGTAACCGCGCTCGGCCATCGCGGGGATCATAATCGCCCCAATCGCCGCGGTGGTGGCTGGCGCCGAGCCAGAAATTGCAGCGAAAATCGCTGCAGCTAGCACGGTGACTAAACCCAAACCACCCGTCAAATGACGTACAAAGACATCAGCAACCTTAATTAAGCGCTGCGACAACCCCCCCGCAGACATCAGCTCGCCCGCCAACATAAAGAAGGGGATCGCCAACAGCGAGAAAGACTGCGTGCCGGCAACAATCGATTGCGGCAACAGCATGGGCTCGATGCCAGATACCAGCAACGACAGCGCAACGACGATACCGATCGCAAACGCGAAAGGCACGCCCAACAACATCAAGACGCCAAACCCTGCCGACAACAACCAAGCGGTGCTACTCATTTAAAGACTCCGCCCAGGGCAGTAAACGTTCTAAAGAAAACAAGGCGATCAACATACCGAAAGCGGGCGCCGCAGCATACAAAAACTCAATCGGAAAACCAACCGCAGCCGAGGTTGCACCGCGCGTTTCGATCAGATAGTTCCAGCCTGCGTAGGCAATAAAAACACCCAAGACGCTCATCAAAATAGCGACCAAGCCATCGGCCGCACGATGCAGCGCCTTAGGCAACAAGCCAATCACCAAGTCCATCCGTGCGTGCGACATTCGGCGAATGCCAATCACCGTTGAAATAACCACCACCCACGCAAAGCCAAGCAAGGTCAGCTCTTCGCTCCAGGAGAGGGCCTTGCCAAACACATAGCGCAAAAAAACTTGCGCGCTGAGCGTGCAGAGCATCAGCAGCACAAGGACGACCGCGGTCATCTTCAAAACGCTTTCGAGTCTGTCAAAAAACTGCCGCATCACGCTCTTCCATTCCGAAAAAATTCTTAAAAAGAGCGCTCAGTCTCGAGCGCTCTTTTGCACCCTCTTACTTAACTGCGTCGAGCGCTTGGTTAATCAAAGCGTCACCAACAGCCGCACGCGATTTGTCGTAAATGGGTTGAACCGATTTGCGAAAAAGCGCGACGTCACCCACCTTGTTGATGATCATGCCTTTTTGCGCCAACCCCGTGAGCAAAGCCTTTTCATTGACTAAGGCTGCAGCACGTTGTTCGGCCGTCGCAGTCTTACCTGCTTCGATCACGGCAGTCTTCTGCTCTGGCGTGAGTTTGTCCATGGTACGTTTTGAAATCAACAGCGCAATTGCCGAGTACGTGTGGTTTGTCATCGACAAAAACTTTGTCACTTCATACATTTTTGAGCTATCGATCACCGCGACAGGGATCTCAAGCCCGTCAATCGTACCCTGCTGAACGGCAGTGAAAACCTCACCCCAAGCCATCGGTACGGCGGCGCCACCTAAGGACGTAAACATGTCGATATACATCGGGTTTTGCATCACACGATATTTGACGCCAGTGACGTCAGCGGGCACAGAGACAGGCTTTTTATTGTTGATCATCTGGCGAAAGCCACCTTCCATGTAACCCAGTACCAACATATTCTTTTTGGCTAAACGGTCTGACAGCTCTGTACCGAGTTTTCCGTCAAGAGCTTTGCGCGCCTGCTCTTCGTTTGAATACAGAAAGGGCAGATCGTTGACTTGATACCCAGGCTCAATTTGAGCGATCACGGCATTGGTCATAATCGTCATGTCAACCGTACCAAAACGCACGGCCTCCATTACCTGTTTCTCTTCGCCCAATTGACGGTTAGGATACAACTGCACCTCGATTGAACCTTTAGAGTTCGCCTCAACCGCTTTCTTAAAGGCCTTTGCACCCACGGTGTAAGGGTCAGTCGGGCTGTCGGCAGTGGTCCAGCCGAATTTCAGAATAGTCTTTTGGGCCAAGGCTTGCGTGGGTGCGCCCAACGCGAAGGTTGCCGCAACCAAGGCTGAAAGAGCGAATAAGTGACGACGTTTCATAGAGTCTCCGGTTTTAAAAAGTTAAACGTTTTTGATAAAGGGGGCGAAGTCATACAAAACTTCTGGGTTGTTAACAAGAATCTGTTGCCGTAAAGCCGCGTCGGGCAACCACTTAAACACTGCGTCAGCGATATCTCCATCACTGGGCATAGGCGCTGGGATATTCGGATGAGGCCAGTCGGTGCCCCACACCAGGCGATCAGTGCGCGTGGCGAGCAAGGCATCCACAAAACCTTGAATCGCGGCCCACTTCGCGGCAGGTGAAACCACGCGATACGCACCAGACAACTTCACCCAAGCGATACCCTCTTTCACCAAGGCACACATGTTCTTAAAACCCGCATCATTGACGTCGGGTCTTGAAGGATGACCGAAGTGATCAAAGACAACTGGCACACCCAATTTGGCTGCCCATGCTGGGATCTCTGGCTGCGCAGCCACATCCACTAAAAACTGGATATGCCAACCAAACGGCTTCAAGCGTTTTGCAAGGCTTTCGGCGTCACTCAATTGACCGCCGCCCGCAAACAAAATATTTAGACGGGTCCCGCGGGTACCGGCCTGATGCAGTGTTTCAATCTCTTTGTCAGACACATCCAGCGGCAAGACACCGACGGCGCGTAAGCGCTCAGGATGTGCACGCAGCGTGTCATACAGCGTGGCATGATCATGACCATAGACCGAGGGGTGAACGAGCACGGCGCGATCTGCACCAATGGCATTATTCATCGCTTCAAAGGCAGCCCACGGCGCCAGACTTGGCGTGTACGAGCGATTTGCCGTGTAAGGATACTTGGCGGCATCTTCAAACACGTGAAAATGACAATCCACGCTACCCGCAGGCAGTTTTTGTAAAGGGGCAACCTTTGGATCAAAGGGCAAATAAGAATCAGTCTGCATCACGCTTGTTTTGTCTCGGTGCGGGCAGGGCTCTCTATCATTTGAGCCCCATCTCTTGATTCGGCACAATATCACAGTGAGACCTCGTGTTGCTAGGCATTCGTCAGGCGGGCGTAAGGTCAAGCGCCCTTCAACCCCGCGCCTGCCCTGAGAGCCCTAGAGAAAACCCTTAGACGCGCAGGCCTGTGCGTGCATCGAATCGGTGCATACGATCTGCGCGCGGCTTGGCATAGATTGTTTCGCCTATCTTTGGCGCTTGTTGCTCTTCGTGAATACGCACGATCAGCGCTTCGTCTTGCAGGCGGCAATACAACAGACGCTCGGCACCCAAGAGTTCGATGCCCTCGACCGTTAAGGCCCAGCCTTCGCGACCGACCTCAAGATGTTCGGGCCGGATCCCCAAGATTGAGCCCTCGCTCGCACCAGGTGCATGTTTGAGCAAGTTCATTGGGGGCGAACCGATAAAGCTGGCCACAAACGTGCTGGCGGGCGTGTTGTAAACCTCTGCGGGCGTACCGAACTGTTCCATCACCCCGGCGTTCATGACCAGCATACGCTGCGCCAGGGTCATCGCCTCGACTTGATCGTGTGTCACAAACAAAGAGGTGATACCCAATTCGCGGTGCAGCTTTTGGATTTCAAGACGCGTCTGCGCCCGCAGCTTTGCATCGAGGTTCGACAGCGGTTCATCAAACAAAAATACCTGAGGCTGACGCACAATCGCGCGGCCCATCGCGACGCGCTGACGTTGCCCACCCGATAGCGCACGTGGTTTGCGGTCTAAGTAAGGCATGAGCTCAAGGACGTCGGCTGCCTTTTCTACACGCGCTCGGATCTCATCCTTCGGCACCCGCGCGATTTTGAGACCATACGCCATGTTGTCAAAGACCGTCATGTGCGGATAAAGCGCATAGTTTTGAAACACCATCGCGATATCGCGCTCGGCTGGCTCAAGATCATTCACCACACGCGCACCGATTGAAATTGTGCCCGACGTAATCTCTTCAAGTCCCGCCACCATGCGCAGCAGCGTTGATTTGCCGCAGCCCGACGGGCCGACAATTACGACAAACTCGCCGTCGCCAATGTCGGCCGAGACGTCGTGAATCACCTGCACTGCAGCCTTACCGGCGCCGTAGCGTTTCACGATATTTTTTAAAGAAATTGCGGCCATGTCCGTATACGTGAGAGATATTGTTTGTAAGAACTGCGATTTACCTAAGATGCCATTTTGCGGCTTTGCGCGCGTTGAACACACGCTTCATTTTTCAGAGTCTACCAAGCCTTTGACAAACCACTTTTGCATCAGCACCACCACCAAGGCCGGCGGCAACATAGCCAACATCGCGGTCGCCATCACGACGTTCCACTCGGTATATGCATCCCCCGAAATCAAACGCCTAATCCCCATCACCACCGGATACATATTTTCGTTAGTCGTAACCAGTAAGGGCCACAGGTATTGATTCCAGCCATAAATAAACTGAATCACAAACAGCGCAGCGATACTCGTGCGTGAAAGCGGAAACAGTACATCCCAAAAAAATCGCATGGGGCCCGCACCATCCATACGTGCAGCCTCGACCAACTCATCGGGCACTGTCAGAAAAAACTGTCTAAACAAAAACGTTGCTGTCGCAGACGCCATCAAGGGCACCGTCAGCCCCGCGTACGAGTTCAGCATGCCAAGATTGGATACCACCTCGTAGGTAGGCCCGATACGCACCTCAACCGGTAGCATCAGAGTAATAAAAATCATCCAAAAAACCAGCCCACGAAACGGAAATCTGAAATAGACAATGGCAAAGGCTGAAAGCATTGAGATGGTGATTTTGCCGATGCTGATCAAAAGCGCGCTGACAAGACTGACCCACATCATCGGCCAAGCCGGTGAAATGCGCCCACCCGACTCAGTGCTGCCGCCAAACAAGGCGACCCGATAGGTGTCGAGCATATGCTCGCCAGGCACCAACGACATCGGGATCGCTTGCGTAATTTGTGCCGTCGTTTGGGTTGAGGCGACGATCGTCACATACACCGGAAACGCCACAATCAAGACGCCCAGCAACAAGACCAGATGAGACAAAACCGTGAGGCCGGGGCGTCTTTCAATCATGATGATTTTTGATTGTGCTTATGCATATTGCACTTTGCGTTCAATGAACCGAAACTGCACCACGGTCAAACACACCACGATGAACATCAAGATCACAGACTGCGCAGCAGAACTACCCATATCCATCGCTTTAAAGCCATCGTAGTACACCTTGTAAACTAGGATTGACGTGGCTTTACCCGGGCCACCATGTGTCGTGGCATCAATAATGGCAAAGGTATCAAAGAAAGCGTAGACCACGTTAATCACCAGCAAAAAAAACGTGGTGGGGGACAAGAGCGGAAACACAATCGTGCGAAAGCGGTGCCAAGGACCGGCTCCGTCAATCGCTGCTGCTTCGAGCAACGACTTTGGAATCGACTGCAAACCCGCCAAAAAGAATAAAAAATTATAAGAAATTTGCTTCCAGACTGCGGCCACTACGATTAGCGTCATGGCATCACGGCTATCTAAAAGATGGTTCCAGTCGACGCCCAACCAGCGCAGGGCAAAAGCAATGACGCCCATTGGTGAAGCAAACAAAAACAGCCACAACACACCGGCTACAGCAGGCGCAACTGCGTAAGGCCAGATCAGCAGAGTCTTATAGACACTAGCGGCTCGCCACACCCGATCGGCCATCACAGCAAGAAGCAACGCGAGGGTCAAGCCACAGACGGCGACCAATACCGAAAACAATGCAGTGGTTTGAAACGATTCGAGATAAAGCGGGTCATTAAACAGGCGTGAAAAATTCTGCATGCCCACGAATTCGCGCGACATACCAAAGACATCTTCTTGGAGCACGCTTTGATACAGGGCTTGACCTGCAGGCCAGAAGAAAAAAATCAAAACAACCGCCATCTGGGGTGCGAGCAGCACCCAAGGCAACCAATGCGATTTAAAGCGTACTTTTTTTTCCATAACCTAAAAATCTTACGGCCCTGCGTCTTAGTCTGAAATCAGACTAACTCGCTAGCAGAACACCACCACTAAAAAGCGCTCAGGCCGACTCCGGCCTCAGCGCTTTCGCTACAGATAGTTTCAACGATTCGCTTTTTCGAAACGCTCAAGCAACTCGTTACCGCGTTTGACGATTGAGTCGAGTGCGTCTTTGGCGGTTTTTTTGCCGGCCCAGACTTGTTCGAGCTCTTCATCTACTGCGGTGCGAATTTGCAGAAAGTTACCCAACCGAATCCCACGCGAATTCTCGGTAGTTTTTCGAATCATCTGCGTCACAGAAATATCGGTGCCGGGGTTCGCCTTGTAAAAGCCTGACTTTTCAGTCAACTCAAACGAGGCGATTGTCAAAGGTAGGTAACCGGTACGTTGATGACTTTTAGCGGCCTCTTCTGGACGCGACAAGAAGTCAAAGAACTGCGCCACGCCTTTGTATTCGTCGGCTTTACGGCCTGCCATCACCCACAGGCTCGCGCCCCCGATCACAGTATTTTGTGGTGCTCCCTGCACATCAGCGTAATACGGTAGGGTCGATGTACCGAACGCAAACTTCGCATTCCGCTTGACGTTACCGTACAGCGCCGACGAGCCCGTCGTCATGGCGCATTCTCCAGCTACAAAGACGGGATCAGCCGCATTGGCTCGGCCTTTGTACACAAACAAGCCGTCTTTCGCCATGTCTGCCAGGTTTTGGATATGACGCGTCTGCAAAGGACCATTGACAGTCAGGCGTGCATCCATGCCTTTCATGCCATTACCTTGCGTCGCGAACTCGGTGTTGTGCCAGGCGCTGAAGCTTTCGAGCTGAGTCCAACTCACCCAGCTCGTCGTCAATGGGCACTTGTGCCCAGAGTCTTTTAATTTTTTTGCCGCCGCAATCACTTCAGGCCATGTCAATGGTGGTTTTTCGGGATCCAAGCCGGCTGCTTTAAACGCATCTTTGTTGTACCAAAAAACGGTGGTTGAACTGTTAAACGGAAAACTCAACATCTGGCCATTGGGCGCTGTGTAATAACCAGCTACGGCGGGCACGTAAGCAGCGGGATCAAACTTGATACCGGCTTTGTTCATCACCTCGGTGACCGGCACGATCGCGCCTTTACTGGCCATCATTGTGGCCGTACCCACCTCAAACACTTGCAAAATATGCGGGGCGTTGCCGGCCCGAAATGCAGCCACCGCTGCCGTCATGGCTTCGTCATAGGTGCCCTTAAAAACAGGCATCACTTTGTAATTCTTTTGACTGTCGTTGAAGTCTTTCGCTAAGTCGTTGATCCACTCGCCTAAGGCGCCGCTCATGGCGTGCCACCACTGAATCTCGGTTTGCGCTTGAGCGGGCGTGAAAACTGAGGCGCTGAGTGCGAAAACGGTCGAAGCCGTTGCGATAGAAAGTTTGAATTTCATTGGTTTCTCCGTGAGTCCTGCCTGCTTGAGGCCGATAGGTTTAGAGCCGGTGGCATAAAAAAAGGGGGCCTTTGGATCGTTGGACGAATCTTCAATAAATTCGCCTCGAATTTCCACAAGCCGAAACTGAGCTTAACGTTCAATTGTGACAGTTCATATTACTCGTTAGTCATCCGCTTTGGATTTGGTGTTTGCCCTCGTTTTAGACCTTATCGGGCCGATACCGAACTTAAGCTTGCCGTGCGGGCTTAACACAGCTAAGCCAACACGGTTCAACCTCTGGGAGAGCCGGTGCTGCCTCGGCACACGATCTCAATCGGAAAACTTTGAAACGGTTTGTAGGGCGCTTGTTCAAGCCGAGCGATCAGTTGCTCGGCAGCTGCCAAGCCGATTTCAACGATCGGCGTTCGAATGCTGGTCAGGCCGGGGGTTTGGGTCGCGCCCAGGTCGGTATTATCGACCCCCGTAATTGAGATATCGTGGCCAATGACCAAGCCCAACTTTCGGCACGCCAGCATCGCCCCAACGGCAAACACATCATTGGTGGCAACGATCCCAGTGGGCGGCGTCGGCAGAGCCAGCAGACGTAAAGCCGCCTCTTGGGCAGACTGCAATGAGATCGGCGCATATTGAACATGCTGAGCATTGAGCTCAAGGCCAGCCTCAGCTAACGCGCGACGCACTCCTGCGCCACGCTCGCGTGCGCGATCGTTACCTTCAACGTAGGCGCTCAACAAGCCAATTCGACGGTGGCCCAGCGCGAGTAAGTGGTTCGTCACTGCGTAGGTGGCCGCTTGATTATCAAAGCCCACGCTCGGGTGCTTGCGCAAAGGATCGATTCCCCACGTCAAGACATACGGCCGGCCGTAATCTTCTAAGAGGGAAAATAAACGAGGATCGTGATCTAAGCCAACAAAGACAAAAGCATCAACACCCCGCTCGATCAACTGGCTGGCTACACGTAACTCGACCGCTAAATCATAGTGATGCTCAGCTAACACAAGTGAGTAACCGCTCTCGTCTAGACGCTGCTGTAGAGCGCTTGTTGTGCGTGCGTACAGCGCGTAATCAAAAGAAGGCACGACCGCACCAATCATATTGCTGCGACGACTGCGCATTGAACGTGCCGCACCGTGGGGCACGTAGCGCAACTTAGCCGCAGCCTCAAGAACCAGTTGCCGGGTGGCGGGTTCAACACTTTTGGGGTTATTGAGCGCGCGCGAAACCGTAGCAGTCGACACCCCCGCCAGACGAGCGACATCTTTTGCGTCGCTACGGCTGCGCACGACTTGATTCGAGGCGTCTGTTGGATCTTGCGTTGACATTTGCGAAGTATAGGTGAAACACAACTGTGGATGTAAACGTATTCATCCACAAAAAAACCAACAGACTTGAGTGCCTACCTTCTAAAAAAATAGATTTTTTGCAAAACAAATTAAAGAAAGGTGCCATTTTATGTTTTAAATGCTAATCTGAATGCGATGTAAACGATTGCATAAAGTCGAAGTTTGCGGATTATTTGGTTCCGTCTGACACAAAACACAATAGCAACCCGAAGAGACTCAGCTCATTACTCAATTGCTCAACGCTTGAACTACACCCTCTCGCGCTGCAGCCACCCGGAGACAATCATGAAATCATCGTTTCGAACCCATCCCCTGCAAACTGGTCGGCGCAAAGTGCTTAAACAAGCCGCCAGCCTCGGTATGTTGGCCTCAGGCGCCACAAGTTGGACAACCGCCTTTGGGCAAGGCGATGAACTCGCCGCCTACAAAACAGCAAAAATCAACTGGCGCCAAACTGAAGGCGAAGCCATCTCAGTGGCTGTCATACCGGCCAGTTACTTTGAAAACCTCATCTCACTGATTCCTCAGTTCGAAGCACTGACCGGGATCAAGGTACGAATGGAGAAAGTACCGCCGGGGCAGATCCGCCAAAAAGCCTTGCTCGATCTCTCGTCGAAGACCGCCACCTTTGCGACGCACGCTGCAGACCCGATGTACTACCCGCTCTACGTTGCCAACAAGTGGGTCGATCCCTTGGATACGTATTTGAACGATCCAACCCTAACCGATAAGGCTTGGTTTAATTACGACGACATCATCAAAGCGTGGCGCGAAGCAGACTCTGTTGGCGGTAAGCCCTATGGCATCCCGTTTGATGGCGAAGTCACCGTTCAGGTGTATCGCAAAGACCTGTACGCGGCCAAGGGTCTTAAACCCGCTGAAACGTATGATCAACTGCTCTCAAATGCAAAGGCCCTGACAGATCCAGCGAATCGTACCTACGGACTCGCGTTGCGAGGCTTCTCGGGGGCCGGACAAAATATGTATGTGTACCCCTCAATTTTGCGCGGCTTTGGGGGCAGTTGGTTTAACGGCGACAAGTTAGTGGTGAACTCACCCGAAGCCGTCAAAGCCCTTGAGTGGTATGTGGATGCGTTAACGCAATACGCACCACCGGCGGTACGCAACTGGAACTGGCCCGATATTGCCGACGCTTTTTCTCAAGGCACTGTTGCAACCTATCTGGATGCACACTCGTCAGCCGCCGTCATTAATAATCCTGAAAAATCTAAAGTGGTCGGCAAGATTGCCTATGCTCGCTGGCCCGCCGGACCAAGTGGCAAGCGCGTCACTTCGATCTGGAACTGGGGATTTCCAATCAACGCAGCCCTGAGTGCGCGTGCAAAAAAAGCAACCTGGCTCTTTATCACCTGGGCAACAAGTGCAGAAACCCAAATACGCACGTCCTGGAAATTTGCGGGCCCCGCTAAACGCTCTGGCTTAAACCGTCTTTCGTTGTGGCGCGACCCCGCTTTTGCTGAAGCGATGAGCGGTGCGGGCGACAATTTCATACCGGCAGCCTTGCAATCACTCGAGCTCGACACTGACGTACAGTGGCGACCTCTAGTGCCGCAGTGGCCCGCCATTGGCGAAGCCATGGCAACCAGCATTCAGGCTGCGCTCGTCGGACAAAAGAAACCAAAAGAAGCCTTGGATGAAGCGCAAGCCCGAATCCAGCAGCTCTTAAAGAACTAGAGAATGGCTGCAGCACAAGCGATTGACTCTGGCGCTCTTGCCCTAGCGAGGCAAGAGCGTAGGTTCGCCTGGTACTTACTCGGACCGTCGCTATTACTTTTATTGATCACCACCACAGCCCCGCTTGTCTACTTGGGCTGGACGAGCTTTTTCCGGCTCGATATGACCATGCCCTGGCTATCGGGTTTTGCCGGTCTGGACAACTACGGCAAAATGTTGGGCGACCCGCGGTTTATGAACTCGCTATGGCTGACTGTGGTCTACACGAGCTCGACCGTATGCTTACAAATACTGGTTGGGCTGTCGCTTGCGATGCTAGTCCAGCAGATCCCCAAGGGTCAGGCGCTGTTGCGTATCGCCGCGATCTTACCAATTGTGCTCGCCCCAGTCGTCGTCGGTCTGTTTTGGCGCACCCTCGTTTTAGCCCCTGACGTCGGTCTCGTCGACTTGGTCACTAGGGCTCTCGGGCTCGGCAGTCAAAACTGGTTAGGCGACCCGCAACTCGCCCTCATCTCTGTGATTGCCATCCACACATGGCAATGGACTCCGTTCGCCTTCCTCGTTTTTCTCGCAACGCTCGCAACTCTGCCCGCCGACGTCTATGAGGCAGCGCGGCTAGATCGAGCCAACGCCTGGCAACGTTTCCGCTATCTCACCCTACCGTTGATCCGCCCTGCGATCATCATGGTTGTCATCATGCGCACCATGACGGCGCTTTCAGCCTTTGCTGCCATTTTTGCGGCGACGGGTGGCGGGCCAGGCTCCTCAACCGAAATCTTGAATCTATACGCCTATCGAACCTCGTTTACAGAATTAAATCTCGGCTACGGCTCAAGTCTTGCGATGGTGCTGCTCGGCCTCACACTCGCCGTGTCCTACGTCATGTTTAAACGCAGAAAAGCCGCTAAATGAAACAAACAATCCCGCGTCAACTCATGTTGTTTACTGCCGCCGGTCTGCTACTTACCGTCTGGGCGTTTCCGGTGATTTGGGGAATCCTCACATCCTTTAAGACCGAACGCGACGTGCTGGCCTACCCGCCAGTCTGGATTTTCACGCCAACGCTCGATAATTATCGTGCCGTACTCAGCGGTGCGGATTCAATCCTGCCCAACCTCTGGTCGAGCATCGTCGTTTCAAGCACCGCCACACTACTGACAATGCTATTTTCGGTACCGGCCGCGTACGCGATTGCCCGCCTCAAATACCCAGGTAAGCAAACCAGTGGCTTTTATGTACTGGTGACGCAAATGCTACCGCCAGTGGGATTGGTGATTCCCTATTACCTGGTGCTGCAACGCATCGGAGGGCTAGACACCTACTCGGGTTTAATTCTGATCTTTCTGACGTTTTCGTTGCCCTTTGCCATCTGGCTAATGGTGTCTTACTTTGAGGATATTCCGCTCGAGATGGAGGAAGCCGCCCTGCTTGATCGCGCCGGCCGGCTGCGCGCACTTTGGTACGTGATCTTGCCTCAAGTGCGCGGTGGCATCGCTGTAACAACTATTTTTGTCTTTCTCAACTCATGGAATGAATTCATGTTTTCTGTGTTGCTCGGCGGTAACCGCGTGCGGCCCGTCACTGTTGCGATGTTCAACTTTATTTCTGTTGAGCAGACTCAATGGGCGCGCCTGGCCGCAGCCGCCATCGTCGCGATGGCCCCTGTGATCCTGATAGGTTTAGCTGCACAACGTCATATCGTGAAGGGCTTAACCGTTGGCGCAGTCAAAGGCGGAGGGCGACGATGACTCAGCGCGGCAGCATTCGCATCGAGGGTGCGGTCAAAAAACACGATCAGCTAACGGTCTTGCACGGTATTGATCTCGACATCAAAGCGGGTGAATTCTTTGTGCTGTTAGGGCCCTCAGGCTCGGGCAAAACAACCACTCTCAGAGTGCTTGCCGGGCTTGAGTCACTCAGTGCTGGCAAGGTTTTTATGGATGACGAAGACGTCACGAGCAAAGAGCCCGGAGAACGTGATGTCGCGATGGTCTTTCAAAGCTATGCGCTGTATCCGCACATGTCGGTTGAAGAAAACATCGCCTTTCCGTTAAAGATGATTGGACAAAATCAGTCGTCTAGAAATCTTGCTGCACGAGAGGCGGCAACCAAAGTCAATATCGAGCATCTGATGGATCGCAAGCCCGGGCAACTGTCGGGCGGTCAACAACAACGCGTTGCACTGGCACGCGCAATTGTGCGCCAACCTCGCCTATTTTTACTCGATGAGCCCTTATCTAATCTTGACGCCAAACTACGCTTAGAAACCCGAATCGAATTACGTAAACTACAGCGGTCTTTGAACGTCACAACGGTATATGTCACTCACGATCAAGAAGAGGCGATGACGCTGGCCGACCGTGTTGCAGTTTTTATGGAAGGGAAAATCGTACAAATTGATACCCCTAGAAATATCTTTGCTCGCCCTGCCACGTTGACCGTAGCCAGCTTTATTGGCAGCCCACCCATGAACCTGCTTGCCGCCCAATGGCAAGGCTCAACCATCACCTTTAAGAATGGTGATAGCCTTCAAATTGAACAGAGCACGGCTGCATCACGCGAAGTGATCTTTGGGGTTCGACCTTCTGATTTAGCGCCCAGCGCCGAGGGCGTGAGCGCAACAGTTGAACTCATTGAAGATTTAGGTGACAGCATCACTGTCGCGTTGTTGATAGACCAACAACCTATCAAAATGAAGCTACCGCACACTCAGCTGATTAAAGAAAATGAAACGATTAAAGTCAGTTGTCAGCCCGCAACCGTGCATTTGTTTGACCCTCTGACAGGTCAGCGTCTTTAGCCTTTTTACATACAGGATTGCTATGAGTAAGAAACCAAATATTGTCTTGATCCTAAATGATGACATGGGTTTTTCTGATATCGGCTGCTATGGCGGCGAGATTGAAACACCCAACTTGGATCGCCTGGCCGCTGGCGGTTTACGCTTTTCACAGTTCTACAATACGGCTCGCTGCAGTCCCTCACGCGCCTCGCTCATGACGGGCTTGCATCCGCATCAGACCGGCATCGGAATCTTGACCTATGACAGCGGCCCCGAAGGGTACGCAGGCAACCTGAATCAGCGCTGTGTCACGATTCCAGAAGCCTTAAAGGCGAGCCATTACAAAACCTACATGAGCGGTAAGTGGCACGTGTCAAGCAATTTGCGCGAACCTACCAATTCGTGGCCTAAACAACGAGGCTTTGATGAATTTTTTGGCACGATCATCGGCGCAGGCAGTTTTTACGATCCCAACACGCTGACTCGCGACAATAAAAATGCCGAGCACGAGGCTCGCGATGATAAAAATTTCTTTTATACCGACGCGATCAGCGACCAAGCTGTCACTTACATTAAGCAACACTACGCTTCGTCCCCTGCTCAACCATTTTTTACTTACGTGGCTTACACCGCACCGCATTGGCCGTTACATGCCCACGAAGAAGACATCAAAAAATATAAAGGGCGGTTTGATAGCGGCTGGGATACCCTGCGCAAAGAGCGACTCGAGCGGTTGGTCAAGTCTGGCATCCTAAAAGACTCATGGCCGCTGACCGACCGCGACCCGACCCAACCGAGCTGGGAAGATGCCGAACAAAAAGCCTGGTTACTACGCTGTATGGAAGTCTATGCCGCGCAGATCGACAGAATGGATCAAGGCATCGGCCGTATTTTGCAAGCCATCGAAGAGGCCGGTGAACTTGACAATACGCTTGTGATCTTTATGTCTGATAATGGCGCTTGCGCAGAAGACATCCCTGAAGGCGTATCAATTGATGAGCTTGTCGACAAGCTCATGATCGCCCGCGCTAAAACACGCGACGGTAAGCCAGTGCATTTTGGCAATGACACCTCGCGGATGCCCGGCCCCGAAGACACCTATCAAAGTTACGGCCCCGCATGGGCCAACCTGTCAAACACACCTTTCAGGCTTTACAAACACTGGATTCACGAGGGCGGCGTTGCCACGCCGCTCATTATGCATTGGCCAACAGGCATCTCAGACCGAGGTGCTGTCAGACATTCGCCAGGGTACTTGCCTGACATTATGGCAACGATTCTTGACATCACCCAGACACCTTACCCTGAACAGCATGCAGGGCATCAAATTGCCGCGCTCGAAGGACACTCATTAACCAGCGCTTTCAAGGGTGACACCACTGAACGGCCACCGATGTTTTGGGAGCACGAAGGCAACGCGGCCATCCGAGTCGGCAAATGGAAATTGGTGAAGCGTTACCCTTGCGACTGGGAGCTGTACGACATGGAGGCCGACCGTACCGAGCTCAATGATTTGTCGGCGATACATCCTGAGCGCGTCGCAGAGATGACGCTGCAATACGACGCCTGGGCCAAGCGCTGCGGCGTGTTGCCGCGTGAAAAAATTGTCGAACTCATGCGCAGCCAAGGTGTCACTCGCGCGTTTTGGGAAAAAGACTAAATGCAACATAAAGCCTGCTGCTCGGCGCAGCGGTCTTTACCGCAAGCAGAAGTATTGCCAACTGCCGAGCAACTTGCATCTAACGCGCTTGTCGGCACGGCAACCAACGCCGGCACGACAGCCGCTCACGCACAACAGCACAGCGACTTAATCGCAATCGCCGGCAACTCTTTTGTGATGGGCACCAATGAAAACATCGGTTTTCAAGACGACGGCGAAGGTCCGGCGCGCTTAGTCAAACTGGACGCCTTTCGGATCGCCCCCACAACAGTCACCAATCGTCAATTCAATCAGTTTGTTCGCGATACGCAATATGTCACTGAAGCAGAGCGGCTAGGCTCATCCTTTGTTTTTTATTTGCAACTGTCTCAGGCTCTAAAAAAAACTGTCACTCCAGTTTCAAACGATCTCGTATGGTGGGTCGATCTTCCAGACGCGTGTTGGCAACGCCCGTCTGGACCAGGCTCGAGTCACCTGACCATTCCTGAGCACCCTGTTGTACACATTTCCTGGCATGACGCCCAAGCCTACTGCGAGTGGGCCGGGGTCAGCCTGCCGACTGAGGCTCAATGGGAGTGCGCGGCACGCGGCGGGCTACCTGAGAAACGCTATGCCTGGGGTGACACGCTTCAGATGAACCAATCCTTGCCCTGCAATATCTGGCAGGGGGAGTTTCCAAATGCACCGCGCGAAGGATGGCAGCCAGAGCCACAGGCGGCGCAGAGCTATGAGCCAAATGGCTTTGGGCTTTTCAATACCGTCGGCAATGTCTGGGAATGGTGCGCCGACTGGTTTAGTTCGGACTATCATGTCAGCACCAGTCGCGAAAACCCTCTGTACTCCATTTCAACGGGCAAACGTTCAATGCGAGGTGGATCTTTTTTATGCCACGACTCTTATTGCAATCGCTACCGACTTGCAGCACGAGGTGCGAACACACCCTCAACCACGTCTAGCAATTGCGGCTTCCGGGTGGCGGGTAATGTTTAGTTACAACAAATACGATCTATGACCCATATCCTCGCACTCGATCAAGGCACCACAAGCTCTCGCGCGATTTTGTTCAATGCGCAAGGCCAAAGCGTGCGCACCGCTCAAAGCGAATTCAAACAAATTTTTCCACAGCCCGGTTGGGTTGAACATGACGCGCTTGAAATCTGGCAAACCCAGTTGCGGGTCCTCAAAGACGTACTGACTCCTGCCGCAACGACCGACAGCGTCGCGGCAATCGCCATCACCAATCAACGCGAAACCACTGTGCTGTGGGATCGTCAAACCGGTCTACCCTTGGCCAACGCGATTGTTTGGCAAGACCGTCGTACGGTTGAACACTGCAACGCGTTGAGGCAACAAGGCCATCAGACCTTCATCCAAGAAAAAACCGGTTTAGTGTTAGACGCTTATTTTTCAGGCACCAAACTAGCTTGGCTACTCGATAACATCCCAGGCGCACGTACCCGCGCTGAGCGTGGTGAACTCGCCTTTGGCACAGTGGATAGCTGGCTTGTCTGGAACCTGACCAAGGGCCAGGCGCACGTCACAGACCCCAGCAATGCCTCGCGCACACTCCTGTTCAATTTACACACCCTCGCCTGGGATGACGAGCTGCTTGCCTTACTCAGGATTCCGCGCTCGGTCTTACCGACAGTGATGCCAAGTTCAGGCATTGTGGCGCACACCGATCCAAGCCTCTTTGGGCGTGCCATCCCGATCGCCTCGATGATCGGGGATCAACAGGCGGCAACCTTCGGCCAAGCCTGTTTTGAACCTGGTATGGCCAAGAACACCTATGGCACCGGGTGCTTCATGCTGCTCAATACTGGACATCAACCGGTCGTCAGCCAAAATAAATTACTCACCACCGTGGGCTGGCAGCGCCTTGAAGCGTCGGCACAGCCACTCGCCACCACCTACTGCCTTGAGGCCTCGGTCTTTATGGGTGGCGCCACAATTCAGTGGCTACGCGACGGTTTAAATATTATCTCGTCAGCCGCCGAAGTCGAAGCACTCGCCGCCAGCGTGCCAGATGTCGCTGACACCTACTTGGTGCCCGCCTTTACCGGCTTAGGCGCACCGATCTGGGACGGCAATGCCCGTGGCACATTAATCGGTATGACACGAGGCACCACCAAAGCCCATATCGCGCGTGCAGCGCTTGAAGCGATTGCACTACAGGTGGCGGATGTGTTTGATGCAATGGCAAAAGACTCTGGCATCGCCCTGGCCGAATTACGTGTCGACGGCGGGGCGTCAAAAAATGATCTGCTGATGCAAATGCAGGCAGATTTTCTAGGGGTCCCGGTGGTACGCCCGAACGTCACCGAAACCACAGCACTCGGTGCCGCCTATCTGGCTGGCCTTGCCGTTGGCCTGTGGTCAAGCACAAAAGACATTGCCACGCAGTGGTCGGTTGATCGTAGATTCGAACCTAGCATGGCGTCTGCCGACCGCGATGCAAAACTGGCAAGATGGCATCAAGCACTCGAACGCGCAAAAGGCTGGGCCTCTTGATGCATACCGACCAAGCATCACGCGCACCACTTCGGACTGATCGCGCACAACTGCTAGCGCGTTTGGCTGAAAACAGAACCTACGATCTTGCCATCATTGGAGGTGGCGCCACGGGCTTAGGCTTGGCACTGGATGCGGCCTCGCGTGGCTATTCGGTCGTTCTGATTGACGCGACCGATTTTGCAAAAGGCACCTCGTCACGCTCAACCAAGCTCGTACATGGCGGCGTGCGTTATCTTGCACAAGGCAACGTGTCCTTGGTGTACGAAGCATTACACGAACGTACAACCTTGTTACATAACGCGGCGCACCTAGCGCAACCGCTTGCCTTTATTTTGCCTTGCTACAAGTTTTGGGAGATCCCGTTTTATGGTGCGGGTTTGCTGTTGTATGACGCGCTCTCAGGCAAACGCAGTTTAGGCCGCACGCGTTTTTGGGGTGCACACGAGACGCTCAAACACGTTCCTAATCTTCATACTAAGGGCTTAAAAGGTTCAGTCAAATACTGGGATGGCCAATTTGACGATGCGCGCTTGGCCTTAGCACTGGCACGCACCGCCGCACAGCGCGGTGCCTTACTGATTAACTATTGCAGCGCACTAGAACTGACACACAGCGATGGTCTAGACACCAGCTCATCTGCACCAGATTACCAGGGTCAAATCACGGGCTTACTTGCACAAGATCACGAAACTCAACAAATCTACCCAATTAAAGCCAACTGCGTTGTCAATGCCGCCGGAGTCTGGGTCGATGCGCTACGACAAAAAGATGACGCCGCGGCGAGTCTTCAAAGCGTGGCGATGGTCGCGCCAAGCCAAGGCGTACACGTGGTGGTCGATCGCGAATTTTTAGCGGGCGAGCACGCTATCATTGTGCCGCACACCTCGGATGGACGCGTACTGTTTGCAGTACCGTGGTTAGGCAAAGTCATTATCGGCACGACCGATACCCCACGTCACGATTTGAGCCGTGAACCAGAGCCTTATGCAGAAGAACTCGAATTTATTTTGCGCGAATCTGCCCGCTACCTCACACGCGCACCGACGCGCGCAGATATAAAAAGTATCTGGGTGGGCCTGCGTCCCTTGGTCAAACCGCCAAAAGATGAACACGGTAATACCAAGGCCATTAGCCGCGAGCACACTGTACTCATTAGCAAAAGCAAGATGGTGACCGTGACCGGCGGCAAATGGACCACCTATCGTGCCATGGCACAAGACGTGTTAAAGCACTGTGTGGACGCCAAACTTTTACCCGAGCGCCAAGCCTGCGTGACAGCCAACCTAGCCTTAGTCGGTGCTCAAACGGGCAGCAAGGTCGATCACCCTATGTACGAAGCGCCCGGTTTAAAAGCTTATGGCGACGAGGCAGAGGAGGTCACTCAGTTACCTGGAGCCGAACGTCACCTAGGTGGCGGCCTCACCGTGGCCATGGTGCGCTTTGCCGTGCGCCACGAATACGCACGCACAGTCGAAGACGTACTTGCACGGCGCTCGCGTTTATTGTTTTTAGATGCAAAGCTTGCCCACGCACTCGCCGACAGTGTGGGTCAGATCATTGTGCAAGAATTGCCAAACAAAGATCCTGGCGTCGAAGCCTTTAAAAACTTAGCTCTGCACTATCTCACTTTACCTGCCTAGCGCTGGCCAAAGATCTTTGGTCTTTGGTCTTAGTTTTTCGATGCGTTTTGAAACAATCGCGTACGCTCTTGTTGTACTGCCCTAATTCTTCGCGGCATCTTCAAGTATTAAATCTGCACCGCGCTCGGCCACCATCATCACGGCCGCCTGGGTATTACCCGACACCATGGCTCTAAACACCGAGGCATCGACCACACGCAAGCCACGCAAACCTTTAAAACGCAGGCGAGTATCGACCACCGCCTCATCATCAGAACCCATCCGGCACGTAGCGATGGGGTGATATGTCGTTTGACCGTTATCGCGCGCGAAATGCAGCCACTGCTCGTCGGTGAGCACACTAGCGCCTGGGCTCATTTCTGACTCAATGTAGTTTGCCAGCGCCGGGCGTTCGACAATCCGGCGGGCGATTTTCATACCGTCAATCAGCGCCTGCTGATCTTCAGTATTAGCTAAAAAGTTCGGCTTAATCGCGGGCCCAACAAGCGAATCCTTAGACTGGATATGAATACTGCCCTGCGAGGTTGGGCGTAATCCCGACACCGCCATGGTCATCCCTGGAAAATTATCCAATTTACGAATGGCAGCATTGGCATAGGTCGCATGCATGAAAAAATATTGCACATCTGGTGTTGGCAACGCAGCACGCGTTTTCACAAAGCCGTGGGCTAAGCCCGTACCCAACGATAAAATCCCCTTGCGTGTCGCAAAATATTGCAACGCCGCGAGGCCAACACGCCAGCCTTGCGCCAACTCGTTAAGCGTCTGCGTGTTCTTGACACGCCAGTTCATACGCGTTGCGTAGTGATCGATATAGTTTTCACCTACTCGCTTGGCCGCATGCACGACAGGGATATCAAAGCGCTGCAAAACAGCTGGATCACCAATCCCTGACAACTCTAAAATCTGAGGGGTTTGGACCGCGCCGGCCGACAGAATGACCTCGCACGCGGCGCGCACCGTGAATACTTCACCTTTCTGTTGATAGGTGACGCCGGTGCACACCCCAGCGTCAACATTAACTTTCGTCACGTGGGCACGCGTATGAACCGTGAGATTTTTTCTGTGTCGAACAGGTTTCAAATAGCCGTCATACGCACTCCAGCGTCTACCGTCTTTTTGTTCGACCTGATAATAACCAAAGCCCTCTTGCCCTTTACCGTTGTAGTCTTCATTCAAAGGCTGTCCATCTTGCACCGCAGCTTTCAATAACGCATCCACCAACGGATAGCGCTCGGTCACTTGATGAATATGCATGGGGCCGCTTTTGCCTCGTTGCGCATCACCCATTAAATAGGTTTCAAGCTTCGCAAAGTAAGGCATCAACTCTTTAGACGACCAACCGGTCGCCCCCAAGTCTGCCCAGTGATCGTAATCTTCGCGCTGGCCGTGCACGTAGATCATGCCATTGATCAAGCTCGAGCCACCCAACCCCTTGCCGCGAGGGATGGCAATCGTACGATCATAGGTATTTTTTTCAGGTTGAGTTTCAAAGCGCCAGTTATAGGCGGGATCATTGAGCAACTTAGTAAACCCAGCCGGGATATTGATCCACATACTTTTAGGTTCGCCACCGGCTTCGAGCATCAATACGGTATGATGCCCATCAGCAGTCAAACGGTTAGCCAAAATACAGGCAGCGGTGCCACCGCCAACGATGACATAATCGTAGGTTTGCATTATTTTGCCCCCATAAAATCGGCCATCAATTCGATCTGAGAGGCCAGCATGGGCGCGCCATACTGGATACGACAGCCTTTCGCCTGTGCCGCGGCAAGCAGCGGCGTCAACGCAGGGGCCATGATGATCTCAGCCACTGTTTGCTCTGCGTGTAATAAATTGGCATCAAGCGGCAAAGGATCTGTGCTCGCCATCCCCAAAGAGGTTGCGTTAACGATTAAGTCATACCCTTGTGGATCGCGGGTACCAAGCAACAGCTCAGTTTGCGGATAAACAGGAGCCAACCGCGCAAACATGGCGCGCACTTTATCGGCTGAGCGGTTATAGACCGCCAATTGCGTGGCACCCGCCTCAGCCAAGGCGAAGGCGATGGCGTTCGCGGCCCCGCCGGCCCCCGCTAACAAGATTTTTTTACCCTTGGGTTCAATGCCATGCAACCTTAAGCCCGCCACAAAACCACGGCCATCCAGAATGTCGCCAAACAAGCGCCCATCGGGGTCACGCCTCACAATATTGACTGCACCCACCGTGCGCGCGGCAGCAGTGATCTCATCAAGCAGTGCACCAATCGTCGTTTTATGGGGCACCGTCACCACCATGCCACCAAAGTTCTGAATGCCTCGCAAGGCTTGCGTAAAGACAGGTAAATCTTTGGGCGCGACATGCATAGGCATCAGCACGCCATCAATGCCACGCTGCTCAAACACCTTGCGCATCATTTCGGGAGCTTTTACCTGCCCAATCGGATCGGCCACAATGCCGTAAAGTTTGGTCTTGCCACTGACGTCTATCATTTGCTTCTCTTTAATTGTTTGAGCGCCTTCAAAGGCATCCTCGTCGATCTAGTCCTGCACTATCATACAGTTTACCGAGGGATAAAGAGATGAGCTGTCTTGCCGCGCTATCTAGCAAACTTTACTTGCTGCTCGCCCTACTCACCACCTGTTTGGCGCAAGCAAACCCTATTCATCACCGGTACTTCACGTCCTCAGACGGAGTACGTCTGCACTACCTTGAGGCAGGTAAAGGTGAACGAACGCTTGTCTTTATTCCAGGCTGGGTCATGCCCGCTGCGGTGTTCGAACAACAACTACTTGCGCTTTCAAATCAGTTCAGAGTCTTAGCTTTTGATCCTCGCTCGCAGGGACTCTCTGCACTCACGACCCAATCTCACGCTCCACAGCGACGGATGCGGGATATGGACGAATTTTTGAAAGCCGCTCAAGTCAAAAACTTTATTCTTGCTGGTTGGTCGCTTGGCGTGCTTGAGTCGCTCGACTACCTTGCCAACTACAACCCGAAAGGTTTACGCGGTCTGATCCTGATCGATAACTCTGTGGGCGAAGGTCGACCGCCTGGAGCACGTTCGTCAAATTTTCAGCAAACCATGAATGATCCAAAAAAGCGCGAGGCTTACCTGCGTGCTTTTTGCAAAGATATCTATCGCGAACCCCCACCACCCTTAGTCGCGCAAGCGGTACTTGATTCGGCCATGCGCGTACCACCCAAGATTGCGATCCAACTTATGCAACAACCTTACCCGCGTGACTATTGGCGCGAAACGCTTGAAAAACAAAACGTACCTGTGCTTTACATTGCACGACCGTGGCTGAAAGAGCAAGGCGCGGCCTTGCTCGCCAAGCGCCCAACTGACCTGATCACTGTCAACATCATGGAAAAACCCGGGCATGCTTTATTTGTAGATGATCCCAGAGGGTTTAATGACGCCGCCCGCAGTTTTAGCTTGGCAGCCTTTGCACGCAAAGTTCAGCCCTAATCCGCAACGCTAGCCACCCGCAAAACTTGTACGACGAGCGCCCACTTGTTGCCTAAATACTCAAGCTGTGCCAAAGCACTAGACGTTGTGCTCAATCTGCACGCCGCACAATTTGCACACTACGACGCTCAGTCGTTTTGTTGTAACTAAACGCAAACGGTAAGGGCTTTACATTTTTAGAGTCTTTATAGGCTTGCGCTAGGGACTCTTGCTTTTTACGATTGAACAATTCGTGGGGATACAAAAAACCACCATATAAAGCAACCGGACCAATCTGCGACAAGTGCGTGTAGTTCAAACCAGTTTCGTCTTGAACAACCATTTTTGCATTTGCCACCAAAATGTCGCGAAACACTGAGAAATAAGTTTCTTGCAGCAGATGCGAAGCGGCTTTGAGCAACACTGGGTTGCGCGACTCTCGCTCAAGCCATGCGCGCATGGGTTCAGTTTGGCTCAGATGTGAATCAGATAAATCAAGACTGACATAATCAAGCATCACAGGCTTACCACCCTTGCTCATCACTAGCCGCACAGATTTCCAGTCACCCGTTGTTTGAATGAACTGACCGCTTTTAGCGTCAAGCGCGATGGGGTAAACGTCAGTCACGTCATAGCCCATGTATAACGCAAACGTAATCAAAATCGTTGTCACACCAATTTGCGCGTGTTTGTCGCGTAAATCTTCGTTTAAATCATCAGTACGAAAAAATGCCAGACGACTAAATTTCATCCATTCGCGCAAAAATTTTGCCTGAAAATTTTGTGCCCGAGTACTCGACATGTTGCTTAACACCGCTGGTTCACCTGCAGCCTGCATCGCCACCATCACAAAACGATTCGCCTGTGGAAACAAATGCGCGGCGGTGACAAAGTCTGGGCCAGAAAAAGGATAAAACAGGGTTGTGCCTGCGGGTTGGTTAATCTCAGTATGCGCCCACTCTGACATGGCCCGGCCCATATTCTGCTGATAGAACTGCCACGCCCCATCGGCTTGCACTAGATTCGCCCCTTGCAAAAAAGGGAACGGGGGATTACCTTGCGCGCCCGCGGGCAAGTATTTGCCTTGTTGTTCGCTTGCAAGTGCAGGCATCGCGGCGGTTAGGCACACGCAACCAAACAGCACGCCAGTCGCAGCGCGTTTAAGCGACATAAGAAACAAAGACATCATCGAACACCTCAAAGTCAAAAATATCGTACGAATCAAACAGATTTTTTAGGAGGATTCGCCAGGACGATTCCCAACACAATCAACACCAATCCCACCACATGATAAAGCTCAGGAAACTCGCCTAGCAACATGACGGACATCAACGCCGCAAAAACCGGGGTGAGATTCAAGAAAAACATTGGCAATTGCGAGCCTGTTCGTAACACTGCTTGCTGATAGCACAGGTAAGCCAGTAGCGCGGGCCCCAAGGCGACATACACCACCATGCCGTAAATCTTGGGCGACCATTCGATCGCAGCGTAATTGCCCCACAGCAACTCTGCCAACACCATCGGCAAGGCAAATAGTAAGCCCCAGGCCATCTGCATCACTAAAACGCTATACCCAGACATTTCGGCAGGTCGACTACGCAACAGCCACGTATAAAGTGCCCACAGCGCGATGGCAAGCAGCATAAACAAATCACCGGGCACAAAAGAAATACGTGTCGCGTTCAGCACATCACCGCGGATCAACACCCAGGCCACGCCAAGCATCGACACCACCGCCCCTAGGGTGGCAGCACGACTAATCGGCGCCTGAAACAAGGAATAGCCCATCAGCAGCGTAAAGATCGGGCCGGCGGCGGTGATTAACGCAATGTTGATCGGACTTGACGTCGTCAGCGCTAAATACTGCAAGGCGTTGTACATGGTGGTGCTTAAAAACCCGGTAGCCGCCAGGACCACCCAAGATTTTCGCGCAAGAGGCCAATCTTGCTTCAAGCGTTGCCATACGAACGGCAGCAACACCATTATTGCAACAACCCAGCGTAAGAAGTTTAGAGTAATCGGGGGGATTGCCCCTGCAGCCATCCGGCCGACGATGGCGTTACTCGCCCACATGAGCGGCGGCACAACCAAGAACAGCAATGTAGAGGGTCGCATCTGGGCAGAGGAATCGGGTGAGTCACGCCGCCAGACTGGGTGCGGCACGAAAAGGATCGGAAACTTAAGCAGGCACTAGTTTAACAATACACGTTCATCCTATTGTCTGTTAGGCGCAGGCTCGCACTCGAGGCCTGGCACCCAGCCAGAAAAACCAAGACATCAACTGAAATCACTTGAAACACGTGTCGGTGACAGAGCCCTAGACTTTGACAACAGCCCACCTAGAATATGAATTGTGAGCGATGGGGGTGCTAACAGTGGTATCCCAACTTAATGGAGCGATGAAAATGAAACAAATTCTGTTTACGCTAGCGGCGACTTTGGTTGGGCTTTGCAGCGCAAACGCCGTTTTGGCAGGGCCGAGCGTGAGCATTGCCATTGGTGTGCCTCCAATTGTCATTGGGGGCCCGGTTTATCGCCCAGCGCCTGTTTATTACCCCCCAGCCCAAATGGCTTATCGAGCGCCACAGCCCTACTACGCACCGGCACCTGTTTATGCACCGGTGTACGTCGCCCCTCCAGTGGTGATCAGGCCCCCGCCAGTCTATTACGCGCCAGTTGTTGTAGCGCCTGGCTATTACGGTGGCCATCGCGGGCACGGGCACGGCTATTACAATCGGGGCTATTACGGGCGGTGACAACTTCGCTGACCTAACGTACTCAGCCACTAAGTGCCGCACGCTTTCGAACAGGGCGACATCACCCAGACGCGACAACAACGCTTAAACCAGGCCGAGGTCGACTGGCTAGCAAACGCTCGCGTCTTAAGCGGCGTTCAGTCTTGCCACACCACCCATGTAGGTACGCAACACCTCTGGCACCACGACGCTGCCGTCTTCTTGTTGATAATTTTCTAAGACAGCGACCAGCGCGCGCCCTACAGCTAACCCCGAGCCATTGAGGGTGTGCACGAACTCTGTTTTGCCCGCCTCATTGCGGGTACGCGCTTGCATGCGACGTGCCTGAAAAGCCTCGCAGTTTGAAACTGAAGAGATTTCGCGCCAAGTATTTTGAGCGGGTAGCCACACTTCGAGGTCATAGGTTTTGGTGGCGCCAAAGCCCATATCCCCTGTACACAGCAACAGGACGCGGTAAGGCAGGCCTAGCAACTGCAACACTTTTTCAGCGTGGCCGGCCATGTCTTCAAGCGCCTGGTATGAGGTATCTGCTGAAACAATCTGCACCATTTCGACTTTATCGAACTGGTGTTGGCGAATCAAACCACGCGTATCGCGCCCGCCACTACCGGCTTCAGAACGAAAGCACGGGGTATGCGCGGTTAGGCGAATCGGCAAGTCAGCAGCGGGCACGATGCTATCGCGCACGCTGCTGGTTAAGGTGATTTCTGAAGTTGAAATTAAGTATTGCTCTTCGCGCGCGACGGCATTGCCTTGCTCATCGAGTGTGGGCTCGTCACCGCCGCGTGTGACCCAAAACATGTCATTTTTGAATTTGGGTAATTGCCCCGTACCAAGCAAGGTCGAGGCGTTCACGATATAAGGCGTGTAGCACTCAGCGTAGCCATGCTGCTCGGTTTGCAAGTCGAGCATGAACTGTGCCAACGCGCGATGCAATCTCGCGACTGGGCCTTTCATAAAGCTGAAGCGCGCACCTGAGAGCTTGCCTGCCACATCAAAATCCAGACCAAGGGTTTCGCCAAGGGTGACGTGATCACGCGGCGTAAAGCCCAAATGCTTGGGATCACCAGACACCGCATCAGGCACGGGCACCCAGCGACGCACTTCGATATTGCCTTCGCTATCTGCACCCACTGGCACCGATTCGTGCGGCAAGTTTGGTACCGCCAACAACAAATCATTGAGCTGCTGCTGAATCTCGGCAAGCTCTTGCTCGAGTGCTTTAAGCCGTACTGGAATCGCCTGCGACTGCGCCATGACGGCAGACGCATCTTCGCCGCGCGACTTTAAACCACCAATCTGCTTAGCCAGCGCATTGCGTTGAGCCTGCAAATTTTCAGTTTCGGTTTGCACCGCTTTGCGGCGCGCCTCGAGCGCATTAAACGACTCAAGTGAAAAGGCAAAGCCGCGGCTCGCCAGGCGACGCACAACAGCATCGAGATCTTTACGCAATAAAGCAGTGTCAAGCATGGTCTTGGCGCTTCAAAAAGCTAACGGAGCCAGTATTGTAAACGCCGCAACAACCACGCCACGATTCCAAGCGCCCCCACACTTAACAGCCAGATCAGTAGCAACCACAGCCAACGTTTCATCGCTTTCTCAAAAAAACCTAACCGCTTACTGGGGACAAAGGGGCAAAAAACCTAAGCCTCTATGACCCGCTTTAGGCGTGATAGTGATGGGTGGGGCGCACTTTGCCTCGAAACACCCAGTAGGCGTAGACGGTATAGGCCAGAATCATCGGTAACAACACGACTGCGCCCACTAGTAAAAACTTCAAACTCTTGTCGGGCGCTGCCGCCTGCCATAGCGTGACCGCTGACGGCACAATGTACGGAAAAAAGCTGATCAACAACCCCATATAAGACAAGACAAACAAGCCTTGTACAGACAAAAATGCCGTTAACGGTTTGTCTTGTGAGATGCCTTTAAAAAATAGGACCCCGCACACCAATACTAAGATCGGTACGGGCGCCACAAACACCATCGCTGGCCAGGCAAACCACTTGCGCATAAAGTGCTCATGCAAAAAAGGCGTCCAAAGACTCACCACCACGATCAAGCCCAATAGCGCCACCCCCAACACGCGCGCGGCACGCAACGCCTGCTGTGCTACGTGGCCTTCAGTTTTTAGCATCAACCAGGTCGCCCCGAGCAGGGCGTAGCCCACAACCAAGGCCAAGCCCGTCAGCAAACTAAAGGGTGACAACCAATCCCACCAGCCCCCAGAGTAGGCGCGGCCCACGACCGGTATGCCCTGCACGAGCGCGCCCATCGCAACACCCTGCGCAAACGCTGCGACAATTGACCCACCAGCGAAAGCAAGATCCCAAAACCACTGGTTATTGCGACTTTTGAAGCGAAACTCAAACGCCACACCTCTGAACACCAAGGCCAGTAGCATCACAATAAACGGGGCATATAAGGCCGGCATGATGATCGAGTAAGCGAGCGGAAACACCGCGAATAAGCCGCCTCCCCCTAGCACCAGCCAAGTCTCATTGCCATCCCACACCGGTACAACCGAGTTCATCATCTGATCGCGATGCGCTTGGCCCTTGACCCACGGAAACAAGATTCCGACGCCAAGGTCAAAGCCATCGAGCACGATATAGGCCAAGACTGCGAACGCAATCAGGCCGGCCCAAATCAAGGCGTAGTCGATTGTCATGGCTGCCCCTTTAACGTATCCGCACCTGAAGCACCTGTCAGGGCAGAAGGCGACACAATGCCGCCTGCGCGAACAGGTTCGTTGACAGACAACTCAGCATGCCCGGCATCAGGTGCCTGGCGCATGAGCCGCAAGATGTACAACGTACCCGCCCCGAAAAGTGCGAAATACACCACGACAAACGCGATCAGCGAACCTGCCACAGCCGCCGCATCGATGGGCGAGGCCGAATCAGCCGTGCGTAAAAGGTTGTAGACCGTATACGGTTGGCGTCCGACCTCAGTCACCACCCAACCAGCCAGGACTGCCACAAAACCCGAGGGTCCCATCCACAGCGCTGCGCGCAACATCCACACATTGTCATACAGCTTGCCTCGATGCCGCAGCCACAGGCTCCAGACCCCCAGACCGAGCATCAGCATACCGATACCCACCATGATTCGAAACGCGTAAAACACGATGCCCATTGGAGGGCGCTCTGAGGGCGGCCATTCTTTCATGCCTTGAATGACACCGTCTAAGGTGTGCGTCAAAATCAAACTACCCAAATAGGGGATTTCAACGACATAATCCATCCGCTCTTCTTTGCTGTTGGGGATACCAAACAAAATAAGCGGCGCACGCGCCTGTGTTTCGTAGTGCCCTTCGATGGCAGCAATTTTGCGTGGCTGATGCTCAACGGTATTCAACCCATGCTGATCACCGGCCAAAATTTGTAACGGCGCCACGCAGGCGGCCATCCACATCGCCATCGAAAACATCGTACGCACAGCCAACTGCGAAGCTAAGCGCTCGGGCGTGGCAAGCGCGACTTTTTGCAAGTGCATTTTCAACAAGTGCAACGCTGCCACACCGCCGACCACAAAAGCAGTCGTCAAATACGCCGCCAAGACCGTATGCACTAAGCGATAAGGAAAAGAAGGATTAAAAATCACCTCAAACCAGCTTTCGACCACAAACTGTCCGGCCGCATTCTGACTAAACCCCGCAGGGGTGTGCATCCAGCTATTGACCGACAAAATCCAAAACGCAGACATGAAGGTACCGAGCGCCACCATCGCGGTGGCGAAACAATGCAGGCGCGGGCCAACACGCGCACGCCCAAACAGCATGACACCCAAGAAGCCTGCTTCAAGAAAGAACGCAGACATCACCTCGTAACCCATTAGAGGCCCAAGCACCGGGCCCGTTTTGTCAGCAAAGACACTCCAGTTGGTGCCAAACTCGTAACTCATCACCAAGCCCGACACCACCCCCATACCGAAGGCTAATGCGAAGATTTTTTTCCAGTAATTAAACAGATCTAAATAAACCGCGCGCCCTGTTGCCAAGTGCAAGCCGTTGAGCACCGCGAGGTAACTGGCCAAGCCAATCGAGAAGGCCGGAAAAATAATATGAAAACTGACTGTAAACGCGAATTGGATTCGCGCCAGCGTCAGTGCATCGAGCCATTCCATCACATTCATCCTTTACTTTTTTTTGCTTGCCGGTCTAGCTCTCGCAGGTGCGCCATTTTTTCAGCGATCTTCGTTTCAAGACCGCGGGCGACAGGTTGGTACCAAGAGGGGTCAGGCATCCCGTCGGGCAGATACGTTTCTCCGGCAGCATAGGCCTCAGGCTCGTCGTGAGCGTAGCGATAGGCGTGTCCATATCCAAGCTCTTTCATCAGCTTGGTGGGCGCATTACGCAGGTGCACGGGCACCGGGCGGGATTGATCGCGTTTCACGAACGCCATCGCTTGATTGTAGGCGTTATAACCCGCATTACTTTTTGCCGCTACGGCTAAGTAAATAGTAGCTTGCGCAAGCGCCAATTCGCCTTCAGGCGAACCCAGGCGCTCGAAGGTTTGAGCGGCATCGTTGGCAATTTGCATCGCGCGCGGATCGGCCAAACCGATGTCTTCCCAAGCCATCCTGACAATGCGTCTCGCCAAATACTTAGGATCAGCACCGCCGTCTAACATGCGTGTCAACCAGTAAAGCGCCGCATCGGGATTCGAGCCACGCACCGACTTATGCAGAGCTGAAATCTGATCGTAAAAATTATCACCGCCTTTATCGAACCGACGCGCGTTCATACTCAAGGCGTTTTGCACCAGCGACGAATCGACGCAAGTGACATGAGCGTTGTGTGCCGCAGTTGCGGCCTGCTCAAGCAGATTCAAAAAACGACGCGCATCACCGTCGGCGTAACCAATCAGAGTGTTGATGGCGGCCTCTTCAAAGCTCAGTTCACTCAAGACCGTTTGTTGCGCACGCTGCAGTAACTCGTGCAATTCAGCATCGTTGAGCGATTCAAGCACATAGACTTGCGCGCGCGACAACAACGCAGAATTCACTTCGAAAGACGGATTTTCAGTGGTCGCGCCAATGAAAGTCACCAAGCCCGACTCAACAAACGGCAACAAGGCGTCTTGCTGCGACTTGTTAAACCGATGAATCTCGTCAACAAACAAAAGCGTGCGCTGCTGATGTTGATCAAGGGTCAGTTGCGCAGACTCCATCGCGGCACGAATCTCTTTAACCCCAGCAAATACCGCTGACAGCGCGATAAACGCACAATCAAACGCATTGGCGGTCAGCCGAGCCAGAGTTGTTTTACCCACACCCGGTGGACCCCATAAGATCATCGAGTGCGGCCGCCCAGATTCGAAGGCAACGCGTAGCGGTTTACCGGGCCCGAGCAGGTGGCGCTGACCGATCACCTCGTCAAGCGTACTTGGGCGTAAGGCCTCGGCGAGTGGTGGCAGAGGAGACGTTTTGAAAAGATCAGTCATCCCGCATGCTCACTGCATGCGCACAACATCGGCGCCAGGGGGCGCCACAAAGCGAAACACCTCTGCGGCCAGCGGTGGATTAGGCACTAAGCCCGAAAGCTCGATATGGGTCCGTTGCCCGAAGGCGTCTAATAAGACGATACGGGCGGGTAAGCCGCTCGAAAAGCCGAGCTCAACGTGCACAAAACCCGCCTCACCACTGCGTGGCGTGGCACGCAACCACGAGAGCCCGTCTTTATCTGGTAGCGCGACGACCGTGAACGACTGTTCGAGCGACCCAGAACCAAAAAGAATCGCAGCAGGCGAGGCGCCAATGGCCTGATCGACCTTACGCACCGTCACTTGGTTTAGATCCGGGTCAAACTGAAACAATTGCTGTCCGTCAGAGACAATTTGCTGCGCATAGGGCTTCACCACATCCCACTTAAACCGGCCCGGGCGCTGAAAAGCAAACTGTCCAGTTTGTGCCGGTTTAGTTTGCCCTTGCGTGCCTACCGTGTACTGAGAAAACTTACCCGTTGCAGCTTGCACCTGCGACACAAAGCTTTGCAATTGCTCTCGTGCCGAGGCCGCCCAGGCCTCACTACAAAGTAGGCACATTGCACAAAGCACCGAACTGAACAACCCTCTTGTCCAAGTGCTAAGAAACATAGTCGTTAATCCTCTTTGTTCGTAGTGGGCACTAAAATTTCGCGATTACCATTGGACTGCATCGTTGATACGAGGCCGCTGTTTTCCATTTGCTCAAGCAAGCGAGCTGCGCGGTTATAGCCAATGCGCAAATGACGCTGCACCAGAGAGATCGACGCGCGCTTGTGCTTGAGCACAATTTCTACGGCTTGATCGTACATCGGATCGGTCTCGGCATCGGCAAAGCCCGTGACGCTACTCACACCATCACCCGTCTCGCCTTCAACTCCGCCCTCAAGCAAACCATCGACGTAGTCAGGCTCGCCTTGTGCTTTCAAGGATTCAACCACGCGATGCACTTCTTCGTCAGAGACGAAAGCCCCATGCACCCGCACCGGCAAACCGGTACCAGACGGCATGTACAACATGTCGCCCTGACCGAGCAGCGCCTCGGCTCCCATTTGATCAAGGATGGTGCGTGAATCAATTTTTGAAGACACCTGGAAGGAAATACGGGTTGGAATATTGGCCTTGATCAGACCAGTGATCACATCAACGCTTGGTCGCTGTGTTGCCAGAATTAAATGAATGCCAGCGGCTCTCGCCTTTTGTGCCAGGCGAGCAATGAGCTCTTCAATTTTTTTACCGACCACCATCATCAGATCGGCAAGTTCATCGATCACCACCACGATCGTAGGCAATTCTTTCAGCGGCTCTGGGGCATCGGGGGTCAGCGAAAAAGGATTGGGGATTGGCTCTTCACGTTTGATCGCATCACGCACTTTGGTGTTAAAGCCCGTGAGATTACGCACACCAAGCTTACTCATTAAGCGGTAACGCTTCTCCATTTCGCCCACACACCAGTTCAAGGCGTTAGCCGCCTGACGCATGTCGGTCACCACAGGCGCCAGCAAATGTGGGATACCCTCATAAACGCTCATTTCAAGCATTTTTGGATCGATCAAAATCAGCCGCGTTTGTGACGCATCTGCCTTGTAGAGCAAAGACAAGATCATGGCATTAATGCCAACCGACTTACCCGAGCCTGTTGTTCCGGCCACCAGCAAATGCGGCATTTTGGCCAGATCGGCGACCACAGGGTTACCAGCGATATCTTTACCCAAAGCCATTGTGACCACAGAATGGCTAGAGTGATACGTTTGCGAACCTAAAATCTCAGAAAGCTTGACCATCTGCCGACGCGGGTTGGGTAACTCAAAACCCATCAGGTTCTTACCAGGAATCGTTTCGACGACGCGGATACTCACAAGACTTAAGGCACGCGCTAAATCCTTTGCCAGGTTGACGATCTGACTGCCCTTCACACCCGTTGCAGGCTCGATTTCATAACGCGTAATCACTGGGCCAGCCTGAGCGGCAACCACGTGCACCTCGACACCAAAGTCGGCTAGTTTCTTTTCGATCAGTCGCGAAGTGAATTCAATGGTTTCGTCAGAAACAGTTTCAAACGCTTCTGGGGCCGGGTCGAGTAGGCTCAATGCCGGCAAGCTTCCGGCTGTTGTCGGTTCGGCAAACAACGAGTGTTGCTTCTCTTTTTGTACCCGCTCGGATTTAGGAACTGTGACAATTGCCGGTTCGATGCGAATCGGATGCTCGTGAACAGTTTTTTCTTGTTTGGCCTCGACCTGCTCGTGGCGCACAGCTTGTGCGACCTGCCCTGCCTGACGATCTAGCCTTGCGGTTCGCACATTTTTGATCTTGAACACAAACCACTCAAAACATTGTCCGATTTTTTCGGACACAGTGAGCCAAGAAAATCCAAAAAACAAGCTGATGCCTAAAGCAATCAAGGCAATCAAAATCACCGTACTGCCCGAAAATCCGACAGCCTGCGACAAAAACCCCGACCAAGTACTGCCAATGACTCCGCCCGCACCGCTCGTCACGTCTGTGCGCCCAGGCAACTGCATCCCCCAAGAGCTCAAGCGATAGGCCTCGAGCCCCACCGAACCGAGCAAGGCCATCACAAAGCCGATACCTTGCTCCCAGCGAACTCGAGCCAGGGCCTCGGGCTCGCCACGCGTTCGGATTTGGGTCGCCAAGCGCAAATACCCCGCATGCACCCGATGCAACAACAACACCACCCACCACCAAGCTGAGTAGCCAAACAGATACAACAAGATATCAGCGGTGTACGCTCCAACCCAGCCCCCACGGTTCTGCAATACCTCGGTATCGCGCCCCATCGAATGGGACCAGGCGGGGTCGGTCAGGCTCCAGGTAGAAAGCACTAGCGTTAACCAAGCAGCCATCACCGCAAACAAAATCCACCGCGCTTCTCGAATCAGCGAGAGCAATTTAGTCTGAAAGGCTGACGGCCCATTTCGGGTGTTTCGGGTGGCGCGCGGGGCGCTAGTAGTGGCAACAGAAGGTCTAGGCATAGAGAACATTATAATTTGCTGCTTAAACTCGAGGGAAATCCTGATGACAACGCCAAAACATGCCAAAGTTCTAATTCTAGGATCAGGTCCGGCCGGCTATACAGCAGCCGTGTATGCAGCACGTGCCAATCTTAACCCCGTCATGATTACCGGTCACGCACAAGGCGGCCAGCTTATGACAACCACCGAGGTAGATAATTGGCCTGCCGACGCCGCCGGGGTCCAAGGCCCCGAATTGATGCAGCGCTTCGCCGAGCACGCCGAGCGATTTAACACCGAAATGGTGTTTGATCATATCTCAAACGTCGACTTTTCATCACGTCCGTTTCGCTTAACCGGCGATGGTGGCACCGAATACACCTGCGACGCGCTCATTATCGCAACCGGCGCCTCGGCAAAATATCTCGGGTTGCCCTCAGAAGAGGCCTTTATGGGTCGCGGTGTCTCGGGCTGCGCCACCTGCGACGGATTTTTTTACAAAAACCAAGATGTTGTGGTAGTTGGCGGCGGTAACACCGCGGTCGAAGAAGCTCTATACCTGTCAAATATCTGCCGCAGTGTGACGGTCGTTCACCGTCGCGACAAGTTTCGCGCCGAACCCATTATGATCGATAAGATGATGGATAAGGTCGCCAATGGCAACATGAAAATCGCAGCCTTTCGCGAGCTCGATGAGGTGCTGGGCGATGCCTCGGGCGTCACAGGGGTCCGTCTGCGAGCAACGGATACGAAAAAAACTGAGGATTTTGCTGTGACCGGAGTGTTTATCGCGATCGGCCACGAACCCAATACCGGCATTTTCAAAGACAAGCTTGACATGGCCAATGGTTATATTGTGACCAAAAGCGGCTTATCAGGTTTAGCCACGATGACCTCTGTTCCGGGTGTCTTTGCAGCCGGCGACGTGCAGGATCATGTCTACCGGCAAGCCATTACGAGCGCAGGCACCGGTTGCATGGCTGCGCTCGACGCACAACGCTGGCTGGAGAATGCGCAGTCCTAAAGCGGGGCTAGCTGACCTTAAGCGGCTGAGCGAAGAGACCGCTCGCGCTCGTGAACAAGCTCAGGCTAGTGCCAACCCCAAAATAGAATCGCGCCAAGCTGAAGCGACTGCCAACCTGCAAATAAAGCCGCTTCAACCGCAGGCGAGTGCCCACCTGCAACAAAAATCACCTCACGCTCGGGTAGGCAAGGGCTCGTCAGAACCAGAGCAACCAGCACCTCCGATCGCTCGTGACAAGCTCTTCGCGCAAGCGGTTCGCGCGGTTCAACCGCTAAACAAGAGGCAGACACGAGTCTTGCTCAAATCTAACGCTAACCGAGCCGAGACCGAGCAGTTTACTGAACGTCGCCAACGCGCCGTTGGAGACCTGCGTACCCGGCCTGAGCCCTTATCCGATGGGGCGGGGCTACCCAACGACGCTGAAATCGAACTCGCCTGGGCAGCGGCAGGCATTGGCCCATCGGTCTTGCGTCAACTCACGCGAGCCTTTTGGCCGATCGGTGCGCGCCTTGACTTACACGGCCTCAACAGCGATCAAGCACGTGCCGCCTTAGTCACCTTTATTGAAAATAGCCAAAGGCACGCCACCCGTTGCGTGTGCATTATTCACGGTATCGGCTATGGGTCGGCCAACGGCCAAGCGGTTTTGCCTGCACGAGTGAGGCAATGGCTCAAGCAACTTCCTGCAGTCAGTGCATTCGCGCAGGCTCCTAAAGCCCATGGCGGCGCGGGTGCCCTGCTCGCGCTGCTCAAGCAGCCCTAAGGCAGCGCGCAGCGCCCAGTTTAGATGTCAGCTCGGCTCAGAGACCAATGGTGCTGCGAGCTAATCCGGCAACCGCAAATCGTCAACCAACGCGTCCGTCACAGGATTGATTCGTCGAGTCAGCAATGACACCAGGATGATCGCCCCAAATGCTGCGGGTGCCCCAAAGACGCCGGCAGCGATCGGTTGAATGTCCCACCATAACGTAACAGGCTCGCTGGTTGGTATCCCCAAGATCCAATGACGTAACCATGGCTGGGCTTGGATCATGTAGACCACAGTGACAGACAAACCCGTCAGCATCCCACAGCAGGCACCCCACTTATTCGCGCCTTTCCAAAAAATCCCCAGCACGAGTACCGGAAAAAAGGTCGATGCCGCAAACGAAAACGCTGCACCCACTAAAAATAAAATATCGGCGGGCGTTCGTGTCGCGGCCCAAGCCGCAGCGAAGGCAACGATCAGCAATAATATTTTGGATAACAGCACACGCCGCCCCGGACCCATCTTGGGTGACAGCACTCTAAACAACGTGTCATGCGATAGTGCGCTTGACAGGGTCAACAATAAGCCATCAGCCGTTGACAAGGCTGCGGCCAACGCTCCAGCGGCCACAAGGCCCGATACGACATAGGGTAAGCCACCAATTTCAGGACCGGCCAACACGACAACATCGGCTCCCATGTGAATCTCAGCTAACTGCACAATGCCATCTCGGTTTAAATCTACGATATTGAGTAACGAGCGGTCAACGGCCGACCACGCGTGCACCCAAGCCGGCAAATCCGCAAACCGACTCCCAACTAAATCTGTATAAATCTCAAACTTGACCAAGATCGCCAATGCCGGCGCTGTCAGATACAGCAGCAGAATAAAAAACAAAGACCAAAAAACCGACTTACGCGCGGCATCGACCGAGGGCGTCGTAAACGAACGCATCAAAATATGTGGCAAGCCCGCGGTCCCCATCATCAGACACAACACGATCGCCAGAAAATTATTTCTCACAGCGTCAGTTAACTCGAAGGTTCGACTCGCAAAGGGGGCAGCATGGGGCTGAGGTGCGGTCGCGCGCACAGCATAATCGTCGCGCGCCTTGGACCAAGCCATGCGAGCGTCCTCAACCGATTTAGGATAAGCCGCTAACTCACGCTCAAGGTTACGCACCTCGCCCATCGGGGCATCATTGGCGCGTGCGCGCAACAATTGAAGGCGAAGTTTTTGTTGTTCTGTTTCGTAGGTCTCGGGCAAGCCAGAGACTCGCGTCTGCATCATTTCAGCGCGAGCCTGCCACAAGGCACGAACGGCCAGCTCACTTTGGTCGTGAGTCAGTTCGTGCTCACGCTCGCTGACTTGCTGCAAGACAGAACTTGCCGCCACTTGTGGCAATGGTTCGCCGGTTTGCTTCACAGCAAGCCACACGACGGGTACCAAGTAAGCAATCAGCAAAATGATGTACTGGCCGACTTGCGTCCAGGTGACTGCGCGCATACCACCCAAAAAAGAACATACCAATACGCCGCCCAAGGCGATGAAAATCCCAAGCTCAAACGAGATCCCGGTCATACGCGTGGTGATGATCCCGACCCCATAAATTTGGGCGACCAGATAGGTAAACGAACACAGTACGGCGCACAGCACCCCCAGCAGTCTGGGCCAGTTGCCGCCAAAACGGGCCCCTAAAAAATCTGGGATGGTGTAGCGCCCAAACTTTCGCAAATAGGGTGCTAAAAAAAGTGCGACCAACACGTAGCCACCAGTCCAACCCAAAATGTAAGCTAGCCCGTTATAGCCCGTAAGGTACAAGGTGCCGGCAACACCAATAAACGAGGCAACTGACATCCAGTCGGCAGCAGTTGCCATCCCGTTAAAGACGGCAGGCACTCGCCGACCCGCGACGTAGTATTCAACTGGATCCGAGGTGCGACACATGATGCCAATGCCTGCATACAACGCCACAGTCACGAGCAAAAAGGCATAGCCGATCCACTGCCGCGCCAACCCCATGATTTCAAACAGGGCTAGCAGCAGCACCAGCAAACAAAATCCTAAGGTGTACGCGGCATAGCCGCGAAACAGTTGGGCATTCAAGCTGCGCTGCGAGAGAGGCTCTTGAGACACTCAGTCGCCTGCTTGAGAGGCGCGCCGAGCGCGTTGGTCGCAGCTACCCATCCACCACGCATAGAACCCAACTATCGACAAAAAGAAGAGCGGCGCACCGAAGGCTGCCATCCAAAACGAAAACGGCCAACCGAAAATTAAGTATTGGCTTAAGTCAAGCGCGTAATAAGCTGGCACGAAGGTTACCAAGCACCAAAGGCACAACAGACCCACAATCAGCAAGATATTGTGACGCCAGTAACGAGTTCGAGAGTAGGCTTGAGCAGAGCGCATGATCGCCTAAAATATACAGCTTGGTGGGTATAAGCGACAACGGCCGACACCAAAGTGCCAGCCGTTGTGCGATTTTTTTTTATTAGAGTCCTGCTTATTTTTGTTATGTAGCCGATACTGCCAGCTTGCTCATGCAGAGCCTTGTCCCCTCACCTGCATGAGAAAGATTCTGCACTGTCAAGGGTATTGTTACATTGGGGTATGCCCTATATTCGGGCATTTCTGATCTGCTGTTTCACTATATGGACAAAATTATGTGCTTGCATACGAATTTCTGTCACGGAGCCACATGTTTAACCCGTCGCGCGACCAAGTCCGAGAATTTTTTGTCAATACCTGGCGTAAAGACCGTGCCCATGAACTGTTAACCCCGCTCGAAGCCATGGCCTTAGACTGGATCACGCAACACCCCGAATACCATGAGGCCCTTGAAAGCCCAGACGCGCTGACGCAAGAGTTCAAAGTCGAAGATGGTCGCAGCAACCCCTTTTTGCACCTCTCGATGCATTTGGCGATTGCCGAGCAACTCTCGATTGACCATCCGCGCGGGATCAAACAAGCGTTCGAAACCATGGCAAGAGTCTCGAGTGGGCACGATGCGGTACATCAGATCATGGAATGCCTCGGACAGGTCGTCTGGGAATCCCAACGCTTGGGCACCCCACTAGACAGCGATACTTATATCGAATTAATTAGGCAACGGGCTAGTCGTGATTGATAGCGATGCACCATACTGGTGCATTAAAAGCGGTCGCACAACGTGTTAGTGCGCGCATGCCTTGACTGGCAGCTCTTTCCCAATCTTAGCGCTAGGCAGTAAAAAACCGCCATTTAGGCGGTTTTTTTATTAAGCAAACCGCCAGTTCACCTGCGTACCGACAACGGACCAGGCTGCGAGGCCAACCATGCAGAAACGTTTTCGACATCTTGCTTAGACATTTGTACAGCAAAAGCACCCATCACGGCATTTTTACGCACATTGGCCGAGGCAGGCGCGCCCGCTGCACCACGTTGATACGCCTTCAAGGCATGAGCCAAAAAGTCGGCATGCTGACCAGCCAAAATAGGGTAAGCGGGCATAATCGGTGATTTAGCATCTGCACCATGGCAAGAGGCACAGTTGAGTTTTTCCCAGGTGACTTTGCCGGCCTTAAGATCGGCTGCATGAGCCAGACTCGAACCAATTATCAATACAACGCCACAGAGGGCAAGCTTTAGATGTTTCATAGTAGCCCCCGGTTACTTAAGTTTGGCATAGTAGGCGGACAGATCAGCAATATCTTGATCTGACAGACTTTTTGCGATCGCATCCATGGTCGGATGGGTTCGCTCGCCCGAGGCATAGGCGCGCAAGGCCACCTGCAGATAGGCCGCGTTTTGACCGGCAATCATCGGCACCGAGTACACCTCAGGAAAACTTGCACGATAACCAGGGATACCGTGGCAACCAATACACATTGAGACTTTCGCTTTAGCGGCCTCAGCGTTACCCACAGCGGGCTCTGCAGCAAAGCCGATTGATGCAAAGGCACAGGAGGCTGCCATCGCTAAGCCAGCAAAAATTTGGGGGAGTCGTCGAGCAATCGACGCACTGCCCGAACGCATCAGATTTGGAGACATAATTTTGGACAACTTCATCTAAAAGAGCTCTGGCTACACCAGAACAACATCCCGAGAATGCTCTCGGCCGCAAAACGTTAAGATTGTACGATAATTGACGAAATTAAATTTCTACACCCGAACTTTTACCACTGAACCTTTACTTTGCGGCCCCTTCATGACCTCTTCAACCCCGAATCCCGAGCAAACCAAACGTTTTGACGGTACCGAACGCTACGTCGCCACCGACGACCTCAAACTAGCGGTCAATGCTGCCCTGACACTTCAGCGCCCCTTGCTCATTAAGGGCGAACCCGGCACTGGTAAGACCATGCTGGCCGAAGAGGTTGCCGCCGCGCTCGATCGCCCCCTGTTGCAATGGCACATCAAATCAACCACCAAAGCACACCAAGGCCTCTACGAATATGATGCTGTGTCGCGTTTGCGTGACTCGCAGCTAGGCGAAGAAAAAGTTAAAGATATTCGCAACTACATCATGCAAGGTGTTCTGTGGCAGGCTTTTACGGCACCTAGCCCCGTTGTGCTTCTGATCGACGAGATCGATAAAGCCGATATCGAGTTTCCCAATGACTTATTACGTGAGCTTGATCAAATGCAATTTCACGTCTACGAGACACGTGAAACGATTAGCGCGCTGCACCGCCCGCTTGTGATCATCACCTCAAACAACGAAAAAGACCTGCCTGACGCGTTTCTGCGCCGCTGCTTCTTTCATTACATTCGATTTCCTGATCGCGATACTTTACGCAGCATTGTCGACGTACATTTTCCTAACCTGCACGCAGAAGTCTTGCGCGCAGCACTTGATACGTTTTTTGCGCTACGCGAAGCGCCTGGCTTAAAGAAAAAGCCTTCGACCTCTGAGTTTCTTGATTGGTTACGTCTGCTGATCGCTGAAGACGTCAGCCCTGCAGAGATTGACGCTCACGCAGCCACCTCAGTGCCAATGCTTGCTGGTGCGCTGCTCAAAAACGAGCAAGATTTGCAATTACTCGAACGCCTTGCTGCTGTCACACGCAGCAGCACCCGTCGTCCATCTGGCCCAAGCAATGGTTAAGAATCAAGGGTTTCAACAGGCCCCCTCGCCCTGTACCTTGCAAGGCTGGGGTGTACGCCTCGAGCCGCTTTCGCAAGCGCACGCCGAAGGTTTGACGGCCGCGGCACGCGACGGAGAACTTTGGAACCTGCGGGTAACTTCAGTACCCGAGCCCGATCAAACGTCTAGCTATATTCAGATGGCGCTTGATGGCTTGGCAGCCGGGCACATGCTGCCCTTCGTGGTCAAAGATGAAGCCTCTGGCAAAATCCTCGGCACCACCCGCTACCACGACATCATTGCCCCTGTTGCGCGTCTCGAAATCGGCTACACCTGGTACGGTAAAAGCCTGCAACGCACGCACGTCAATACCGCCTGCAAACTACTGTTGCTCACTCACGCGTTTGATACGCTGGGCGCCGGCGTTGTCGGTTGGCGTACCGACAACTTTAACTATGCCTCGCAACGAGCGATTGAAAGACTTGGCGCAAAGCGGGACGGTGCGATTCGTCACCATGCCTTGCGCCGCGATGGCACAGTGCGCGACACTGTCATGTACAGCGTCATCGCAGGCGAATGGCCTGAGGTTCGCGACCACCTAACCTATCAGCTCAAACGCCATGCTCGTTGATTTCTTCTACCACCTACGCACGCAAAAGCTCAAAGTCTCTGTCAAAGAGTATTTGACATTACTTGAGGCGCTTTCAACGCCGTTGATGCCCCCCACGCTAGAAGACTTTTATTTTTTAGCCCGCACTACGCTTATTAAAGACGAAACCCTTTTCGATCGATTTGATCGCGCCTTCGCTGGCTATTACCGCAGTCTTGAGCAAATTTTGCCACCTGGCAAAAAAATCCCGCTCGACTGGTTGGTCAAAGAGCTACAAAAGCACCTCACACCCGAACAAAAAGCTGAACTTGAAAAGCACGGACTCGACAAGCTTTTAGAAATATTCAAAGAGCGGCTCGAAGAGCAAAAAGAGCGCCACGAAGGTGGCAGCAAATGGATCGGTACTGGTGGAACCTCGCCGTTTGGCAATGGCGGCTTTAACCCAGAAGGGATTCGAGTGGGCGGCGCCTCTGGAGGCAACCGCACGGCCGTTAAGGTCTGGGACGAGCGCAACTTTAGAGACTACGACGATTCAATTGAGCTTGGCACCCGCAATTTCAAAGTCGCCTTGCGACGCTTGCGCCGCTTTGCACGTGAGGGCTCAGACTTTGAACTTGATCTAGACGACACCATCACCAGCACCGCGCGCAATGCAGGGTATCTTGACATCAAAATGGTGCCCGAGCGCCATAACAACGTCAAGGTTTTGATGTTGCTCGATGTGGGTGGCAGTATGGATGACCATATCGCACGCGTTGAAGAATTATTCTCTGCGGCAAGCAGCGAATTCAAGCACCTTGAAGTCTATTATTTTCATAACTGCCCCTACGAACACCTCTGGAAGTCAAATCGGCGCAGGCAAATGGAACGTTTTGAAACACAAGATGTGTTGCGCAAGTTCAATGCTGACTGGCGATTGATTTTTGTAGGCGACGCTACGATGAGCCCTTACGAAATCTTACAGCCGGGCGGCTCAGTCGAGCACTACAACAAAGAACCAGGCGCCGAATGGTTGCAGCGCATGATCACAACTTGGCCCAAGGCTGTTTGGCTCAACCCTGAACCACAGGCGTCGTGGCAATACCGGCAATCCATCGCCCTGATTCGCAACATCGTACAAGACAAGATGTTTCCAGTGACGGTTTCGGGGATTGAACAGGCGATGCGTCTGCTTTCTAAGTAACTCACCTCGCGAATGAACCTTTTCGAGCGCTTACGCTCAAAGAGGTTCATTCACATCTTTTTGGATTTCTTCTATGTGGCTGCTCACCCGTGCCTTGAAGTGCGCTCTACTGAGTTCTTTCTTTTTTATCGCGGTGGCTCAAAGTACGGGGCTCACCCTACCTGCAGGGGTGGTGCAGGTCACGAGCGTTGAGGGCATCACTGAGTACAGACTTGAGGCCAACGGCTTGCGCATTTTGCTTGCGCCCGACGACTCTAAACCGACCACTACCGTCAACATGACCTACCTTGTCGGTTCGCGACATGAGAACTATGGCGAAACCGGCATGGCGCACCTGCTTGAGCACATGCTTTTTAAGGGCACACCAAACACTCCAAACGCGCTAGGTGAGTTTTCAAAACGCGGCTTACAAGCAAACGGCTCAACCTCGACTGACCGCACCAACTATTACGCGAGTTTTGCTGCCAATCCTGACACCCTTAAATGGTATATCGGTTGGCAAGCCGATGCCATGATCAACTCAACGATCAAGCGCGAAGACCTCGATACCGAAATGACGGTGGTACGCAATGAAATGGAGAGTGGTGAAAACAATCCCTTCCGAATGCTTTGGCAAAAAATGCTTGGCATGGCATTTCAGTGGCACAACTACGGCAAAACCCCCATCGGTGCTCGCTCTGATGTTGAAAATGTCGACATCGCTCAGTTGCAGGCGTTCTATCGTGCGCACTATCAACCCGATAACGCCATCTTGATCATTGCCGGAAAATTCGATCCTCAAGCCGCGCTCAAGGATGTCATCGGTGCCTTTGGCGGTATTCCAAAGCCGACCCGCAAGTTGCCACCCGAGTACACCGTCGAACCAGTCCAAGATGGCGAGCGCGCGATCACGCTGCGTCGCACCGGTGGCTCGCCACTCGTTGCCGCGATGTACCACGTGCCTCCTGCCTCGCACATTGATTTCTCGGCGCTCGATCTCGCCAGTATGATGATTGCGGATACTCCTTCAGGCCGACTGTACAAGGCCTTAGTCCCAACCAAACAAGCGGCAAGCGTCTTGGGCTTCACGATGGACCAATATGCACCAGGCATCGTGATGTTTGGCGCCTCGCTCGAACCGGGCATGGATCAACCGAAAGCGCTTGAAACACTCACCAGCACCATTGAATCGTTGTCCAAGCAACCGTTCACCTCTGAAGAGCTTGAGCGGGTTCGCAACCAGTGGCTGAAAAGCTGGGACCTGATGTTTAGTGACGCACAACGAATCAGCTCAGGGCTCTCTGAGGCGATCGCCGTGGGGGACTGGCGCATGTTGTTCGTCTCGCGCGACCGAATTCGTGCTGTCACGCTTGAGCAGGCGCAGCGGGTCGGGCAAGAGTACTTGACGCAGGCCAATCGTACTCAGGGTCAATACATTCCCACAGACAAGCCTGTGCGCGCACCGTTAGTGGCCATCCCTAATTTACAAAAAGACTTGGCAGGCTACACCGGTAATGTGCAGCTCAAACAGGCCGAAGCCTTTGACCCAGACCCCGCAAACATTGACGCTCTCACTCAACGCAAAACGCTTAAAGTACCCAACGGCTCTGTCAAGCTCGCCATGCTACCCAAAGAAGCGCGCGGCGATCGGGTCAATGCCACCATCGCCTTACAGTTCGGTAGCGTCGAAGCTTTAAAAGGGCAGCGCTCAAACGCGATCGTGACGGCAGATCTTCTGTTCAAGGGCACCAGCACCCTGACACGTGCGCAAATTGATGATCGCATTGACGCGCTCGGTGGCGAAGTTGGCATTTCAGGCTCAGCAACCGATTTGACGATTAGCGTATCGACCACGCATGCCAATATCGACGCGCTTGTGGCGTTGGTCTTCGAGGTGGTGCAGAACGCTAACTTTGCGCAAGAGCAACTTGACGAATACACCAGCAAACTCATCACAAGCCTTAAAAGCTCGATGACTGAGCCAACCGCGATTGCCTCACGGATGCTCGCGCGTCACGACAATCCGTGGGCCAAAGACGATATTCGTTATACGCCAAGTTTCGAAGAGTCTTTGGCGGCCATCACAAGTCTTAAACGCAGCGACCTGGTGAACTTTCATAAGACGTTCTACGGAGCCAGCAAGGTATCAATCGGTATCGTCGGGCACTTTAACCCGACAAGTTTTGAGCAAACCGTGACCAAGTCCTTGAGCACCTGGGGGTCTGGCGCGCCTTATACCCGCATCAGCAACCCCTATCGTGAGGTTAAGCCAGAGCAAATGCAGGCGTTGACACCTGACAAAGCCAACGCCTTTTACACGGCCAACCTGGCGTTAAAACTGCAAGACACTGATCCAGATTACCCTGCGCTTTATTTAGCAAACTTTCTGCTGGGCTCGTCTGAGACATCTCGACTGTGGATGCGCGTGCGTGAAAAAGAAGGTCTGTCATATAACGTACGCAGTCGCTTATCGGTCTCATCCTTTGAATCCACGGCCAGTTGGGGGGTTTACGCAATCTTCGCCCCCGAAAATCGCACCAAAGTTCAAGACGCGATTCGCCAAGAACTCGATCGCTTGGTCAAGGACGGCTTTGAGGCCACTGAAGTGAAAGACGGTGTCACGGCGCTGCTGAATTACCGCAAACTTTCACGCGCGCAACAAGGCAGTCTAGCTTCGGCTTGGGTGAGTTATATGGAGACTGAGCGCAGCTTCGCTTGGGCCGCAGACTTAGATAAAAAAATCGCAGCACTCACGCCTGAGCAACTGAACGCAGCGGTACGCAAGTATCTACAGCCAGCCCAGTTCAGCAGCGTCGCCGCAGGTGACTTTGAGAAAAAGAAATAGCCACGCCCTAGCCTCGGAGGACCACTCCGAGGCGAACACAAACAACGTTCGAACAGCACACAACGACTAAGAAAAGAAGTCTTTGACCCGATCTGTCCAAGACTTGCTTTGTGGCGAATGCTTGTCACTGCCCTCGCCAAGCGAGGCCTCAAACTGTCGTAGCAAACCCTTTTGTTCATCCGTTAAGCGCACAGGTGTTTCAACCACAACATGACAGTACAGGTCGCCGGGGTAAGACGCGCGTACCCCTTTGATGCCTTTACCACGCAGCCTGAACGTTTTACCGGATTGCGTGCCCTCGGGGATCGAAATCTCGGCTTTGCCGTTCAGGGTTGGCACTTGAATGTCGCCCCCCAACGCTGCGCTGGTGAACGGAATCGTTAGCTCGCAGTGCAAGTCATCATTATCGCGCTGAAAAATCTTGTGCTCTTTAATGTGAATTTCAACAAACAAGTCACCGGAGGGGCCACCGTTAATACCAGGCTCGCCGTTACCCGACGAACGAATCCGCATGCTGTCATCAATCCCTGCGGGGATCTTGACCTGCAAGGTTTTATTGCGGCGAGTGCGACCCACGCCATCACACGACACGCAAGGGTCGGTAATTTCTTTGCCATTACCGTGACACGTCGGGCACGTTTGCTGCACACTGAAAAAACCCTGCTGCATCCGCACTGCACCGGCGCCACCGCAGGTGTGACAAGTTTTAGGCTTAGTACCAACCTTGGCACCTGAACCTTTGCACACTTCGCAGTTTTCCCAGCTTGGCACCCGAATTTCAGTATCAAAACCGTTGGCCGCTTGCTCGAGCGTAATGTCCATCGCGTACTTCAGGTCAGCACCGCGATAGACCTGTGGGCCACCGCCACCACCGCCACGCCGCGCGCCACCAAAAATCTCGCCAAAAATATCGCCGAAGGCATCACCAAAACCGGCACCACCTGCAGCACCCGCAGCGTTGGGGTCTACACCCGCATGACCATAACGATCATAGGCAGCACGCTTGCTGTCATCAGAAAGAATCTCGTAAGCCTCTTTGGCCTGTTTGAATTTTTCTTCGGCTTCTTTGCTATCAGGGTTGCGGTCAGGATGATATTTCATCGCAAGTTTGCGATAAGCCTTTTTCAGCTCGTCATCTGATGCGTTTTTGGCAACGCCAAGGATTTCGTAAAAGTCGCGCTTTGCCATGCTCTAAGCTCAGTAAGTGAAACTAAACAACACGCCCGGAAGGCTAAAAAGCGTTCCGGGCGGATACGATTTACTACGCAGCGATCATTTTGCGTCGCGCTTAACTTCTTTGAAGTCGGCGTCAACCACATTATCATCCGCTGGCTTGCTGCCGCCTGCCGCACCGGCACCTGCACCTGCACCATCAGCGCCACCCCCGGCCGCCGCTTGTGCCGCTTGTGCTTCGGCATACATCTTTTCGCCTAGCTTTTGCGACGCCGTCCCTAAGGCTTCGACTTTGGCATCAATTGTGGCTTTATCCGCGTTATCTTTCAAGGCGTCTTCAACATCTTTTAAGGCCGCTTCAATCGCTGTTTTATCTGCCTCTTCGAGCTTATCCCCGTACTCAGTCATTGACTTACGAGTCGAATGCACTAAACCATCCGCACTATTGCGAGCCAGGGCCAACTCGGCCATACGGTGATCTTCCTCAGCGTTTGCTTCGGCGTCTTTCACCATCCGTTGAATCTCTTCTTCGGTCAAGCCTGAGTTCGCTTGAATTGTGATTTTGTTTTCTTTGCCAGTACCCTTGTCTTTCGCAGACACGTGCACGATACCGTTAGCATCAATATCAAACGTCACTTCAATCTGTGGAGTACCACGAGCAGCAGGTGGGATCCCTTCAAGATTAAACTCACCCAAGGTCTTGTTACCCGCAGCGATTTCGCGTTCGCCCTGAAACACCTTAATCGTCACAGCAGGCTGATTGTCATCGGCCGTTGAAAACACTTGTGAATGGCGTGTCGGGATCGTCGTGTTCTTAGTAATCATCTTGGTCATCACACCACCAAGCGTCTCGATACCCAACGACAAAGGTGTCACGTCAAGTAGCAAGACGTCTTTACGATCGCCCGACAACACCGAACCTTGAATCGCAGCACCCGCCGCAACCGCCTCATCGGGGTTGACGTCTTTACGTGGCTCGCGACCAAATAGCTCTTTGACCTTTTCTTGAACCTTAGGCATGCGGGTCATACCACCCACCAGGATGACATCATCAATCTCGCTGATCTTGACGCCTGCGTCTTTAATCGCGATTTTGCATGGGTCCATCGTGCGCGAAATCAACTCTTCAACCAGCGACTCGAGCTTGGCACGCGTCATTTTCAGGTTCAAGTGCTTAGGGCCTGAGGCATCTGCAGTAATGTAAGGCAAGTTGATCTCAGTTTGCTGCGCTGACGACAACTCGATCTTGGCCTTTTCAGCAGCTTCTTTTAAGCGCTGCAAAGCCAATACGTCTTTTGACAGATCAACACCCTGCTCTTTCTTGAATTCAGCAATGACATACTCAATGATGCGTTGGTCAAAGTCTTCGCCACCCAAAAACGTATCGCCGTTGGTTGACAGCACTTCAAATTGCTTTTCGCCATCCACATCAGCGATTTCGATAATCGAGATGTCGAACGTGCCACCGCCCAAGTCAAACACGGCGATCTTACGATCACCTTTTTCAGACTTGTCCATACCAAACGCAAGCGCAGCTGCAGTCGGCTCGTTGATGATGCGCTTAACGTCCAAACCGGCGATACGACCAGCATCTTTAGTGGCTTGACGCTGGCTGTCGTTGAAGTACGCAGGCACAGTAATCACGGCCTCGGTGACGGTCTCACCCAGAAAGTCTTCGGCGGTCTTTTTCATTTTGCGCAAGACATCTGCAGCAACCTGTGAGGGCGCGAGTTTTTTACCCTGCGCTTCAACCCAGGCGTCACCATTGTCAGCCTTGACAATTTTGTAGGGCATCAAATTGATGTCCTTTTGAACTGCGTCTTCGGTAAACTTGCGACCGATCAGACGTTTCACGGCGTACAGCGTGTTCGTGGGGTTGGTCACAGCTTGGCGCTTGGCGGGTGCGCCAACGAGTGTTTCACCGTCTTCCATATAGGCGACGATTGAAGGCGTAGTGCGGGTGCCCTCTGCGTTTTCAAGAATTTTTACTTTCCCGCCATCCATCACTGCCACGCAGCTATTGGTGGTGCCAAGGTCGATACCGATAATCTTGCTCATGGTCAAACTACCTTTTTAAAAATCAGAATTAGGAGTTACTGCTTCGATGAGTGGTAATTGGGGGGGAATTGGGCAATTTCAAGACTAAAACCCTCTTTTATTGCCCAAAACCACAAAAAACTTAAGTCTTCAAGTCCAAAGATTAAGCCGCGACAGTGACCAGAGCTGGGCGCAACACGCGGTCTGCAATCAGATAGCCCTTTTGCAACGTTTGCACCACAGTATTGGCCGCCTGTTCAGCCGGAATCGTCGCGATCGCCTGGTGTTGGTGTGGATCAAACTTGGCACCGGCTTCAGGCGCAATTTCTTTAAGATGATTGCGGTCGAACGCACTGACCAACTGTTTAAGGGTGACTTCAATCCCCGTACGCATGGTTTCGGCAGTTTGTTCAGCCTGCGCTAGGGCGGCTTCTAAACTATCTTTAACCGGAACTAAGCCTTCAGCGAACGACTCAATGCCAAACTTCCGTGCCTTAGAGACCTCTTCTTGGGCGCGACGGCGAACGTTTTCCATCTCTGCGTGGGCGCGCAAGGCTTGATCTTTTTGCTCTGCAACTTGGGCCAACGCAGCAGCGAGTTCAGCTTGCAATTGCTCGATGGGGTCTAGGACAACCGCCTCTTGAACGACCTCAGCTGCTCCCTCTGCGGGTGCTTCGGCCATTACGGGGTCGTGCTTGTTGCCATCAGTCGAGTCTTGGGGGGATGCCATGTACTTCTCCAGAAAAATGCTTGATCTGAAGTACCAATTGGGGCTAAATCCAATAATTCAAGGGTTAACCACGAAAAAAGTGCCCGGATCTTACAGTGTGAGTCGAGGCTAAGACCATAGATTGTCGAAAAGGCGTGGCTCGACAGAGCGGCCACGACGCAGGCAGCTAGCAGCGTCTGACTAAGGCTCGATTGGCCAGCCCTGCAGATGACTCAGCACCATATCGCCCAGCGAGGTGACCCAGGCTTGGTCGTCGTTTAGGGCTGGGATATACCTAAACCGTTTGCCGCCCGCATGCATAAAGGCCTCGCAGACCTCGACCTGAATTTCTTCAAGCGTCTCAAGGCAGTCGGCCAAAAAGCCGGGGCACACCACATCAATGTCAGTGACCCCTTGTTGCGCAAGCTTTTGTAGCGTTGGTTCGGTGTAGGGTTCAAGCCATTTGGCGGGGCCAAACCGACTTTGAAAGGTCACCTGATAGGCTTCATCAGACAAGCCCAAATACTGAGCTAAGGCGCGTGCCGTTTCGTAGCAATCACGACAGTAGGGGTCGCCAAGATCGACACACTGCCTAGGCAAGCCATGAAAACTCATGACCAGCTTTTGCGGCTTGCCATGCTGTTGCCAAAAGGCTGCAATTTTGTCGCCCAACGGGCGGATGAAGGCGAGATCGGTATGAAAGCGCTTGATGAAACGCAAGGCAGGCTGATCGCGCATGTGGCTGGCAACCCGAGCCACCTCGTCGACCACCGTCGCGGTGGTGCTTGAGGCGTACTGCGGATAAAGCGGCACCACAAGCATATGCTCACAGCCACGCTCGCGCAAACGCAGCATGGCGTCTTTGATGGAGGGCTGACCATAGCGCATGCCAGTCTCAACCTCGATGGCAAGCCCGCGTTGCGCAAACAGTTGCCGCAGCCCCTCAGTTTGACGTTGGGTGTAAACCATCAAAGGCGACCCACCTTCCATCCAGACGCTTTTGTAGCGCGGTACCAACTTGCGCGGCCGCGCCATCAAAATCGGACCATTCAAGATCGGCCACCACAGCAACTTGGGGATTTCAATGACACGCGGATCGGACAAAAACTCGCGCAAATACCTGCGGATCGCTGGCGCGGTGGGCTCGTCGGGCGTACCTAAATTGACAAGAATGACCCCAACACCGCCCGTTTTAAAGGGCTTGGGCCAAGAGATGAAGCGGGAGGTGCGATCAAGATCGCGCTTGGGTTCAGGCCAAAAACGCATGCTGTTAACGCTCGTAAGGGGGGTGGCTAAGCGCGCTTGAAAGCAGGCGCGCCGTAATATCGACGATGGGAATCACACGCTCGTAGGCCATCCGGGTGGGGCCAATCACGCCAAGCGTGCCGATCACATGGCCATCAATGCTGTAAGGCGCCGTCACGACAGATAAATCTTCAGTGGGCACCAACTGCGAATCGCCACCAATATAAATCTGCACGCCTTGAGCCTGGCTCGAGACTTCGAGCAATTGCAACAAATCGGTTTTTTTCTCAAACATCGAAAAAGTTTTACGCAAGCGATCCATATCGGACGCTAGCTCGTTGACATCTAGCAGCTTGCGCTCGCCCGAAATCACCACGGTTTCAACCTCGTCGGCGGCTTGCGCTCCGGCCTCAACTGCCGCTTGCATCAAGCGCGACATATCGACTTGCAGTCGTGCTAAATCGTGAGCCAGTGTTTGCCGCACAGCAGCAAACGATTTACCGGCAAAATTGTGATTAAAAAAGTTGGCCGCCTCAATGAGAGACGTGGCGGTGTAGTCGCGCGGCGTCAACAAAATGCGATTTTGTACATCGCCATCAGGCGTCACGATAATGAGCAAAATGCGTTTCTCAGAGAGACGAATGAACTCAATCTGATGAAACACTTGGGCGCGACGTGGCGACAATACCACCCCTGCGAATTGGCTCAGGCTTGACAACATTGCCGCAGCGGCCTGTACGGCACGGGCAGGGTCAGAGCCGCTTTGCAAGTCGCGCACGGTCGACACCGGATGCAAATCCACGGGTTGCGCTGTGAGCATCGTGTCGACAAACACCCGATAGCCGCGCGGGGTGGGTATACGGCCCGCCGAAGTATGCGGGCTATGAATCAGGCCGAGCTCTTCGAGATCGGCCATCACATTGCGGATGGTCGCCGGCGACAACTCAAACATTTTTGAGAGCGTGCGCGAGCCGACCGGCTGGCCATCGTCGATATAACGTTCAATAAGCGCTTTGAGCAGCGCGCGCGCACGATCATCCATCATTGCCCTATTTTACCTTTGTCGACCCTATAATCGGTTAGATTTTCGCGGATTATGAAACCTATGCATTTTCCTATTATTGCTCTAGTTGGTCGCTATCAGGATTCAGACCTGCACGCGCCGCTGCGTGCCTTGGCAAAGTTGTTAGTGCGAGAGGGCTCGCAAGTCTTGGTCGAGGCCGATACGGCTCGCCAAACGGGCGTGACCGAGTACCCAGCCGCCAGCTTTGCCGAAATTGGACAACAGGCCAGCCTTGCCATTGTGATGGGGGGCGACGGCACTATGTTGGGTGCCGCTCGCCATTTGGCACCCTTTGACGTACCTGTGGTGGGGATCAATCACGGACGATTGGGCTTTATCACTGATATTCCACTGCAAAATTCGACTGAAGCGCTCACTGATCTACTGCAGGGCCGCTACGAAACCGAAACCCGCATGCTGCTCAGCGCAACCGTTTGGCGCGGCACCGAGCAAATGTTTGCCGCAACCGCGCTCAATGACGTGGTACTCAATCGCTCGGGGCGTGGCGGCATGATTGAAGTGCGCGTCGAAGTCAACGATACCTACATGTATACACAACGAGCCGACGGTTTAATTGTGGCCACCCCAACAGGCTCAACCGCCTACGCCCTATCTTCGGCAGGCCCAATCCTGCACCCTGAAGTCAGCGCCATTGTCTTGGTACCTGTGGCGCCACAAACGCTGTCGAATCGCCCGATTGTGATCCCCGCCGACGGGGTGTTGAACATGACACTAACTGCCATGGGTCGCAGCGAAGGGGGTGCGAGCGTGCACTTTGATATGCAAACTTGGTCTGACCTGACGCCGGGCGATCGCATCGTGGTGCAGCGTGCCCCGCACAACATTCGGTTTTTGCATCCCGCAGGCTATAGTTTTTTCTCAACGCTGCGTCGCAAACTCGACTGGAACCGCATGCCCCGCTCGGGCACTGAGGCCGAATAGCCCATGCTACGTGGCTTGCACATCCGAGACTTCGTCATCGTCACCGAAGCCGATATTAGCTTTGACGCGGGTTTTACCGTTTTTTCAGGCGAAACCGGCGCTGGAAAATCGATTCTGATTGATGCCTTAGCGTTGACGCTGGGCGAACGAGCCGATTCATCAGTGCTGCGCGAGGGTGCCAGTCGCGCTGAAATCAGCGCGGTGTTTGAGACGCCCGACGCGCTCACCCCGTGGCTAACCGAGCATGATTTACACCCCGATCATGAACTAGTCTTGCGTCGCGTCATTGACGCGCAGGGCCGCAGTCGAGCCTATGTCAATGGGTCGGTTGTCACAATCACGCAGCTGCGCGAAATTGGCGAGCAACTGATTGACATACACGGCCAGCACGCTCATCAAAGCCTGTTGCGTGCCGATAATCAACGCGAATTACTTGACGCACACGGCAACCTTCAGTCATTGCGGCAAACCACCGCAGCCGCCTTTAAAGCCTGGCGAGCTGTTGAAAAGCAATTAGCGTTATCCGAGCAAGACGCAAGCAGCTTAGCGCAGGCACGCGAGCGACTTGAATGGCAAACCGGCGAGCTTGCGCGTTTGTCACTTGGGGCCACAGAATGGGGCGATATTTCGGCCGAGCACACCCGCTTAGCCAATGGTCAGTCGCTCTTGGATGGCGCGGCGCAAACGCTCGCTTCACTCGCTGAAGATGAAGCCTCGGTGCAGCAGCAGTTAGGTGCAGCCGTGCAACGAATTGGTCAGTTATTGCGTCACGACTCAAATTTAAAAACAGTGTACGACGCAATCGATTCGGCCCATATCGCGGTAGGAGAGGCTGTGTCGGACCTCAACAACTATGTCTCACGCGCCGAACTCGATCCGGCCCGCTTGGCTGTACTTGACAACAGACTGCGCGCAATTTTTGAATTGGCACGCAAATTCAAAACCGAGCCTGATGACCTGTACGCCCTTGAGCAAACGCTCAAAGCCGATCTCGCCGCCCTGCAAATCTCAAGCGATATCCAAGTGCTGCGGGCACAGGTTGTCGCGCGACAGTCAGAGTACGAAGCTGCGGCCAAAGCCTTGTCTGCGGCGCGCACCAAGGCTGCAACCGACCTTGGCAAACACGTTAGCAAGGCTATGCAAACACTGGCGATGGAGGGCGGGCAATTCAGTATCGCCATGCACCTGGGCCCAGCCGCCAGCCACGGGCAAGATCAAGTTGAGTTTTTGGTCGCGGGGCATGCGGGCAGTACCCCGCGCCCTTTGGCAAAAGTGGCGTCTGGTGGTGAGCTCGCCCGTATTTCACTGGCGCTCTCTGTCATCGCTAGCCGTGCAGCACGTGTCCCGACCCTGATTTTTGACGAGGTGGATAGTGGCATTGGCGGCGCTGTCGCTGAGGTGGTCGGTAATTTGCTGCGTGAACTCGGTGCACGCCATCAAGTCCTGTGCGTGACGCATTTGCCTCAGGTCGCTGCGCGTGGGCAACACCACTTTCAAGTCAGCAAGCAAAATGTCAAAGGTAAAACGCAATCTAGTATTGCTTTGCTGCAACCGCCAGAACGCATCGAAGAAGTTGCCCGCATGTTAGGCGGTATCAAGATTACCAGTACCACGCGCGAACACGCTAAAGAACTATTGCAGCCTTAGTCAACGCCTCGCTCATCAGAGCGCCAGAGTCTCAGCCAACGCTCGGCTTCATCAGGACGCACGAATCCCAATCGGGCAACTATCGACCCGTCCCGTGGCAGGTCGTACAGACCCCATACAACACCATCGCATGGCTTTCTAAAATAAAGCCATTGTCACGCGCGACCTTATGTTGCCGTTTTTCAATATCAGAATCAGTAAATTCAGCCACCTTGCCGCAATGCGTGCAAATCAAATGATCGTGATGATCCCCATCATTGAGCTCAAAAATCGCCTTGCCGCCGTCGAACTGGCTTCGCGCCAAAATGCCGGCCTGCTCAAACTGCGTCAATACCCGGTACACGGTGGCCAGACCAATGTCGATACTCTCGCCAATTAACGCCCGGTAGACGTCCTCGGCACTCAGGTGACGCGCGCCGGATTTACGAAAAATATCGAGTATTTTCAGACGTGGAAACGTCGCCTTTAAGCCCACGTTTTTAAGATCGTTCGGGTCGTTTTCGGTGTACATCGGCAATTCCTCGTTTTGGCTCTGAATCACTCAGCGTTTATGGCGAAATCGCCAAAAAATCTGCAAGATCGTATGAGAGACCAACGTTTGACCGCGTAAACCTTTATGATAACGTCTTTGGCTGTTTATCCGATAGAGGTTCGCAGTGATCAAGTTTCATACTTTCGCTTTGCATCTGCGCACTGGCTTGGCGCTCGCCCTACTGGTGACGGCCGCAGCCGGCTGCAGTTCAAACCGCTGGGGCTTTCCGTACAAAGCCAGCGTTCAACAAGGCAACTGGATCACCAAAGATCAGGTGAGCCTGCTGCGTCCTGGCATGACACGCGAACAAGTTCGCTACGCCTTGGGCACACCCATGCTAACAAGCGCCCTGCACGGTAATCGTTGGGATTATCCCTACTATTTTCGTGCTGGCACCGGCAAGATCGAAGAACGCACTCTCACGATTTTTTTTGACGGCGCTCAGCTTGAAAGCTGGCGTGGCGAAGAGCAACCCGAGATACAACCGTTTCAAATTGCACGCGAAGAAGTGCGCACCGTTGTTCGCGAAGACAAGCAAATTAAACTTGATAACGAACGCATGAACAACGATGGCAGTGCAGCCGTTCAACTCATCCCCGGGGTCAGTATCGATCAGATGCAAACAAGCGGGCCGCCCCTGAGCGATCCACAAGCTTTGCCTGGCGCGCCCGAAGATGCGCCAGTGCAGCTGCGCTAATCAACGAATTTAGGTAAGCTCGATATGATGCGAATTGCAATTGCTGGTGCCAGTGGCCGTATGGGCCGTATGTTGATTGAGTCGGTTTCTCAGTCAACCGATCTCACGTTGGCTGCGGCTCTTGATGTGGCCAGCTCTCCCATGATTGGCCAAGACGCCTGCGCCTTTTTAGGCAAACCAAGCGGCGTGCTCATCACAGAGCATCTGTCAGTCCTCAAAGGCGCCGACTGTCTGATTGATTTCACTCGCCCCGAAGGTTCGCTGCAGCACTTGGCAGCCTGCGCGCAGTACGGGATCAATATGGTGATTGGCACCACAGGGTTTGACGAGGCCGGTAAAGCCGCAATCGCTGAGGCTGCAAAAACAATCGGCGTGGTGTTTGCGCCAAACATGAGCGTTGGCGTCAACGCAACGCTTAAGTTATTAGATATGGCAGCGCGTATTCTCAACTCGGGCTATGACGTCGAAGTGTTTGAAGCACACCATCACCATAAAGTTGACGCTCCGTCAGGCACTGCGCTCAAAATGGGCGAAACCATTGCACAGGCTTGGGGCAAGCCCCTTGACGACATCGCCACCTGGACGCGCGAGGGTCACACGGGGCCACGTGAGACTGGCACGATCGGATTTTCAGTGGTGCGCGGCGGCGATATCGTCGGCGACCACACAGTGTACTTTTGCGGCATCGGTGAACGTATCGAGATCAGTCATCGTTCGAGCAGCCGCGCTGGCTACGCTGAGGGCAGCTTACGTGCGGCTCGGTTTTTGAAAGACAAAAAAACGGGCTTATTTGATATGCAGACCGTCCTTGGGCTCTAAACAGCTGCGTTCAACACTCAGCGACGGCGCGGTAGCCTAACGAGAGCCTTCCAGAGATTGACCTCCTGCCCGCCCTCAGTGACTGACTAACGCTTACGCGAAAAGACGGGCTAGGCACAGCATAGGCTGAGCGCTAGACGGTGATATTTCAGTCACTCAAACGATCACCGGCTCAATCTCGAGCCGGACACCAAAGGTTGTCTGCACTGCCTGACTAATAGTGCTTGCGAAAGCGAGCAACTCTTCTGCTTGGGCATGACCATAATTCACTAGCACCAGGGCCTGTTGAGCGTGCACCCCGACCGCGCCTAACCGCAAGCCTTTGAAGCCACAGTATTCGATCAGCCAACCTGCAGCGAGCTTAAAGCTCCCGTCTGGTTGCGGGTAGGCGACAAGCTTAGCAAAGCGCGCTTGCAGCGCTTGATATTGCGTGACAGGCACCACTGGATTTTTAAAAAAGCTGCCAGCGTTGCCCAGCACTGCAGGGTCTGGTAGTTTGCGGCGTCGAATATCGCACACGGCGTCTAGCACAGCCTGTGCTGTCACGGATTGTGAGCCCAGCACAAGCTGCGGATGGCCCGCCAGATCAGGATAAGTCAGTACAGGTTGCCAAGCTTTGGGCAAGGCAAAGCGCACCGAAACGATTAGCCATTGACCACGCTTAGCGCGCTTGAAAATACTATCGCGGTAGCCAAAGTCACACTCTGCGCGCGACAGAGTCACATACTTTTGTTCGGCGACGCGCCAAGCCGTTACCGACTCAATGAACTGACATAACTCAACGCCATAGGCACCAATATTTTGCACTGGAGCGCCCCCCACCGTGCCCGGAATCAACCCAAGGTTTTCAAGGCCCCACCAAGCTCTCCCCGTAGCGGTGACAACCCAGTCGTGCCAGTTTTCACCGGCAGCCACATCAATCAACCAATGATCAGTAGTGCTCTGAACAAGCTCGATACCTTTGAGCGCAACACGCACCACTAAAGACGGCAGCGTGCTTGGCAAAATCACATTGCTGCCACCGCCCAGCACCACAAACTCAGGAGCGTCAAGAAGTTGGCGACCCAGTTCGTTCATTTGCTCGAGACTTTGCAGGTCGACAACCTGCTCGGCCTGACACTGCAACCGCAGGGTATTGCATGAAGACAAGTCTTGAGCCTGCGCGATCAACAAATGTTGCCCCTTTTGTAAGAATCGATTTGACATGATGGGGGATAGGTATGCTATAGTCGCTGACGTTGTGAATGATACAGCAGTACACAAGCGGGAGTAGCTCAGTTGGTAGAGCGCAACCTTGCCAAGGTTGAGGTCGAGAGTTCGAGACTCTTCTCCCGCTCCAGATGTTTTCTGGAATCAGGTCAGCAGCAGTTTTCCGTTAGTCGCAAAAATTATTTGTACAAAACGGCACGTCACTGCACAGAGGCGATTGAGTTGAGTCCCTTGCCCAAGCCCTCCTACAAGCACACTACCCAATATAAAAAGCCTCAAAAGAGCTCGCTTCTACAGTGCGCCTTGAAGACTTCGCTATTCGTCGCATTGGGCTTGCTGAGCTCAAAGGCGGTTCAGGCTGAATGGGTTGAAATCGCTTCAAATGCCACGGTCAACAAAACCTTATATATCGACCCCTCCAGCAAAAAAAAGAATAAAAAATTCGTCACAATCTGGGCAATGTACGACGACGCCAAGCCCCAGTTAATTAACAACAAACCCTCTCTGTCTTCGATTCACGAATATCAAGTGGATTGCAGCATCTCGTGGCAACAGTCAATGCGCAGAACGTTTTATGAAGGCCCTAAGGGCACGGGCATAGAAGTTGGCAGTTCGATCGACACCAACTGGGTGCCGATCAACCCCGCGACCGTCGCCGAGGCGATTTACAAGGTGACCTTGTCACAGGCACTCATTCAGGCGGCCTGCTCAAAAGACTAGTGGTAACGGCCTAATCCAACTTTGCGCCTGACGTTTTGACCACTTCGGCCCAGCGTTTGATTTCAGCACTGACAAACGCACCAAATTGCGCGCCTGTTAAATCTGGAAACTCGGCACCATTTGCAGCCCAACCGTCTTTTATCAATGCATCCAACGGTAGCTTTTTAATTTCGGCCAACATCCGAGCCTGCGCTTCTGGAGGCGTGCCCTTTGGCGCCCAAAGACCGTACCACGTCGTAACGGTATAGTTAGGAAAGCCTAACTCGGCTGCGCTCGGCACATCAGGGATAGCAGGATTGCGCACGCTGCCAGCCACCATCAAGGCATTGAGCCTGCCACTTTTGATATGTTGTGCAGACGAGCCTAAACCGTCAAACATCAGATCAACGTCACCGGCTAGCAAGCCTTGCAAGGCTGGGCCCGCGCCTTTGTAGGGAATATGCGTGAGGTCAGTTTTTGACTGGATTTTAAAAAGCTCACCGGCCAAATGGTGCGAAGTGCCGCTACCGGCAGAACCGTAATTCAGTTTGCCTGGATTGGCCTTTGCCATTTCAAGAAATGCCTTGAAGTCACCGGTCACCTTTTTAGGATTAACGACCAACACTTGTGGTACCCGCGCCACCATCGCAATGGGTATGAAGTCATTTTCGATACTGTAATCAAGATTTGGGTACATCGACGGTGCGATCGCGTGATGCACCGCACCCATAAACCAGTTGTAACCATCGGGTGCCGCACGCGCGGCCAACGCCGCCCCCAAATTACCACCTGCGCCGCCGCGGTTATCAATCACCCACTGCTTACCAAGCGATTTTGACATCACTGCCGAAATCGGTCGCGCAAAGGCGTCGGTGCCGCCGCCTGCCGGAAAAGGCACAATCACCACAATTGCTTTTGAGGGCCAATCGGCCTGAGCCCACACTGGCAAGGCGGCTAGCCCAACCGACCCCACGCCTACTTGCAAAAGCGCCCTGCGCTTGTTGTTGATCATCACAATGCCTCGATATTTTTATGCTTAGCCCTTCAATGAACTACACGTCCGGGAAGGGCAAACCGTTGTTCTTGTCAAACACTCACCCAACATATCCGAAATCGCCTTGGCTGCATTTGTATGCAACCCAAGCCGGGTCGGTCTTATTCAGACACAACCCAAATCGTCTGGTTTTTTGTTTATTCTTCTACTGTAATGCAAATGCCAGAAAAGGAAAACCTCCTTTTGTAGTATGATCGCCCTCCGGCAAGCTCAGCATTGACGGCGCAATGGCAGAGTGGTTATGTAGCGGATTGCAAATCCGTCAAGCTCGGTTCGATTCCGGGTTGCGCCTCCAAAAAGCGGTCACGCCCTGTCGACTCAAAATTATGACAACTACAGCGGCACCCGGCTCACAGCCCCCCTCTCCCTCCTACTTAACTGGGTTTTTAGGCGTCAGAATTTTCTTAGCCTTCGCCTCTGGGTACTTTCTTTCCTATGCACTGCGCGCGGTCAATGCTGCGATCGCCCCTTTCTTGGCTGATGACCTGAGTCTGTCAAATAGCGCCCTGGGGTGGTTCTCTTCAGCCTACTTTTTAGCCTTTGGGGTGATGCAGATTCCGGTAGGCATCTGGCTTGATCGCTACGGCGCGCGCCGAACTGAAGCTGCTCTTTTACTGGTTGCTGCACTGGGCTCGCTCTTGGTCGCCGTCGGGCAATCCCTGTGGATGCTGTTCTTAGGTCGCATCCTGATTGGCATTGGGGTGTCGGCCTGTTTAATGGCCTCGTACTCGTATTTCAGGCGGTGCTACCGGCCAGAGCAACAAGCGCGCTTGGTGATGTGCATGTTAATCGCGGGCACAGGCGGGGCGTTGATTGCCGCCCAACCAGCCCTGTTACTGGCCGAGGCTTTAGGCTGGCGTCACGTATTTAGCTTAGCCAGCTTTGCACTGCTGGTCTCTGCAGGTCTGGTGTTCTTTTTGACCGGTGACTATGACCGCCAAACTATCAATCAAACTAGCGCCTCAACTGACGCCGACAGCTTCTTGTCTTTATGCAAGCATCCGATCATGCTGCGCGCGATACCGCCGTCTATTCTGATCATCGGAGGCTTTGTCGCCTTGCAAACGCTATGGGTGGGCCCGTGGCTGACGCAAGCGCTAAACATGACGGCCGAGCAGGCCAGTCAAGTCTTACTTTACCTAAACGCAACGATCTTGGCTTCATACCTTGCGATGGGGATTCTGAGCCCGTGGCTGGTCAAGCGGGGCGCCTCGTTGTTCAAACAGTCCTCGATCGCCTTGCTTTGGTTGACGCTCTGTTTCACCGCAATCCCTCTGTGGCAAACTGAAGCGTCTTGGATACTTTGGCCACTCATTGCGTTAGCAGTCCCCGCAATGTTTTTGCTACAAACCCAAACGGCACTTGAGTTTCCCAGCGAGGTCGCTGGCCGCGTGCTCACCACGCTCAATCTAATGATCTTTGCCGGGACCTTCATCGTGCAATGGGGGCTGGGCGTCATCACTGATATGTTTGTTTCAGGTGGCTTTGATCGCACGCAGGCACTGACTTACGCACTGCTTGTCTTAGCGGCAACGCAGTGGTCTAGCTTGCTTTGGTTCTGGATGAAAACACCCCATGGATCAATCCGTACTTGATGCCCAAATTCGCTGGCCAGATGTGCCCGCAGCGTATGGCTGGCTGTCTCTCTCGGCCCGCGGTGAGTGGCGCCTGCATCCACTAGGCGATGCCCACGCAGGCGGCCAAGGTCAGGGGATCAGTAACGTTCAAATCCTGAGCTTCATAGGCAGAAACTACGCGTCTGAGCCGAACGGCGAATGGTTTTTTCAAAATGGGCCACAGCGGGTGTATGTACGCCTCGATGCCGCGCCCTTCGTGCTGCGCCTAGATCCCAGCCTCGGCACCCTAATCAGTCACAATGGACAGACAATCACAAGCGTCACTCAGTGGTTGCTGGATGAGGACGGGCAACTCTATGCCCAAACCAACCTAGGCGCCGCCAAAATCGATGACCGCGACCTAGGGATCTTAGCCAATTGCCTGAGCACGTCAGACTCACGCAACCTGCTAGAGGTGCTTGAACAAAGCGATCTCAATCAAACGCCTGCCAACGGACTTAGCTTTTTTGACCAGACCGAGGTCTTTGCTGCACTCGCGCAACCCGCTTCTTTTTTGATCGTCCTAAGAAAAGAGCTGCCAAGCATCTTAAATTTCGTTGCAAATCCGACCGACGCACCTACCCAGTCAGCCGCTTTGGCCTTAAAATAGCGGCCTATGAGCCACCCATCTGAGTTTTATTTTCCGGCGCCGCGACAGCAAAAATTTTGCAGTCAGTGCGGTACGCTGAACGTTCGCAAACTTCTCGAGGGCGACAATCGCGAGCGAGACCTCTGTGAAGCCTGCGGTGCCGTGCATTATCAAAACCCACGTTTAGTCGTGGGCACGCTGCCAATTTTGGGTGACAAAATCTTATTGTGCCTGCGCGCGATCGAACCGCGCGCCAATACCTGGACCCTTCCCGCAGGGTTTATGGAGCTTGGCGAAGCGATGGATGAAGGCGCTGCTCGAGAAACCCAAGAAGAAGCAGGCGTTCGCATCGAACTTGGTCAACTCTACACTGTGATTAATATTCCGCATGTGGATCAGGTCCACGTGTATTTTTTAGCCAAGGCTTTAGGCCCCGAACTTGACCCAGGCCCTGAAACACTCGAGGCGCGCTGGTACAGTCTCGATGACATCCCCTGGGATAACCTCGCCTTTAAATCTGTTTCAACTACGCTGAAGCACTATCTTCGCGAGCGCGAAACCGGTCACTTCGAGACGCATCATTACTCGCTAGGCCTGACAAAACGTTAAGGATCTGAGTCGATCTTGGGGTCTTTGCCGCTAACTTGGCTCGAGCCAGACTCACCGTTTCCACCGGTCTCTCAAGCGCTAGCCGAACCTGCAGGTTTACTGGCGGTAGGCGCAGATTTATCCATCCCACGTTTGCGTTCAGCTTACACACAGGGTATTTTTCCGTGGTTTTCACACGACGAGCCGCCCTTATGGTGGTCGCCTGATCCGCGTATGGTTCTCAAATGTGACGCGCTTCATGTGTCGCACTCGTTACGCAAACGGTTGCGTCAAATTGCCACAGCTCAACGTGCTGCAAACTTTGAGGTCGTCGTACAGGTCGATACCGATTTCGCTGCGGTGATGCGAGGCTGCGCCCGAGCTGCAGCCGGCGGTCAGCCTGGTACTTGGATCACTGCCGAGATGCAGCTGGCCTATCAGGCGTGGCATCTTGCGGGGCAAGCACATAGCATTGAAACGTGGATCAACGGCCGCTTGATGGGTGGCCTCTATGGCGTGAGCATCGGTAAGATGTTTTTTGGTGAGTCAATGTTTAGTCGGGCAACTGATGCCTCAAAAATTGCGCTGGCACACCTAGTATGGTTTTTACGGCAACAGCAGGTCAGCTGGATTGACTGCCAAATGCAAACCTCTCATCTAGCGAGCATGGGAGCGTGCCCGGTGCCACGCGAACAATTTCTTGCGCATGTGCGACAGCACACGGCTGCCCCAGATATTGCCTGGCAAACTGGCTGGCTGGATGGTACGGGCGTTTTACACCATCCCCGCTCGTGCCAAGTGTGACGATCTGTACTATTCTTACAATCATCACACAGGCGCTCTTTAGACGTTTCGCATGAGTCAAATTAAAGAACTACCGTTCGCTGCGCTTCAGTTTTACGCGACTGCACCCTACGCCTGCAGCTACCTTCCTGAGCACCAAGCGCGCTCGCAGGTGGCAGCACCCAGTCACCTCATCAACAGTGACACTTACTCACAACTCGTTGACGAAGGGTTTAGGCGCAGTGGGTTGTTTACGTATCGACCGCACTGTGACGACTGTCAGGCGTGTATACCGGTTCGGGTAGACGTCAACGGTTTTACACCTGGCCGTACACAAAGGCGTGTTCTGAAACGACACCAAGATCTGCGCCCGTTGGTCGCCAAGCTAGCTTGGTCACAAGAGCACTACTCGCTCTATACGAGCTATCAGGCCGCGCGCCACCCTGGCGGGGGCATGGATGAAGACAATCAGGCGCAATATGGTCAGTTTTTATTAGCGAGTCGAGTCAACACTCGGCTGGTTGAGTTTCGCGACGAAGACGGCAAGTTGTGCATGGTGTCAATCATCGACGTGCTTGAACAAGGCTTATCGTCGGTATACACCTTTTACGATCCTGCACTAGCAGGCAGCTTGGGCACCTATAGCATCCTGTGGCAAATACAGCAGTGCCGTCAACTCAACTTACAATGGTTGTACTTAGGCTACTGGATCGAACAGAGCCCCAAGATGGCCTACAAATCAAATTACATGCCTGCGCAATACCGCTACCGAGGCGCCTGGCATGACGACCCGCCCGCCTCTGTTCTCCAACGGTAATTTTTAAAATCCTTAGTCGTCCGCTGTTTGATCTCTCGATTTTTTACATCTAGATTTTTTAAACCTCTACATTTTTACACTGCTTATGTCATTCCTTTTTCAAGCCTATCCACTTGCACGCCAGGCACTTTTTGCGCTTGACGCCGAAGCTGCTCACGAGACCACTCTGCATGCCCTGCAAAAGGCCTACGATTGTTCGCTGACACGCGGGATGATGCATAGCAGAGTGTCCGATCCCGCCACGCTAATGGGTTTGCCCCTGCTCAATCGCGTTGGGTTGGCTGCCGGACTCGATAAAAACGGGGCGCATATCGATGCGATGGGCAATCTGGGTTTCGGTTTTATCGAGGTCGGCACCGTGACACCTCGAGCGCAGACTGGCAACCCAAAGCCCCGCATGTTCCGGATCCCACAAGCCCAGGCCTTAATCAACCGTTTAGGATTCAACAACCTAGGACTTGATACGTTTTTAGCCAACGTGGCGCGCAGCACTTGGCGCAGCAAGGGTGGAATCGTCGGGCTCAACATCGGAAAAAATGCCGATACCCCAATTGAACAAGCCGCCAGTGACTATTTGATTGGCTTAGCTGGTGTGTACCCGCACGCCGATTACATTACAGTCAATATCTCTTCGCCAAATACAAAAAACTTACGTGCGCTTCAGGGCGAACACGAGCTTGATCAACTGTTATCTCAGCTTCAACAACGTCGGCTTGAGCTCACCGAGCAGCACGGTCGACGTGTCCCCTTAGCCGTCAAGATAGCACCCGATTTGAACGAAGAACAAATCGATATCATTGCCCAAGTGTTACCACGACACGGTATTGACGGTGTCATCGCCACCAACACCACACTCGAGCGCTCTGCGGTGCAAGGTATGCAGCACGCAGAAGAAGCCGGTGGCCTGTCAGGCGCCCCCCTACACGCGCGGTCACTCGAAGTGATCGCACGCTTGCGTCAGCGCGTCGGGGCCGAACTCGCGATTATTGGGGTGGGAGGGATTGTTGCTGGCCAACATGCCGCTGAAAAAATCGCTGCGGGTGCGGATGCGGTGCAGGTCTACACTGGCCTAATCTATCGTGGGCCGGCGCTAGTGAGTGAATGTGTAAAAGCGATGGCTGCTGCACGCCGCTAAACGCCACGCTGACACGCGTCACTTACCAAACATTCGAAACCCACGGCAAAAAGCCTTTTGCCCACCTAGCTGTTGCAACCAGATCCATAACAACTAAAAATTGTCGGGACTAGATGCGACACCCTGGCGGGCAAAAGGGCTTTTAAAGCTTAGCGAACTGCAGCACGACTCAGTTCAAACAGCCCTTAAATAAGGTTTTCACTTAAGCTGCTTTACGACCACGTGTTGTGGCTTTCACGGTTTCAGCTGCATCACCGGCGGCTTTAAACGTTGCTGCGGCGGCCGCAGTCAGGTTCTTTTCAGCGGTTTCGGCGGCTTGTTTAGCGGCTTTGGTCATTGCGTCGTAAGCAGTTGTGGCTTGAGCCAGACCGCTTTTAATCATGGCGACAGCGCTTTCTGAACCAGCAGGAGCATGCTTGCTGAACTGTTCAATCGCGTCGTGCACATGCTTTTGACCTTCAGCAGCATGTGTCTCACCGAGCTTGGTGAGGTCGGCCTGAACACCAGACACGATGTCATACACGTGCTTGCTGTAAGACATGGCTTTCTCAGCGGCCGGTTGAGCCAGGTTTGACGACAAAGCAACAGCCTCTTGTGCGTCTTTGATACCGGCAACTTGTTGTGATTTTTGCGACACTTCATCTAAAGTCGCTTTCATGACTTTCAGGTTCAGGTCAACGAATTTTTCGAAACCAGTGAACATGCTGGTTTGAACGGCGACAAAGGTATCAATCGCAGCTTTTTGGCTGTTAAGAACTTGCTGGGGGATAGCTGACATGGTGGGCTCCTGGGGTTAGGATCAAAGCGTTTTGCAGAATTTGCTGCACTGCACAAGTGTCATTTTAAGCAATCCCACTTATCTGTCAACAATTTTTTGTTGCAACGCACCAAAATACAACAAATTGATCGACTTTGGCGCACTTCTCCCCTAGACTGCCTACCATTGACTCAAGGAATCTACATGATGGCTCATCTCGGTAAACTCTCTCAATCTGCCTATCTCAGACGCCTGCTTTGCGCCGCTGCCGTTTTGAGCACACAGCTCTGCGTGGCGCCTCTTGCCCATGCCCAAGCCACGCAAAGCGCGGCCGAGTACCCAACCAAGTCAATCAAAATCGTTGTCGGCTTTGCCCCAGGTGGCGGCTCAGACTTCATTGCGCGAATTGTGGCGCAACGCCTCACCCCAAAACTCGGACAAACTGTCTATGTTGAAAATCGGCCCGGCGCGGGGGGTAATTTGGGCGCTGAAGTCGCACTGCGCTCTGCCGGTGATGGTTACACGCTGTTTTTAGCTGCCACAAGCTACACAGTCAACGCCAACCTCTATCAGTTACCTTTTGATCCAGTTAAAGACATTACAGCAGTTGCTCGCCTAGCGAGCGGCCCCTTCGTGATCGCCACCAACCCCGGTACACAAATCAAGACCCTCAAAGAACTGGTTGAGCGTGCAAAACAAGAACCGGGCAAACTAGCCTACGCCTCGTCAGGTAGCGGCAGCATCACTCACATTGCAACAGAATATTTCTTAAGCGCTGCCGGTGTCCAAGCTCTTCATATTCCCTACAAAGGCACCTCTCCAGCTTTAACCGACACGATCTCTGGCACTGTTCAGTTTATGTTTGGCACGGTGGCCTCAACAGTACCGCACGTCAAGTCAGGCAAACTGCAAGGCTTGGCGGTCACCACGAAAGAGCGGCTCGCTGCTCTGCCCGACTTGCCGACAGTGATCGAGTCGGGGTATCCAGACTTTGACGTTGCCGTCTGGCACGGTCTGATTGGCCCCAAGGGTATCCCCAAGGGAATTGTCGACAAATTAAACAAAGCCGTCATTGAAGTGCTCAGTGACCCAGCGACCGCCGAGCAACTCGCCACCGATGGCTTGACGCCAGCCAAAGATTCACCCGAAGCCTTCGCCCAACTGATCGAACTCGAGGTCAAGCGCTGGGGCGCGCTCGTCAAAGAACGCGGCATCACGTTAAAGTAGCGGCGTTGCAGTCTGACTTAGCCTAGGCGCCGCTGGCTTCATAGCCAAGCGCCTCAGAAATGCTGCCGGCAGTGGCGACTAACTGGGGGATCCAGGCGTCTTGCAAACGCCCCGATGGTGCTGAAATCGATAGCCCTGCGACTAGTTTGCCCGTATCGTCGTAGATTCCGGCGGCGATACAACGGACACCTAGTTCAAGTTCTTCGTTATCTCGGGCATAACCAAGCTGGCGTACTAACAATAATTCTTGCTCGAGTTTTTCGAGTGTCGTGATGCTATTTGCAGTGCTTGCTGCGAGGCTCGTTCTCGTAGCGTAAGTTCGGACCTGCCGAACATCTGCCGCCGAAAGAAACAACTTACCATTTGAGGTCAAGTGCAACGGCGCACGACCACCAATTGCTCGTACCACTTGCATACCCGAGCGTTCGCTCCAGGCGCGGTCGATGTAAATAATTTCGTCTCCCTGCTGTACCGATAAATTGACAGTTTGCCCAGTCAAGCGGTGTAGGGCGTGCATGGCCTCGTGGGCCGCTTCGCGAACGTTCAAACGCCCTTTCACCAAAGACCCCAACTCAAGCAAGCGCATGCCGAGTTGATACAACCCGTTGTCGACCCGATCAACATACCGCCCAATCACCAAATCACTCAAAATACGATGTGCGGTTGATGTATGAAGCCCTGTTGTTTTTGCCAAATCTTTTAAAGCAACTGGATCGGGCTGCGCCGCCAACGCATCTAGCAGTTGCGTGGCGCGCCCTAGCACCTGGATCGCCATCTCCATGGAGTCAGACGATGGTTGCGTGGGCACTGGGGCCAAAGATGAAACGTGACGAAGCATATTGAAGGTAAAGATAGCCTGAACGAACGCAATTTGGCGCGATGCAACATTCATTCTATCCCATATCGTGAAAAATTTTTCATGGCCTGGTGATAGAAAATCTCGATTGAAACAAGTCTGGCTTGAATTCTCAGGGTTTTCATGTCTTTTTGATTACAGCGTGACTTGGCGCAAGTAATATCAAGCCCTCGACAACTCATACTCATCGCCGGATCCCTTTGACATGCGCAGTGACCTTGAAATCGCTCAGGCCGCGAATAAACGCCCAATTCTCGAACTCGCGACGGACCGACTTGGAATCCCCACAGAGCAGCTAGAACCCTACGGGCGTTTCAAGGCCAAGCTTTCGCTTGAGTACATTGACACGCTCGCCTCACGACCCAACGGCAAGCTAGTGCTGGTCACCGCCATTTCGCCGACTCCAGCGGGCGAAGGCAAAACCACCACCACCGTTGGTCTGGGCGATGCCCTGAATCATATTGGCAAGCGCGCCATCATGTGTTTGCGCGAGCCGTCTTTGGGCCCTGTCTTTGGCATGAAGGGGGGCGCTGCGGGCGGCGGCATGGCGCAAATCGTGCCGATGGAAGACATCAATTTACATTTCACGGGCGATTTCAATGCAATCGCTCTGGCTAACAACCTGCTGGCTGCGCTGATCGACAATCACATTCATCACGGCAATAAACTCGGCATCGATGTCCGTCGTGTGAACTGGCGGCGCGTCGTTGACTTAAATGACCGTGCGCTACGAAACATCGTGGTGGGCTTGGGCGGGACTGCGAACGGATTTCCGCGCGAAGACCATTTCGATATCGTTGTAGCCTCAGAGATCATGGCAATCTTTTGCCTGGTCAAAAATTTAAAAGATTTGAAAGAGCGCTTAGGCAATATCGTCATCGGCTACTCGCTGACCGGCAAACCAATTTTGGCGCGTGATTTGCAAGCGCAAGGAGCAATGACTGCACTCTTAAAAGAAGCGCTCGCTCCAAACCTTGTACAGACACTTGAAAACAATCCTGCGATCGTGCACGGCGGCCCCTTTGCCAACATTGCACATGGTTGCAACACGGTACTGGCGACAGCGACCGCTTTAAAACTAGCGGATTACGTCGTCACCGAAGCAGGCTTTGGTGCAGACCTAGGCGCAGAAAAATTCTTTGATATCAAATGCCGCAAAGCTGGGCTCACGCCTTCAGCAGTCGTCTTAGTCGCAACTGTGCGAGCGCTGAAGTATCACGGTGGCGTCGAAGTCAAAGACGTGGGTACCGAAAACCTTGACGCACTGCGCGCTGGGCTCGTTAACCTTGAGCGCCACATTCATAACATTACGCAGAATTTTGGATTACCTTGCGTCGTGGCCATCAACCATCGCACAGAAGACACCCCCGCCGAAATCGCTCTGCTACAAGCGACCACAGCGGCCCTTGGTGTTGAAGTGGTGCTCGCCAAGCATTGGGCACAGGGCGGCGCAGGCGCAGCTGACTTAGCACACGCTGTCGTCAAACTCTGCGAACAGCCGAATCACTTTAAGTTTTTGTACCAAGACTCAGACTCGCTGTGGAACAAAGTGCAAGCCATTGCAACCAAGACCTACGGCGCGGCAAGTATCACAGCCGACGCAAAAGTGCGCGCGCAAATCGCGCAGCTTCAAAGCGACGGCTATGGTGATCTACCGGTGTGTATTGCGAAGACGCAATATTCGTTTTCGACTGATGCCAAATTACGAGGCGCGCCGAGCGGTCATGTGCTGACGATTCGCGAAGTCAGGCTATCTGCCGGTGCAGGCTTTGTGGTGATGGTGTGTGGCGACATCATGACCATGCCAGGCCTGCCGGCTGTACCTGCGGCGAATGGGATTGATGTGAATGATGCGGGGCAGATTACTGGGTTGTCTTGAGTTTTGGGGTGTTCTTTGTGCCCTGACTTTTCTGGTGCTGGGCGGGTGGCTGTGGCCGGATGTTTGAGGCGCCGAGGATTTTGCAGGATTGGCGGATGAAGGCGGCCCTTGTTTGAGCGAAGCGAGTTTGGGCCGCCGCCGCCAAGACAAAAAATCGGAGGGGAGTCTGCGCAGCAGACCGACTCGGTCAGCCGGCCACAGCCACCCGCCCAGCGCCAGAAAAGGCTACCGAGCCCGAAGCCCCCCGAAGTAAAGTCCTACTTCACTACCACCGGAATCCCAGCAATCCGCGCCGACCACTCTTTTGGCCCCGTCGTATGCACCGAAACACCATTTGAATCGACCGCCACAGTCACGGGCATATCCACCACATCAAACTCATAGATGGCTTCCATCCCCAGATCAGCGAAGCCAACCACCTTAGCAGCCTTGATCGCTTTTGACACCAAATACGCCGCACCACCCACGGCCATCAAATACGCAGACTTGTGCTTACGAATCGATTCGATCGTTGCATCACCGCGCTCGGATTTACCAATCATCACCGCCAAGCCAGTTTGCTCGAGCATCATGTCGGTGAACTTGTCCATGCGTGTCGAGGTCGTTGGACCTGCGGGGCCAACCACTTCATCACCGACAGGATCCACAGGACCAACGTAGTAAATCGCCTTGCCACGAAAATCGACAGGCAATTTTTCACCTTTCGCCAACATGTCTTGAATACGCTTGTGCGCCGCGTCGCGGCCCGTCAGCATTTTGCCGTTGAGCAATAAGGTCTGGCCTGGTTTCCAACTCGCGACTTCTTCAGGCGTGAGTTTGTTTAAATCAACTTGACGCGACGATTTGTAATTTGGTGCCCAGTTGACATCAGGCCAGTCAGACAACGAAGGGCGATGCAAGTGTGCAGGGCCCGAGCCGTCTAACTCAAAGTGCGCATGACGTGTGGCCGCACAGTTCGGAATCATTGCCACAGGAAACGACGCTGCGTGTGTGGCAAACGTTTTGATTTTTACGTCAAGGACTGTTGTCAAACCACCCAAGCCCTGCGCACCAATGCCTAAGCCGTTTACCTTTTGATACAGCTCTATACGCAACTCTTCTATTTTGTTGCTTGGCCCACGCTCTAGCAGCTCGTACATATCGAGATCGTCCATCAGCGCTTGTTTGGCCATCAACACAGCCTTCTCGGCCGTACCGCCAACACCAATCCCCAACATGCCTGGCGGACACCAACCCGCACCCATCGTGGGCACTGTCTTTAACACCCAGTCAACGATGGAGTCGTTAGGATTCAACATCGCTAACTTGGACTTATTTTCAGAACCACCACCCTTAGACGCCACTTGTACGTCTACCTTATCGCCTTGCACCAACTCTACGCTGACAATACAGGGGGTGTTGTCTTTGGTGTTTTTGCGCAAAAAGATTGGGTCATCCAAAACCGAGGCGCGCAAAGGATTTTCTGGATTGAGGTAGCCGCGACGCACGCCCTCATCACATAATTCTTGAATATTTTTCTTGGTATTGAAACGAACATCCATACCAATTTTTAAGAAGACATTAACGATACCGGTGTCTTGGCAAATCGGACGACGACCCTCTGCGCTCATGCGCGAGTTCGTCAAAATCTGCGCCATCGCATCTTTAGAGGCCGGGCTTTCTTCACGCTCGTACGCACGAGCTAGATGCTTGATGTAATCAGCCGGATGGTAATAGCTGATGAACTGAATCGCATCGGCGATAGACGAGACGAAATCTTCTTCTTGAATAATGACTGACATAGAGGTACCCGCTAAGAAAAGGAGCTAATCAAAAATTAAACAAAACACTGAACGCGTTCTAATACAAAAACACTGGTGATGCGATGAACGTACCGACCCAGTCAGCCTGCACAACCTTTTACAAAACCCTTATTTGCCCTGCCACACCGGTTTACGCTTTTGCGCAAAGGCGGTTGCACCCTCTTTGGCGTCATCCGACATGAAAATGTGATGAATCAACGGGCGTTGCAGGTCAAACATTTCATCAGCGGCAAAGTCGCCCCCCTGATTGACTACACTTTTAGAGGTTTGCACTGCCAAAGGACCATTTTCGCAGATTCTTTGCGCGAGTTTAATGGCCTCGGCGAGCGCCTGCCCGGGGTCGGTCAACACGTTCACCAAACCATATTGGTGGGCACGCGGCGCTGGCAGCATATCGCCCGTCAAAATGATCTCCATTGCAATGTGATACGGGAGTTGACGCGGCAGACGCAACAAACCACCCGAACCCGCCACCAAGCCCCGTTTCACCTCTGGCAGACCAAACATGGCGTTATTGGCCGCTACCACCAGATCACACGCCAGTACCATCTCAAACCCACCGGCCACAGCGTAGCCCTCAACGGCGGCGATCAGGGGCTTTTTCGGGGGCGCCTCATTCAAGCCGCCAAAACCCTTGCCCTCAACCAGTGCACGCTTACGCGTCTGCGCAAAATCTTTTAAATCCATGCCCGAACTAAAGGTTGCACCCGCCCCCGTCAAGATCCCGATACGAATATCGTCGCGCGCATCGAGCTCATCGAAGGCTGCCGACATCTGATGCGCAGTCTCAGCACTAATCGCGTTGCGCGCCTCAGGGCGATTAATCGTAATGATTTGAATTCCATCCAGATATTCGACATCTACCAACACTGACATACTGACTCCTTTGACGTACCCTGAATCATAGGCGATTCGTTCGCCGAACTCGGTTGGGTACCTGATCTTCGGGCCAAATCATGCCCCCCGCTGGCGCCTCGCCACCCACCGAGCCTGCCCCACGGTAAAATGATTGATTAAATAGCCATCGCCACCTTCATACCTACATGCTCACTTTTCAGCAAATTATTCTGCGCCTGCAAGAGTACTGGGATCATCAGGGCTGTGCCCTGCTCCAACCCTACGATATGGAGGTAGGCGCAGGCACCTCACACACGGCGACCTTTTTGCGTGCCATTGGGCCAGAGCCCTGGCGAGCTGCCTATGTGCAACCGTCACGACGTCCGAAAGACGGGCGCTACGGCGAGAACCCTAACCGGTTACAGCACTACTATCAGTACCAAGTTGTACTTAAGCCTGCACCGCCCGATATTCTGGATTTGTATATTGGCTCACTTGAAGCGCTGGGTATCCGTCCAACAGAACATGACATCCGCTTTGTTGAAGACGATTGGGAGAATCCAACACTGGGGGCTTGGGGTCTGGGCTGGGAAGTTTGGCTCAACGGCATGGAAGTCACGCAATTTACCTACTTTCAACAAGTTGGCGGTTTAGACTGCACGCCCACTACGGGTGAAATCACCTACGGGTTAGAACGCTTAGCTATGTACCTGCAAGGCGTTGAAAGTGTCTACGACTTGGTCTGGACAACTGGGCCAAAAGGCTCGGTACTCTACCGCGACGTCTTTCATCAAAATGAGGTCGAACAATCGACCTACAACTTTGAACATTCTGATGCTGAGATGCTGTTTAGGCACTTCACCGATCACGAAACCAACGCCAAGCGCCTGATTGACATCCCGCTTGCGTTGCCAGCCTATGAGGCGACGCTCAAGGCCGCGCACACCTTCAACATGTTAGATGCGCGTGGCGCCATTAGCGTCACTGAGCGCGCCGCTTATATCGGACGTATCCGCAACCTGTCTCGTGCCGTCGCGCAAGCGTATTACGACTCGCGCGAGCAACTGGGGTTTCCCATGTTGAGCAGTGCCAGTGCAACCCCTCGCAGCACTGACAAAGGGGTGCAACCATGACGCAAACTAGCAAGCCCCTGTTGATCGAGCTCTTTACCGAAGAGCTTCCACCAAAAGCCTTGCCCAAACTGGGTCAGGCCTTTGCTCAGGGCATCCACGACGCGCTACACGCTCAAGGCCTGGTCGTGAGCAGCAGTACGACAACGTCATTCGCTTCACCGCGCCGCGTGGCGGTTCGCTTGTCACAGGTGCTGGCGCTCGCACCCGAGCAAAGTTTCGTTGAAAAGCTGATGCCAGTGAAAGTGGGGCTTGACGCTCAGGGCCTGGCAACGCCAGCTCTGCAAAAAAAATTGGCAGCCAAGGGTTGGGCAGACATGCCCATCAGCGCACTCGAGCGAGAATCAGATGGCAAACAAGAGTATCTGGTGGCGCGAGGTACTGCACCAGGTGCCGTCTTAACCGAGGTGCTACAAACTGCGATCGAAGCCTCGATCGCAGCCTTGCCGATACCGAAGGTCATGAAATATCAATTGGCCGATGGCGTCACCTCGGTAAAGTTCGTACGCCCCGCACACGCCTTGATCGCGCTGTTTGACACGCAGGTCATCCCAGCGACCGTGCTTGGCTTGCAAGCTGGGCGCCTCACCTTCGGTCATCGCTTTTTACATCCTGCAGCGATCAGCATCGACAGCGCTGACAGCTACGAGCAACAGCTTGCACAAACTGGTCAGGTGATTGCATCATTCACAGAGCGCCGCACGAAAATCGCGGCGTTGCTCGCAACCGAAGCACAAAAGCTGAACGCGACACTTGGGCAAGACCCCGCGGTGCAGGCTCTACTGGATGAAGTGACTGCCTTAGTTGAGGCTCCAGTCGTCTATGTCGGTGCCTTTGAAGAGCGTTTTTTGCAAGTGCCGCAAGAATGTCTGATTTTGACCATGCGTCTCAATCAAAAGTACTTTCCATTATTCAATCCAACGTCGGGCGTGCTCACCAATCAATTTCTGATTGTCAGCAATATGCCCACAGACAACCCTGTGGCGATCATTCAAGGCAACGAACGGGTGGTGCGCCCGCGTTTGGCAGATGCGCAATTCTTTTTCGATACCGACCGCAAAACGCCTCTATATCAGCGGGTGCCGCAGCTTGCTTCGATTGTGTATCACAACAAGCTCGGTACGCAGTTGCAGCGCGTGGCACGCGTACAAACGATCGCAGCGTGGTTAGCCAACGCCTTACAGGCAGACAGCGCGCTCGCCGTGCGTGCGGCGATGCTTGCCAAGGCCGATCTCAACACCAATATGGTTGGCGAGTTTCCTGAACTGCAAGGCATCATGGGCTCGTATTACGCCCGCGCCGATCACGAGCCCGAACAAGTGATACAAGCGCTTGTCGAACAATACAAAATTCGCCTTGAACAGCCCGTGACCGCTGCAAATATGACCGCTGCAATTCTGTTTATGGCAGAGCGCGCTGAAACACTCGTCGGCATCTGGGGGATCGGCTTAGCCCCGACAGGTGAGCGCGATCCTTTTGGCCTCCGCCGCGCTGCCTTAGGTCTGATTAGTGCGTTTGAGCAACTGACTGCGGGTGGTTTTTTACCGATCCAGCAAAACGGGCCCTTAACGCTCGAGGGTCTGCTACAAGCTGCCGCAGACACCTTTGAACCCTCAGCGCTCGCCCAGACAACAGTGGCAGATGTCCAAGTCTTCATCATTGAGCGACTGCGCAATCAGTTAATCACGCAGCTTGATCGCAACGCCGTCGAGGCCGTGCTGGCGATCGCGCCGCCTCTGCATCAAATACTGGCACGTGTGCAAGCTGCCGCCACGTTTGCGCAAGGTCCAGACGCCGCAAGTTTGGCTGCCGCAAATAAGCGTATCGGTAATCTACTGAAAAAATCTGAAACGGGTCTTCAGCCTCTGAATCAGGCACTGCTCACTGAACCCGCTGAGCAAGCACTGGCAAAAACAATTGCCCAGCTGCAGCCGATTGCACAACAGCATCTCGATGCGGGCGACTACCAAGGAGCGATGGCGACACTCGCGCAGGCACGCGCGCCGGTTGATGCGTTTTTTAACGACATCATGGTCATGGCTGATGATCTTGCCGTGCGCAACAACCGGCTAGCGCTACTGGCTCAGCTTCACGGCTTGATGAATCAAGTGGCCGACATTTCAAGGCTGGCCGCATGAAGCTGATTATTCTGGATCGCGACGGTGTGATCAATCAAGATAGCCCCGACTACATCAAGCATCCAGATGAATGGATTGCGTTACCGGGCAGCCTGCAGGCCATTGCACGACTGCATCAAGCTGGCTACACCATCGCAGTCGCCTCAAACCAATCGGGTTTGGCACGCGGTTTGTTCGACATCACAGCACTTAATGCCATTCATCAGAAGCTGCGCAAAGAGTTGGGGCAACTGGCTGGTGCGATTGATGCTTTTTTTGTGTGCCCTCACGGCCCTG
>JAURJT010000048.1 GCA_030832095.1 Gammaproteobacteria bacterium | reverse complement strand
AGTGGCAGATAAGGTACATCGGCCAATACAACGTCGACCTCAGCGTCAATCAGTTGCTGTGCAAGCACATTCACCTTGTCATCCCAGTCTTGGTGCAGGCTCTGATAGCGAACTAGGCTTGCGTTGGTATCGACGCTGAACGCATGATTCATCACCATCCCAAAATCATCAGTTGCGTGTTGCAAGATGTCGAAATGATGAAGGCGGCTGCGAAGCTGCGTTTCAGGTAGGGCAGCGCGAATTGTGATTTTTAATTGCGGGATCAACTCATGTAACCGGTTCACGACTGGGGCAACTTGCGACAGGTGTCCAAAGCCATGGGATGAGATAGCGACTAAAAGGTGAGGTGGGTGAGAGTTAGATGAGAGCACGGAATAGACAGCAGCAAAAAATTGTGAGATGGTTCTACCAACAACACCCTCCAAGCCTCTTAACAATGCTCACCCCGGAGGGTTTTTTATTGACCATGAAAAAGAGAAAAGCTAAGAAGCTAGGTGAATCACCCGTACTGTTTCCCAAGCCACTTACGATACTCGCCACTCTTCACGCCTTGCACCCACTCGGTATTATCCAGATACCACTGCACGGTCTTTTCAATACCTGATTCAAAGGTCTCTTGCGGCGTCCAGTTGAGTTCGCGTGCGATTTTTCTGGCGTCGATGGCATAGCGGCGGTCGTGGCCTGGGCGGTCTTTGACGTAGGTGATTTGCTCGGCATAGCCCTTGCCGTCTGCGCGTGGGCGCAGCGTATCTAGGCGGGCGCAAATCGTTTTGACAACGTCGATGTTGGCTTTTTCGTTTGCGCCGCCGATGTTGTAGGTTTCGCCAGGCCGGCCTGCTTCAAGCACGCGTGCGATGGCGCGGCAGTGGTCTTGCACATATAACCAATCGCGCACTTGTTGGCCATCGCCATAGATGGGCAAGGGTTTGCCATCGAGCGCATTTAAGATCACGAGCGGGATCAGTTTTTCAGGAAAATGAAACGGCCCGTAGTTGTTGCTGCAATTGGTGGTGAGCACCGGTAGGCCATACGTGTGGTGCCAAGCGCGCACAAGGTGATCAGACGACGCTTTGCTGGCCGCGTAGGGGCTGTTAGGTTCAAACGGATTGGTTTCAGAAAACGGAGGGTCTTGTGGCGCGAGTGTGCCGTAGACTTCATCCGTCGAGACATGCAAAAACCTGAAGTTTTGTTTTTTGACTTCGTCTAACTCAGACCAGTAGGCGCGCACGGCTTCAAGCAGGTTGAAGGTGCCAACGACGTTGGTTTGGATAAATTCGCCTGGCCCGAGAATCGAACGATCAACGTGGGATTCGGCTGCAAAATTTAAGACGGCGCGCGGTTGATGTTCGGCAAGTAGCTTGCTCACCAGCTCTTTATCGCCAATATCGCCTTGTACAAAGATATGTCGTTTATCTTGCGCGAGCGCAGAAAGATTCGCAAGGTTGCCCGCGTAAGTGAGCTTATCCAGATTCAGGATAGGCTCGTCTTGGCTAGCCAGCCAGTTGTGAACAAAATTACTTCCGATAAAGCCGGCGCAACCAGTGACGAGGATCATAAGAAATCTTAGTAAACAAAGGCGTGAGGGGATGCCTGAAATTCTACCCCGTTCAGCTTGAGGAAAAACCTTTCGGCCAAAAGAATATGGATTTGTTAACCTCACACCCATGGATACACTTGAACAACTTCGTCGTGGTGCTTTGGCCGGTGCCACTCGTTTGGTTTTATCGGAAGGCTTGACTGAGTTTCCGCGCGAAATCTTTGCCCTGGCCGATACGCTTGAGTATTTGGACTTGTCAGGTAACGCCTTAACCAGCCTGCCAGAGGATTTTGCTCGGCTGCACCGCTTGCAGGTGCTGTTTTGTGCGGGCAATCGGTTTACTGAATTGCCAGTGGTGTTGGGGCAATGCCAGAGCTTGAGCATGATTGGATTTCGGTCTAATCAGATCTCAACGATTCAGGCAGCGGCCTTACCGCCTAAGTTGCGTTGGCTAATTTTGATGGGTAATCAGCTTGCTGCGCTGCCACCCGAAATTGGCGCATGCCGCGAACTGCAAAAGGTGGCGTTGGCTGGCAATTTGTTGACGACGTTACCGGTCGAGATGGCGAAGTGCACCAAGCTTGAGTTATTGCGGATTGGTGCAAATCGTTTTGAGGTGCTGCCTCAGTGGTTGTTGAGTATGCCGAGGCTGTCGTGGCTGGGGTATTCGGGTAATCCGGTTTGTGCAGAGGCTGAAGCCCGAGCCTTGTCGGGGCAAGTCACCCTGACACAAATCCCCTGGGCCAGCCTTCAACTAAAACAAAAGCTTGGTGAAGGCGCCTCGGGCGTTATTTATCAGGCTGCGCTTGACGGTGGATCGAAAGAAGTTGCGGTCAAGGTCTTTAAAGGTGCGCTGACAAGCGATGGCATGCCGCATAGCGAGATTGCGGCTTACGTCAGCGCGGGATCTCATCCCTATCTCATTAACTTACTTGGTAAGGTGACGAATCATCCAAAGGGAACTGAAGCCTTAGTGATGCAACTGGTCGATCCCAGCTATCGAAACTTAGCAGCCCCACCAAGCTTGCAATCGTGTACCCGTGATGTATACGCGGCTGATCTGCGTTTCAATTTGCCAGACGCATTGCGCGTGGCGCATGGGGTGGCGAGCTTGGCACGCCAGTTGCATGGGCGTGGGCTCACCCATGGTGATCTATATGCACACAACACCTTGATTGGTGCTGAGGGCCATGCGGTGTTGGGTGATTTTGGTGCGGCGGCTTTTTACGATCGAAGTGATCTGGTCGTTGCGCAGGCGCTTGAGCAGATAGAAGTTCGTGCGTTTGGATGTTTGCTTGAAGAGTTGCTTGAGCGGGTAGAACTTGAAGCAGACGTTACTGAAAAGCATCGTACCGCCTTGCAGGCGGCGACTGTGTTGTGTGCTGAGTGCCTAGAATCTGTGGTGTTGAAGCGACCAATGTTTGCTGCAATAGAGGAAGCTCTGATTGGTCTTTTAGCTGGCAGTGAGGCAATCTAGGGGATTTTCGCTAGGCCGACAAGATGCTCTTCGTATTGATGCCGACTCATTGGACAATCGATTAAATTCAGAAAATCAATCTTCGATAAATAGAGCTGACGGGCCATTTGTTGCAAAATGTAACTAGAAACCTCTCGGGTTCCATGACTAGTTTTCGTTTTCACAGCAGTTTTCTTACCATCGCAAGAATGATAGACAAAAAAATGGTGATGAGACTCAGTTCGTTGAAAACCTTTATTGACGAGCCCGCGCTCAATATCACGCTGTTTACGCGGCATGGTTAAGTTCCTTGAAGGCTTCGCACAGCGATTTCTTTAATTGCCTGGCAGAAATCGACAGTACATCGGAGTCTGCAGTCGCGTACTCGCTCCATAAAACAGGGATGACTTCTTCAAGCTCTTTAAGAAGCTCATCGCGGGTTTGAGCGAATACGTCGATACCCAAAGTAGGATCAATAATGAAAAAAGCATCATTTTTTTCATCAAACGTGGGATGAAAAACCAATGGTAGCTTGCTGAGCAACTTGCCACTAGGTAGCGCCACCTCTTGAATAAAGATGGGTTCTAGAGATGTCGAACGTGTGTTGATACTCACTTTAGAACCTGAAACGGTGTGTTTGAACGTGATGGGTGTCGGCAGCGCGGTGATCGAGAAGTCTATCGTCATTTGCGGATGGGCGCATTAAACATGCGCCAAAAGTGAGTGATTACTGGGCTCGCAATTATCCGCTAAAGTGAAAATCATGTCTTTAAAAAACGGATCTAAATATCCCACTCAATTCAATACCCAAACAACCTTGCCGGATTGTCGGCAAGAATCAATTTTCGCACGCCCTCATCACTCGTCCAGCGCGCTAACAAATTGAACAACTCAATCGAACTATTCTCGCCAAACGATAGATGTGGATAATCGCTGCCCCAGATGATGCGATCAGGCGCGGTTTTGATCAGTGCTTGGGCGAGCGCGTCGGCATCAGTAAAGTGAGGCACTTTAGACATGCGATAGGTACCGGTGAACTTGACGTAGGCTTTGCGATCGCCGTAGTTCATCAGCTCGAGCAAGGCTTTAAAGCCGGGCGCCTCAGGGCCGTCTTTGGCAAGATTCATACCCATGTGTGCCATTGAAAACGGTACCGGTAGCGTCTTCATCAAGGGGATCATTTCTGTCGTGAGCCAACCGGGCAGCAAGAAATCAAGATGCCAGCCCAGCTCTTTACAACGCGCGGCGATACGCTCAATACGTGGCTGCATTTTTTTGGATAAGCCGGGCTCGTAGGGATGAATCGGGCTGTAGTTGATGCGTACGCCGCGAACGCCAAGCGCATCCATTTCGGCTAACAGTGAATCTGGCGCATCTTCATCGATATCAACAATGCCGCGTGATTGGGTGATGCCAACTTCGCGCATGGCGTCGAGCATGCAACTGTTGTCGCGGCCATAGGCGCTTGGTTGCACAAAAACGTAACGCGTGAGGCCAAGGTGTTTGGCGAGTTGCAGATACTCAGACAACGGCGCAAGCGGTGGCGCGTAGCGCAGTTGATCAGAGCCATACGGGTATTTGTCTGCCGGGCCGAACACATGAAAGTGTGCGTCGCAGGCGTTAGCAGGGGCAGTAAAGGCAACTTTTTCGTTTAAATCAAAAGACACGAGTGGGGCTCCGAAGTGTAAGGGATCAAGCGCGTATGAATTAGGTAGAAATCAATGACTTTTCATCGCACCGATTAGTTCTCTTAGCGCTGTAGCATCTTTGCTAGCTGCAGCAGCGAGGTAAGCCGTGTCGTTGCCAGCAATCAGAAACTTAGCGCCAAGTTCAATCAGCTGCGTTTGCAATTCAGTATCGCCACGGATACCACCGATGCCCATTGCGATGTTGTGCTTTTTGCAGGCCTTGGCAACGGTTTGATAGGCATCAAGAAGCTTGGGATGGCGCAGCTGCCCTGGGATACCCATCTCAGTGCAAAGATCATTTGAGCCGATCAACAGCATATCGACGCCGGGGATCGCAGCGATGGCCTCGGCGTTGGCAATACCTTCGGGTGTTTCAAGCATGATGATGACCATGGTGTCGGCGTTACCCGACTCGTTGACTTTGGCGAGTGGCATCGCTTTGTAAGCGGTGGCAGGCCCTGCGCCCATGACCGAGCGGTGCCCAAGCGGCGGGTACTTGGCATACGAGACAATGCTGCGCGCTTGCTCGGGGGTGTTGACGTGCGGAAGAATCACGCCCTGCGCCCCACCATCCAGCACACGCGAGATATCTTGACCAAGATGGCCAGGCACGCGCACCAGCGCTGTGACGCCGTAGGCGATTGCGGTGATGCAAATGGCAGAGGTCGCTTCAAAGCCAATTGGGCTGTGTTCCATATCGACATACAAGCAATCAAACCCGGCCGCTGCAACCAAGGGGCCAATATCAACCGTGCGCGATTGGCGCAAGCCAATACATAACGAGACTTCGCCTGCCGCGAGGCGGGCTTTAAGTGTGTTTTCCATCTGAAGTGACCTTTAGGCGAATGTAGATTAACGCGTGCAATAAATTGTGGGAGTCAGTATCCGCTAAAAAGCGGACGTTCATTCCTAGGATGACCAATCGTAATTTGCAGACAATGCATTCAGCGAAGTCATCTGTGATGTTGTCAGGAGGAGGATAGCGCTATTCGAACGTCGTATTCGTCGCGGGTTGTTGCGAGTCGAAAATGATTGTTGTTGAACTGTCGCTATTCGGGCTTGATCTTCGCGCGCGTAATCACTTCAGACCACAGCGTCGTCTCACTTTGTACCATCTTGGTGAACGTGGCGGGCGAGGTTGAGATGGCCCGTACACCAGTCGCCGCAAACACCTCAACAACTTTTGGCGTGGCCACAGCTTTGACGATCTCTTTTTGCATGCGGTCAATGATCGCAGGCGGTGTGCCGGCAGGTGCCATCATGCCAAACCAATACATCATCTTGTAGCTTGAAAAGCCTGCCTCAGTAAACGTGGGTACGTTCGGCATGTTGGGATGGCGTTTTTCGCTGCTGACGGCTAAGCCAAGCAGACGATTATCCTTAATGTAGGCGCTTGCGGTGCCGACGCTACTGATGGCAATGTCGACCCGATCAGCAGCCACTTCCATCAAGGCCGGGGCAATGCCTTTGAAGGGCACGTGCACAAGTTGTAGCTTGTTTTGTAATAAAAAGGCTTCCATCGCCAATTGAGCTGAAGAGCCTTGTCCGCCTGACCCAAAGGTTAAGCCGCCAGGGGTGCTGCGTGCCAGCTCAACGACCTCTTTTAATGTTTTTGCAGCCAAACCCGGGCGACCCACTAAAACCGCGGGAGCGTCGGCAAGTAACGACACCTGCACCAGGTCTTTAGGCGAATAGGGCAGTTTTTCATATAGTGCCGACGACACTGCAAACGAGTTGTCGGTGACTAAAAAGGTGTAGCCATCAGGGGCTGCTTTAGCAACTAGGTCAGTGCCAAGGGTGCTGCCTGCGCCACCTTTTGTTTCAACAATAATGGGCTGCCCGAGCTTGGTTGAAAGTTCGGCCCCGACGGTACGCGCGGCAATGTCTGTAAACGATCCCGCGCCAAAGGGCACGACAATACGAATCGGCTTGGTTGGCCACGCAGGGGTAGCCGGGCTCGAGGCGACCGTTGTGTTTGCGAGGCCGGCGGGGGAGGTTTGTTGGGCGACGGCGAGCAGGGGCGCAAGCAAGAGTGCGCCAACGGTCAGCAGTGCTTTGCCAGAAAAAGTGTGAATCATGGGGTTATCCCGTGTTTTTTTGTAGTTCTGATACTCTGCGATTTTGTGCGTTTGGTGCAGCTTTGTCTATTCATGTGAACCCTAATAAAACGGTCGTTTTGGTCGTGGGCCTGGTGCTTTTGGGTGTTTGTCTTCGCCTGTATGGCCTTGAGCACAAAATCGTTTGGCATGACGAGGTGGCAACCCGAGTGCTAGCGGCGGGCGCAACGATGGCAGCGCAAATGCAGGGCTTATACAACGGCCAGGTCGTAGCGGTGAGCCAAGTGCTGCAGTACCAACAAGTGCAGCACGCGACGTCGGTGCTCACGCTAATCGGGGATCTGGCACGCCATGATCCGCAGCATCCCCCTCTTTACTACCTGCTGGCCAAAGTCTGGGTCGACCTTTGGGGTGACTCGGTGTATGTCTTACGCACACTCTCGGTACTGTTCAGCGCACTGAGCTTACTGGCGATGTACTGGCTGCTGCGTGAACTAGCAGCAAGTCGTCGGGCGGCGGCGCTGGCGCTGTTGTTGATGTGTGTATCGCCTCTGTTCATTTTGTATGGCCAAGAGGCGCGCGAATATGCTTTCTGGTCGCTTGCCTTATTGTTATCTAGCGCGGCGCTGTTACGTGCCATGCGTTTAAGTGCAGAGTCTGTGTCGACAGCGCGGCGCGCCTGGCTGCTCTACGGGTGTTGCCTGTTGGTGGCTGTCTATACGTCACTATCAACCGTGGCTTTAATACTGGTTCAGGTTTTATATGTCGCCTTCGTGACGCGTTTGCAATGGACGCGTGCCTTGTACGGCTTTATCGTGAGCCTGAGCACCGTTGGCTTACTGTTCTTACCCTGGGCGCTTAACTTGCTGCGAAACTTTGACGCCTTTAGTGCCTCGATGGCCTGGTCGTCGGTGATTGTGATCCCTCGCACCGCCGTACTTAGAATCTTATCGTTGAACGTCACACGCAATGTCTTTGATTTTTGGCCAGACGTGATGCAAGACCAGTGGTTACCCATTGCGGCCTCTGTGGCTTGCACCACTGCCGTCGTCTGCGCGGCGGTGTGGGTATTGAGAAATACCCGGCGCGAGACGCGACTCTATCTTTTGTTGTTGCTCGTGCTGCCAACTGCAATGTTATTGGTGCCCGATTTATTGTTTGGAGGGATTCGCTCATCAAACGCGCGCTATTTGATGCCTGTGTGGTTGGGCGTGATTGCGGTGTTGGCGCTTGCGCTGGACCGGGCGTTCTCGCACGTGAGTGTGGTTTCGGTATCTGAGCGCTTGCGCGGCCGTAACCGCGTGTGCAGCCGTCACGGCGTACTAAAAGTTTTGGTTTGGTTGAGCGTATTGTGTCTGGTCGTGTTGGCGCTGGCCACCAATATCAGGCATGCACGGCAGCAAGCCCCATGGACCAAATCGCTGAGTATCAGCTTGCCTGAGGTGGCTCAGATCATCAATCAATCGGCGAGCCCCTTGATTGTGGGCAACCAAGAACGACATCATCCCGGCAATCTGTTTGCTTTGGCAAATATATTAAAGCCCGAGGCTAAGTTGCAGCTCGTACCGATTGCACAGGAGTCGACTTGGAGGCTGCCGGAGCACCACGGCGCTGTGTACTTATATAGCCCGACTGATCAGTTTCGCCACGCACTAGAAAAAAATAATCAGGTGAAGACAATACTTGTCTTCGAGGATTTATTTTTGCAATTGTGGAAATTTGAAGATTAATTATCTCTGCAACTGCAACTATGAAAAGTTGAAGATTGATTACCTCTGTAACCAAGGTGCAGACTGCCGCCAGTCAGCGTCGCTGCCCCACCATTTTAAAGAGCTGAAAAAATCCATCAGACGCTTTTGTGGCGGGGGCACCCATTGGGAAATCGTCACAGACTTTAATTCAGAGCCCATCAAGTCTCGGGTAGGAGAGAATTTTCCGGCAAGCTCTTCACTGCAGATCGGCCAGGTGTTGACGTGAAAGCGCATCGGCAATTTTGGAATTGGGGTAGGAGCACCAGCTTTGCGAACATGAATCAGTTTGTCGTCGACAAACCAGCGAATTTCATCAGGCTCCCATTCGATCGCGTAACGGTGAAACTCGAGTGAAGCATCAAAGCCAAGGTCAATCACAACAGGGGTGCCGCGTAAACCGTAGTTATATGTATCGCCAGGTTGCCCTGGATTATAAAAAACGTTGAGCAAGATCTTAGTGGTGTCGTTGCCTAAAAATTCGGCATCGATCTCTTGCCAGGGATCAAAGCGATACAGAAAAAAACTTGACACCACGCCGGGCTCTTTAGTGGGCTTAAAGACAGTTTCGAAACGACCAAACTTAAAGTGAGCCTCTGGGGTATCTTTGGTGGTGAGGTCGGCGGCGGTGTAAGCACGGTCTTGTGCGGCTTCGCGTTTGATGTTGAGCTTGACCCCGTCCTCGGGCATTTGCACGATATTGTTCGGAGAAAACACGGCTTGATTACAAAAGAACGTGGTGTCCATCCGATCCCAGTAGCTTGAGTCGATGGTTTTGAAGGCATCGGTGCGTAGCGCTTTGAAGTTGCCTGAGCGACTACCTGCCATAGGGGCAGCGCTTGGCGTCTGCGTGCAATAGCTCGATGCTTTTTTGAACGGGACGATCCAAGGGTCGGTATCAAACTGTTGTGCTGTGCAGGCGACTGGTACCACGGGGAGCGAACTGCTTGGTCGATACAGCACGCCAACAGCAAAAATTACTAAACCGAAAAAGAGTGCGGGCCGAAGCATGGTGGGAATCTCAGAAAAAAGGTCGTAGCGGGTAGACTCAAGCCAGCGAGTGTTGCGATGTGTAAAGTCGTTGCGGTGGGACTTGGGGTTGGATCCGCTACCGTATTTTAGAGCTTGAATTGCGCAGCTTGGTGGGGGTGTGAATCGTGGCGGTGAGACTCTCAGCGGGGGGTGCTGCGTGATGGTGCGCACGAGACACAGCACGCCAGCGATTTTGCCCTGTCAGGCAATCTAACAGGCCGAGCAAAATCCCTGCGATATCTAGGTAGAAAGCCACAGGGTAGGTGAGCACGCTTTTAATCACGGTGCGTGGAGTCGCCTGGCTAAAGCCCACTAAGCCCGCTAATAAAACAATGATGGGCGCGCACAGACCAATAAGCCCGATGACTTGCACCGCGCCATGAATAGGTAAAGCTGCGCGAGACAGGTCGCCAACAAGGGCAGCATGCAAGACGTTCATGAGTACGATCAACGCCGGCGCAAACCAAGCCCAAAGCAGCAACACTTCAAGCATACGCGTTGCAGCTTGCCTTGTGCGTTGAGTACTGGCGATGCCTAGCGCCACGATCAAACTTGCGTTTAAGGCTGTGGCTTGTGAAAGCCACGACAACTCGTTGAAAAAATACACGCCAATCAGTGCATGCAAAACAAACACCCCAAGCACGATTAAATAATGGGTGCCGTGAAATAGAAACTGAAGTCGATCTTTCGCACGAACGGGTGCGTCAGGTAGCAGTGACAGGTGTTTAAAAAAAGCGGTTGTGTGGCCGCTGGCCCAGCGTCTGCGCCGTGCTAAAAAACTGTACAAATCGGGTGAGGTTTCTTCGCGCGACCCGCTGTCGCGATTGGCCACAACCTTGAGCCCGCGCATAAACAGGCTATAACTCAAATCAATATCTTCAGTGATGCAATGGGTGAGGGGCGACGACTTTAAGAGCGCGGTGCGCATGACTGCCGTGGTACCAGTAAAAAAGACAGTCAGACCGAGCCGCGTAAATGCGGAGTTAAAGAGTTCGCAACCGACGTGTTGATGCAACGAATCCCAAAAGCTGAAAAAGCCCTTTGCCTGTAAAGGCTGTCGACGACCTTGAACAATCGCTGCAGGTTGCTCGTTTAACAAAAGGATTGAAGTACGCAGCCAATCGGCTTGCGCTTGATGGTCACAATCCAGGATCGCCACATAGGGCGTATCAAGTTGCGTAACAAGCCAGTTGATTTTTTCGCTTTTGGGGTCGACGCCTGCCAGCGCTAAATATAGGGTTTTATTGCTGCGTGTGCTGAGTGTGTAAATAGGCGTAGTGCCGACGAGTGTGCCTGTTGTGAGGATCGCGTCGAGTTGCGCGACGACAGAGCGTTCTTGTCGTTGTATAAACAGTTGCCGTAAGAAGGGGATTGAGGTGTCGTGACTGTCGTTGACGAGCAGATAGATATCGACCGGGCCCGCGTGATCTTGCGCTAGCAGCGACTCAAGCGCGGCGATGGCAAGTGCGCCCTCGTTGCGCGCGGGCACCAGTACCGAGATCGGCTCTTGCCCGCCCAACACAAAGTCACGCGGGCTGACACGACGTGTCAAAAAAACAAGGCCACAAAAATAATGCCCGAGCGCATAGGCTGCGAGCAATAGGGCGAAGACGGTGCAAAAGGCTAAAAGAATGGTCACGCGGGCAAGGTCTGATACGACGCTCGAGCAAGCGTCAACAGCAAGCGTTATACAACATTCCTTGCCAAAATAACGACTAACTCCTGAGGGAGGTCAGGATACCTGTTTGCCCAAGCGCATAAAGCGTCTTGTGCGCCTGCTGACTGGGTCTGTCAAGTTAGGCCTCAATCAGATCCCCCCAGATGACGAGGTTGGTTGTCGAACTCGCCCTGAGGGATGTGAGACCAGCGTTCGTCTTGGAAAGCCTTATTTGTTTAAAGGTTGCAGCGGGATGGGGGTGCCATCTGGCAACGGAATCTTTGCGGTGTTCAAGAACATTGCCACCATGCTGTAGTAGCCCGTCAGCGCCAGGGCATCTAACACGCCCGCGCGACCAAAAAACTTGGCGGCTTGCTCATAGATGGCATCGCTTGGCTCACCATTAGCAAGCGACTCTTTGGCCAGCAAATGTAAGGTGTTTTGCTCGGCGGTCATATTGGGCGGCGTTTGGCCGAGCGCCAGTGCCTTGATGATGCCATCGGCTAAATCGGTCGTGCTGCGGGCGATACGTTCGTGCGCAAACCATTCGTACTGGCAGTTCCAGTGACGGGCGACAGTCAACACAATCAGTTCGATGTGAGCCAGGCTTAACGTATTGCCATAGCGTAGGTGTTCGCCTAACTGCTGAACGCGATTGGCGAGTTCAGGGTTATGAATCAAGGCTAAAAAAGGGCCGCGAATGCCCCCGCGTGGTCCGCCAGCAATGGCCGCAGCCACCTCTTTTTGGCGCGGGCTCATTTCTTCGGGGGTCAAAATTGGAAAGCGAACAGGTTGAGCTTGGCTCATGGTGGTCTCCAGAATACAGTTGTAGTTTGGTATCAACGTAATGCTGGGCAGGCTTTGTGTCAAGCGATCAAGAGGTTATGGCTGAAATTAGAGCCGCATTAGATTACAGTAACGAAAGCGATAAAAAAACAACAAGACTTTGCCTCACTGAGACAGCCATGACCCCGTACGCCAGTTTGTTTTCTCCTCTTGAATTAGCAGGCAGACGCTTGCGTAATCGGATTGTGCATCCGTCAATGACCACCGTGACCGGTGCTGATGGGCGTGCCACTGACCGCCTGATTCAGTATCACCTGAATCGCGCCCGCGGTGGCGCGGCGATGTTGGTGACTGAGCCTCTTGCGGTGGCGCCGCATCAAAAGGTTGCGACCCGTGTGCGTGCCTGGAACGCGCATGCCGAAGAGAGCCTGACGCGTTGGGCCAAAGCGGTTGAAGCTGAAGACTGCAGACTCATTGCGCAAATACAAGATGCTGGGCGCGGGCGTCATGCCCCCGGTAGAAATTACGAAGCTATCGGCGCCTCGCCTTTACCCGATGACATTAGCTGGACCATGCCGCATGTCTTGTCGGCCGACGAGATCTCGACCTTGTTGGGTCATTTTGTTGAGTCAGCTGCGCGGGTAAAGCGCTGCGGCTTTAGCGGGGTTGAATTTTCGGCGGGCCACGGGCATTTGTTTCATCAGTTTATGTCGGCCTACTCGAACACACGCACCGATGCCTATGGTGGCGGT
>JAURJT010000047.1 GCA_030832095.1 Gammaproteobacteria bacterium | reverse complement strand
ATCTTACGAACTCCGAAATTAAACAGATTAAATAGATCCAACTAGAAGCATCAACGGCCGCAATGCAAACTCAACGACTGCCTGAGATTGAATCGGTCGAACAAAGATCATCAACGTGCGTAATACAAACTCAACGACTGCCTGAGTTCGTCGAACACACGAAAATGCCAAAACGCGATTGAGAACACCACCGCAACCGCTGCGAGTAGTAACAGCCAACGCAGGCTCATTGCCTGCCTTTGCAATCGCTGCACGGTGTGCACGGCTAATCGATGTTTGGTTCGTTGCAAGCCTTCATCGAGCCCTAGCGTATGCACCATATCGGTGAAGTACCACCATGTTTCACGATCAATCAGGCCGGTATTTAGCGCCTCGATAGCCAGAGAGCCGGCATCAATGCGTACCAGCATTTTTTCAAGATGATGATTGAGCCAGGGCAAAGCGCCCCGTTGCTGGATCAAAAGCGCTTCGCGCAACCGCGCACTGGTGTTACCGCGGGGCTTAAGCAAGACCGCCAACAGCGATAAAAATCTAACCGCTTGCACCACGCGATACAAGCGCCAAATCCCCCATTGATCTGCGAAGCCGCGAGCAGCACCACACCAGTGGCGCAACGACCAAATCGCGGTCGTCACACCACCCACCGCCAAAAACAACAACAAGGGCCACAAGAGCTTTAAGCGCTCAGAGGTGGCGAACAATGCACGCGACCAAGGCTCATAAAGCTCGGGCGGTACTTCAGAAAAAACACGTGCTAAATGATCCGCAGTAAAAATAGGAATCGAGAATACCGCGCAAATTGCCACCATCACGCCAACCAAACCGACCCATACGGTTTGAATGAACGCCTGACTCGCTGCGTCAGTGGTGCGCACGACCGCCGCCAACTGCCGTAACGTCTGCGTCAAGGCTCCCGATCCGGCATATTGGGCAGCCTGCACGGCTACTAGATCTTCTGTTGGTAACGAACCAAACCAAGTGGTGAACAGATCGCCACCACTTTTAGGAAACTGTAGCGCCCAATGACGCGATAGGAGGCCTCGCGCGCCAAGCCCCCGATAGCGTTGTGCGTCATCTTCAAAAATACTCAGCAGCGTTTTCGCTCCTGAGGTCATTGCAATCATCTCTGCTAAATAATCGTAATAATCAGCGCGTAACGAACGAAATTGATGCGCAGCCATACGCATACGCCAGTCTGGGAGTTGCTTAGCCCGACAATACTCTTTCAAGTGAGACAGCACCTTACGCATGACCGCCCCGCTGCAAGGGCGTCGCGTCAAAGGCACCAAAACGTGCCTGCACCTCACGGGGATCCAACATGCCTTGTGCCATTTTGTACATCGCAATTTGTCGAGCCGATTGACGTTGCGGCTCGCAGGAAAGGAGCGCCTGCTGATTTCTTTGGGAAAACCAGCGATAAAGACCAACACCGTCTTTATTCTTAACACCTTCGAGAAACTCTGGCTCGTGCAGCGGTTCAATCATTTCGGCCACCACAGTGCGCCCTGCCGTACCGCGCAAACTCGAAATTGAGTGAGCGCACTCTGAGCAGGCCTGGTGATTGCGAAACCTGAGAGCCTCGCGCGATACGCTAAAGTGTGCCTCGAGACTCTTGAGCCAAAGCTCTACGCGGCCGTGACTACCCCCTTGAGTCGCAACACCGCGCCACTGAGGTTGCTGTCGCGCTTGCTCAAGTGTCAGTGAGCAGCTGGGGCACAGTTTGACCATCAAGGCCTGAAACACCAACAGCTTGAGCACGCCTGGCGTCGCTAACAAATCTCGGGCGACACCGATAAAGCTTGACGCTAACCGATCGGGTATCAACAGCGCCGAACCCGCGTGCACCGTCGTGTAAAGGTTGACGCCGCATGCCGCCAAATCCATAAAGGCGCGGCCGGTCGTGCGATCTCTAATTTCACCGATCAACAAATCGTTCATGGCTGAGCGTTTGATGGCCTTGAGCTTGGCATCAAAGGCGTGTTCGTCTTGCTCTGAAAAACTGCGGCAGACTGTGTTTTGAAGTGCATTGGGGATCAAGTACTCGGCCGGATCCTCGAGGGTAATGACCTTACGCTCAGCAGCAATCGCGCGCATCAGGGTTGCAATCGTGGTGGATTTTCCGCAACCCACGGTACCGGCCAACACAACAGCGCCACCGTCGGTCAGCTCAAGCCTTTCAAACAGTGCAATCTGCTCGGGCAAGTACCCTAACGCCTGAAGATCCGGGGTCAGCTTGGACTCGTCCATCACTAACAGTCGCAGGCATACCGAGGGGCCCACGTCGGTCGCGAGCGAAGCCCACCGAAGCAACAACCTTTGACCATCGACAGTGCGACTCAAACGCCCTTGTTGCTCGATCATCGGATCAAATACGGCGCCGTTACCACCTTCAACATCCATCCACGCGACTGCAAGCATGTCGAGTACAGTTGACGTAGGAAGGTTAGAGAATTCAGGTGGCGACACATAGCGCCCCGCTAACGTAAAGAACACCGGTGAGGAATAACGATTGCGATTGACGTTAAAGTGGATGTCGCTTGCCTGACGTACTACCCCCCAGCGCACGACAGCATCAAAAGCCGCTGATAGTGCACCCTGCTGTGTCTGTCGGTCTGTATAAATATTAGAGCTTGCTGCGTGATGTTCATCTGCAGACTTATCGATCGCGAGCAATAGCGTTGGGGGCAACACGAAAAGCTGCGGTTCATTCAAACGTAATCCCCGACGTCTGAGCAAGTCAAGTACCGCGCGAGTCTGATCGTCATAGCAATATTCAAGCAGGGTAAACACACCAGCACTGCCATCTGAAAAACATACTGGGCACACCCGACCTTGTAAGCCGAGCACAGCAAGCTCATGCGCCAGAGATCGCACAAAAGCCGGCGATAGCTGCATTAAGGCTTCGCGTGTGGGGATCGCAACATACGCTGGTGCGTGAGTTGCGGTTTCAGGTTGGGTTCGATTGACGAATCGATTGAGCATCGTGAAAAAATCCTCTTGCAGTCACAGTCGCACTAAAGTGGCTTTCAGTTAAGGGCCTTTACGCAAACAGATGACCTGCGCTTGACCGGATTTTTTTAAATACACGCAGGGTGGCAAAATTCGTTCAAGTCTGTACTGCAACGATGATCCCCATACGGGCCGAGCGCGAGAATGTTTAAAGACATGGGGCTCTGAATCTAAGAGCACCTCAGCAGTCAAGAGTTTGCCGACGCCGTAAATGGCTAAAACCTGATTGCTATCAGGGCGAACAGCCTCTGTGCCAAAACCTGCCTGAGGGTGCTGTGTTATGCCGAAAATATTTTTCCTAGCTGCCAATAAGGCGGCTTGCGAGTCAAGTCGCAACAACTCGTCAATCGTCGATTGTTGCGCGGCATGTTCGCGCGCCAAGGCTGCAGCGCCATTGAATAGCAAGGACATGGCGGCAACATATGAAAATCGCCTAAGAAGGCTCATAGACTTATTACGGGATGTGTTCAAACAGGTCTCCGATCAGTTGTACGACCAAGGCACTGCGCGTCAGTTCTTGCCCTGAAATATTGCCAACCTCAAGCGTCGCACTACGCCAGCGTATCGGTGCGGTCAACTCTTGCAACGCAGTCATCGCGCGCAGCGGGCCTTTTAAAGCGAGCGAGCGCTGATGCCAATTTGGTAAACCCGCAGGCCGTTCAAGTACACGACCTTGCGAATCCACCGGCGCATGCATGGGTAGCTTGGCGGCAAGCCCAAGCTGAATATGCTCAAACAATGGGCTCAACCGCTGCAGGCTCGTCATCCAATCAACACGCAAAGGTTCGTGAGAAAAATCTAATGGCTGCCCAGCTTGCAGCAGACTCCAGGTCAGCGTGGCGCGATCAAGCGCCACCGCGTGAAACTCCCAGTCACCCGGCTTGACGGCCACAAGATGCTGATTTAACGCAAAGCGGTGCTGCCGACGATAATGTGCCGCACACGACCAATCGCTTAAGACGGGCTCGCACTGCACTCGCAAGAGTTGCCAACCTGCAGGGTCAAACGGAACGCGACGCCAAGCTGCCATCACTCGCATCAGATCCGCAAATCCGTGCACCGGATGTTGTTGGGCGTAGCGTCCCATCGTATCGAGCCAGCGCTGACCGGGATTCGTCTGAGTCACGGCAGTTCCCTCTTCGGAACTTTGCTGAACTAAGTTGAGCCAAACACCCGTCGCCCCAATCAGCGCCAGTGCTACAACACGAGACTTGCCCCCCAGCCGCGCAGTCTGATACGCAGACACGCGCGCTTGCTCTGAGCACTTATCATTTAGCCAGACTGGCAGTTGTGCCGAGCTTGCTACGAGCTCTTCATACACCACCAAATTTGGAAAGCGCAGGCGAATCGTATTGAGCGCATCCAAAGCTGCTGCGGCGTCCGCAAACCATCGGTCTGTGTCCGATATAATCGATCCCGAATGCGACGCCACCATCCAGCAGCCGCCCTCTTCAAAACGCACCAGGCAGGCAACAGCCGCGCTGGGGTAAGCAACTGCAAATAGTGTTGCTGCCGAATAGATCCCGCAAGACTGCGCAAAGTACTGCCGTTCGAGTTGCACGCACCCAACGGTCATTGCGGGTGCACCGGTTAACAAATAATGTGTGGCACGCATCAGGCGCGCACGCTTTCTTGCCAGCTTTAACGGTTGACCACCCACCACTGCAGTCCAATCCATACCAAAAATCACCGGTTGGCCAAAGGCATTACGCACAACCACTGTTTTGGCCAGTGGTTTGACTCGATGGGTTGACGAGCTTTCAGTCGAGCCGTTCACGTTAAAAGCCCTCTTCAACTTGAGCAGTGATCACAATCAGCGTAATCGTCTTGCTGTGTTTGACGCGATCGCTGCCACCAAAGACGATCGGCGCATCCGCACTTAAACGTGCCCGATCTGCCCCGCCTTGCCGTTGCTCAAAACCAGACACCAACATCGGCTGACCAGGTCGTAGTGCAACTTGTTGTACGGTGCCATTACCGTCGATGGTGATTTGCTGAATCTGCATGCGACTGCCTTGCTCGCCGAGCGTGAGCGTTTTAAGTGGTTGCGCAACCGTATTGTCATAAGCAAGCGACAGTAAGATCTGCCCATCATCTTGGGCATCTGGCACTAGAGTCAGAAAGGACCCAACGGTTTCTTCTTTTTGGCTAACCGACATCGAGGGAAAGCCACTACTCGCCCCCGGTACGCTCTGAGCACTACCTGCTGATGTTTTCACCTGATCGATGTACGAAAAAGTTGTTCGGATAGCGTGGGTCACAGGACGCCTGTTTAGTGTGAGCACTGGCATCGACACGTGGCGCACAACGGTCCCGTACTTAGCCAAAGCACTTACAATCAGCTTGGAGGACTGCATGGGGCCGTGAGCGGCGTCAAGTGCGGCGCGGGCCACGCCAACGCTTGCACCCGCAACAGGGGCCGACAAGGCGGCTGCAAAGTTACCCTGCGTAAACAACGTATCCCAATCAAGACCAAACTCTAGATCTTCGTGCGTTTGCAGAGAGATCTCTTCAAAGATTAAACGGACACGGCGTGTCAACGTGCGGTTTTCGCGCTCGATGAAACGACTGACCGCCTGTAGTGCCTCGGGGGTATCGGTCACAATCAAAGAACTCAACGCGCCAGGCTGCGCGGCCACGACACCCGCACGCGTTAAAAACGGTTCGAGGCGTAACTTGATCGCCTCAAGCGCATGTTGCTCGGTGCCCTTGAGCGAAGTGCTCGAGCTACTATCAAAGCCACCTGTCTTGGGGCTAGCACCTCGACCCAGTCGTGCGTCAGCCTGAGCAGACAGCGTTAACGACCTCACGTCAAACACTTGAGTCTGCGTTCGATAGAACTCGATCGCGCCATTGTAGAAACGCCAACTCAGATTCAAGCGCTTTGAAATTTGATCGAGAATCTTGGGAAGCGGTTGCGGGCCCATTTCGAGCAAGACTTGATGAGGCATCGCCACAACAGGGGTCATCGCGCCAAGGCTGAGTCGAGGCAAAAAGCTCTCGGCCGGCAGCAGCGCTTCAGGCTTAATTTGCACCGGCACACTGGTGGCTTGAGTGATTCGCTCGGCCAAGAGTACCAGGTCGCTTTTACCGCCGCGATACAGCAGGGTGGTGTTCACCTTGGCGCGCAGCGCTGCCGGTAACGTAACCTCGCGCGACAGTGGAACAGCGCGACTTGCAAGCCAAGGCTTTTCGACCTGCTGAGCCTTGAGCTTTTGGGCTCGGTTGTTGGTGCGTGCTTCAAAGGCTGACTGCGCGCGTGCAATAGTCTGTCGCGTCTGTGAAGCCTCTGCATCGCCCTGCTTGAGACGCTGCTGAAGTGCGCAACCACTGAGCATCATGGCAGCCAGAAGGACAGGCAACGTAGCTGGAAGAATGTGCTGAGTCATGTCGGGGTGCCGTCGCCCAGGGTGCGGTCGCAGGGCTCAGCGACTGGCACGATTCGTAATACCTGATTTGAGTAAAAGCAAGGTTGCAAGGGGCGATCTGACAACTCAGTCGAGGCCAGCAGCGCCTGCACCGACGAGACGAAATCATCTGAAAACTTTGCCGAGGCCGATAGCGGGATATCGACATCCACCGCCCAATGCTCGGGCTCAAAGCGCCAACCACTCAGGCCAGCCCAACGAATCAACGCTTGTCTAAGATGAAGGTCAGTATGACTGACAGTAAAAAATGGTCGCGACGACTGAGTCGACTGCTGGTGTGAGCTTGAGGGTTGTTGCAAGCCTGATTGCTGTTGAGAGCTTGACGCAGCGTGCGAGTTTGACTGCAGATGCGCACTAGAATGTTGTTGAGAACTCAAAGGGGATTGCAAGCCCAACTGATATTGCGACACGGACTGTTGCGTTGTGCTCGAAGAAGCAAAAGGGGCCTCTATACGCCGCGCGCGCGCCTGTTGTCGTGCAGAGCGAAAAAGCAACGCGGGCCAGTGCCCGTCAATAATGGTGTAAGGCCCTTGACGCAGATAGGTTAAAACCTGTTCGCCTTGCTCAGTCGCACCCAAGATGATCGGCAGTATCTGACCTGGCAGCCATTGCAACCAAGTCCGTGATGTATCCGAAAACACTTGCAGAGGCGCGACCGCACGATCACCTGACAGCTTCCAGCCAAAGTCAAGCTTGCCAGACGGAATATTGGTGCCACCCGGCTGTTCACTAGGCCAAGGCCGACCAACAGGTCCCATGCACCCAGAGAGCAATACAAAGACAAACATCAACCAAGTGCCACGCGTTGTCATGACTCACTCGCCCGTAAATATTTAACAAGGAGTGATCTTGAACGGTGTCAACCGTCAGCACAATTGTGTGACTCACGCATAGACGAAAAAGGCGCGCAAAAAAAACGAGACCTGACGGTCTCGTTTTTTTTCACTGATCACGCATTATGCACAGGATCGACTAGATCGATCAGCGGCTTGACTCGTCATTAACTTAACGTTTGACTGACAGTGATTATTTTTTTCGTGCTGCGGGTGCTGTCTTGGCCAACGCTGGATCGTGCATCAACGGACGTGATTCGTCTAGCGCCATCGTTAGAGCTGCTACGGGTGGGGTGTTGCCCGATAACGCTGCATCAAACTGACGAATCAAAATAGGTTCAATGCTGTGATAGTTGCGTGCACGAAAACCGCGACTATTTTGATCTTTGACCGTGCGCATTGAGTCAACCAGCAATCGAATACCGGGCACCTTGTCGTAAAGCGACACATTTGCGGCGCGAAATGCTGCATCCGTCAAGGGCAAGTACCCAGTACGTTGATGCCAGTTGGCGGCAACCACTGGTTTAGAGAGGTACTCCAAAAATGCGACCGTTGCTTTCTCGGCCTCTTTGGTGTGACCTGATACCGCCCATAAGGCGCCACCGCTGACGAAAGGTGCACCTGCTTTGGGACCCACCTGATCATAAAACGGCAAGGGCGCCATGCCAAACTTTAGGCCACGAGCATCGAGCATCTGACCTAAAGCACCAGAGGTGGTGGTCACGACAGCACATTTGTTTTTAGCAAACAGCGCGTCTGCTTCGGTGCCATTGCTGTGTTGCGTGAGCAGTTCTGAGCGCTTCCAGCTCACCATGATTGACATGTGGCGCATAAAAATCGGGTCAGCCAAATTGAGTTCAGGCTGTTGTTTCGCTTTACTATCCAGCCCGTTCGCAGGAGTGACGTACACCGCATTGTTAATGGGCGCTAGATTTTCAAGATGCGTGTTCACCTGTTGGCTGATGCCAAGCGGACAATCGTAGTGTGCTTTATCACGCAAGGCCAACAAATGATTTTGCAGTTCAGGCCACGTGCGAGCAGGCTTAGCGGCATCAAGCCCAGCCTTTTGATAACCCTCGACGTTATAAAACATCACGGGGATTTCAGCCATATAAGGAAAGGCCATCAACCGACCTTGCGCGTCACGCATGAAACCAGTTGTTTGGGGCAAGAACCAATTGAGATCTGCAATCGGATAGCGCTTCAACAAATCGTAAAGTGGAACGATATTTTTATGCTGCGCAATCAATTCGGGCGAACGGTTGTCTTCGATCTGCACGAGGTTAGGTTTGCCCGCACCCGGCGCAGTCATTGCCGCAGTCGCTTGCGCCCGCAAGGCGGCCTGATGATCAAACCCCTTCAACACAACCTTAACGTCAGATTGTTCGCTATTAAACTGCCTGGCAATCTTTTCAAATTCAGATTTGTTCACTGAAGTCAAAGTATGCCAAACCTGCACCTCAGTCGGATTGGCCTGCGCCAGCCCTGCGAGTAAACAGCTGGTGCCAACAATCATTGCAATACGGGATAAGAAAATCACGCTGTAAGTTCCGTTAAAAGGTCGAACACTAAGGTTGAATAACTTGAATCACACTTGTACCGCGCACTCTTGACACTCAACATCATTTTACCGCGGCGAGATCTGCCTCTGAGGTGAATGAATCAGCGAAGAAGGCATCTTCGGGCAGCTTACAAGCGGCAACAAACTCGCGGCGCGCTGAATCAACCACGATTGGGGCTCCGCATGCGTAGACTTGATACCCACTCAGATCCGGAAAGTCTTGCATCACCGCGCGATGGACGAAGCCGGTACGGCCAATCCAGCCATCTTCAGGTAAGGCGTCTGAAATCACGGGTATGTAGGTGAAATCGGGAATCGTCTTGGCCCACTGCTCGACCAATTCGTTCATGTATAGGTCGCCCGGGCGCCGACCACCCCAGTAAAGAGTCACGGGGCGATGAATGTTTTGCTGCACCATGTGTTCGACAATTGACTTAATCGGCGCGAAGCCGGTACCGCTGGCAAGCATGACAATCGGTAATTGACTATCTTCACGCAAAAAGAATGAGCCGAAGGGCCCTTCGAGTCGCAAGATTTCGCGCTCTTTCATGGTCGTTGCACCGGCGCCGAACACGTGATCGGTAAACAAACCACCGCTCAGATGACGAATATGCAGCTCAAGAGCGCTTGCTGAGTGCGGGGGATTGGCCATTGAGTAGCTGCGCCGCTTGCCGTCTTTAAGAATCACTTCGATGTACTGCCCAGCATGAAAACGAAACGTTTCAGTTGCAGGCAATTGCAACGTCAACAGTGCCACGTCTGTAGTGGGGCGCTGAATCGTTGTCACGCGCGAGGGAATCTTACGGATCTGGATATCGGAGGCCAGACGCAATTCACGCGATTCAATCACAAGATCAGAGGTTGGACGGGCCTGACAAAGCAAAGTGAAGCCCGCTTCAATTTCATCGGCACTGAGAATTTGAGCAGGGCTTGCACCCGCCTCGACTGAGCCCGACAGAACTTTAGCCTTACACGTTGAGCAGGCCCCGCTGCGGCAGCTATAGGGTAAGACGATACCGGCTGCCAAAGCAGCATCCAGCACGCTTTTATCGGCCTCTGCGGCAAACTGGTGTTGACTGGGCTGAATCGTAATTTGAAACGACATAATCGCTTTAACCTAAAAATGAGTCAAGAATGGCGGTACTGCTGGTACTGCTCAATAACGGTACGGCGATAGGACGGCACCCATATGAGCATTACCGCTGTAAAACGTTACTGCGGGATTCTACTTTTAAAGAACCGGTGAAAGTACGGGCCCTTTACTGCGAACAGCTAATAATTTACCTTTTCGGGCGCGTTTTGACAGGTACGAGCCGAGTTCAGCACCCGACAAGACATCTTCGACTTGTTTATTGCGGTAAGTTCCAGTGACACGCAAACCGGCTTTTGACACCGGAACCGTCTGGGCTAACACATCTGGCGCATCAAGCCCCATCAAAATCGTACCCCGCCCGCCTGAGGCCAAGGCTTTGATCTCAGAGGCTTCGATCAACAGCATGCGTCCACGAGTCGACAAAAACGCCACCCGTACGGCTTGCGCAAACATCGGTACTGGGCGCAGCAAACCGTCTTTGGGCTCAAGCGTGACGAACTGTTTGCCAGCGCGCTGCCGGCTAGTCATATCAGAAATTTTGGCGACAAAGCCAAAACCTTGCTGTGTGGCTAACAACCAAGCAGAATCTGCTTGGGCTGCCACCATATGTTCAATGCGCGATCCCGCCTCAAGATCAATCATCGACGTCACAGGCGCACCATCACCGCGCGCCGAAGGCAACGCCGAGACGGCCACTGAATAGACGCGTCCGTTATCGCCAAACGCAATCAAAGTATCAGTACTGCGACACTCAAAGATGCCGTAACAATCGTCACCGGCTTTAAATGAAAACTGAGCTGCGTCGTGCCCATGACCTTGTCGGGCGCGTAGCCAACCTTTTTGCGAAACAATCACCGTAACAGGCTCGTCGATAATTTTGACCTCAAGCACCGCCCGCTCGGCCGTCTTGATCAGCGTACGACGCTCATCTCCATAGGTCTTGATATCGGCTTCGATCTCTCTTACGACCGTGCGCTTAAGCGCTGTTGGCTGCTCGATGAGCTCTTTGAGTTTTTCTTGTTCAGCACGCTTATCGGCGAGCTCTTGCTCGATTTTGAAGCCTTCGAGACGCGCCAACTGACGTAAGCGCATATCAAGAATGTCATCGGCCTGACGTTCGGTCAACGCGAAACGTTGCATCAGCGCTGGGCGTGGCTCGTCAGACTCGCGAATCGTTTTGATCACTTCATCGACATTGAGATAGACCAACATGCGACCTTCGAGCACATGGATGCGATCCGTCACCTTGTCATAGCGATACTGCGTGCGACGTAAGACTGTGCTGGTGCGAAAATCAATCCACTCGAGTAATGCCTGGCGCAAGCCTTTCTGGCGCGGGCGCTTATCCGTGCCGATGCACACCAAGTTCATCGAGACACTGGTTTCCATACTGGTTTGAGCCAGCAAGGTATTGACCAGCTCGTCGCGATCAATCCGCGACGTCTTTGGTTCGAACACGAGCCTGACCGCAGCATCTTTACCCGACTCGTCACGTACGGCATCGAGTAGACCTAGCATTTGGGCCTTGGTCTGCTGCTGCTCAGGCGTCAGCGCTTTTTTACCTGTTTTGACTTTTGGATTGGTGAGGTCTTCGATCTCTTCGAGGACTTTTTGACATGAGGCCCCTGGGGGCAGTTCATGAACGACCAATTGCCACTGACCGCGCGCCATTTCTTCAAACTGCCAGCGAGCGCGTGCTTTGATCGAGCCGCGTCCTGTTTGATAAATTTGTGCAATGTCTGCGGCAGCGGTAATGATTTGTCCGCCACCCGCAAAATCAGGCCCAGGCACCATTTCAAATAAGGCGGCATCAGACAAATTGGGTTGCTTAAGCAGCGCAACGCAAGCCTGCCCGATCTCACGCAAATTGTGCGAAGGGATTTCTGTGGCCATGCCAACCGCAATCCCTGAGGCGCCGTTGAGCAACATCACCGGCAAACGTGCGGGCAACATGTCGGGCTCTTGATGGCTGCCATCGTAGTTGGGAACGAAATCAACCGTGCCTTCGTCTAGCTCATCAAGCAATAGGCGAGCAAAGGGCGTGAGTCGAGCCTCGGTGTAGCGCATCGCCGCAGCGTTATCACCATCGCGTGAACCAAAATTACCCTGACCATCGATTAGGGGGTAGCGCAGAGTGAACTGTTGCGCCATACGCACCAGAGCGTCATACGCTGCCTGATCACCATGCGGGTGATATTTACCGAGCACATCACCGACCACGCGTGCAGATTTGACGGGTTTGGCACCCGATTGCAGGCCCATCGCCTGCATCGCATACAAAATACGGCGTTGCACAGGTTTTTGGCCGTCACCCACATCGGGCAAGGCACGACCACGCACCACTGAGACTGCATAATCGAGATACGCCTGCTCTGCATACAGACCAAGCGTTAGCGATTCACCGTCATCTTTCGTATCAAATAAACCAGGTTGAGTACCGTCAGTCATTTAAATATCAACCTCTGCAAGATTACCTTTATCTTCGAGCCAAGTACGACGGGCACCCGATTCACTTTTGCCCATCAACATATCAAACATCGCTGTGGTCTCTGAGGGTGCTAACGCGCCGTAACCAACCGGCAACATCCGACGCGTGTCCGGATTCATGGTGGTTTCCCAGAGTTGCACTGGACTCATCTCACCCAAGCCTTTAAAGCGACTGATATCCCAAGAGCCTTCTCGCACGCCCTCTTTGCGAAGCTTGTCTTGAACCACCTCAAGCTCGCCCGTGTCTAGGCAGTAAATTTTACGAGCCGGACGTTTGCCCAACGCCGGGACATCGACACGAAACAAAGGAGGACGCGCCACATAAACGTGGCCTAATTCAACGAGCCGCGGAAAATGCTTGTAAAACAGGGTCAGCAGTAGCACCTGAATGTGCGAACCATCAACGTCAGCATCAGACAGAATACAGATGCGGCCATAACGCAGCCCAGACAAATCAGGCGCGTCTTTGGGGCCATGCGGGTCAACGCCAATTGCAACCGCAATATCGTGGATTTCGTTGTTAGCAAAGAGGCGATCACGATCGACCTCCCAAGCGTTTAAGACTTTACCGCGCAACGGCAAGACCGCCTGAAATTCTTTATCTCGACCCATTTTGGCTGAGCCACCAGCCGAGTCACCCTCAACCAGAAAGACTTCAGTGCGCGAGGAGTCGGACGATTCACAGTCAGTGAGCTTGCCGGGCAGGACGGCCACGCCCGAGCTTTTACGCTTTTCAACTTTTTGCGCAGATTTAGCCCGCGCCTGCGCTTGTCGAATCGCGAGTTCAGCCAGTTTTTTACCGTACTCAACATTACTGTTTAACCAGAGATCAAGTGAGGTGCGTACAAAACCACCCACTAAACGCACTGCGTCGCGGCTATTGAGTCGCTCTTTGATCTGGCCTTGAAACTGCGGATCTAGCACTTTGGCAGACAACACAAAACTGGCACGAGCAAACACATCTTCAGGCAATAGTTTGACGCCTTTGGGCAACAAACTATGTAGTTCAGCGAATCCTTTGACTGCGCTGAATAAACCTTCACGCAGCCCTGCTTCGTGGGTGCCCCCTGCCGGAGTCGGGATCAGGTTGACGTAAGACTCACGCACCACGTTACCCTCATCGGCCCAAACCACCACCCACTGAGCACCCTCGCCTTGTGCAAAGCTTTCATGGTCGGCCAGCGCAAATTGCTCGCCCTGAAACATTGGCACACGCAACTCAAGCCCTTCAAGCGCCTCGGATAAATAACCCGCTAAGCCATCTTCATACTGCCAGTTGCGAGTATCACCCGTTTTTTCATTGATGAGAGTGACTTTGACCCCTGCCATCAATACGGCTTTACTGCGCAGCAAATGCATCAACTCATTGAGAGGGATGACACCAGAATCAAAAAAACTATTATCTGGCCACGCACGTACCCGCGTACCTGACTTTTTGCGATTGAGCTCAGGGACCACGACAAGCGGTTCAAGCACGTCGCCGTTGGCAAATACCATACGGTGCGCCGCCGCCTCGCGCCAGACCACCAATTCAAGTCGCTTTGACAATGCGTTGGTGACCGAAACACCGACCCCGTGCAAACCGCCCGAGAAGGCGTAAGCACCGCCCCCTTTTTTATCGAATTTTCCGCCTGCATGCAGACGTGTAAACACCAGTTCGACTACCGGGGCTTTTTCTTCGGGGTGCAAGCCAACCGGGATGCCGCGCCCATCGTCTTCGACTGTCACGCTGCCGTCAGTGTGCAACGTGACTTGAATATGTTTACCAAAGCCGGCCAAGGCCTCATCGGCCGCGTTATCGAGAACTTCTTGAATAATATGAAGGGGGTGCTCAGTGCGGGTATACATGCCAGGCCGCTGGCGCACGGGTTCAAGGCCTTTCAGCACCCGAATCGATGACTCGTTGTAAGACTTAGTACTCAAGAGATCCCCAATTGCAATAAAAGATGCGCCATTTTACGGAAAATGCAGAATCAGGCAGTTTCAAAGGTTAACCCGCGGCAAAGCGAGGTTCTGACACGACTTTGCGGGTTGCGTTGGCGAACCGTGCTTTGCCCGCAAGTTGTTATTCTGCACAGTTGTTTCAGCGTAAAACTGCGCAAACCTAGCAAAATCAGATGATGTTATGCTTTAATGCAATTAAGACAGGTGGCGACGCAGTCACCACGAGGATCCAAAAAGTTGATCCCATGTAGTTTCAGCTAACTATGCTGAACGGCATTGCCAAACGTAAAAGCAAAAAATATTCCCAATTTGCCAGACCGATCACTCTTAGAGAAAAACCATGAGCGAACACATCAAAAACGTGAGCGACGACAGCTTTGACGCGGACGTCATCAAATCTTCACAACCTGTATTGGTTGATTACTGGGCCGCTTGGTGTGGCCCCTGCAAGCAGATTGCCCCTATGCTTGAAGAAGTTGCCGCCCAATACGCCGGCAAAATGACCGTTGCTAAGCTCAATGTTGACGAAAATCAAGCGACCGCCGGTAACTTTGGCATTCGCGGTATCCCAACCCTAATGTTATTTAAAGATGGCAAAGTTGCTGACACCAAAGTCGGTGCCTTGTCAAAAGCCCAATTAACCGCATGGTTAGACAGCGCGATCTAAGATGCCGTCACGCGCGAGCCCCTTCGTGGCTCGCCACTGGCTTCGCTTAAGGCGGGCTGTTCGTTTCCAAACACTGTTCTTTCCCCCTCCTCTTCTATTTTGAAGTAATTTTTTACACTGACATCAATGCACCTGAACGAACTGAAGGCGCAGCACGTTTCGCAGCTGCTCGAAATGGCCGCAGGCCTCGAAATCGAAAACGCCAATCGCTTACGCAAACAAGAACTAATGTTTGCCATCATGAAAAAGCGGGCGAAACAAGGCGAACAAATTTTTGGTGATGGCGTACTTGAAGTCTTACCCGACGGGTTTGGCTTTTTGCGATCGCCCGATACATCATATTTGGCTAGCACTGACGACATCTATATTTCACCCTCACAAATTCGTCGCTTTAATTTGTATACCGGCGACTCAATCGAGGGCGAAGTTCGTACCCCCAAAGATGGTGAGCGCTATTTTGCTTTGGTCAAAGTCGATAAGGTCAACGGCTTTGCCCCTGAGGCGATTAAGCATCGCATCATGTTTGAGAATCTGACACCACTGCACCCCGATAAAGTCATGCCCCTTGAGCGTGATATCAAAAGTGAAGAAAACCTGACGGGTCGCATTCTTGATATTTTTGCGCCGATCGGTAAAGGGCAGCGCGGCCTCATCGTTGCAAGTCCGAAATCAGGCAAAACGGTGATGATGCAACACATCGCCCACGCTATTACTGACAACTTTCCTGATGCAGTCATGATTGTCATGCTGATCGACGAGCGTCCGGAAGAAGTGACCGAGATGCAGCGCACCGTGCGCGGCGAAGTCGTGGCCTCAACCTTTGACGAACCTGCAACCCGTCACGTCCAAGTCGCAGAGATGGTCATCGAACGAGCGAAGCGTCTAGTCGAAATGAAAAAAGACGTCGTGATCTTGCTGGATTCGATTACTCGGCTGGCGCGCGCTTACAACACGGTAGTTCCGGCCTCGGGCAAGGTGTTGACTGGCGGCGTTGACGCCAATGCACTGCAACGACCTAAGCGGTTTTTTGGCGCTGCACGTAACCTCGAAGAAGGTGGGTCACTCACCATCATCGGTACGGCCTTGATTGAAACAGGCAGCCGCATGGACGAAGTGATTTACGAAGAATTCAAAGGTACAGGCAACTCTGAGATTCACCTTGAGCGGCGCTTGGCTGAGAAGCGTGTTTACCCAGCCATCAATTTGAACAAGTCAGGCACGCGTCGTGAAGAGCTGTTGATCAAACCTGATCTGTTGCAAAAAGTCTGGGTACTACGCAAGTTTATTCACGATATGGACGATGTCGAATCGATGGAATTCATCTTGGATAAAATGCGTTCAACCAAGAACAACAATGAGTTTTTTGATTTGATGAAGCGCTAAGCATCTCTAGTTTGTCTCAGCGAAAGACGCGCGATTAGGCGTAAGTATGGATAAACGCGCTAGTAGAGATGTTAGTTTGCAGGGCCGGGAGAGGCACGATTAGGTGCTGAGACCGGCTCGGGCGCTCCACGCGACTCAAGCTTGGGCTCATCCCAAGGGCCCGTGACAGCATATTTAACCGTCATCGCCTTTTCAATTGGATTACGCAACAAAAATTGCGTGACCATGGCACTCAACCCCGCAATGGGATTGACCACAAAGGCGGTTGCGAGCGCTGCGCCGCTCATATCAAACTGCGGCCGCACATCGGCCTCCATATCCCAAAGTTTTTTATCTAAATCCGAATTGCCCTTCAACAAAATACTCGCAATTGGGCTGTTGATCGTCAAGTCAGTGGTGTTCACAACACCCTTGTTGAAGGTAAAGCCACCCGTTAATGCACTCCAGGGAAAACCGTCTTTAAACTCGTTGCCGGGTCTAAAGTTAAAGCTCAAGATCCTTTGCAGAGACTGAAGCGACAAGAGCTCTAAGAGCCGTGCGCTGCGTGAGTTCACATGCTCAAACACGCCGTTTTTTAGGTCAACTTTGGCAGAACCATTTAATCCCTGATAGCTATTCACCCAGGGGAAATTCACCCAATCCACTTGTGCTTGAATGGTGCCACTACCACCTTTCACACGGTCAGGATGCCCCATCTGCGATGAAAAGCGACCGAGATCCTGAATGACCACATCCGCGTTGAGCTTGACGCCGCGAGTTGGTCCCTTTAGACGCCATTGCCCCTTCGCGGTAGCGGTGGCAGCCGAGCTTTGAATATCGAGCTTTTCGATGTTCCAGAGCTCGGTGCGCTGTTGATTCGAGCCCACCAGACGTAACGAACCTAACTGGCTTCCAAAGAGCGTGAAGTCGTCAATGGTGAGATCAATGGCAGGAATATCAGACCAGTGCTGAGAATCAATCACATCGATCTTTAACGCTTCTGTTTGACCATCGTCAGGGGCACCAAGGGCCAGTTTTGAAAACCTTGCTTGGATACGGCCGTCGAGGGCGCCGGCTGCAGCTCGCCACGTAGCGCTTCCGGCGGTTTCTTTTGACGCAATTCGGGCTGACCACTGATTAGGTGCATTTTGTATTGCGGTGAAATCGAGATCTGTAAACGTTAGATCAGACAAAATAAAATGTGGTGACCGTAGTCGTGCCGTCGCTAAACTCGGAAAGACTCTGAACTCAACTTTGGATGTACGCTTAGGCTCTAGCGTCACCTGCTCAAACAAAGTGCTCCAATCGTCAAAATCCACCCGCCCGAGTTTGATATCTAGTGCCAAGCCAGTGGCTGGCAGTGGCAAGGTCTCGCCCATCGAAACCGCAGCGCGTGAAAAATACGGTGAAGGCCGAGCACCGGCGGGCCGCTCAAAACGACCATTGATCAGATTAGGCACACTCACAGTCAGGATTTCTCGAAAATCGTTTTTCACGGGGGATGCCACCCAGCGCACCGTCAGCGGCGTGCGACTTTGGGCAGTTTTGCCCAAGGGCGCAGGCAAATTAACCGCCAGGCCTTCAAGCGTAGAACTCAAGACTGCCTCGTAGCCGCGGTCTTTCGTGGAGGCAAGCTGGGCCTTATACCGAGCCTGCCCAGCAAAGGGCATTAATGCTTTCGCTCCCGCCAAACTCGTCAGCGCCGCAACCGTGATCGTGCCTTCGGCTTGCAGGCTCTGGGCACCTTCGCCCCAGGCTCCACGCAGCAGCGTCTGGCCGCCTAAAAACTGAGTACTCAAATTATCGGCACGCACGGATTGTTCTGAAAACTCAAGCGCCCCACGAACGTTCTCAAGCGTAGGAATATCAGCCCCAAGGCTGATATTGTTACCGGCGAAGTTGATCTGACCTTTGACCTTAGGTGCCTGATCGGTGTCAAGGTTCATCCGAAGCGAGAGCGGCACTGTCAACACACCAGCCACCTCGAGGCGCTCAAGCGATGATTTGAGCTCACTGGGCAACGGTGCCTTGCTCAACACTGAGAGGTAGTCTTTGGCTTGACCATCGAGCACTGCGTCAAGCGAGAGATCAGGTCTCAAAGAAAAATCAGGCACCTTGAGCGCAAGCCGGCTCACATTGACTCGGGTACCGGTCGTATCAAGCAAGACAGCGCTCGATGCATCCAAACTAAGAGACAATTTATCGAACACGAGCTTGCCCTGTGCTTGTGTCACCTGGGGCCAATTTGGCTGGCCTGGACGGCTCGGATCGTAGTCGACGCTCAGCCCGCTGAATGGCCCCTCGAGCCGAAAGGCGCCCGACACGCCCGTTTCATTGAACGGAAAATGATCCAGATCGCCTTTGAGTGTCACCGCTATTTGGCTCAACTGCCCTTGGGTGATGGCTGAACGCAAAAACTGACGCGCCTCGAGGGGCGCTTGCGTGGTCACAAACTGATGAAGCTTGTTAGCAGGCGCTTTTGCGATCTGGCCCGTCATATCCAACAGGCCAGCACCAGTCACCCCGCCCGACACCCACGACCCCTGCAACTGCGTGGCGAGTTCGGTCGATTTCAGATCAAGCTGCGCTGAATCAATGGTGAGTGCGCCCGTCGCATTTTTAAACACCTTTGCACGCGCCGTGACCTCGCCAAGCTCAAGCAATGAGGGCTCAAACAGTGGACTATCGATCTTAAGCTCGGTGGTGGTGGTGCTGAGTGCCAGACCCTGTCGACCTGCACTGCGCGCCAACAGCGGCCAACGCCCCTCAGGTAACAAATCGGCAAACCAGCCCGTCAGCCTGAGTTGAGCGGTTTGTGCAGAGGCTACGCTCTTGCCATCCGTGGTTAGCGGCAAGGCGATTTTTTTCGCCGAAAGCTCGAGGATGGTTTGACCCAGAAGCCCGTCTTGCACATCGATCCAGGCACGCACGGCGATGTTTCCGGAGACCGCAGGCATATCGACCCAGGGCGCTAGGCCGGCAAGATGGACATCTTGGATCTCAATGAAAATTTCAGCTTCGCGCGTCGAGCCAGGAGTCATTTGATTCAGGATGTTCTCTGTGCGCATCACAAGCTCAAGGCGCTTACCGACAGACTCGGGTAAAGATGCCATCAGCCGCAGCTCGTGACGAAACAAACTATTACTCAGACTCACGTCAATCTGAGACAGATTCAAAGCCGGAGCCTGCCGCAACTGATCATGCCAGCGAAAATTCGCCTGACGAATCACGATCTCGCCCTGATCCAAGAGCCAACGTACGGCTAATGTGTCACGATCTAATTTAAGTTGCTCGTTTGAATGGGGCTCAACCCGTTGGCCTGCGATCGACACGGTACCGTCGTCATGACGCGTGGCCGCCAGATCAATTCCAGTAATCTCTAAACGACTTAGTCGCAGTTCAAGATCGAGCAGGCTGCGCCACGAGACCACAGCAGAAGCAGTGGGCACCTGCAGCAATACATCGCCATTGACGTCGGTCACAGCAAGATCGCGGACAGCAAGCGTTGGATTGAGCCCGGACCAGTCTGCCGAGATATTTGCGATCGACACTTTAGCGCCTACAGCCGTCGAGACATGCTGCTCGATCAGAGGCCGCCATTCATTGATACGTGGCAACGCCCAATACCGCACCGTCAGCATCGTTGCCACTGCTACAAAATAAAGCAGCAGCAGGCTCAAAAGTGCAAGACGCAGTAGATATTTGACTGGTTGCAAAACGGGCAAATTAAAAAGATTTTGTGAAGTGACATTCTATAGGGTATTGTGCAAGCTTGTCGCCCAAGGCGCCTTGGCTTTGTGACTCGGCGACGTTCTAGGCACCAAGGTATGACTGAATCCGACTTTTCCTCCTCATTAGCCTGGTCTGGCGCGTTACGTCGCCTGACCCAAAGCGATCCAGCATTTGCGCATTGGCTAGAACAAGAGCGTTCACAACCGCTGACCACCGCCCGCCTACATGACTGGTTTGCCGAGCTGGCCGGAGCGCCAATTGGTAGCGCCATCCTTGAACTCGACACTTGTCGGCGAGTGCTGAGGCTCTTGCGCAAACGAACCTTTTTTTTGCTGATGGTTCGTGATCTTGCGGGGCTCGCCACGCTCGATGAAGTCGTCGGCACCATGGCGACCCTAGCAGACCGTTGTGTCGAACAGGCCTACCGTACGATCATGCACGACATGGTTGCCCAGCACGGCCAACCGAAAGACGCATTGACGGGCCGCCCGCAAGAGATGCTGATCATTGGCATGGGAAAACTTGGGGGATCTGAGCTGAATGTTTCGTCTGACATTGACTTGGTCATGCTCTATAACGAAGAAGGCGAAACCGAGGGCCCCAGGCCGCTGAGCTATCACGAGTTTTATGGTCGTCTGACGCGCCGCATGATGCCCATACTCTCGGAGCTTGACGCCAACGGGCAAGTCTTTAGAACTGATTTACGTCTGCGCCCGGATGGCGATTCGGGTCCACTGGCCTGGAGTCTAGACGCGTTTGAACAATATCTGTTTACACAAGGGCGTGAATGGGAACGTTACGCCTGGCTCAAAGGGCGAGTCATACCGGCCCGCGCGTTTGACGACAGCGACTCAACCGCGCAAGTGCAACAGTTTGAAAGTCTGCGCCAGCCCTTTGTGTATCGTAAATACTTTGACTTTAGTACCTTAGCTGCACTGCGCACCTTACGTGAGCGCATCCGTTTAGATTTACAACGAAAATCATTAAGCCGACCCGGCTTAGAGACACAACTGAACATTAAACTAGGCGAAGGCGGAATCAGAGAAATTGAGTTTGTTGTGCAATTGGTGCAACTGATCAAAGGCGGACGAATGCCTGCCTTACAACAGCGAGGCTTATTGGCCGCGCTCGAGGCGCAAGCCCGCGCGGGGCTGATTCCAAGTGCGACCGCCGAGCAGTTAGCGCAAGCCTATGTGTTTTTGCGACGCACTGAACATGCGTTGCAGTACGCTGAAGACGAACAGACACATCAACTCCCAGTTCGGCCCGAGCAACTTGCCGAACTGGCAAACGCACTGCGTGTATCGTTACCTCAATTTGAACAGACGCTGGCTGAACACCGCCTCTTTGTCGCCGACACCTTTCGCGACTCGTTTCGCATTGCTGGCTTGGGCGATGGCTTTGATGAGGCCGAACGCGAATTACGCGAAAAATCTTCACCAACCCTATCACTTGAAACGAGTTTATCGGCCTTTGGCGAGGACACAGCGACCTTGGCTTCGCGAGTGGATACCTTTTTGGAAGGCCACCGGATTCGTGCCCTATCGACGACGAGCCGTAATCGCATTGATACATTACTGCCGCTGGCGTTAACTGCGGCTCAACACACCTCGCAACCCTTGACAGCAGCATTGAGGCTGTTGGACTTAATCGAAACTGTCGCGCAGCGTGGTGCTTATCTGGCACTACTTGCCGAGTATCCCGAAACCATGGCACGTATTGCACGCTTGATGACGGCAAGCCCCTGGGCCGCGCAATATGTCATTCAACACCCGCTGGTGCTCGATAGCCTGATTGCCTGGCCTACCTTGATGGAGCCCGTGGATATCGGTCGCGTTGCGACGGCGATGCACGAAGACCTTAACGCCTGCACCTTGCCTGACGGCTCGTTTGATATCGAGCAGCAAATGAATTTAATGCGAGATACGCAGCGGCAGATCAGTTTTCAATTGTTGGCGCAAGATCTTGAAGGGATCCTGACAGTTGAACGTTTAGCTGATCAATTGTCTGCCTTGGCTGACATGCTTTTACATGAGACCTTAGCGAGGGTCTGGCCGCAGGTGTGCCCCCCGGATGCTAATGGCGGTGAGGCCGAGCCTCAGTTAGCCATCATTGCTTACGGGCGCCTGGGCGGCAAAGAGCTTGGCTATTCTTCTGATTTGGATCTTGTGTACTTATATGACGACTCAAGAGAAGATGCAGCCGAACTGTATGCAAAACTTGCCCGACGACTGACCTCGTGGCTCTCGACCATGACGTCTTCAGGCCGACTCTATGACATTGACCTTCGCTTGCGGCCAGATGGCGAATCGGGATTGCTCGCCACCTCAATCGAGTCCTTCAAGCAATACCAGCACAATCATGCCTGGCCCTGGGAGCATCAAGCACTGACACGCGCTCGCTTTGCCGCTGGAAACCAGCGCGTCGGCGCAATTTTCGAGCAAGTCCGCCACGAGATTTTAAAACGGTCTCGTGCACCCGCCCCTTTTGCCCAGCAAGTGCGCGCGATGCGCGACAAGATGACAGCAGGACATCCGAACACAACCGCACTGTTTGACCTGAAGCACGATCACGGTGGTATGGTCGATCTAGAGTTTGTCACCCAGTATCTAATTTTGGTACATGCAGGACAACACCCTGAGTTACTCAACAATCTAGGCAATATTGCGTTATTGCAGTTGGCGGGTAACGCCGGCCTCATCCCTGCAACCTTAGCGCAGCGCGCCAGCGACGCCTACCGTAACTTGCGACGGCGTCAGCACGAACTGCGCTTACAAGGGGCAGATAAGGCACGCGTTGAGCAACACGAGTTGCTCGAAGAGCGTCGTGCCGTGCAAGAGTTGTGGCAGACGGTTCTGGGTGAAACACCTCTGACAACTAGGGCGCCGTAACTCGCCGACGGCCTCGCTCAAGCAGCGAGGCGGGTCAGTCGCTGCAAAGCGGATGTCTTCTCGTCTGGATCAACGCAAAAGATCTGTGGCGCTTCGGCTGTCGCACTTCTTGTTAAACTTGCGGGTCAACGACTCGTCGCGGGTCGCCCTCAAACACCTCTTTTGACACTTGGGGCTCTAGCCTCTCGACACTTTTTAAAAATTGGATTGGATCGTGCCCGACGCTCTTCGCCCTAGTTTTTCGTTACCCGAAGGCAAAACAAAGGTGCTACTGCACTCTTGCTGTGCGCCCTGCTCGGGCGAAGTCATGGAAGCCATGCTAGCGGCTGGAATTCAATACGACATCTTTTTTTACAATCCAAATATTCATCCTGTTAAAGAATACGAAATTCGAAAGAATGAAAATATCAGGTTTGCCGAAAAACACGGTATTCGCATGATTGATGCCGACTACGACGTCGACAATTGGTTTGAACGCATTAAAGGGCTTGAAAACGAGCCCGAGCGCGGCGAGCGCTGCACCCAATGTTTTGATATGCGCTTTGAGCGTACCGCGCTATATGCCCACGAGCATGGCTACGACACCATCACAAGCTCGCTAGGGATCTCGCGCTGGAAAGATATGAATCAGATCAATGCAAGTGGTGAACGCGCAGCAGCCCGTTACGAACAGCTCCTGTACTGGACGTATAACTGGCGCAAACATGGGGGCTCAGCTCGTATGATCGAAATCAGTAAGCGCGAAGAGTTCTATCAGCAAGAATATTGCGGCTGCGTGTACTCGTTGCGCGACACCAATCGGCACCGCCGTTCGCAAGGCCGTGAGCGCATTGCCCTAGGGGTCAAATTTTATGGCCGGGATGAGCTAAAAGCGTTGAAAGACGAGTGATCTGCAAACCGCGTTGCTGCAAACGTGCAGCAAAAGCGTCGCTCGATAACACCCGGTACTCTTCGATACGGGCAACACCAAACGCGAGCGCCGATGAGGCTTGGGTGGCTGGATGCACCATCAACAACAGGTGCGAAGCCGCTTGCTCGAGCCAGGCATTGAGCATGGTTTCGTAAGCCGGATGCGGGCGATCAAAATCGTAAGCCCCTGCAAAACCTTGATTGCTGTGTATGCCCGACTGTTTAGCCTGGCGAATTAGGCTTGAGGCGCCCAAGGCCCCAATCAGCCGCGCCTTCAAGCGTTGCATCACAGGTAACTGTGCAGACATTGGGGCCGCGCGCGTATCGCGAATCCAGGGCAACTTGTGGGAGTAACGTCGTTGTATCGCCTGCAGCAACAACTCACGAACCACCGGAAACTGATGCACATGCAGGTGCCCGTCGATAAAATCCGGTACTTGGCTAACGTGCTTTTCAAACAAATCAAGCTGAGTTTCGATTTGCTCGGCGACGGCCTGTTTAGCAATCAGACCTGAATAGGTGCGCCACAATAACTGGCCTAGCGGCAAACGCAGCCCCGTTTGCCCCAGGGGCTCGGTCAGGTTTAAGTGCAACCCGAGATCGATGGGTAATCCCTTGAGCGCACGTGCAGATTGCGCGAAGTTGGTCGCCTGCACCAGACAACCTGTTGCACTGATTCGCCCAAGTTTGGCAAGCGCCACAATCGCCTGGTCGACTCCGGCTTCAAGTCCAAAATCGTCGGCACAAACAGCAATCGGGATCAGCGCTGGCACCGCGGCCTGCTGTGCCGCATTACTCACGAAAGCGACGCCCGCTTGCGCGGCGCACGATATAGAGGGGGCGCCCTTTGACTTCTTCAAAAATTCTGGCAATGTACTCGCCGACAATGCCGATTGAAATCAGGGTGATACCAGAGAAAAACAACAGGATGGTCACAATGGTGGGCCAGCCACTTACCGGATTTGAGAACAGAAAATATTCACAAATAATATAAAGCCCATACACAAACGAACACATTGAGACGAGAAAACCAAACAAGCTCACCGCGCGTAAGGGCCAAGTTGTAAAGGAGGTGAGCCCCGCAAGCGCGAGGGTCAACAACTTAAAGGCGCTGTAATGCGTTTGCCCATGTTGGCGCTCGGCAGGCTTATACGTGATTGGCTCGGACTCAAACCCCACCCAGGCGTAAAGACCCTTCATAAACCGATTGCGTTCGGGCAATTGGCACAGCGCATCGACGACGGCGCGATCCATTAAACGAAAATCGCCGGCATCGGGAGGCACTTTTACGCCTCGCGAACTCGCGAGCAACGAATAAAATAATTTCGTGCCCCAACGCTTACCTGCGGTTTCGTCAGCGCGGGTTTCTCGTACCGCGTAGACCATATCAACGCCGGCCTGCCAGCGCGCCAACATGGCGGGCAGCAACTCTGGCGGATGCTGCAGATCAGCATCCAGAATCATCACCACATCGCCCGTGGCAGCTTCGATGCCGGCCGTGATGGCGGGCTCTTTACCGAAGTTACGTGACAATTGCACAAAGCGAAAACCAGGGTTACACACCCACGCAGCCATCAGGCTTGCGGTGGCATCGCGACTGCCATCATCGACAACGATGACTTCCCAGTTGGCACCGGTTTGGGTCAGCACCGCCTGCAAGCGCGGTAACAACAGGCCCAGATTATCGTGTTCATTAAACGCCGGCACCACGCAACTCAGCATAGCGCGGGTGATGTCGCGCCCCTGCGCCTGAGCGCTTGACTCGGGCGCAGGCGTGTTAGAAGAGGATGAAATCGATGAGGTCATGGCTCAATGATAACGTTTAACAGAGGGCGCGGAAATCCTCACCGTTCAGGGAAAGGATGTCAACGCGCTTTTTGCAGAGCCAGACTGGCGCTCAGGATTGTCAAAATGATGACTGCCGCGCCCAATAAGGTGCGCGGCGACGGCTCTTGACTGAAAAACCACCAGGCGAACGCAATCGCGTAGATGGGCTCAAGGGCCACCACCAGCCCGGCACTGCGGGCCGGCAAATGCCGCAAACTCGACACAAACAAAAGATGCGCCAAGCCCGTACAGAGCACACCCAATGCTGCCACCCAGAGCCAATTGGTCAGGCTAATTTGCCCAAGCGAGCCCAGTACCCAGGGCGACATCACCAAAAAAACCACGGCGTTTTGCAGGCCCGCCACTGCGAACGCGTTGACCTCAGTCAAATAGCGCCGGTTCAGTACCGCCAGCACACCAAAACTTGCCCCTGACAGCAAGCCCCACAGTAAGCCTTCAGTGCCTAAATTTGACAGCTCAAACGAGGGGGTAATTAGTAGCAGCCCAAGGCTGACCAGCCACAGACGCACCCATTCTGCGCGAGTCACCTTCTCGCGCAGCAGGCCCCACTCAATGAGCGTAATAAAGGCAGGGAAACTAGCAAAACCCAGCGTCGCGATCGCGATCCCACCCACTTTGACAGAAATAAAAAAGGTGACCCAGTGCAATGCCAGGACCGCGCCTGAGCAAAGTAACGCCACCCAGCGCCCGTGACCCAAGACGCTTAATCGTGGCTGGGCGAGCAAGAGCCGCCCAAACAGGGTCAACGCCAGAACAGCAAACGCAGCCCTTCCCCAAGTAATAAATGCCGGATCGGCTGTGATCAACTCGCCCAACACACCCGTTGCACCGAACAAGACCGCCACCAGGTGAACCGCAAATAAAGACTGGGTGCGGGTCAATCTGGCCAGCCTAGGGGGGCAGCCCATCCTGTATAGGTTTTGCGCAGCGGCGTTGCATAATCCCCGCGCTTGCTTGTGCCTAAGCCCAAGGCGGCCAAGGCCTCGGCAAACTTGACAGCAACTGAGACGCCATCAATCACGGGCACGCCCAGGCGCTCAGTGAGGGTGTGGCAAAGTGCAGACATGCCAGCACAGCCCAGCACAATGGCACCACTGCGATCGCGCGCCAAGGCTTCGCGGGCGACGTCTTCAATCTGGCGTGTCAGGGGTTCACCACCATCTTCTAGGTCTAACACTGCGATGTCAGTGCCGTGCACCCCACGACATTGGTGCTCAAACCCATACCGTTGCACCAAACGCTCAGCAATGATGCAAGTGCGTGTCATGGTTGTAACAACTGAAAATCCAGTTGCAAGCATGCTGGCGGCATGAAATGCTGCCTCGGCGATGCCCAATACTGGTGCATGCGTCGCTTCGCGGGCCGCTTCTAAACCCGGGTCTCCAAAGCAGGCAATCACAATCCCGTCTGGGCGTTGCGCTTGAGCGAGCCGCACTTGTTCGGCCACACCCGCAGCCGCAAAGGCTTCGTCGTAATGCCCCTCAATGGAAAGTGGGCCAAAACTAGGATGCACGGCAATGATTTGCGTGCCAGCGGCGGCAACCGCCTGAGCGCTTTGGGCGATCCCGGCTGTCATCGCATCGGAGGTATTAGGGTTAATAAGGAGTAGTTTCATTTTGAAAGGTCGGTTAACTTTCCTAACTTATGCAAGCATTATGTTGCACCATAATGGACAAAAATGCCCCAAAATTAATTCTTTACGCACCAACATATTGCATGAAGTAAAAATCATCCCAAATAAGCGTTGGATTTGACCCAATACTTACGCACAGAATTTCTTGGTGGTGATCAGTTTGGCGATTCATTTTAAGCAACTAGCAGCCTAAGCGTACATGGCACGCTAATTGCTTGGGATGATACAACGAGGTTGCAGTTTTTTTCTAGTGGTCAGCGATCTCGGTGGACATAAACGGGTAAAAAAATTTATTCAGTCACTTTGGCACGAATTCAGTCATTCAATCCTTCGGAGAATCCATGAAAAAGTCTTTTTTGCGCATGTCGCTAATAGCTGGCGTGTTAGCCACAGCCTTTGCTCAACCAGCGTTGGCACAGAATAAAACCCTGACAATCGCCATGACAGCTGCAGATATCCCCAGAACCTTGGGGCAGCCTGATCAAGGCTTTGAAGGCAACCGGTTTACCGGTATCCCAATGTATGACTCACTCACTCAGTGGGATTTATCGAAAGCGGACGCAGCCAGCGTCGTGATTCCTGGTGTGGCGCTGTCATGGGCAGTTGATGCAACGGACAAAACCAAATGGATTTTTAAATTGCGCCCTGGCGTGAAGTTTCATGATGGTTCGGCGTTCAATGCTGACGCGGTCGTCTGGAACGTGCAAAAGGTTTTGGACAAGAGCGCAGCCCATTTTGACGCTAGCCAAGTCGGCGCCACCGCCTCGCGTATGCCCACCTTGCGCAGTGCCAAAAAAATTGATGATATGACCGTGGAACTCACCACGAGCGAGCCCGATTCGTTTTTGCCCATCAACTTGACCAACTTGTTTATGGCTTCGCCAGCCAAGTGGGACCAAAAGCTTAAGGCTGTTCCGGCCACAGTGACTGACCCAGCCGAGCGTGCCAAGCAAGCCTGGACCGCGTTCGCCGCCGATGCCTCGGGCTCTGGCCCCTTTAAAATGGCTCGTTTTGTACCGCGTGAGCGCTTAGAGCTTGTTGCCAACAAAGACTACTGGGATGCCAAGCGCGTACCGAAAATTGACCGCGTGGTGATGATTCCAATGCCTGAGGCCAATGCACGCACAGCCGCATTGCTTTCAGGCCAAGTTGACTGGATTGAAGCCCCCTCCCCCGATGCGATGCCGCAAATTAAGCAACGCGGCTTTACCATCTATAGCAATCCACAACCCCACGTGTGGCCCTGGCAGCTGTCTTTTGCTGACGGCTCACCTTGGCTAGACAAACGCGTGCGTCAGGCCGCTAACTTGTGCGTTGACCGCGCTGGCTTGAAGACTTTGCTCGGTGAGATGATGGGCATCCCCAAGGGCACCTTCCCACCCGGGCACCCTTGGTTTGGCACCCCAACGTTTGACATCAAGTACGACCCTGCAGCCGCCAAAAAACTGATGGCAGACGCAGGCTACTCGGCTGGCAAGCCAATGAAGACGAAAGTGCAAATCTCGGCCTCTGGATCAGGGCAGATGCAACCCTTACCCATGAACGAGTTTGTGCAACAGTCTCTCAAACAGTGCTTCTTTGATATCCAGTTTGATGTGATCGAATGGAACACCATGTTTAACAGCTGGCGCTTGGGTGCTAAAGATCCAGCTGCCAACGGGGCAACCGCGACCAACGTCAGCTTCTCTGCGATGGATCCGTTTTTCGCCATGGTTCGTTTCTCAAGCACCAAAGCGTTTCCGCCAGTTTCCAATAACTGGGGTTATTTCGGCAGCCCAGAGATTGAGCAGTTAGTGACAAATGCTCGCACAAACTTTGACGAAAAAGGGCGTGACGATGCCTTAGCAAAGCTACACGCTAAGATTGTTGACGAAGCCGCTTTCGTCTGGATCGCGCATGACGTTGGCCCACGTGCAATGAGCACGAAAGTCAAAAACGTTGTTCAGCCAAAGAGTTGGTTTATTGATATCGCAACGATGACAAAAGACTAATTTTTTTGCGACTACGGCGGCACCGCGAATAGTGGTGTCGCCGTATTTATTTTGTCTGATCACCATCGTCAAGTGCCAACGATCGATTTAAAGATTTTTTAAAGGCTGTTTGTATGCTGAGCTTTATGTTCCAACGGGTTTTATACACCTTGCCCATTATGTTTGGCGTGGCGCTGGTGTGTTTCGCGCTCGTGCACTTGGCTCCGGGCGATCCACTTGTATCGATCATGCCACCCGATGCCTCGCAAGAATTGCAAAAACAGTTGATGGAGATCTATGGCTTTAATAAGTCTTATCCTGAACAATTTTTTCGGTGGGGTTGGCGCGCGCTGCAAGGTGACTTAGGGACCTCGATTGCGAGTGGCCGGCCTGTCACGAGCGAAGTCTTGCGTGCGGTGCACAACACCTTTAGGTTAGCCGCCGTGGCAACGATGATCGGCTTTATTTTTGGCTGTTTATTCGGCTTCGTAGCCGGCTATTTTCAAAACTCATGGGTAGATAAAGCGGCATCCCTGACCTCGGTCTTAGGTGTCAGCGTGCCGCATTACTGGCTTGGCATGGTGCTGGTGATCATTTTCAGTTCACTGCTGATGTGGTTACCGCCCAACGGCGCTGGGCCCGGCGGTTCGTCAGACTGGCAATGGAACTGGGAGCACATCAAGCACATGGTCTTGCCTGCGATCACAATGAGCGTGATCCCGATGGGTATTATCTCGCGCACAGTGCGTGCACTCGTTGCAGAAATTTTGTCGCAAGAATTTATTGTCGGACTGAAAGCAAAGGGGTTGACCAATATCGGGATTTTCATGCATGTGGTTAAAAACGCAGCCCCGACAGCCCTGGCCGTGATGGGTTTGCAGCTGGGCTACCTGCTGGGCGGTTCGATCTTGATCGAAACCGTGTTCTCGTGGCCTGGTACTGGCTTTTTACTAAACTCCGCGATTTTTCAACGAGATCTGCCTTTGCTGCAAGGGACAATTCTCGTACTCGCCACTTTCTTTGTCGTTCTCAACATGATTGTCGATATTATTCAGACCATGCTTGACCCACGTATCGCGCGAGGCTGAACCCATGTTGAACATTACGGTCGATACTAAAAAAATTCCGTCACTCGATGTCGAACGCTCTGCCGGCTACTGGCAAAACGTGTTTGCGCGCCTGGTGCGCGACAAGGTTGCCATGTTCGCAGCCTTCGTCATTTTGTGCCTGCTAATCATGGCTGTGCTGGGTCAGTGGATCACCCCTGCAGATCCCTATGCCGCCTCAATCATGAAGCGACTCAAACCCATCGGCTTCGAAGGCTACCCCTTGGGCACCGACGAGTTAGGCCGTGACATGCTATCTCGCTTAATGGTGGGCGCACGGCTGTCTCTTTTTATGGGGATCACGCCAGTGCTACTGGCGTTTGTCATTGGCTCAACCATCGGCATTATCGCGGGCTACGCAGGTGGCATGCTCAACACCTCGATCATGCGTACGATTGATGTGTTCTACGCGTTTCCGTCAGTGCTGTTGGCCATCGCGCTGTCTGGGGTGCTGGGCACAGGCATCACGAATTCGTTGATCTCACTGACCATCGTTTTCATACCGCCGATCGCACGGGTGGCCGAAAGTGTGACCACCCAAATCCGTAGCCGTGACTTTGTTGAAGCCGCGCGCGCTTCAGGGGCTAACGCCCTGACGATTATTCGAGTGCATGTATTGGGTAATGTGCTGAGCCCAATCTTTGTTTACTCAACAAGCTTGATTGCAGTCTCGATGATCTTGGCATCTGGCCTGAGCTTTTTGGGCTTAGGCGTTAAACCACCCGAGCCTGAGTGGGGCCTGATGCTCAACACCTTGCGTACCGCCATTTATGTACAGCCTTGGATTGCCGCTTTGCCCGGCGTCATGATTTTTATCACCTCAATCGCCTTTAACCTGCTCTCTGATGGGTTGCGCTCAGCCATGGAGATCAAAAACTGATGAACACCCCTCTAAACGAGACTGTTGATGTTGGTGGCACCGCGCAACCACTACTGATGGTTAAGAACCTCATCAAACATTTTGCACTGAAGAAAGATATCTTAGGAAAAGGCGGTGGCGTTGTTCGTGCTGTTGATGGCATTGATTTCATGGTTCGCAAAGGCGAAACCCTTGGTGTTGTCGGCGAATCAGGCTGTGGTAAATCCACGACGGCAAGACTGTTAATGAATTTAATCACCGCCGATCATGGCGATATTATTTTTGATGGGCAGTCAGTGGGCAGTCGTGACCTTAGTCTGAAAGAGTTCAGGCGTCAGGCGCAAATGGTGTTTCAAGACAGTTACGCCTCGTTGAATCCACGCCTCACGATTGAAGACTCGATCGCATTTGCGCCTCAGGTACACGGCGTCAGTAAAAATGATGCAATTGCACGGGCGCGAGATTTATTACAACGTGTCGGCCTAGACCCCAAGCGTTTTGCCGAGCGTTATCCACACGAACTGTCGGGCGGGCAGCGACAACGCGTCAACATTGCGCGCGCGCTTGCCCTGCAATCACGCCTGATTATTTTGGATGAAGCTGTCTCTGCTCTCGATAAATCAGTCGAGGCGCAGGTGCTCAATCTTTTGCTGGATCTCAAAGAAGAATTCAAACTCACCTACGTGTTTATTAGCCACGATCTTAATGTCGTGCGCTATATCTCGGATCGAGTCATGGTGATGTATCTGGGCCAAGTCGTCGAAATTGGCGACTGCGAAACGCTGTTTAACTCGCCGCGTCACCCCTACACGCGTGCACTGCTCTCCTCAGTGCCCTCAATGGATCCCGACAATCGAACCGAGACGCCTCCGCTGGCGGGCGATCCTCCCAATCCTATCAACCCACCTTCTGGTTGCCGTTTTCATACTCGCTGTGCTCAGGCGCAGCCTATCTGCTCAACAAAAATGCCGCCCTTAGTATCAAGCAAAGATGGTCAGGGCGTCGCCTGTTGGATCCATGTCGAAGACAGCGGACACTCGCAAGCCGTTTCAACTCAGCAAGCCGTTTCAACTCAGCAAGCCGTTTCAAATAATCAAGGGGCAGCATGAACACCACCGAAACCCCCTTTGTCGATATTCGCGACCTCACCGTTACGTTTACGGGCGGCAAAAGCCCCGTCAAAGCCGTCAATGGCGTCACGCTTGCTGTGAAGCGCGGTGAAGTCGTCGCCCTGATCGGTGAGTCTGGTTCAGGCAAGAGCGTCACCTTGCGCTCGATCTTGCGCTTACACAACGCTGCACGTTCAAAAATTGACGGTCAAATTTTAGTTGGCGGTCAAGACGTTGTTCAACTGTCAAGCGGCGCCTTATCCAGCTTTAGGGGCAAAGTTGCCTCAATGATTTTTCAAGAACCTCTCTTGGCGCTTGACCCGGTGTACACGGTCGGCAGCCAAATCATCGAAGCGATCCTGCGGCACGAAAACATCAGCCGCGATAAGGCGCGTGCCCGCGCACTTTCATTATTTGAACGCGTACGCATTCCAAGCCCCGAGCGGCGCCTAGATGCCTACCCGCACGAGATGTCGGGTGGTATGCGACAACGGGCGATGATCTCGTTGGCTCTAGCCAGTGAACCTCAGTTACTGCTGGCCGACGAACCAACAACCGCACTTGATGCCACGGTACAGATCCAAATTTTGTTGTTGTTGCGAGAACTGCAACGCGAGTTGGGCTTGTCAGTGATTTTCGTGACGCATGATATCGGTGCAGCTGTCGAGGTGGCGGATCGCATCGCTGTGATGTACGCCGGACGTATTGTCGAACAAGGCACGACACGTGCGATCATGCGCTCGCCACGACATCCCTACACGCGCGCGTTGTTGAAAAGCCTGGCGCACGGCGCAGTCAAAAAAGGGACTCGCCTAGAGACGATTTCGGGGTCACCCCCTGACCTAACCAAACTGCCGCCAGGCTGCGCCTTTGCCGAACGCTGTAGCCTGGCAGTTGAATCGTGCAAACAAACCGTGCCCGAGCTAGTGTGGCTGACGCTAGACCACAGTGCTCGGTGTTTGCGCACAGAGCAAACTGCTGTCCCTATCTAACTTCTGCGACTTGCGCGCACCATACAGAGCGCGCAGGTCAAACATTCACAGCGAGTGACGCACAGTCGGGGCAACACCGAAGCAGTTCTAAAGAGAAATCATCTTTAGAACTCCTCTGTTAGTCAACGCTATTGCAACGTACGCTCAAAGACAAACTTGCCATCTCGCCAATCCACTGGCACGACGTCTTTGGGCCCAAACTTGCCTTGCAGGATCAGCTTGGCGATCGGGTTTTCAAGATTCTGCTGAATCGCACGTTTCAGCGGTCTGGCACCAAAGACTGGATCAAACCCGCCTCGGGCAAGTTCTGCTAAGGCCACTGCAGACACCTCAAGCACCATGTCTTGTTGTGCAAGCCTTTTCGTCAAGCGCTGAATCTGAATACCGGCAATCTTCTCGATGTGCTGACTTTGCAAGGCATGAAACACCACGACCTCGTCAATGCGATTCAAGAACTCTGGGCGGAAGTGTTGTTTGACTTCATCCCAGACCACCTCTTTGATCGCTTCGTAAGGTTTACCGACCATTGCTTGAATGTGGTGAGAGCCAAGGTTTGACGTCATCACAATGACAGTGTTTCTAAAGTCAACGGTACGACCTTGGCCATCGGTTAAACGACCGTCATCTAACACCTGCAACAGTACGTTGAACACATCGGGGTGTGCTTTTTCGACCTCATCAAACAGAATCACGCTATAAGGTTTGCGTCGCACAGCCTCGGTTAACGAGCCGCCCTCTTCGTAACCGACGTAGCCCGGAGGCGCGCCAATCAAGCGAGCGACCGAATGCTTCTCCATGAACTCACTCATATCGATACGAATCAAGTGATCATCAGAGTCGAACAGAAAATCAGCAAGCGCACGCGTTAACTCGGTTTTACCAACGCCAGTTGGCCCCAAGAACAAGAACGAACCGTAAGGACGTGCCGGATCAGACAGACCCGCACGTGAACGCCGAATCGCGTCAGCCACCAGCCCAACGGCCTCATCCTGACCGACTACACGTTGATGCAGGCGATCTTCCATTTTGAGTAACTTGTCACGCTCGCCGGTCATCATTTTTGACACAGGAATGCCCGTGGCGCGTGACACGACCTCTGCAATCTCTTCGGCACCAACCTGGGTGCGCAAAAGCCGCGGGCGCTCGGTCGTACCGGGCGTGGCCCCTGCTAGTTCAGCCGCCTTTAAGCGCGACTCGAGCTCTGGCAAGCTGCCATATTGGATTTCAGCCAATTTATCAAACTGACCTTTGCGTTGCAGCTCGGCCATCTCGGCGCGCGCACGCTCGATCTCTTCTTTAATCGACTGCGTGCCCTGCACGGCGGCTTTTTCACTTTTCCAGATCACTTCAAAATCGTTGTATTCGCGCTGCAGCTTTTCAAGCTCTTCTTCAATGATCTGAAACCGTCGAATCGAGCCCTCATCGGTCTCTTTTTTTACCGCTTCGCGCTCAATTTTTAATTGAATGATGCGGCGATCGAGACGATCCATGACCTCGGGCTTAGAGTCGATCTCCATGCGAATACGAGCAGCCGCTTCATCGATCAAATCAATCGCCTTGTCGGGTAAGAAACGATCGGTGATGTAGCGATTGGATAGCTCGGCCGCCGCCACGATGGCCGGGTCAGTGATATCTACGCCATGATGCAGTTCATAGCGCTCTTGCAGCCCGCGCAAAATGGCAATCGTCGACTCGACGTTTGGCTCGTCAACAATCACCTTTTGAAAACGTCGCTCAAGTGCCGCGTCTTTTTCAATGTACTTGCGATATTCGTCAAGGGTGGTCGCGCCAATGCAATGCAGCTCGCCACGCGCGAGCGCGGGCTTGAGCATATTGCCAGCGTCCATTGCACCTTCGGCCTTACCCGCACCCACCATCGTGTGCAGTTCATCAATAAAGACGATATTGTTGCCGTCATCTTGCGACAATTCTTTGAGCACAGCTTTTAAGCGTTCTTCAAATTCGCCACGAAATTTGGCACCAGCCAACAGGCTGGCCAAATCGAGGGACAAGACTCGCTTGCCGCGCAAAGACTCTGGCACTTCATCGTTCACAATACGCTGGGCTAAGCCCTCGACGATTGCAGTTTTACCGACACCAGGCTCACCAATCAGCACTGGATTATTTTTGGTGCGCCGCTGCAAGATCTGAATGGCACGACGAATTTCGTCATCGCGACCAATCACAGGATCAAGTTTGCCTTGGCGCGCACGCTCAGTCAGATCCATTGTGTATTTGGATAATGCCTCGCGATTGGATTCGCCCTCTTGATCTTTGACCGACTCACCGCCGCGCACGGCATCAATCGCTGCCTCAAGCGGCTTACGTTGCAAGCCTGATTCTTTGAGCAAACGCCCAACATCGCCTTTGTCATCGGCCAAGGCAAGCAAAAATAATTCACTGGGGATGTAGGTATCGCCACGCTTGGCAGCCTCTTTGTCGGTGCGCGCGAATACAGACTGCAGGTCGCGGCTCGCCTGAATGTTGTCATCGCCGCCCTTCACCTTGGGCAAGCCTTTCAAAACAGCCTCTAGCGCCGTTTGCAGCCGGTTGACAGCCACGCCTGCGCGTGACAACAAACTCGACGCACCGCTCTCTGTGTCGGCCAACAAGGCAGAGAGAACGTGCACGGGTTCAATGTAAGGATGCTCGCTACGCGAAGCCATACTTTGCGCATCGGCAAGTGCCTGCTGAAACTTAGTGGTTAATTTATCGAATCGCATAGTCGTTTCCTGAAACAATGGCTTTTGGCCTGTTGGGGATTTTTGTTAAATGCGGCCGAGTTACGGTTTTTCAAGGGCGGGCAAACAAATCCTTAGCGGGCAGGGACTCTAGACCGGCACTCGCACTCAAAATCAAGACGCTATCTCGCTATCTCGCTATCTCGCTATCTCGCTGTCGCGCTGTCTCGCTGCCACGATCCTCGTGAAGAGTGTGGGCGTTCTATGGTGGTGGCAACCTGATTTAAATCAATACTCCTTCATTTAAGACTTAACTAAAATCAAGAGGAATACAATCAGGGTGTAAGCTCAGTACTAAGAATGCATGAACTCAGTGATTTAAACTTTTAAAGCCACTAGCGTGGGAGGTGCAAAGATGCAAAAACGAATTCCAGTTGAATCGACCTCAACCCACTGCTCGACCTGCATGATGGGCCATGTGTGTTTACCTGTCGGTATGCCAGCTCATGAAGTTGAACAGCTAGATACGCTTGTCAAAGAGCGCATCCGCGTTGAAAAAGGTCAGGCCCTCTATCGGCACGGCGAGAACCTGAACGCGTTGTTTGGTCTGCGTAGCGGCTCGTTAAAAACCCTGCTCGAAGAAGCGAACGGTGCCCAACAAATCACGGGCTTTTTCTTGCCGGGTGAAATCGTCGGCTTAGATGGCATGATCGAAGGTGAACACAGTTCGTCAGCCATCGCCATGGAAGACTCTGAAGTCTGTGTCGTGCGCGTACAGGATATTGACGAAATCAGTCGTTACGTGCCCTCGCTACAGCACCAAATTCGCCGCCTCATGAGTAAAGAAATCGCGCGCTCGCATCAGGTGTTATTGGCCTTGGGATCGATGCGCTCTGAGCAACGTCTGGCCGCTTTTTTAAGCAATCTTTCACAACGCTTAGCAATTTTGGGATATTCGCCAACCGATTTTGTGATGCGCATGAGTCGCGAAGAAATCGGTAATTACCTTGGGCTCACGCTAGAAACCATCAGTCGGCTGTTTTCACGCTTTGCTCGCGATGGCGTGATTAGAATCAGCCAACGCGAAGTCAAAATCATCGATATGCACGCGCTGAACGAGTTGGTCGGCAAGCCCTGCTGATCGCCACTTACGCCGCAGGCTCGGCAAACAATTCAGTGCGTACAAAATCAAGGGCAGAACTGTTGGCCTGAAGTACCTGCTGGCCTAAAACACCCGACCAATACCCAGCACCACCGCCCGCCCGGGCCCACTCGTTTAAGCGACGCGTGTACAGCTGCAGATCAAACTCTTGCGTGACGCCAATCGCACCGTGTACTGCGTGCGCAACCGCGACAACACGCGCGACCGCCTGGCTGGTTTGGGCCTTTGCTAAGGCCACAAGGGCCGACGCAGGCTGCCAAGTGGCGCTACGACAGGCCATTTCGGCAGCCATCCGGGCACCGAACACCTGTTCGGCCACTTCACTAATTTGCTGTTGCAAGGCTTGAAACCGGCCAATTGGCTTGCCAAATTGCTCACGCTGATTGGCCCAACCGAGCGTCATTTCAAAGACCCGATCAGCCGCCCCAGCAATCAGTACCGCTAGCGACAGTGCCAACAATTCACGAAACTGAGGCTGCTTAAACTGCCCCAGCAACGAAGCCTGTGCGACGTCAGCAGACCAACTTAAATCAGCATCGAGCGACCCATGACCACCTGATGGTGTGCGTTGCGCCTTTGAGGCGGGCAAGAGCCACACAGAGGCTTCACTTTGCACCAACACCCAAGTCGCAGTGAGACCAAAATTCACGCCAGCGGCCTGCACACCCGCGCCATCTGCCGCAACGCGAAAAGGCGCAAAAGTGATGGTGCCTTCAGGTACACCTTGGGCGAGTACTGAGGCTTTGGCACACGTTGTTGCGTGCGCCTGCTGCAGCCAGGCACGCGCCAGCAGAGTGTGTGCATAAGGCAAGGGCAGCGCGTGCCGCCCCATTGAAAACAGCATGGGCCACACCTCAGTGAGCGTCAAGGCTGCGCCATTGGCGCTTTCTGGCAAGAGCGCATCGGTAAACCCGACTGAACTCAGCGCGGACCACAAGTTGGCCGTGTCAGCGCCACCTTCGATTTGCCGTATCACGGCCGGCGTGCAGACTTCGCCAAACAAACGCTCTGCTGAATCATAAAAATCGTTTTGCATAATCGTTACCTCAATCCTAAACCGCGTGCGATGATGCCACGCAAAATCTCGCGCGTACCGCCTCGCAGTGAGAAGGTCGCGCCCATTTGTTCAAGGTAGCCCAGGGTCTGCAACAGATCTGGCGACGCAATAAATTCGGGATGCGTGCCTAGCCACGCCGCAATATTGCTAATCAATCTTTGCTCAAAATCAGTGCCAAAATCTTTGACCACTGAGGCATCAATCGCAGGGCTCTCGCCATCGACCAATTTTTGCGTGACCGCCAGCGACAACGCCCGCAAGGTTGCCATTTCAGCAACCATAGACCCCACTAACGAACTTGTTTCGGTGTCGTCAATGGCCTGAGCACGCAAAGCCTCGATCCAGCAATCTAACAATGCGATGCTCGAATAAATACGCTCGGGGCCGCTGCGCTCAAAGGCCAACTCAGCATTGACCTGATCCCAGCCTTGACCTTCAGTGCCGACCAAGGCATCTGCGCCAAGCTTGACGTTGTCAAAAAACACTTCAGAGAAATGTGCATCGCCAGCCATGTCTGTGATGGGGCGCACGGTCACGCCGGGCAAACTTAAATCAATGATGACTTGAGAGAGACCCTTCTGACGATCGCTGGTTTCTCCAGAGGTGCGAACCAGTGCGATCATGTAATGACAACCGTGGGCATTGGTTGTCCAGATTTTGCTGCCGTTGAGCAGCCAACCGGCCTCGGTGCGCTGCGCACGGCTGCGGATACTGGCTAAGTCAGAGCCTGAACTGGGCTCGCTCATACCGATACAGAAAAAAGCTTCGCCACGGCAGATTCGTGGAATATAAAACTGGCGTTGTGCCTCAGTGCCATAGCGCAACAATAACGGGCCGCTTTGACGATCTGCAATCCAGTGAGAGGCAACAGGCGCACCTGAAGCCAGTAACTCTTCAGACAGCACGAATCTTGAAAAAAAACCTTTGCCTGACCCACCATACTCTTTCGGAATCGTGAGCCCAAGCCAACCCTGCTTAGCCAACTTCTTGCTGAAGTCGTCGCTGGTTCCCATCCAAGAGCGCGCTTTAGCGTGCGAAGGCATACCAACGAGTGCTTCATTTAAAAATTGTCTGATTTCACTGCGAAAGGCAGCCTCTTGGGCTGGAACCTGATTGAACTCAAGCGCGGTCAGCATAATAAGAAATAATCCTGAAAATCATGGGGTTGGGGCAAAGCAACGCGACAGCGACATGCCCTATACTTCAACTCGAATATACCGCAGCTACAACAAGAAATAACTGTGTGCCCCTATTGTATTTGTTTGTTCAGAGCGCACAAAACCCACAGGAGAGGTCATGAGCGATGCTCAATTGCTAGGCGCCGGTTACACATGGCAAGAATTATCTGTTGGACAGCGCTTCAGAACGTTTCGACGCACCATTACCGAGACCGATATCATTAATTTCATCAGCGTCACGGGGATGCTCGAGACCATCTTTATTGACCGAACATTTGAACATGGCGCCATGAAAGGGCGTCCGGCACCCGGTGGGTTGACCTATGGTCTGATCGAAGGCTTACTCATGCAAGGCATGGTGCAAGGCACGGGCTTGGCCTTGCTTGAAGTTCATAAAAAAATGCTGCACCCAGTTGTTGCAGGTGACACAGTATGGGCTGAGGTTGAAGTCACGGCAATTAAGCCAACGTCTAAGCTCAACCGCGCTGTCGTGACCTCGCGCATAGACGTCAAAAATCAAGACGGCGTTGATGTCATGACCTACACCGCGACGCGCATGTTAGCGGGCGAACGACACTAAAATCCAATATCGTGCTGCGCATCTTGCTTGGTGGGCAGCATATACAGTGTCAGGATGCTAGAGAGCCCGGCGATCAACCAAAAAAAGAAGAAGCCAGCTGCGTAAAGTACGTCGCGTTCGGGCCGAAAGTAACCGAAGATCGCGACATCAAGCGGGTCGATTAACGCAAACACGATCGCGCTTGCTACCCCTGCCATTAAAAATGACGGCCATAAGATCAACATCAACGATCGACGGTTCATCATCAGCCTTGCATCAGTGAGGTTGCGACAAAGGCGTCTGCGTCGAGACTTTTTCGACGACTAAACCTCGTTTGATACCTCCATCAACAATCGACTGATCTGAAAAGCCTTGAAACGCCAGCACAATCGTGATTGCACAGCCCACGATCGCAACCGCAGGGCCCGCCATGAGCAGCCAAGGCCAACGTTGACGCCACCAAGGTAACGCTGCTTCCAAATCGTTTTCTTCTTGTACGCTCATCTTTTGGAATCCTATTTTTAATGAAGCTTTTTATTGAGGCATGATAAAACTTGAAGCCTCTCGCACCGTCAGTGAAACATGCCCATCAGGCGCGCTTGAGGTTGTGACAAAATGAATCGGATGAGACCCAGGCTTGGCTGCATCGCGCGGGGCTCGCAGCACGACCGCCAACACTCGATTCGAGGCGGCTGCGATCTCAACCTGCGGCAAATCAGTGATTGAAATATTTCTGTTGTTCTCTTCAGGCTTGAGGCGCAGCACAGCCACAGAAGGGTCGGCAAACTTCACACTTAAACCTGGCAAGCCTTCGGCTCCTATTGACAAGACAAGACTGTGCTCAGAGGCGTTCATCATCTGTAAGCGGTATACGTTTTCGATCATCCCATCAGCCACTGCGCGCCCTAGCATGCCGCGATCACGAATCACGTCTACCCGTAAAGTCGTTCGAGTTGCCAACGCAGTCACAAAAATGGACACCAGCACGAGCATCAAAGCGCTGTATATCAACACACGGGGTCGCAGCAAATGCTTACGCACTTGTTGCACAGAGAGCTTTTCTAACATCCCGCGCTCTGACGTATAGCGAATCAAACCCTGTGGGTACGCGATTTTCTCCATGACTTGATTGCAGGCATCTACGCAGGCACCACAACCAATACACATGTATTGCAAACCCTGGCGGATGTCGATGCCGGTCGGGCAGACTTGCACGCAAATGCTGCAATCGACACAATCACCCAAGCCTTGCGCATAGTGATCAACTTTGCGTGAACGCGCACCGCGCGGCTCGCCTCGAGCCGTATCGTAGGTCACCACCAAGGTATCAGGGTCAACCATCACGCTTTGAAAACGCGCATACGGGCACATGTACTTGCAGACTTGTTCGCGTAAAAAGCCAGCATTACCCCACGTTGCAAAGCTATAAAACAAAAACCAAAACCACTGCCACGGCCCAAAGGTAAAGCTAAGCAACGCCTGACCCAGCTCGCGGATGGGTGCGAAATAGCCGATAAACGTAAAGCCAGTTAGCCCTGCAACGACGAGCCAAAGCGCGTGCTTGCTGACCTTGACCCGTAGTTTGCGAAACGACCAAGGCGCCTCATCTAAGCGAATGCGTGCAACCCGATCGCCTTCGGTGCGTCGCTCGATCCACATAAAGATTTCGGTATAGACGGTTTGCGGGCACGCATAGCCACAAAAAAGACGACCTGCAATCGCCGTAAATAAAAATAGCCCAAGTGCCGAGATCAGCAACAAGAGTGTCAAGTAGATGACGTCTTGCGGCCACAACACCATGCCAAAGATATAAAACTTACGCGCACCAAGATCAAACAACACCGCCTGACGACCGTTGCAGGTGAGCCAAGGGACTGCATAAAAGATCAGCTGTGTGAAACCAACAAACAGCAAACGCCAACGGGCAAACATCCCCGTGACTGAACGCATGTAGATTTTTTGTCTGACGTCTTGAATCGCTTGTTCGACAGCGTGTGAGACGTCTGTCGCTGGCTTGGCGCCTAGCGGGCGCCAAGGAGGGGCAGAAGTAGAAGCAAGTGCTGAGGGAGTGGCAAGACCGGCAGAGAGAGATGCCTTTGCAGTTGTAGTTGCAGTTGTAGTTGCAGTTGCATTTGCAGATACAACTGCAGGTACGGGTGAATCAGGCGACATTCATTCCACTCACTTTGCCCGGGCGCTGGTGACAGTTGCAGACGTGACATCGACACCTTTTGACAAGCCCCAAACCCAAGCTGCCACCAAGCGGATCTGCTCAGAGGTTAAGGTCTGCTCTTGAGCGGGCATGCGATTATTGCGTCCGTTCAAAATGCTATGCACGATGGTGGCCTCTGAGCTGCCGTAGAGCCAAATATCATCAGTCAAATTCGGTGCACCCAAGGCCTTATTGCCCTTGCCTTCAGCGCCATGGCAGGCCGCGCACGTGTTCATATACTCTGACTTACCACGCAGGACACGAATCTGATCATGCGCCAAACCTGACAGTGATCGGACATACTGCGCAATATCCCCAGCGGTCCGTGCATCGATCGCTGCACCTAACGCTGGCATCACGCCGTTGCGGCCTTGGGTGATCGTTGCCAGCAAGACCTCAGGCTGGCGACCATAGATCGAATCACCTTCAATCAGATTCGGAAAGCTAGTACTGCCTTTTGCATCTGAGCCGTGACATTGTGCACAGTTATTCAAGAACAAACGTTCACCGATCAAATGTGCTTCAGGGTCTGCAGCAATCTGTGGGATATCCATCTTGGCAAAGCGCGTATAAATCGGCTTGACCGTTGCATCGAGCGCAGCTTGGTCTTGCTTCACTTCTTGAGCAGAGGTGTAAGCTAAGCTCCCTTGAAAAGCACCCAAACCTGGGTACAGCACCAGATATCCCAAACCAAACAGACACATGATCACGTACATCATCGTCCACCAGCGAGGTACTGGGTTGTTCATCTCGCGCAAATCACCGTCCCACACGTGACCGGTATCTTCAACCTTACCTGGTTGCGGCTTGAGCCACTTACGCTGCGAAAATATCAGCCACAAGCACCAAGCAATCCCAGCTAGCACTACGAAGGCAACGTAAAACCCCCAAAACCCGTTGACAAAGTCGCTCATGGCCGTGTGCCTCCGTGTGGATGTGGGTGCGCTTCATCGGGCAAGGCGAAAGGCAACATTTCCGCTTCGTGGTTTGCCGTTTGCCGCTCGCGTGAAAACGCCCACCATACAATTGCAAAGAACGTCAGCATCGCCATGATCGTTGACAACGCATTGAGATAAGCAAGCATTATTTACCCCCTGCTTTGAGCGACTGCGCCTGTGCGGCTTTACGTACACCAGTGCCTAATCCTTGCAGATAGGCGACCAACGCATCTTCTTCAGTTTTGCCTTTGAGTGCTGCAGGTGCAGCGCTAATCTGAGCGTCGGTATACGGCACACCCAACACGCGTAAGGCACGCATGCGATCGCCGATATCATCACTTTGAACCGGATTGGTGGCTAACCAAGGATAGCCAGGCATATTCGACTCAGGCACGACTGCGCGCGGGTTGCGCAGATGGATACGATGCCAGTCATCAGAGTAGCGCTCGCCGACGCGGGCCAGATCAGGACCCGTACGCTTTGAACCCCACAAAAACGGGTGATCAAAGACGGATTCGCCAGCAACCGAGTACGGACCATAACGTTGCACTTCGGCACGCAACATCCTGATTTGCTGCGAATGGCAGCCTACACACCCTTCGCGGATGTATAGATCGCGGCCCATCAAGCGCATGGCATCGTAGGGTTCGACACCTGCCGAAGGCTTAGTCGTTGAGTGCTGAAAAAACAGCGGAACAATCTGCACTAAGCCGGCAAACAGCACGACCAAGATACTGCAGATAATCATCAGACCGATATTTTTTTCAAGCGTTGCGTGCGAGAAGAAAGGTGTTTTTTGTTGTGCCATGATGTGCTCCTCAGGCCTGTGCCAAGCTAGATAATTCAGGGGTTGAAGCGGCGGCGCCTGGCACCACTGGATTCACCGCGGTTTGCCCGATGACTGTTTTGAACACGTTATAGGCCATCAACAGCATTCCACAGAGGTAAAGCAACCCACCCAACAAGCGGATAAAGTAAAACGGAGCGGTCGATTTGACGGATTCGACGAAGCTATAGGTCAAGGACCCATCGACTTCAGTGGCGCGCCACATCAAGCCTTGCATCACTCCCGCAATCCACATTGCGGCGATGTACAACACGACACCTATTGTTGCGATCCAGAAGTGAACCTCGATGAGCTTGACGCTATACATTTTTTCGCGTCCCCAGAGCCGAGGGATCAAGTAATACAGCATGCCAAAGGTAATCATGGCGACCCAACCCAGTGCACCTGAATGAACGTGTCCGACGGTCCAATCGGTGTAATGCGAAAGCGCATTGACTGTGCGGATCGACATCATCGATCCTTCAAACGTTGACATCCCGTAAAACGACAGCGAGACCACCATGAATTTGAGGATTGGATCGGTACGCAATTTGTACCAGGCACCCGAGAGCGTCATGATCCCGTTAATCATGCCGCCCCAAGACGGCGCTAAAAGAATCAATGAGAACACCATGCCTAAGGATTGAGTCCAGTCGGGCAACGAGGTGTACAAGAGGTGATGCGGACCGGCCCACATGTAGGTGAACGCCAAGGCCCAGAAGTGCACAATCGACAAACGGTAAGAATAAATGGGCCGCTCAGCCTGCTTGGGTACGAAGTAATACATCATGCCCAGAAAGCTGGTGGTTAAGAAGAACCCCACCGCGTTATGTCCATACCACCACTGCACCATCGCGTCTTGCACACCGGCGTAAGCAGAATACGATTTCCAGAGCGAGACGGGCATCTCGATGTTGTTGACGATATGCAAAATCGCAATGGTCAGAATATATGAGCCAAAGAACCAGTTGGCGACATAAATGTGCTTCACCTTACGCTTGACGATGGTGCCAAAAAACACCACTGCGTAGGCAACCCATACGAGCGTAATCAAGATGTCGATTGGCCACTCTAGCTCGGCGTATTCTTTACTGGTGGTGATCCCCAAAGGCAGCGTCACGGCTGCGGCGACAATCACTAGTTGCCAACCCCAAAACGTGAAAGCGGCGAGCGGTGCGCAGAACAAACGTGCCTGGCAGGTACGTTGCACCACATAGTATGAGGCAGCAAAGAGTGCACTGCCACCAAAGGCGAAAATCACAGCATTCGTGTGTAAAGGTCGCAAACGACCGTAAGTGAGCCACGGTATATCAAAGTTCAGTTGAGGCCACATCAGCTGCGCGGCTAACACCACCCCCACCAACATGCCCACGACACCCCAAACGACCGTCATCACGGCAAATTGTCTGACTACACCGTAATTAAAATTTTCTGTTTTAACTGCCGCAGTACTTGTCATGATTGGCGCCTCGTGTCTCATGAATCTTGATATTGACATCATGCCAAGTGCGGCAGAAGTCAGCTTTGATATGGATCAACTAAACCTTTGATAAGGATCAACTAACCGTGTGATCATCGTCGTGCAAGATCGAAAGACCAGCCTGCTCTGCATCGTCGTATTGCCCTGAAAAAACAGCCCACCACAACATGGCACCAATCAAGGCAACGATGGCCAACGACAGAGGCAACAGCAGATAGAGAATTTCCATAGGTTCTAAGCTAGGGCCGAAGGTGTTGATTTTGTGTCAACACACCGACCGCCCGGCTGAGCCCAGCCCGTCTGGGTCGATAGAGGCGCCAAGCATTGAGCAGCACGGCTACCGAGGACAGCAACATCGACAGCGCAGCCAACCAAGGTGTGACCCAACCTATGGCAGCCATGGGCATGGTCAAGACGTGCCAAGCTAATGCACCATAAAGATTTTGACGCGTAATGCGGACGGTGCGTTCGAGCAGCGCCTCATGCTGGTTTGTAGACAAAGGCTCATCGAGCGCCAGATTCACTTGCAGCGCAACCAACGATACCGGCGCGGCTAAAGACAGCGCGCAAGGGCAACTCATCACGAGTAACGACACCAAGACAGACCACGCCTGCGTGGGGGCGATTACCCACCACACCACACCTATCACAGCCGCCACCGTGAGCTGGATCAGCACAAACAGGGTTGCGACGCGGTTGGCCTGAGCCATCAAGGGCAGACTGAAGCTCGCCAAGTTTGCTTGGGCAGACGCGTCTGCGTCAACCAAACTGGCGCGTTGCTCGACGTAACGTGCGGTCAGCAAAAACGCAACAAACATGGTGATTGAATCAAAATAGACTTCGCCCGAGCCCTGAAAGGTCGCAATCACGCTAGGAATAAACGCCGCAAGCATACTGATGCCAACGGGCACATCCATGGTGACCCGGCGGGTTGACCCTGCACGGGCACAACCAAACCAAATTGGCCAGGCTGAATACAACATGACCGGAATCGTGAGTGTCAGACTTGCCCAGTTCATTAAGAGGATTGCCCAGTCGAGCACTTCAAGGCTGTCTTGGGTGCCTGCCTCAGGCCGAAGATACCCGGGCAAGGCAAACATCATCACTTGCATCATGGCAAGCCAAGCCAACCCCAAGCGCACCAAGCCTCGGCGGCGCTGTACGACTGACTGATTACCAACCGCGTGAGCCGTGGTCTGTGGATCGCTGACTGTCTGCGAATGGGTGGCTGTCTGCGAACTAGAACTCGATCTAGGCTTCATGCCTGAATCGTAATTTCTAGCAAGCAATAGCGTATTGATCTAGATCAAATTCACACCAGACAGTCAGACTGAAATAGAGGGATAGCCCCCTGAGCTTCGAGCTAGGTGGTTTTTTCGAGAATCACAGGCCAGGCGCGACGCAGGTAATACAGCATCGACCAAACCGTCAAAATAGCGGCAACTACGATTAACACGAAGCCCACGCGTGCCACTGGGATCCCAAAGAGATCTTCGTGATACAGCAGGCATGGGATCGCAATCATCTGCGAGGCAGTTTTGAATTTACCCAACCAGTGCACCGCGACGCTAGCACTAGCGCCCAATTGCGCCATCCATTCGCGCAACGCTGAAATCGTGATTTCACGGCCGATGATAATCAAGGCGATCATGACATCCACGCGATCCAAATTCAACAACGCAAGCAAGGCCGCCGACACCATGAGTTTGTCGGCAACTGGATCCAAAAATGCCCCAAAGGCAGAGGTTTGGTTCCAACGGCGTGCCAGCCATCCATCAAACCAATCGGTGAGCGCCGCCAAAATGAAAGCGCCCGCCGCACAAGCATCGCGCACGGGTAAGGTCATCCAGGTCTCGGGCAGATAAAACAACCCGATCACCATCGGAATCATGGCGATTCGCAGCCATGTCAGAAAAATAGGAATATTAAAAGGCATGACGCTATGCTACCTCACTTAATCATGACAAGGATATTTCACCGCAGGGCGAAATACAGTCGCTCGGCGAGCTCTGGAGAAATGCCCTCAACCGAGGCGAGGTCTTCAATACTGGCGTTTGCAACGCCGCTAAAGCCACCAAAGCGTGCCAACAAGCGCTGACGGCGTTTAGCGCCAATCCCATCAATATCTTCAAGGCGTGAAACGTTACGCGCTTTTGCTCGTTTGGCACGCATCCCCGTGATAGCAAAGCGATGCGCCTCATCGCGAATCTGAGCAATCAACATCAGGGCTGCAGACTCTTGGCCAAGCGCTTGCGACGCGCGGCCATCGGCAAAGATCAGCGTTTCGAGGCCTACCTTACGATGATCGCCTTTGGCAACGCCTACCAATACATCGATACTCAGGCCCAGTTCAACAAACACTTGTCTGGCGATCTCGACCTGGCCTTTGCCACCATCAATCAACACCAAACCAGGCATGATTGCTTCGCCATCAGCAACTTTGCCAAAACGGCGCGTCAGTACCTGACGCATGGCCGCGTAGTCGTCACCAGGCGTTATGCCAGCAATGTTGTAGCGGCGATACAGAGAGGGTTGCATCGCATGGTGAGCGAACACCACGCAAGAGGCTTGGGTCGCCTCACCGGCGGTGTGGCTGATGTCAAAGCACTCAATGTGCAACGCCTCAAGCACCACTGGATCGGTGTCGAGCTCAAGCGCCTCAGCCAACGCGAGCGTACGGGCACTGCGAGCCCCAGTTTCAGATAAGGCGTTCGCTAGTGCCATCTCGGCATTGCGCGTCGCTTGCTCAAGCCAGGCGCGTCGCACCCCTTGCGGTCGACTGATGAACCGTGACTTGGTCGCGCGCGACTCGGCTAACAAATCGATTAACTCGGGGTCGGGCAAACCGTGCGAGCCGACGACAGCCGCTGGTAAGGGGTGATCAAGATAATGCTGAGCGATAAAGACCTCAAGCACTTGCGAGGGAGAATCGCCATCGGTGTGCGTCGGAAAAAATGCGCGATCACCCAAATGCCTGCCACCACGAACCATCGCCAAGTTCACACATACTCGCCCGCCCGCTTGCGCCACCACAATAATATCGGTGTCACTTTGATCGGTGTCCTCCATTGTTTGCTGATGCAACACCTTGGCCAACGCCCCCATTTGATCCCGCAATAAGGCAGCCTGTTCAAACTCAAGGGCTTGCGAGGCAGTCAGCATGCGGGCCTCGATATCGCCCATGATCTGCTGTGTTTCGCCATTTAAAAATCGTGCCGCGCGCTCAGCATCTTGCTGATATGCCTCAGGGGTGATCTCGTTGACACAAGGTGCCGAACAACGCCCAATTTGATGCAACAGGCAGGGCCGCGAGCGATTTGAAAACACCGAGTCTTCGCAGGTACGCAGGCGAAACACTTTTTGCAAAATCTGAAGTGTGTCTCGCACTGCCCAAGCACTGGGATATGGGCCAAAAAACTGGCCTTTCTTTTGTGTTGAACCGCGGTAATACGCAATACGGGGCGCAGCGTGTGCTGACAGCATCAAATAGGGATAAGACTTATCGTCACGAAATAAGATGTTGTAGCGTGGCCGCAGGCTTTTGATCAGATTATTTTCAAGGATCAGCGCCTCGGCCTCAGAGCGCGTGACGGTGACCTCGATTTTGACGACACGCGCCACCATGTGCCCAATACGTGGGCTTGAGGCTGTCTTTTGAAAATACGACGAGACACGTTTTTTTAAGTCGCGCGCTTTACCCACGTAGAGCACTTCGCCCGACACATCAATATGCCGGTACACGCCTGGCAGGTGGGGTAGGCGTGCAAGAAACTCTTTGATGTCAAAATCTGGAGCTTCAGCTTCGCTCATTGATTTCACGTACCGATTCAAGCGCCTTGCGATAGGCGAGTTGTTGCTGCAACGCTTGCCAATCGGGCGCTTGCCCAGCGGGCATCAAACGGTCGATACGCGCTAGCGAGGCTGGGTCAGACTCATGCGATAAGCGCGCAAGCAATTCATCGGCCAAATCAGGGCGATTACAGACCAACGCCATATCGCAACCTGCCTGCAGTGCGGCCTGCGCACGCGCCAAAATATCGCCCGCCACCGCGGCCGCTTCCATGGTGAGATCGTCAGAAAACACGACCCCGTCATAGCGCAATTTGCCGCGCAAAATATCCTGGATCCACTTCGACGAAAAGCCCGCGGGCTGTGTATCAACCTTTGAATAAATCACATGTGCAGGCATCACCGACGCAATCACCTGATCCCCTAACCACTGGTACGGCGCAGCGTCTTCTTGAAGAATGCGCGTCAGCGACCGTGGGTCGCGAGGGATGGCGTGATGCGAATCTGCCTTCACGGCGCCGTGACCCGGAAAGTGTTTTCCGCAAGCGGCCATTCCGGCTAGCTTCAAGCCTTGCGCAAGCGCGCGCGCCAACATCGCGACCACGCGAGGGTCGCGGTGAAAAGAGCGATCGCCGATCACAGAACTCACGCCAAAGTCTAGATCAAGGACTGGCGTAAAACTTAAGTCAACATCGCACGCTCGCAGCTCTGCGCCCAACACATAGCCGACCTCGGTCGCCATGCGCATCGCCTGCAAGGGGTCTTGCATCCAACGCTCACCCAAGCTGCGCATTGTTGGGAGTGCGGTGAAACCATCAGTGCGAAACCGTTGCACGCGACCGCCTTCGTGATCGACCGCGATCAAGAGCTGAGGGGTGCGTAACCGGTGAATACTGCGCGTCAACGCGACGAGTTGCGCGCGAGTTTCAAAATTGCGGGCAAACAAAATCACCCCACCTACTAGGGGATGCTGGAGCCTATTTTTTTCGTTTGCGGTGAGTGTGTGACCGGCGACATCGACCATCAACGGGCCGCGTTTGAGCATTGGCATTTTTTTGTTAGCTTTCACAAAATTTCTCGCAGATTCAGTTCACAAAGAGGCAGGCAAAGATTCAACAACGACATAGGCCGCACCGTACTCAGACTCATCCGTCAGCGACACGTGAGCCGCTCCGTAACGCTCGGCATACCATTTAGCTAACGGCTCTGAAAGTACGACGCGCGGTCGCCCGCCAGGGGCGTTTAAGGTCTGCATGCGCGTCCACCACATCGGCATGCGCATCCCCAACCCAATTGCCTTTGAAAAGGCTTCTTTGGCGGCAAACCGCGTCGCCAAGTAGCGTACACCCCGAGCTCGGTCGCGCGCTGCTCTGGCGTGAAACACGCGTAACTCATCCGCACCTAATATTTTTTCTGGAAACCGCTGTGGGTGGCGCTGCCAGGCCCGATCGATGCGATCCATTTTGACGAGGTCAGTTCCGATGCCCGCAATCGCGCTCACAGTGGTTTACTCAGTTAATGTTTACGAGAATGGAGCAACACACCGCGCTGGGCATTGAGCCTTGCCGTAATCATGGCGGCCTTCATATTGCGGATGGTGTTTTGCCAACCATCAAACACCGCCTGTGCCACGATCGCGTGACCAATATTGAGCTCTGCAATCCCTTCTAGCGCCGCAACGGGGGCCACATTACCAAAGTGCAGACCATGCCCAGCATTGACACGTAAACCTAGGCCAACCGCCACACGAATCGCCTGTTCAAGTCGCTTGAGCTCGAGCGCAGCAATGGCTTCTGAGGCTGCCTCTGCATACGCACCCGTGTGCAGTTCGATCACGGTCGCACCCGTATCGGCAGCGGCGCGAATCTGTACCGCCTCGGGGTCAATAAAGAGTGAAACGCGAATGCCACTGCCTTGCAGTTGTTTAACCGCAGCGCCCACGACCTCGAAAGCACCGGCAACCTCGAGACCGCCCTCAGTGGTCAACTCAGCACGTTTTTCAGGGACAAGACACACATCTTGCGGTACGACCTTACAGGCAATCTGCAACATTTCGGCAGTAATCGCACATTCAAGATTCATGCGGGTGCGTAATTGAGGGCGCAGGGCAAAGACGTCGGCATCTTGGATGTGGCGACGATCTTCGCGCAAATGCAGGGTGATCAGATCAGCCCCGGCTTCTTCTGCTAACAACGCTGCAGCAATGGGGTCGGGGTAGGCCGTATGGCGCTGTTGTCGCAGGGTCGCGACGTGGTCAATGTTAATACCGAGATCGATCATGATGAGAGCAGCTTATTCAATATGTTGGCTAGACGATCAATGGCCTGAAATCCTAGCCTATTTGTCACATTATCGCTTACAAAGCTCAGGCGCCGCCAATCACGGTTTGACAATCGCAGTCGAGTGTTTGAGCACGGTCTTAGACAGGCTGACCCCTTGTTTTTTTGCGGCGACTAGGGTTTGACAATCACAGTCGAGTTTTTGAGCACGGCCTCAGACAGGCTGACCCCTTGCTTTTTTGCGGCCGCCAGATTGAGTTGGATCTGGGGTCGGCTAATGACCTCTGGGGCAATCGCCCCAGGCTTGGCGCCACGCAATATCCTGATCACTTGGCGGCCTGCCGCCGCCCCCACATCGCGCTCAGTCACCACCAAGGCCGCTAACGCCCCCGCCTGCACGCTAGCGGTATCGGCAGCCAGCAATGCCATCTTGGCATCGTTGGCGACTTTCACCAAGCCCGGGTAGGCCGCCTGCGTATGCGAATCCCAAAACGTATGCAGCGCATCGACCTTTCCGATCAAACTGCGGCTGGCGGCAGCGACGTCTACCGAGCGCTGGGCAGCCACTTCAACCATCAACATCCCAGATTTAGTGAGCTGCTCTTGAAACTCGCGAATCACAACAACCGAAGCTGCGTCGGCAGGGTTGTACACCACCCCCACTTTTCGAGCCTGGGGAACAAACTGTCGAATCATCTGAACCCTGCGAGCCATCGTCAGTAAATCCGAGATGCCCGTAACGTTCGTGCCTGAGGCGGACCAGCTCGGCACTAACTCGGCCTGCACTGGGTCGGCGACGCCCGCAAACACAATTGGCATTTGCTTGGTGTGCTTCATCAGTGACTGAGCGGCAGGGATTGACAGTGCGACCAGCACATCGGGGCGCCCCAAGACTAAGTTCAAGGCTTGCTGACTGAGCTTCTGCTCGTCGTCAACGACCGTCTCAGACATCATCTTGAGGTTACGCCCTTCGACAAAGCCAACTGCCTTTAAGGCATCGCGTAGGCCGTCTCGCACTGCCTCGGCGCCCGGGCCACGCTCGGTGCCCAAGACAAACACAGACTTTGTTTGCGCCCAAGCGCCCGGCGCCATGAACAGTGAAAGGCCACAGAGTAAAGCCACCAGGCATGCCCGATATATCATTGAACCAATCCGTCTTTCATAGAGCGTTGCTCTCTCGCTAAATCACTAACATTGCATGTTCAGCGCGGCCCAGCATCGAGCGGGCCCATTTTTTTGCTGGCAGCCCGTATTGCTTCTCAACGTCTTCGGCGCGTGCAAAGAGCCGCTCGATCGAGACCTCAAGTTTGGGGCCTTTAAACGCTAGCACGATCTGATTACCGGCATCAATTTGCGGCAGAGACAAGAGTCGCCCGTCAAAGGCCTGACTAAGGTTGCGAATATTTCGCTCAAAACTGGCATGGGCACCAAACAAATTCACAGTCAAGACTCCTACCTCGCTGAGCACCGCGCGGCAATCTTGATAAAACTCTAACGAGTCTCGCACTGGCCCGCGCGCTTGCCCATCATAAATATCTACCATCAATACCGCGCAACTGCCTTGTTGCTCGGGATCAGCCACCCAATCGGCTGCATCACAATGTTCAATCTTCAGACGCGCCGGCCTCGGTAACTTAAAGTACAACTCACAAGCTGACGTCACCAACGGGTTCCATTCGACGACACGCAAACGATGTGAGGTGTGTTTGAGGCAAAACCGCGTCACCGAACCTGCGCCCAGCCCTAACAACCCTAGGTCTTGCCCACGAGACGGATTCAAAAACAGTAGCCAGGCCATCAACTGCGCGGTGTACTCAAGCACGAGTTCGGCCGGCTGGTCAACCCACATCGCCCCTTGCACCCATTCGGTCCCAAAATGCAGATAGCGCACACCCGCGGCTTCGGATATTGTCGGGATTTCATGCTTTCGTGACACCGGAAGGACTCCAAGGGCTTGTTTTGAATAGATCTTTTTAAAAGACGCCACTCGCAGAATACCATCGCTACTTTGCTAAAAACACCTATTTATTGTAGAATAGTTGGCTGAACTTAGGATACGTGGCGGGCTAACAGTGGCAGTCTACTTTAGACACCAGCTCACCCACCGGCGACCCGACCAACCTTT
>JAURJT010000008.1 GCA_030832095.1 Gammaproteobacteria bacterium | reverse complement strand
GCTGAATCAAAGCGAGGCTACCTTTGAGCAATTGCATGTGGCTTTAATGTCAGGCCTGCTTGGCAATCTTGGGTTGCAGTCTGAAGAAGCGGGGCACTTTATGGGCGCACGTGAGTTGCGCTTTTGGATTCACCCCGGCTCACGTTTGGTCAAAAAAGCGGGCAAGTGGATTATGGCCGCCGAGTTAGTCGACACGAGTAAGGTTTATGCCCGTTGCGTGGCAAAAATTGATCCAACCTGGGTTGAAAAGGTTGCTAAGCATTTAATTAAGCGCTCCTGGAGTGACCCGCGTTGGGAGAAAAAACTCGGACAAGTCGTCGCCAACGAGAAGGGCATGCTTTACGGCTTACCCGTCTACTCGGGGCGGCGCGTACATTACGGCCCGATCGCACCTTCTGAAGCGCGTGCGATTTTTATTTTGCAAGGCTTGGTGCCTAGCGAGCTTGACAGCCCTTTGGCTTTTGTCGCTCACAACCGCAAACTGATCGCTCAGATCGAGCACCTTGAGCATCAAACCCGACGCCCTGATATTTTGGTTGACGATAGTTTGATCCAGGCGTTCTACGATCGCTTATTGCCTGCGAATATTCATCAACTCAGCACCCTTGAGCACTGGGTCAAAGGTTTATCTAAAGAACAGGCGCAAGCGCTATGTTTAACCCGTGAAGCGTTGATGCGACACGAAGCGGCTGGCGTCACGACCGACGTATTTCCAAAGTTCTTTGAATGGCAAGGCACCCGCCTGGCACTGGATTATCACTTTGAGCCGGGCTCGCCGCGAGATGGTGTGACGCTTGCCGTACCGTTGTTTTTTTTGAATCAACTCGAGGCTGAGCGTTGTGAATGGTTAGTGCCCGGGATGCTCAAAGAAAAAGTGCATATGTTGCTCAAATCGCTACCGCAAAAAATACGTCGGCATTGCGTACCGCTGCCTGAGTATGCCGCCTCGTTTTACGAGCGCTGGTTTGAAAAACTTGCCGCGCCGGGCTGTTCGCTCACCGAGGCCGTGAGCCAAGACATGTGGCAACAACTTAAGTTGCGCCCGGTGCCCACTGATTTCAAACCCGAAACCTTGCCGGCACACCTCTTTATGTCGTTTAAGGTGATCGACGAGCATGGCCGGATGCTGGCGGCTGGCCGCAACCTTGCGCAACTCAAAGCCGAGTTTGGTAAGCAGGCGCAAGCGAATTTTCAGCAACTTGCCACGCGTGACCAAGAGGTTGCAAGCGCCTTGTCGCAAGACGACATTGTTGACTGGAGCTTTGGCACCTTGCCAGAGCTTTTAGAGATTCGCCGAAAAAACAGCACGGTAGTCGGTTATCCGGCTTTAGTTGATCGCGGCACAAACTGTGCGCTCGACGTGTTTGATGATCCGCACGCAGCCAAACTAGCGCATCATCGCGGCTTGCGGCGCTTGTTTAAAATTGCGTTACGCGATCAAGTCAAATTTTTAGAAAAAAACCTACACGATCTCACCAAGCTTGGGATGCTGTACCTCACGCTGGGTACCCAAGAGCAGCTTCGCGACCAGCTGATTGATTGTGCGATTGAGCGAGCCTGCTTGCACGAACCTTGGCCGATCGACGCGCCAACCTTCGAGGCGCGTCGACTCGAGGGTAAAGCCAAGCTTGGTTTGCTGGCTCAAGACGTGGCGCGAACCGCCGCTTCGATACTCGAGGCCTGGGTCGCAGCGGTGCGTAAGTTGCCTCAGGCAAAAGGCAACGCAGCAGCGCATCAGGATATTCAAGCGCAATTGTCGCAACTGGTGCCGGCTGATTTCGTGTCTCGCACCCCTGCGGCTCAACTGGCCCACATGCCACGCTATCTGAGAGCTGTGGTGGCGCGTATTGACAAACTTCGCAGCGACCCCGCGCGCGATACTCGCTTAATGGCCGACATGGCCCCCTTGCTTGCTCAGTATTCGCGAGCCCGCAGTGCGTTAAAAGGGGCACCTGATCGTGGGCTTGACGAGTTTCGCTGGCTACTTGAAGAGCTGCGCGTGGCTTTATTTGCGCAAGAATTACGCACCCCGATGCCAGTTTCGGCCAAACGTCTGCAAAAAGCGTTTGATGCAATGCAGCGTTAAATGCACGCAATCACAGCGTTGAAGAGTTTTTCCCCAAAATTGTCTTGGGTTGAACGCTAAGGGATGATTGATCACTCGGTGCTGGCGGCGCTGTTGCCCGTCAAGACTGAAGTTAAAAACGGTCCGCCAAGCAACAGAATAGGTACAATCCCGATATGGATAAAGCTGTTCAATCCCCCAGTTTCGTACATTTGCGTGTTCACTCCGAATTTTCGGTTGTGGATGGCATTTTGCGAATTTCGGATCTGATCGAACGCTCGGTCGCTCAAGGTCAGCCCGCGGTGGCGCTCACTGACTTGTCTAACGTGTTTGGTCTGATCAAGTTTTATAAGGCAGCGCGGGGCGCAGGTGTCAAGCCGATTGCCGGTTGCGACGTTTGGCTCACCAACGACGAAGACCGCGAAAAACCCTACCGTGTCCTGCTGTTAGTCTCGAATAAATCTGGGTATTTGGCCCTGTGCGAACTGTTGACCCAGGCCTGGCTGACCAACGCTCACCGAGGGAGAGCCGAGATGCGGCGCGAGTGGCTCGTCGATCAATCAGGGTTGATCGTGTTGTCAGGGGCGCGGGCAGGCGATGTGGGCCAGGCGCTGATGGCAGGTAACCGCGATGCCGCCATTGCTTATGCACGTCAGTGGCAGGCCGCGTTTCCTGGCTCGTATTATGTCGAGTTGCAGCGCACCGAAGCCGAGGCCGACCAGTCTTATACACAGGCTGCGCTGTCCGTTGCGACTGAGTTAGGGCTGCCCGTGGTTGCAACCCACCCCGTGCAGTTTCTTGATCGCACTGATTTTCGTGCGCATGAGGCACGAGTTTGCATCTCAGAAGGCCAAATCCTGACAAACCCGCGCCGACCGCGTTGGTTTACTGAGGATCAGTACCTGTTGCCCTCAGATGAGATGGTTAAGCGGTTCAGTGATGTGCCCTCGGCCTTAGCCAACTCAGTGGCCATTGCCCAGCGCTGCAACCTGACTCTCGAGCTTGGTCAGCCTCAACTCCCCGATTTTCCGACACCTGAGGGTGTCACGCTTGACGATTATCTGATTCAGCTGTCAGAAATTGGTCTTGAAAAACGTATGGTGCAGTTGTTTCCAGACCCAGCCGAGCGTGCCAAGGTGCAGCAGCAATATGCTGAACGTCTGAGCCTCGAATGCCAAACTATTATCAAAATGGGGTTTCCAGGCTACTTTTTGATTGTGCAAGATTTCATTAACTGGGGCAAAAGTAATGGCGTACCAGTGGGTCCCGGGCGCGGTTCCGGGGCCGGGTCGCTGGTGGCCTATTCGCTCGGCATCACCGACTTAGATCCAATTCGCTACGACCTGCTGTTTGAGCGGTTCTTAAACCCCGAACGCGTGTCAATGCCCGACTTTGACATTGACTTTTGCCAAGACAATCGCGAACGCGTGATTGAATACGTCAAAACCAAGTACGGCCGTGCGGCCGTCAGTCAGATTGCCACCTTCGGCACGCTGGGCGCTAAAGCGGTGGTGCGCGACGCCGGCCGCGTGCTCGACATGCCCTATATGCTGTGTGATGGGCTCTCAAAGTTGATCCCGCACAACCCGGCAGACCCTTGGACGCTCGAGCGAGCCCTGAAAGACGAACCAGCCTTCAAAGAGCGTTACGAAAAAGAAGAAGAGGTGCGGGCGCTCATTGACTTAGCCCGCCCGCTTGAAGGCCTAACTCGTAACGTGGGGATGCACGCTGGGGGGGTACTGATCGCGCCTGGCAAGCTCACAGATTTTTGCCCGCTTTACTGCCAGCCCGGTCACGAGGGTAGTGCGGTGTCGCAGTTTGATAAAGACGACGTTGAAGCCGCTGGCCTGGTGAAGTTTGACTTTTTGGGTTTGCGTAACCTGACCATTCTTGATTGGGCAGTGCGCTTTGTGCGCAAGTTCAATGCCAAGTTGCCTGATTTTGACATCATGTCGGTGCCGCTTGATGACCTCGCAACGTATCAAATTCTGTGCAACGCCAACACGACCGCGGTGTTTCAGCTCGAATCCCGCGGCATGAAAGAGTTGCTTAAAAAACTGCGTCCCAATACGTTCGAAGACATTATTGCGGTCTTGGCGCTGTTTCGTCCAGGTCCGCTCGAGTCAGGCATGGTCGACGATTTTGTGAATCGTAAGCACGGTCGCGCAACCGTTGATTACTTTCATCCCGACCTTGAGCCCACGCTCAAAAGCACCTATGGCGTGATTGTGTATCAAGAGCAAGTGATGCTGATTTCGCAGATCATTGGGGGCTATTCTCTAGGTGGTGCCGATTTGCTGCGCCGCGCGATGGGTAAGAAAAAGCCCGAAGAAATGGCTGCGCATCGCGAATTGTTCGAGCAAGGCGCGCTTAAAAAAGGGTATGACCCTAAGGTTGCGGTCAAACTGTTTGACCTAATGGAGCTCTTTGCCGGCTACGGTTTTAATAAATCACACTCAGCGGCTTACGCCCTGATCGCTTATCACACCGCTTGGTTGAAAGCACATCACCCTGCTGAGTTTTTGGCCGCGACCTTGTCGTCAGATATGGACGACACCGATAAAGTGCAAATCTTTTGGCGTGACTGCCTGGCGAATGGCATCACCGTCTTGCCGCCCGATATTAATACCTCTGCCTATCGTTTTGAACCCGTCGCTGATGCAGCGACGCAAGAAGGCTTGCCTCCCCGAACGATTCGCTATGGGATGGGGGCGGTCAAAGGTACAGGGCAGGGGGCTGTTGAAGAGATTTTGCGCGCTCGCCAAGCAGGGCCGTTTACTAGTTTGTTCGATTTTTGCCGTCGTATTGATCGGCGCGCCGTGAACAAACGCAGTATTGAGGCTTTGATTCGCGTTGGCGCTTTTGATGCGGTCGAGCCTAACCGCGGCGCGTTAGTGGCCTCGCTCGGTACTGCGCTTGAGGCCGCAGAGCAGCACGACCGTAGTGCAAATCAAGTGTCATTGTTTGGCGATGATAGCCATGAGGTGGTCGCCGTTGAGCTGGCCTCAATCGCTCCCTGGAGCTTGCACACGCGCTTGTCTGAAGAGAAAACCGCACTGGGATTTTTCTTCAGCGGCCATTTGTTTGATGTGTGGCGAGACGAGGTGCGTTTATTTGCAGCGAGACCTTTGGTGCGGCTTGAGCCGTTGCGCGATTCGCAATGGATTGCAGGGGTGATTTGCGACCTTCGTACGATGATGACCTCAAAAGGAAAGCTACAGTTTGTGACGATTGACGATGGTTCGGCGCAAGTTGAAGTGACCGTCTACTCTGAAATTTTTGAACAGCATCGCAATCGCTTGCGCGAAGATCAACTCGTGATCATGCAGGTCAAAGTGACCAATAATGAGCACTCAAAAGGCACACGAATTGTTGCTGAAAATGTTTACGATTTACAGCTTGCACGCGAAGCACGCGCTAAGGCTCTGCGCATTCGCCTAAACGGTAACGCTGATGCCATCTTGCTAAAAAAAATGCTGAGTCCGTTTCGAGTCAATTCCGAGACGACGGCGCGTGGGACGCCCGTTGAAGTCCTATACGAAAATGCAGGCCTGGCGTGCACACTCAGACTTGATGACTCTTGGCGAGTGCGTTTGTCCGATAGCTTGGTCGAGCAACTCACTACCTGGACGTCGTCTGCCGATGTTGAAGTGGCCTACTGATGTCTGACGAGCGCCGTTTGCGAATCATTCACTCAGAGGCAGCCACAAGTTTTGGCGGACAAGAACACCGAGTCTTTAAAGAAATGGTGGCGATGCGCGAGCGCGGTCACTATCTTGAAGCCGTTTGTCAGTCTGATGCCGAACTCACTCAACGCTTGCGTGAGGCTGGGTTCGTTGTGCATACCCTTGACATGGATGGCGCCTTTAATATCGTGCGCGGCGTCTTTACACTTAAAAAGATTTTGCGCGCAGGCCGTTTTGATGTGCTCAACACGCATAGTCGCCAAGATACCTTGATTGCTGCCACTGCTGGGCGGCTTGCGAAAGTGCCCCTGATCGTGCGTACACGTCATTTAGCCAGCCCGGTTGGTTCGTTATTGAGCTACACCTGGTTGCCGCACAGAGTCACCACCGTGAGTCACTACGTGCGTCGTCAATTGATCGGGCGCGGCGTACCTGCTGAACACGTGCAGGCCATCTATACGCCTGTGGTGTTGACGCCCCGACTTGAGCACTCGACTTTACGTGACGAACTCGAGCTATCTGCTGATGCGATTTTGGTGGGTTGTGTCGCAGTGCTGCGCCCCGATAAAGGCCATCTCGAACTGATTAATGCCATGTTGCCGCTGCTACGTACCCGCCCCAAACTGCATCTGGTGCTGGCGGGCGGCGGCTCTCCTGGCTTTGAGCAACTGCAAGCGCACATCGCGCACAGCGGTGTGAGTGATCGTATCCACATGCTCGGGACTCGGCGCGACGTACCCAATGTGCTGGCGGGCCTGGATATTTTTTGTTTAGCCACTCGACAAGAAGCGATGGGCACAGCGTTTCTTGAAGCAGCCGCGAGCGGCCTGCCGGTGATCGGTACCGATGTTGGCGGTGTCAGTGAGATGATGCGACCGGGCGAAACTGGGCTGCTGGTGCCCCTTGACGACGCACAGGCGTTGCAACACGCCCTGATTCAGTTGATTGACTCACCTGTACTCAGAACAAAAATGGGGCAAGCTGGCTACCAACGCGTACATACTGAAGGTATTTTTACCACTGAAACCTTGGCAAAACGAACCGAGTGCATCTATGATCGGTGGCTAAGGGATTTAAGTCCCTCGTTGCAGACCGAAGGGGTAACATCCCAGCAAACAACGGATCGGCACTGAGCGTAAATGAAAACTGCCTACTGCGTGCCCGTATTGATGTACCACCATGTATCGCCGGTGGTGGGCTCGCTCACAACTTCGCCCGAGAACTTTGAAAGTCAGATCGCAGGTTTGGCGCGGCACGGCTATCGTGGCCTCACAGCCGGCGAATTTGCTGATTTTTTGGCGGGTAAGCCAACACCACCAAGGTCTGTCTTAATCACCTTTGATGATGGTTATTTAGATAACTGGGTGTATGCGCACCCGGTGTTACAGAAATATTCAATGCATGCTGTGTTATTTTTGATTACGGGTTTGATCGGTGAGGGCCCTGCACGTGCGCATGCGGGGCAACAGGGGGCAGCGTTGCCTTCAGTCTCGTGTCACCTGCAAGCCAAGGCTCTGCTGGCAGCCGGTAACCCCGATCCAGTCATGTTGCGCTGGTCTGAGGTTCTTGCGATGCAAGAGACGGGCTCCTTTGAGTTTCATAGCCACACACATACACATCATCGCTGGGATTTGACCGGCGACTCGCGCGAGGTCTGCCTGCAACATCTTAAGCAAGATCTGACCGATTCTCGCGCAACCTTGCAGCGACGGCTCGGCGCAGTGTCTGAGCACTTCTGCTGGCCGCAGGGCTATTTTGCTCAAGATTACGTGGCCTTGGCGCAAGCGTCAGGTTTTAAATACCTGTACACCACGGTGGCGCATGGTCAAAATCTGGCTGGTGCGTCACCCGCGCATATTTTTCGTGTGGCAGTCCGTAATCGTGGCGATGCTTGGCTCAGAACACGTATGTGGTTCGCCACCCATTCGATCGTCGGGCCGTTATATAACAAGTGGAAGCTATGGAAGCGAACGCTGCGCGCCAAAGCCTAGGGCTTTCTGTCATCATCATCACAAAAAACGAGGCGGCGCGCCTTGGGGATTGCCTTGCGTCCGTGCAGTTTGCCGACGAAATTATTGTGCTGGATGGCTACAGTACCGACGCTACCGCTGAGATTGCTCGGGCGCATGGTGCGCAGGTTCACCAAGTGGCCGACTGGCCTGGGTTCGGACCACAAAAGAATCGAGCCTTGGCGCTAGCGACCAAACCTTGGGTGCTGTCAATTGATGCCGATGAGCGCGTCACCCTTGAGTTGCAAGCTGAAATTGTTCGAACGCTGTCGCAGCCTAGCTATGATGGTTACCAAATTGCTCGGCTCTCTGAGTTTTGCGGAAAAAAAATTCGCCATAGTGGTTGGTGGCCAGATTATGTGTTGCGTTTATTCCGTCGAGAGCTTGGTGCGTTTGATCATGTTCAGGTTCATGAACAGGTCTTGGTTCGCGGACGAGTTGGCAAGCTAAAGTCTTGGTTTTTACATTTTCCGTTTGACGATCTTGCTGCACTGATCATGAAAACCAATCGCTACTCGAGCGATGCGGCTCAGATGATGGCTCTAAAAGGGCGGCGTGTCGGGGTGTTTGGTTTGATCACGCACAGCGTCTGGACCTTTATCCGAATTTATTTACTACGACGCGGTTTTCTAGACGGTCGCCATGGCTTTGTGCTTGCCGCGACGGCGGCCTCAGGTAGTTTTTTGCGTTATGCGAAGCTGATGTTTTTGAACGAAGTTAACCAACGGGCGCAGGCGAGTGGTTTGCCTGAGGCCAGTACGCAATCGCAGTCTGGGTCATTGAGTGAGTCCAACCAGCACCCGCAGCCTAGGTCATTGACCGAGGTCGACAAACATTTGCCGTCTGGGTTGTTGACCAAGGTGAATACGCCGCCAACATCACCGCTCTTGAATGCAAACAATGGACGGTTTGAGCCAAAATGAAAATTTTGTTTACCAATTTTCATCCGCGTAATGGCGGTGGGCATGTCACCTACATTGTCAACTTGTTACGTGGTTTGGTCGGGACGCATCAGTTGACTGTTGCCACGCCAGGTTCGAGTCGCCTGTACCGTCTTGCGCAAGCCATGCCCGGTGTCAAGGTTGTCGATATGGCGTTCACCACACGGCCGTCTTCCTGGCTGGCTGACCGTGCGGCCTTGCGCCAACTGCTTGTGGTCAATTCCTTTGATACCGTCCATGTGAACGGCTCGGCAGATCACAAGCAAGTGATGTTGGCGTCAGTTGGGCTGCGCCATGCCCCGCGCATTGTTTTCACCAAACACAATGATCACTCTTTGGCGAGTTTTGGACACCAGTTACGAGCGCGCTTCGCGACTGACCACGTGATTGCTGTCAGCGATTACATCAAAAACTTGTTATTGAAGTCGCCTTACAAACGTCAGGCCATCACAACGGTTCGGCACGGGATCGATATCGATTATTTTTCACCAGTCAGTGTTCATGAAAAACTGCGCTTACGTGAACAATACCTGGGTCCAGACTTTGATCAAAAAATCATTTTTGGCAGCGCGGGTGGCACCGATTATGAAAAAGGTTGGTTAGATTTAGTGACGGCTATTTCGCTATTGTCGCCCGAGCAGCGCAGCAGATTTCATCTTGTTGTGATCGGAGACTCACCCAATGCACTCAAACGCGCTCAGGTGGCCGATTGCGGCATGGCTGGGCAAGTCAGTTTTCCGGGCTTGATCGATGATGTCCGACCCTGGTTGGCTGCCTGCGACATTGGTTATGTCCTGTCTTATCAAGAGGCTTTGTCGTTCGCGTGTCGCGAGATGATGGCGCTTGGTTTGCCTGTACTTGTGACCAGTGTAGGTGGATTGCCTGAAAACTTAACGGATCAGCGCGAAGGCTGGATTGTGCCACCGCGTAGCCCAGAGTTGATTCGAAATGTGTTACAAAAAATATTGCTTCAACCCGAACAACTGTCACAGATGGGAGCGCAGGCGCGTCAACGTGCCGAGCGCGAATTTGGCTTAGCTGAGTTTGTAAAAGCAACGCTTGCGATTTATCAGTAGTCTGAATGCTTACTATTTAGCGAATATGTCGATACCAATCTTGATGTACCACCAAGTAGGAGAGCCGGCGCCGCGTGGTACGTCGTATCGAGGTTTAACGGTACACCCCAGAAGTTTTGCACGGCAGATGCGCTGGATGCATCGCTTAGGCTATCGTGGGTTAAGTATGCGCGATTTGATGCCTTATCTTAAACGTGAAAAAGTTGGCAAAGTTTTTGGCATTACCTTTGATGATGGCTTTCGCAATGTGTTTGAACACGCGTTGCCAGTATTGCAAGCGTATCAATTCACATCTACCAATTACTTTGTCGCCAATCAATTTGATGGCAGCAACGTTTGGGATAGGCAAAATGGTGTAGTGGCCTCAGATTTGATGTCTAAGCGCGAGATGCTCGCTTGGGCACAAGCGGGTCAAGAGGTCGGCTCACATACGCTCGACCATGTCCATCTGCCAGAGCTGTCCCTCGAGGCGGCTCGCGAGCAATTAATTCGTTCTCGACTTGTGCTCTCTGAGATGCTTGGTTCAGAGGTCACTGCTTTCTGCTACCCCTATGGTGATTTTGAACCTGAACACCAACGCTTAGCGCAAGAAGCTGGCTATACCAACGCCACAACTACCGCGCGGGGGCTGGCAGATATTTCAGATGATTTTTATGCGCTTCCACGGGTCGGGATCTGGCGGACAACGCCGCTATTCCGCTTTTTAATTCAATGTTTAAGCCAACACGAGAACCGTCGACGTGCCTGAACGCTTGCGGATCGCACTCTTGATTGATCGCTTTGGCCGCCGCTTTGGTGGTGCTGAGGCGTATGGTGTCAATTTGTTCGAGGTGCTGTGCCAGCGCCATGATGTGACCGTGATCGCGCATGACTTTGAGCATGATTTACCAGTGAAGCAGATTAGGGTAAAGGTGAGTCGAAAATGGCCAAGCTGGGTTCGGGTATGGCATTTTGCGCGCCAGGCGAAGCGGCTCACGCGTGATAATTTTGATGTGGTTCATTCGCATATGAACGGTGGTGCTGGTCATATTCATGTGATTCATGTTGCCCCAATCCGTTATCGTCGTTTGAGCGGCAGTAGTGCTTTGCGACGGTTTTTGGTTTATTTGCAACCTAGTAATGTCGTGTATCTATCGCTCGAGGCTGCAGCGATGCGTGTCAAAACGGGGTCGCGTGTTGTGGCCGTGTCGCGCTGGCTCAAAGAGCGTATCCACGATGCGTATGGTCAGCAATGTATCGTGGATACGATCGCTCCTGGGGCGACCAGCGTAGCGGTTGATTCAGTTGTGCGTTCGCAAACCCGTGCGACCCTAGGCTGGGCGCAAGACGATATCGGGTGCCTGCTCGTGGCGCGTAACCCGTTGCGAAAAGGGCTCGCCACTGTTCTTGAGGCCTTAAGCCAGTTGCCCGAAAATTTTCGGCTTGCCGTGGTGGGAACGCAACCCGACGTGACAGATTATGTAAGGTTGAATTACCCCAACCTTGTTGCCCGAGTCAATCTGATCGAACCGACGCCCGAAGTGTCGCCTTACTACCAGGCTGCCGACGTCTACGTACATCCGACCTTACTGGATAGCTTCGGTATGGCACCTCTTGAGGCCATGGCGCACGGTCTGCCGGTGATTGTGAGTGGGCCCGAGTTTTGCGGTTTTGGCCATTATGTGACCCATCGTCATGACGCTTGGGTGTTAAACAACCCAGAAGACCCGAGTGAAATCGCTGAGGGCTTGCGCGCGTTGAGTTCAGATCAAACCTTGCGCACACATCTGTTGTCTCACGCAGCCGAGCTGGTGGGATCGCTATCCTGGGCAGCTACAGCGCAAAAATACGAGGCACTGTATGCAGAAAGCATTGAGGCTCGCCGCGTCGCCATGACCTCGGCTCAAGCAAGCACCTGACGCGCAGTTCACACCCAACCGCGCATCCAATAGCCCAAGAGCCCTAGATATTCTTTGATGATGGTTCGGCTTGCCTCAAGGCTGCGAATGTGCGGCACCCAGGGGTTGAGCGTCTCGTCATCGGGCAGTGTGATTTGCGGCGCGCTTGACGCCGGTAAAGTATCAATCCCACGTTGGATAAAGGTTGCCAGCGCACGGGGCATATGCAAAGCAGACGTCACTAACAGTGCACGTTTCAGCTGAGCGTGTTGCATCACACGATCTGAAAACTGTGCATTTTCGTAGGTATGGCGGCTATCATTTTCTAGGATCAGCGCCGACTCTGGCACGCCACGCTGGCGCAAGACTTTGGCCATGATCCGCGCCTCGCTGACCTTGCCCTCTAGTGCACCACCCGATAACAAAATCTTTGGTGCACGCCCAGCGAAGTACAGGGCTGCAGCGCGATCAATTCGATCAAAGGCTGTTGCTCGGTTGTAAGGCTCAAACCAGTTCGCGCGATTGGCTTGCGTGTTACCTCCTAGCACCACAATCACATCAGCGCGCGGCGCACGCGCAGCTTCGACATAGGCATAACGGGTTTCAAGTTTGCCGCCAAAATAAAGTGAAGTGATGGGCAATGACCACATCAATATCCAACTCAGACCTAAGGTTGAAATGAGCACCGCGGTGCGTTTGTGCGACCACAACGCACAAAGCAAGGCAATCACTAAGAGCAGTAGCCCCAAGCTAGGTGGATATAAAAACAGATTCGAGAAAGGGATTTGTGAAAGCAAGGTATCTTAATCAGAAAAGATTTTAGAAAGCTTGATTGTCGACGTCGCGTGACTGAGAAACAAAAAATGGTTGTGTCCGTGACACGACTTCACCCACAGCGGGCCAACGACCAAGCTGCCCCAAATTGATGCTTGCAGGGCTCCAAGGGCCGGTACGAGTCGGATCGGTGACGCCAAAGAGTGTGATTTGCTTTGCGCCGACGGTTGCGCACAGGTGCGAAACCCCCGAATCGTTACAAATGACAACTTTGGCCAGACGTGTGAGCGCACAAAAGCCACCGAGTCGCAGAGGGTCGATCAAATCGGCCGTGGGAACGGCGCGCAGCGCAGCCGCCTGTTCGGCCTTGGGTGGGCACATTGCCACGCGTATGCCGTTATTTTGTAGGATACGGGTATACGCATCAAACTGTGGCCAGACCTTTGCTTGCCCTTTATGCGTGCCCGTTGCGGTTGGAGCGATCAACACAAACTCACCCGCTTTCAGACCTGCAGCGCTGACATGATCGTGGGCACTTTGCGTCTGAGCCTTGGTTAAAGGCAGATGTAAACGGTCAGGCAGCATTTGCGGCTGAGCATCAACGCCCCAAGCCGCGAGGGCTTGTTTGGCCATGACAAAGTGACTTTGCACCGCATGCAACGGCTCTGTGGGTTTGCGCAGCGGCCAGCGCAATAGCAGGCTTCGACCATCGTCGCGCCAACCAGCGCTTTTCAAGCCAGCAAGGCGAAAACATAAGGCACTTGAAAGCGAATCGGGCAAAATGAGCCCACGCCTGAATGTTGGGTGCCGTTTTCGCCAGTCTCGCACTTCAACGACGTCTTCAATCAGTCGGCCAGACATCGGTACAAAGCCTGCAGTCCCTAAGCCTGCTAGCAGGTCTTTTGCCCAACCGCGTGCGCAAACCGCGAACGGTATGTTTAGCCGACGCAGCATATCGAGTACCGGCAGACTCATACAGACGTCGCCTACCCAGTTTGGTAAACGGATCAAAATAGGTTCTTGTTGCATGACTGATTTAACCTTAAGTTCATGGCGTAAGGATACGACAAGTGCGCCTGCTGCCCAAGTCGCATCCCGACGTTTTATGCGTTGGTGCTCAGCGAGCCGTTCAGTAGAGATCTGACCCAGAGCGGGTAAACTTCAGTTTTATGCTGACCCGAGCGTTATTTTGACTCAATTGACCGGCCTACCTGCTAGCTCATCGTCTCCCTTGAGCCGCACCTTGTGGCGTCGTATTTACGAACGCGTTGGGGCCTACTGGAAAGGCCTTGCGCTCGCCGTGCTGTTTATGGCCGGTGCCGCGGCGACGCAGCCCACGCTAGCTGTGGCAATGAAACCGTTGCTTGACGAGGGATTCTCTGGTGCCAAGCCCGAGTACGTCTGGCAAGTGCCCTTGGCCATTATTGCGTTGATTACCTTGCGAGGAGTCTGTAACTTTTTTAGTGATTATTTGCTGGCCTGGGTGGCCAATAACGTTTTGTTGGGCGTACGCGCCGACATGTTCGAAAAACTCTTGTCGATGCCCGACAGCGAGTTCAAAAAAGGCGATACCGGGCGTTTATTGAACCGTTTCACCGTTGATGCGGGCAACGTCACAAGCTACGCCACCGATGTATTGACGGTCGTGGTGCGCGAGTCGCTGGTGGTGATCGCAATGATCGGAGTGCTGCTGTATATGTCGTGGCAGTTGACGCTTATCATTTTGGTGACAATGCCGATTTCGGTGTTGATCTCGCGGGGTTTTATCGCTCGGATGCGCCGCATTAATCGAGACACCGTCAACATGAACGCCGAGCTCACGCGTGTTGTCAATGAAGGGATTGACGGCCAGCGCGTGGTGAAACTGTTTGATGGGTATGCGTTTGAGCGTAAGCGCTTTGCCTATGTCAGCGGCCGCTTACGGCGCTTCGACATGCGGGCAGCAACCTCAGATGCGGCGCTGACCCCGATTACTCAAGTTGTGACGGCAATCGCCGTTGCGGCGGTGATCTCGGTCGCGTTAAGTCAAGGCAATGCCGGCACGTTAACGGTGGGTAGTTTTGCCGCCTTCATGGCAGCCCTTGCGCAGATTTTTGATCCGGTTAAGCGCTTAACTAAGGTCGCGAGTCGCACCCAAAAGATGCTGGTGTCGGCCGAAAGCGTGTTTATTTTGGTCGACCAGCCCTCTGAGGTCGACCAGGCCACCGGAGGCTTTGAGGGCCGAGTCAACGGCCGGGTTGAGTTCAGAGCGTTGTCGCATCGCTTTCCAGAGGCTGAGGTTGATACGTTGAATCAAGTCAGTATTGTGGCTGAGCCAGGCCAAACAATCGCCCTGGTGGGGCGCTCGGGTAGCGGTAAAACGACCTTGGTCAATATGTTGCCGCGCTTTGTGGCGCCTGCCAGCGGTCAAGTGTTGATTGATGACCGCGATATCGAGTCAGTATCGCTGCGTAATCTGCGCGAGCAACTCTCGCTGGTGAGTCAAGACGTTGTTTTGTTTGACGACACGATTGCGGTCAACGTAGGTTACGGGGCGCTTCACGATGCCTCTGAGGCTGAGATTCGTGCGGCGTTGCAAGCGGCGAACTTGCTTGAATTTGTGGATAGCCTGCCCTTAGGGATACAAACAAAGGTCGGTGAAAACGCCACGCGCCTGTCGGGTGGACAGCGCCAGCGCCTGGCGATTGCACGCGCATTGATTAAAAATGCCCCGATACTGATACTTGATGAAGCCACGTCTGCACTAGATAACGAATCCGAGCGGCAGGTGCAGGCCTCACTCGAAACCTTGATGAAAGGGCGTACTACCCTTGTGATTGCGCATCGCTTATCGACCGTACAAAACGCCGATAAGATCGTGGTGATGGATCGGGGCAGGGTGGTCGAGCAGGGTTCGCACGTCGAGTTGCTGGCGCTAGGCGGTGCTTATGCCGGCTTATATCAAATGCAGTTTCGTGACGAATAAGATGAAACGAACAAGATGAAATAACCGGTTGTACAAACTCGCATTGGCATGCAAGGTCTGATCTAAAGTTAATTATTAAATTAATTATATATATTCATGAAATTATTATATATATTTGTTTAGAATAAAGATAAAAACCCATAGAATTGAACAACTAATTAATTAAATCAATCCGGATATTTAAAATAAAGAAGCCTGCAGCATTCCAGCGTTCAGACAAGGGCGACAGGGGCAAACATGAGTCAACCAAGCGATCCTATTACCGAGAAACTCGCTAGCGCAGCGCTGGCCAGATTTGGCGAAGCGTTTAATGTTCCTGAGGGGCTTCCCAATGCGAGCGAACTCTTACGCATGCTCACCCATAGTTCACATCGCCGCTGGACAGAACAGCCGATTGACGCCGACCTCCTGAAGCTGCTGTTTGCTTGCGCCTTATCAGCACCCTCTAAGTCTGATTTGCAGCAGGCCGACATCATCCACGTGATAGACCGCGAAAAAATCAAGGCCATCGCCTCATTTATCCCCGATATGCCTTGGATCAATGACGCTCCTGTGTTTTTGATGTTCTGCGGTAACAATCGCCGGATTCGTCAGATCGGCAAGTGGCGCGGCAAGCCTTTTGTGAATGAGCACCTTGATCACTTTATGAACGCTGCAGTTGATGCCGGTTTAGTGTTGGCGCAGTTTATTCGCGCGGCCGAGGCCGTGGGTTTAGGCGTTGTGCCCATCAGCGCGGTGCGTAATTACTCTCGCGAAACCAGCGACCTTCTCGGTTTGCCAGAGGCGGTATTCCCGATCGCAGGCTTGTGTGTTGGCTACCCCGTTGAAGGCGGGCGCATTATCCCCCGGTTGCCACTGGGTACGACGGTGCACACAGACCGTTTCGACGAAGCGGATGTTCGCGCGCAGATCGACGAATACGACCAGCGCCGCCATGCGTTGTTTCCGTTGCGTAAACAACGCTATAGCTCGCGCTACCCAGATGTTGAGTTCAATGGCTGGTCAGAAGATAAAGCCCGCCATTATTCAATGCCTGAGCGTGACAATTTTGGCGAATATATTCGCGCGCAAAAATTCAGCTTGAAGTAACGTTTTCGACTCCAGCGTTCAGCATATTTGAGTCGTACTGACTGTTGGCTAGACGACTCAAGCGCAGTAGCGCTTGTGAGACTTCAAGTCTTTTAGTTCATCGGTGTTGTCGCGGCTTTAGCTCAACACAATGTCGTATTGTTCTTGGCTGTAGTCGCGAGCAACCTCAAGCGAGATTCGCTTACCGACAAAGTCACCGAGCAGCGCAAGGTGTTGACTCTCTTCTTCTAAAAATAGATCAACAACATTTTGCGAGGCCAGTATCTTAAATTCGCGAGGATTAAATTGTCGTGCTTCGCGCAAAATTTCACGCAAAATTTCATAGCAGACACTACGATTGGTGCGCACGTTGCCGCGCCCCTGGCAGGTGGGGCAGGGCTCACACAGTTGATGTGCAAGTGAATCGCGCGTGCGTTTGCGTGTCATCTCGACTAACCCCAACTGCGTAAAACCATTGATCGTCATCCGAGTGCGATCAGGTGCCAGTGCCTTCTCGAGTTCAGCCATGACGGCTTCGCGATGCCCTGGCTCATCCATATCAATAAAGTCAATGATGATGATGCCGCCCAGATTGCGCAGCCTTAACTGACGTGCTGCAGCCTGCGCTGCTTCTAGATTGGTTTTAAAAATCGTGTCGTCAAAATTGCGACCTCCAACAAAGCCCCCGGTGTTCACATCAAGCGTGGTGAGCGCTTCGGTTTGATCAATGATGAGGTAACCACCCGATTTCAAATCGACGCGTCGCGACAGCGCTAACTTGATTTCTTCTTCAACGTTTGCAGTGTCAAATAATGGCCGCTCACCGCTGTAGTGCTCAATACGTGTTGTGACTGAGGGTGTGTACGTTTGGGCCCAGGTGTCAAGCTCTGCGTAGGTGCTGCGAGAATCCACCAAGATGCGGTGCGTGTTGGGCGTGACCATGTCACGTAGCACCCGCTGTGCCAAACTCAGGTCTTGGTGCAACAGGCTAGTCGCAGGTAGTGTGCGCGCCGCCTGCTGTACGTTGCCCCACAGCTTTTGTAAATACGTCAGGTCTGCAGTGAGTTCATCGTCGGTCGCAAGTTCGGCTTGCGTGCGTACAATAAATCCGCCTTTCTCAGCTGCGGGTACCAGAGCCTGCACGCGTTCGCGCAGTGCTTGGCGCTCACTCTCTGAGCCAATTTTCTGCGAGATGCCGATATGAGGTTCCTGGGGCAAGTAAACCAGCATCCGACCAGCAATGCTGATTTGCGTCGACAGTCGCGCGCCCTTGGTACCGATGGGGTCCTTAATCACCTGAGTCATCAGGCTTTGCCCCTCAAATAGCAGTTTTTCAATGGCGATCGTGGGGGTGTTTTGAGTGCGTGCGTTACGGTTTTCGCGCAAATCTGCGATGTGCAAGAAAGCGGCTTTTTCAAGGCCAATATCAATGAAGGCGCTCTGCATACCGGGCAAGACGCGTACAACCTTACCTAGGTAAATATTGCCCACCTGCCCGCGTTGAATCGCTCGCTCCATGTGCAGTTCTTGTACCGCTCCCTGTGCCACCAAGGCCACGCGGGTCTCAAAAGGGGTGACGTTAATCAGAATATCTTCGGTCATAAGTCTCTCAGGGTAGAAGTGCTATCCGTATTCATGCTATATTAGCGGGCTTGGCAGGGCAAAAGTTTTGGTAGGGGTTTTCAGGCAGTCGTCAGTGCAAATTGTTTAAAACCTAATTTGACACAGACAAAAAAATCCTCCATAATCTCGTTTCTGTGCTGATGACAAAACAAAGACAGGCGACTGGCTCTGAGTCAAAAGCAAAGTAAAAAGTACCGAATACCTTGTTCTTTAAAAATTTGACAACCGATAAGTGTGGGCGCTTGGAATGAGTGTCGCAGGTTTGCTGGCTGTAACAGGTCAGTAGATTGCAAACGAAATCAAGTGCTCACAAAGAAGTTTGGAAATGATT
>JAURJT010000046.1 GCA_030832095.1 Gammaproteobacteria bacterium | reverse complement strand
TGCCCGTCGAAAAATAATCACCAATCATGGTGCTTAGCAACGAGAGCTGGCCTTCGAGCATCGAAATGTCGATCGACTGCCCCACCCCAGTTGCGTCTTTGGCACGCAAGGCCATCATGATGCCCAAGGCGGCATTCATACCGGCGGTTAGATCAGCAATCGACACGCCCGCACGCGCACCATGCCCACCCTCATCGCCCGTTGCGCTAATCATGCCGCTTTCGGCCTGGACGATCAAATCAAGTGCTGGGCGATCTCGATAAGGGCCGTCTTGCCCAAAGCCTGAAATTGAACAATAAATAATGCCCGGATTACGCTTGCGCGCCACTTCATAATCGATCCCTAACTTAACGAGCGTGCCGGGACGAAAATTTTCGAGCACCACATCACAACGCTCAACCATTCGCAAAAAGGTCTCTTTGCCTTCAGCGTTTTTTAAGTCGAGCACGATACCTTGTTTATTGCGATGAAGCCCAACAAAATAATCGGTTTCACCACCAGGTAACTTGGTGCCCCACGCACGAGCGATATCACCTTTGCCTGGTGGCTCAATCTTAATGACTTGAGCACCATAGTCAGCCAACATAGTCGAACAAAAGGGGCCAGCCAACGCATGGCTAAGATCTAGAATCTTGAGCCCTTCAAGAGGTAGCTTCATACTCTTCTCATCGTCACCGTTGGCCTCAACACCTTACTCCATGGTCTGAAGATTTGGCGACACAGCAAAATCAATCTCGCCAAGCGCTTTGACTTCTTCAGGTGTAAAGCCAGGAGCAATCGCCTCGAGCACAAAGCGATCGTTGACCCAATGCAATACTGCCAAATCAGTCACTAACCAATCCACGCATTCGCGCCCCGTCAGTGGGTATTTGCAACGACGCGGTAATTTGGTTCTGCCCTTGCTGTCGGCATGTTCCATCACGATGATGAGTTCGACTTCACCAGAGATCAAATCCATAGCGCCACCAATACCGCCGCGGCGCGCATCGGTAATGCTCCAGTTCGCAACGTTACCGTCTTGATCGACCTCGTAGGCGCCCAGAATGACGGTATCGATATGGCCACCACGGGCCATTTCAAAGGACATCACGCTTTCAAAGAATGACGTGCCGGGCACTGCCTCAACGAATTGCCCACCCGCGTTAAAGACATCGGGGTCGACTGCGTCACCTGACACAATGCCGCCGTAACCCAGCACACCGTTTTCAGCGTGCAACCATACGCCGCGACCACCCAAAAAGTTCGAGACTTGCGTGGGGATACCAACGCCTAGATTCACATACGTATTATCTTTGACAATCTTCGCTGCATTTTTTGCAATACCGTTGCGAGTCAGAGCTTGCTTGCCGTTGTAAGTGCGCGCGCTATCCGCTGGCCGTTTTTCAGCACGGGTCAAGGTCTTGACATCAATCATGTCGGTGATCTTAAGCACGCGCGAAATAAAGATGCCAGGCAAATCGATTAACTCAGGAGGCAACTCACCGACTTCAACAATTTCTTCAACCTCAACAATCGCAATCTTTGCCGCCTTGGCAAACGCTGAGTTGAAGTTAGCGCTACCGCCGCGAAACTGCACATTGCCCGCACGGTCAGCGCGGTAAGCACTTAAGAACGCATAATCAACCTGAATGGCATGCTCAAGCACGTGTGGCTTGCCATTGAAATAACGAATGTCTTTACCCTCAGCCAGATCGGTATCGACTCCGGTTGGCGAGTAAAAAGCTGGGATGCCAGCGCCCCCGGCGCGGCAGCGTTCAACCAAAATCCCTTGCGGTACGAGCTCGACATCAAGTGTGCCTGCTGCGATCCTTTTTTCGCCTTCTGTCTGCATGCCAGCTCTGATCGAGAACGCAGCAACTAGTTTTTTAACCTGATTGTTTTCAACTAACAATTGGCCTTTTTCACCAGCGGCACCCAGTGAGTTACACACCAGGGTCAGGTCTGTTGTACCTTTGTCTCGCAAAGCAAAGATCAAATTGTTTGGAAAACGATGTGCCAAACCAAACCCAGCGATTGCGACACTCGCGCCCGCTTGAATATCTGCGATTGCCTGTGCGGCTGAGGCAACTACCTTATCCATACTGATCCTTTGTTAATGAGTTCACATACCCGAATTAAGCGAAACGACTCAATCCATCTTAATATTCAAAATCTTGTTTAGCTCGGCCAGTTGGCGCTTTTCTTCAATCATCGCAGCCAAAAACTGTTTCGGATTGAGCATTTTGAGCTCTGAACCCGAAGCCTCGACACGAGCACGCACTTCAGGTTGCGAAAAATACTTCACGCTCGCATCGTACAACACACGCACTACATGCTCTGGCGTGCCGGCGGGGGCGAGTAAACCATACCACGAACCCGTATTGTTGGGCGTACCTTGCTCAGCCATGGTCGGCACCTCAGGCAGCGCCTTTGCACGCGTCTGCGAAGACAGGCCAATGGCGCGAAGCTTGCCCGACTTAATATGTGGCAGCATGGCCGATAAATTTAAGAAAGAGACGTCAACATGCCCGCCCAGCATATCGTTGACGACGGGTGCAGCCCCTTTATACGGCACGTGGGTCATTTTGATCTTCGCTTCAATTTGAAGAATCTCGCCCGCGAGATGGGTTGAGCTACCCGTACCGCTTGACCCATAAGTCATCACTTTAGTTTTGGCTAACTCAATGAACTCTTTGACGTTGGTCGCTTTAATGTGAGGGCCAATCACCATCACATTTGGCACATCAATCAGCATCAAAATTGGCAAAAATTCTTTAATGCCGTCGTATGGTGGATTTGAGCTAAAGACGGGTACTGCAGTGTGAGGTGCACCGGCGCTAGCTAACAGCGTATAGCCATCAGGGGCCGCTTTGGCGACAAAGCCTGTTCCGATCGAACCACTACCCCCACCTTTTGTTTCGATCACAAAGGTTTGACCCAGCGCTTGTGACAATCCGTTCGCAAGTTCACGGGCGATCTGATCCGCAGGGCCGCCTGCCGGGTAAGGCACAATCATTTTGACTGGTTTGTCAGGGTAAGTTTGCGCAGCCGCGAGCAAAGGCGCGAAAGCCATCGTCAAAAGAACCGCCCGTAAGATTTGCTTCATTGTCATCCCCTTTTTAATTTTCTTAACCCTGACCAGCACTACCCTAAACCAACGCGCAACGCGCTTGTTCAGTGTTATTCACCACGTGCTTCAGGTTCGACCGGTTCAAAGCGATAGCCTTTAGTACTGTCGCCACGCACATAGCCGCAGTGTGGCCAACCGAAGTGCACCGGAAAAATCATGGCATTGCGTTCGGCAGCGCGCTTCAAAAACAAGGCACGTGAGGCTCGCGCCTGCTCGGCATGAGCATCAATCCACGTGTTGATATGCGGCATCGCAATCTGTAAAGGACTATGCATCACATCACCAGCAAAGATCGCTTCTTGTCCTTTTGACTGCAGCCGAAAATGCAACGAGCCAGGAGTATGGCCCGGCATGGCTTCAGCTTTCAGGCAACCGGCCACGACATCACCATCGTCGATTAGATCAATTAATCCCAATTCGTAAAGCGGCAACACACTGTCCTCAAACGAACCGCTGATCACACCCTTATCACCATTTTTATACGCCGCGTGCGCAGCTTCAAAATCAACGCGGGGCATCAGATGACGCGCATTCGGAAACATTGGCTCCCAACGACCATCCACCATACGGGTGCCCCAACCGACGTGGTCGGGATGAAAGTGCGTGACAATCACGTGCGTCACTGTTTTTGCACTTGCACCTGCCGCATCAAGCCAAAGTGGCGTCAAAGTGTTGAGCATGTTCATGCGCTCTGAGCCGCGTTTTTTATGATTGCCAACCCCCAAGTCAATCACGATCACGTTATCGCCCATATGCATTACCCATAACTGCATCGCCACGATAAACCGCTGCAACTTGATGTTGTAGTGATGCGGGGCCAGCCATGACAGATGCGGCACGATCTGGCGCACATCTAACTCAGGAAACACAAAATCAGCCGCATGCGTTGGGCCGCTATATTCAATGACGTTATAAATTTTTGCGTCGCCGACGTGACGGGAGTAAATCATGTGATGCCTTTGTAGTTTTAATATTGCTATATCAATTTAACGAACCGTCAGCCCAAGCAAGACTATTCATGCTTAAGCTCGCGGTCGCAAATCACTTAATCCTAACCAACCAAGCGATACGTCAAACGCCACTTCGTGTCGCGCTTTTGCCAAGGCGGTGGCCCGGCTGAGAAAGAATTACCACCAGGATCAGCGCTTAATCTATCTTTCATGAACGATTGGGCCGCTGCCTCGTCCTCGATGCCGTACATCGCCAAAAAGTTTGGTGCACCGGGCTCGGGGTGAAGAAAGGTACGCATATTTTTATAGCGTGCGCCACTGACAAAACCATAGCCTGCTAGTACTTCAGGCACATGGATCGTGTTGTAGAACTCATTAAATTGAGCCAGCTCAGCCTCACCAGAGCCTGCTGCTGCGTTCATCCCGACCAAATACATGTACGGCGAAGCAGACACTTGCGCTGACTGAGGATTATTCAGCACATGTTGCCACATTAGACGCCACTTGGTGCTGCGCTTTTGCCAGGCGGCAGGGCCGTCGCTATAGACGGGCCGCCCGCTTGCTGGCCCATCATTGCGAGTGATGTACAGTTGTGCCGCCTCTTTGCTTTCAATATCGTAAGCCGCGATAAAGCGTGGCCCACGCGCACCGCGCGTGTCGTCTTGCGCAAGCTCGTAACGGCGCCCACGCAAAAAGCCGGGGTTGCCAGCTAACACTTCAGGCTTATGCACATTCGAGTAAAAATCATTAAACGCCGCAACATCGGCAGCGCTCGTGTCGGCGGGGATATCCATGCCGACCCAATAGGTGTAAAGCGCATCGCTCATTTGTTATCCTTTGCCTTCAAACCAATTTAAACATTGGGATCGCGGGGCCATCCTCGCTCGGCTTGAAGGTCACCGCAACCTTTTGTCCGCAGCGGATGGTATCCAAGTCGCAATCGACGATATTGGTCAGCATCGTGATACCTTCATCAAGAGTGACATAGGCAATGGCATACGGCACAGGGCCAGAGGTGCGAGTGATGCTATAGCTATACACCGTGCCGCTACCTTTCACTTCTTTGAACTCAGTTTTATCGCTAAAGCAAAACGGGCATAGCGCGCGGGGATAGTGATGATATTGTTTGCAGTCGTTGCAATACTTCAGCATCAACTTGCCCTGAGTGGCTGCGTCAAAATAAGGCTCATCGCCATAGTTCAACTTCGGGGCAGGGATTTTTCTGTCTTGATAGGGTGTGGTCATGGCGTTACTCTCTTTCCATAATCAATGTGGCACTGCCGTGACGGGTACTCAGCGAGCCGCCGGTTCCGTGCGCCAAGGCAATATCGCAGTTTTTAACTTGCACTAAGGGATGGGCTTCGCCGCGCAATTGGCGCACAGCCTCAATGATTTTGGTGATGCCGCCACGGTTCACCGGATGGTTGTTGCACATCCCACCGCCATCGGTATTGAATGGCAGTTTGCCTACGCCCGAAATCAAGTTCCCATCCATCACAAACTTACCGCCTTCGCCTTTTTTACAAAAGCCAAGATCCTCAAGCGTCATGACCACGGTGATCGTAAAGCTGTCGTAAATTGAGGCGTACTTAATATCGCTAGGCTTCACGCCAGCTTCAGCGAAGGCGATAGGCCCTGAGCGGACGGCCCCGGTATAGGTAATATCAATTTTGCCGCCCATTTGACCCTTGGGCGACTCGCCCGCGCCAATCAACTTCACCGCTGGGCGCTTTAAGGTTTTAGCAATCTCTGGACTCACAACAATCACCGCACCACCGCCATCCGTCACTACACAGCAATCCATGCGATGCAATGGGTCTGCAATCAATGGGGAGTTCACAACGTCCTCAACTGTGACCACTTTCTTTAAGTACGCGTTAGGATTGTGTTGCGCATGGTGCGATGCAGAAACCTTAACCCAGGCCAATTGTTCACTCGTGGTGCCAAACTCATACATATGCCGCATTGCAGCAAGTGCATACAAATTGACCGTAACTGGACCATAGGGCATTTCAAATGGAGTATCTGGGATTGCCGTGTCCAAATCACGCACAATTGTGCCTGGGCGTCCAAAACCCGCACAGGTAATCAAGGCAACGCTGCACTTGCCCGCCGCAATCGCCTCAGCCGCGTGGGCGACCAAGTACAAGTAAGACGAGCCTCCGGTATTGGTTGAGTCAGAGTGCTTAACCGTCAACCCCATGTAATCAATCATATTGATGCCGCCCAGGCTACCGGGCGCATCGGTCGAACAGTAGTAACCGTCGACGTCATGTATGGTCAAGCCAGCGTCTTCAAGCGCGCCCTTGGCACACTCAGCGTGTAGCTGTGCTAACGACATATTTGCGATTTTGCGGGCCGGGTGCTCAAAAATCCCAGCGATATAGGCCTTGCCTTTAATACTCATTATGTTGTCCCTGTGAAGCTTTTGGTTTAAACCAAATATTAGAACTGGTCGGCTGTGCGCCTCGTCTTGGTTTTATAACATTCAAATGACGCCTTTAGGCAGTGGTTTTTCTTTTTTTACCGAAAAGGATTTTTTGCTCTAAGCTATCGCTTAAGGTACCTAGATACCACTCGGAGATAACATGCCAGAGCAGTCCTCACCATTACTCAGATCCGTGCACGAGGGCGTTATGACGCTTGTCATGAATCGCCCAGAGCGTCTCAATGCGCTCAGTCCAGAGCTATATGACCAGCTCGCGCAAGCGCTGCTTGAGACCAAAGACAATCGGCAAATCGGAGCGATTGTGCTGACTGGAGCTGGCGCTGCTTTTTGTGCAGGTGGCGATGTGGCCCGTATGGCAAACTCACCCGCAGAGGCTCTATCTTTTGACCAAAAAGTCGCGCGCTTGCGCCGGCGCAATCAAATTACCGAGCTGCTTCACACCCTGCCCATCCCAACCATCGCGATGATTCGTGGCCCCGCTGCGGGCGCCGGCCTGTGTTTGGCGCTGGCTTGTGACTTTCGGTATGCAGATGATTCGGCAAAATTCAAAACGGCTTTCATCAATGTCGGCTTGCCTGGCGATTTTGGCGGGCATTACTTTTTACCGCGTATCGTCGGTTTTGCGAAGGCGCGCGAGTTGTATCTGCTGTCGCCCACACTCGACGCACAGCAAGCAAATGAGTTGGGGATGCTGACCGCCTTGTTTTCGCGCGACCGTCTTGAACCGGAGGTCACTGCAATCGCCCAAAAAATTGCCAACGGCCCTCGACAAGCCTTGGCACTAATGAAAGACAATTTAAATCACGCCTTGCAAAACACCTTAGATGACACGCTGAATCAAGAAGCCGTGAATCACGTGACCGCCACACTCACAGCCGATCACAAAGAGGCCGCGCAAGCGTTTATTGAAAAACGTCCACCGAAATTTGAGCGCTAGCCAAGTATCCGTGTTCTCAAAACCATCCTGTTCACTCTTTTCCTAATGAACCTAATCACGATTCATTCCTCGATTCTGCCCACCACCAATTGTCCTGATGTCTATCCAATTCACCCTTCATCACTCTTATCAATATTTCAAGGAGCCTAGTCAATCATGAGCCGCTTATGTGAAGGACGCGTCGCAATCGTTACCGGCGCTGCACGTGGAATCGGGCGAGAGTACGCCTTGCAACTGGCCGCTTGCGGCGCAAAAGTCGTTGTCAATGACCTAGGGGTATCCAGAGAAGGTCTGGGGCGAGACACCTCGGCTGCCCAACAAGTGGTTGACGAAATCAAAGCTGCCGGTGGCGAGGCCATCGCAAACTGTGACGATGTTTCTGAGTGGAAAGAGGCCGAGCATATGATCCACAGCACGGTCGAGCACTTTGGCAAGCTCGACGTCGTGATCAACAACGCAGGCATTCTTCGCGATCGCATGCTTGTCAACATGGAAGAAAGTGAATGGGATGCCGTCATCAAGGTTCATTTAAAAGGCACCTTCGCGCCTTGCCACCATGCCGCGGTGTACTGGAGAGCTCAACAAAAACTCACCGGTGAACCTGTGAACGCCAGGCTTATCAACACCACGTCATTTTCAGGCCTGCTCGGTAACATTGGGCAAAGCAATTATGGCGCAGCCAAAGCAGGGATCGCCGCCTTCACCATCATCACCGCCCGTGAATTAAAGCGCTATGGGATCACGGTTAACGCCATTAGCCCGCATGCACAAACTCGCATGACCGAAAGCTTACGTGAGCGCACGCCCGAAGAAATTGCATTGCGACACCCGCGCTGGATCGCCGCCGCTGCCACCTGGTTAGCCAGCGCCGAAAGCTCCGAAGTCACCGCGCGGGTGTTCGAATTGGGTGGTGGTTTTCTTGCAGCGATGGAAGGCTGGCATCGCGGGCCACAAGCCGAACCGATCGACAACCCCAATGTTATCGGCACTGTCATGTTGGATTTGGCACGTCGGGCCCGGCGCAACGCCGATATGCGCGGTAACGACCTGGATTAGTCATGATTAACAAACGTGTTGAGTCAATGGCACAGGCAGTACAAGGCATCAAGGATGGCGATGTGCTGCTGATCGGCGGCTTCGGCACATCGGGGCGACCGGCCGAGCTGTTGGCCGGCGTCTTTGACTTAGGGGTGAAAGACCTTACCTTGGTGGCGAATAATGCAACGACCGGCACCGACGTCATGGCAGATCTGATGCGAGCCAATCGAGTCAAAAAGATGGTCTGTTCGTTTCCACGCGCCTTAGTCGGAAAGACCATCTTTGATGAACTGTATAGCGCGGGTAAGATCGAGCTTGAATTGGTGCCTCAGGGTACGTTGGCTGAGCGCATTCGTGCAGGTGCTGCTGGCATCGGTGGTTTCTTTACGCGAACGGCCGCAGGTACCGAGTTAGCGCGCGGCAAAGAAACTCGTCTCATCGATGGGCAAGAATACGTTTTTGAAAAACCACTTGTTGGCGATGTGGCGTTGCTTCAAGCTAAACAGGGCGATCGTTGGGGCAACCTGGTGTATCACCGTGGCGCTCGTGTGAATAATCCCGCGATGGCCGGCGCAGCACAACTCGTGATTGCGCAAGTTAACGAGTTTGTCGAGTTAGGCGAACTCGATCCCGAACACATCATCACGCCAGGTGTATTCATTGATCGAGTCATTGAGATAAAAAAATGAAAGGCTTAAACAGAAAAGACATCGCACGCGTCGCGGCAGAAGATATCCCCGAGGGTTACTGCGTGAACCTTGGTATCGGTTTGCCGACCATGATCGCGGATTGCATTCCCGCAGGGCGCGAGGTGTTGCTGCAGAGTGAGCAAGGCTTACTCGGGCTTGGACCTGCACCCGAGCCCGGACAAGAAGACGACGATGTCGTCGGTGCCGGTAAATCGCACCTCACCCTCTTGAAGGGTGCCTCAGTTTTTAGTCACAGCGATTCGTTTTTAATGATACGTGGCGGGCACATCGATATCGCCTGTTTGGGTGCCTTTCAGGTCGCTGAAAATGGCGATCTGGCCAATTGGTCAACCGGCCTGTCAACAGAAACACCTGGGGTAGGTGGCGCCATGGACCTTGCAGCGGGCGCGGCCAGCGTCTGGGTGCTGATGGAGCACTGTCAGAAGGATGGCGCACCGCGACTGCTTGAGCGTTGTGCGTATCCGTTAACTGGCCACAAGTGCGTTACCAGAATTTATACAAATTTCGCTTTAATCGAGGTCGCCCCACAAGGCTTCGTGGTTCAACGCATCGCCGACGATATCGACTTTACTACGCTGCAGACGCTGACCGGCGCGAAGCTGTCTCTCAGCCCGAGCTGTAGGCCCTATCGACCTCAACTTATCTCAAACGCTGACGCTCTGAGCGTTCAGCCGTAAAGGACAAACTCCATGCAAACCGCAATCACACGCTTATTGGGTATTGCCCATCCGATTATTCAAGGCGGCATGCAATGGGTGGGGCGTGCCGAGCTTACCGCCGCAGTCTCTAATGCTGGTGCGTTAGGGATACTGACCGCCCTCACCCAGCCAACCCCTGAAGCGCTTCACGATGAAATCAATCGCTTGCGTGACATGACTGATAAACCGTTTGGCGTGAATCTCACTTTTTTACCCTCTCTCAAACCAATTCCTTACGAGGCCTACCGAGACGTCATCATTGACTCGGGGGTGACGATTGTCGAAACCGCCGGTAATAACCCTTCAGCACACATGCCCGCCTTTAAAAACGCAGGCATTACAGTCATCCACAAATGCACCACGGTTCGCCACGCGTTGAAAGCGCAAGACATCGGCGTGGATGCAGTCAGTATTGATGGTTTTGAATGTGCGGGACACGTCGGCGAAGAGGATATTCCGGGCTTGGTGCTGATCCCCGCAGCCGTCGCCAAACTCAAGATCCCGGTCATTGCTTCGGGCGGCTTTGGCGATGGGCGCGGCCTAGCGGCAGCGTTAGCCCTGGGGGCTGAGGCGATCAACATGGGCACCCGCTTTATGTGCACCATCGAGGCGCCGGTTCATCACAACATCAAACGGGCCATCGTTGAGCAAACTGAACACGATACCAGCCTGATCTTGCGCAGCTTAAGAAATAGCAGCCGTGTCTACAAAAACGCTTTGGCGCTCAGTGTGATCGAGATGGAAAAGTCAGGCGCCACTATCGCTGAAATCGGCCCTAAGGTTGCCGGCGTCAAAGGCCGAGGGGTCTACGAAGGTGGCGATGTCGAGGGTGGCATCTGGACCGTCGGACAAGTGCAAGGCCTCATTCACGATATCCCAAGTTGCGAAGTACTGGTCTCTCGAATTGTTCAAGAGGCCGAGCACATCATCCGCGAGCGCCTAGTCCGCTTGTGCGGTTAATCAAACAACGAGATCTCAGGAGTCAACCATGCTTGAAGTCGAATTCCCTTCGGATATGAAACAATATGTAGGTCAAAAGGTGGGCAGCAGTGACTGGCTGACTGTAGACCAAAAACGGATCGATGATTTTGCCGCAGTCTCTGGCGACCATAACTGGATTCACATTGATCGCGAGCGTGCCAAACAACAAATGCCAGATGGCAAGACCATCGCGCACGGCATGCTCACGCTTTCGCTTGTGACCTATCTAGCGAGTCAAATCGTTCGGATTAAACAGCGCTCGCGTGGCGTTAACTATGGCCAAAACAAGGTTCGATTCGTAAGCCCTGTGCAGTGCGGTGCACGTATTCGTTTACATCGTACCCTCGAAAAATATGACGAGATCGAGGGCGGTGCGCGGTTAACGTATAGCAATATCGTCGAGATTGAAGGCGTCGCCAAGCCGGCGCTAGTCGCAGAAACGCTCACCGTTGTTTATCAATAGTAGACCGAACCACAATACTTAGGCCGCAACACCATGACATGCCCACCGGAGCCACTATGCGTATCCCACGTTTGTTCTTCATTTCTGTCCTGACTTTATTTTCAACCCTTGTCTGCGCGCAAAACTTTCCGACCCAGCCGATTAAATTATTAGTGCCCTATGGTCCAGGTTCGGGGACAGATGTCATTGCCAGACTATTGGCAAAGCTTGCCGGCCCAGAACTCGGGCAGTCTCTCGTCATAGAAAACAAACCCGGCGCTAATGGCACGCTTGGCGCTAGCCAACTGATCAATGCAAAGCCAGACGGCTATCTGCTAAGCATCGTGCCGGTCGGCATCTTTCGCCAACAACACGTTGTGCAGACTAACCTCGATCCACTGAGGCATCTCACCTTCATTAGCTCGCTCGTGGATTACAACTATCTGATAGCGGTGCGGGCAGACTCACGCTGGAAGTCTGTCAAAGAGCTCGCCTCGGATGCCCAAGCACATCCGGGCTACCCCTTTGGCTCGCCCGGTATTTTTAGTACGCCTCAATTATCGATGGAAGCCTTTGCAAGAGCCGGCAATTTCAAAGTCACACATGTGCCCTACAAAAGTGCATCTGACATTGTGACAGGGCTGATGAGCGGCCAAGTCGATATCTTTGTCGGGGCAGGCTCACCAGCGTTAGATGGGTTCATTAAAGACGGTCGAGCACGCCTACTTGCCAGCATGTCAGAAACTCGCCTCGCATCCTACCCAAATGTCCCCACGTTAAAAGAAGAGGGTTTTAATGTTGTGGCGCTGTCACCGTTTGGAGTGGTTGGCCCGATTGGTATGGATCACGCCATTGTTAAGAAGCTGGATCACGCCTTTGCCCTTGCAATTAAAAATCCAGAATTTAACGATCTGGTGAAAAGAAACTTGATGGAGATTAAGTATATGGGGCCGACCGAGTACCAAAAATATGCCGAAAAAACAGCCGTACTTGAAAAAGAGCAGATGCAGCTTTTGCTGAAATCAATGCCCAAAAACTAAACCGTGAGGGTGGCTGCCACCCCACTGATTGGCAAGCCCAGCCAGTCAATCGCTTGCGGCCACCTCTACTCACTCAGCCATTGAGGGGCTAGACCCCCTGTATCGCACGCTGCACAAACTGCTCAAGGGATGGCGCAGGCAACGCCCCACTCACACGAGTGAGTTCTTTGCCTTTTGAATACGCGGCCAACGTCGGGATTGACCGAATGCTTAAGCGCTGCGACAGCGCTTGATTCTCTTCGGTATTGATCTTGACATGCAAAGCTTCATTGGTATGCTTAAGCGCACTGGCCTGAAAGGTTGGCGCAAACATTTTGCATGGCCCGCACCACGAGGCCCAAAAGTCGGCAATGACTGGCAGTGGCGACTGAGCAGTTAACTCTCCAAACAATTGTTCATCAACCTCAAGCGGAGCTGACAACAAATCCTTTTTACACGCCCCACAAATTGGTTGGCTTGCCAGACGCTCAATCGCGAGTTGGTTTAGCTTATTGCAGTGAGGGCATGGGATTCTCATGGTGTCGATCGCAAAGGTAAACAATGATTTGAGTATAGAGCGCAACAAAAGCTTTTAGTTCGCCATCTAAGCTCTCACTTTCTATTTGGTGCCAAATCATCAAACTTCAAGCCTGTGTTTGCGAAAGATCAAGCCCTAGCGCGGCAACAGCTTCGTACCGTTAAGGGCCAGACCGATTCACCAAGTACTTGCGAAGACCAAGGTCTTCTAGCTTTACCGATTGCGTCGTCTGAAGATCACGCATGAGTTTTGCGATGAAGGTAGCGTTCAAGTGATGGGAGTCGCTAATAAAAGGTACGCCTTGCGCTTCGGTCGGACACCCCGTTTTATCTTCATGGCAAGTTAAGCCGATCAAGTCGACGTACGTAAACTTGAGATCACGCGGATAAAACGGCAAGGTTTCTCGACTTGTTTGTTTTTTTGGATAATCCGCCAGCTCCAAACAAAGCTCAGCTCTGCGACCCGTTCGGTACATCAACTTTTCACAACTCGAATACTTATCAGAATCAAGTTGAAAGTAGTTGCCAAATACAAATAAATCAAACTGACTATTTTTTTTCTTCAGCTCTCGAAGTATGTCAAATCTAAATCGATTGACGTCATATTCAAAGGGCCGATAGCTGACCAACATCACGGCCGCGAGCCTGCGGATCACACTTGGATCGTTGATCAACAATTCGAAGGGTTGGCAGTAGCGTTCAAATTTCTGTTCTCTGGCGATTGCGATAATTTTTTCAGGCGCAACGCTCACTTTGCAACCGAGATACGAAATCGAAACAATATCGTATTGCTTCACATCGATCAGAGTGCTGAGCCCAACCGACCAGTTGGCGTTGTACGAATCACCGACAATCAATACCACGGGCTTGCTTGAGTGGCTAGGCTCACCTCCGACGTAGTTGCGGTAACCAGCCACCAACTTGGCTTCAAGATTGTGTGCTTCAGAGGTGTACAAGGCGTCGGCCAACTGTACGTTTTTACGAAACGGGAAACCTCTTTCATTAAACGTACCCAAGCCTACCCCGCCAAGTATCAGCATCAATACAATAAGAAGGCATACCTTTAAGCCACCGTGCTTTCCAAAACGAATCGGCCGCTCGATCAACCGGTAGGTGAGCCACGCCAACGCAATCGAAAGCACGATCAACCCTAAGCGGACCAAAACGCTTGGCGGGCTTGCCTCAACAATCCAGGCGAAACTAAGAAGCGGCCAGTGCCACAGATACAGCGGGTAACTAATCAGGCCGAACCACACCAACACTTTGTTAGACAATATCTTTGTGTTGAGCCAAGCAAGAGGCCCAGCGGCCACAATACAGGCGGTGCCCAACACCGGTATCAGTGCCCACTTACCCGGGAACTGAAGGTCTCGGTTAATTCGGATCAGGCCGTAGATCAAGACGATAAAGCCTATGCAAGACAGAACATTGGCCATCCGTTTACGAAGACGTGCTTCGTCAACAACAGTGATTGGGCTTCTGCTCCATTTGCCATAAAACATTGCAACGTCGGTTAAGCCGTCTTTTTTATAAAGCGCGCACCACGCTAAGCTGCTGCCAAGTAGAAGCTCCCAAATACGCGTTTGGGGTGAGTAGAACGTTGCCACTGCGTCGCTTTTCATTCCAGTGACGTTTAGATAAAACGACAGGCCTGCAAGGATCACTGTCAGCGCAAAGAGTGAAAATCTTAACTTCGCCGCCAACCACAACAACAACGGCCAAACGATGTAGAACTGCTCTTCAATGCCTAGGCTCCATAAATGTAGCAAAGGCTTGGTATGAGACGAATTATCGAAATAACCCGCCTCGCCCCACAACACAAAATTTGAGATGAAGGCAGAGCCAGCAGCAATATGCTGGCCTAATTGCCCATATTCGTCAGCAAGCAGCGTGAACCAACCCGCGATGTAGGCGACGGCTAAGACAATCAGTAAAGCTGGGAAAATTCGTTTAATGCGACGAGCGTAAAAATCAAGAAAATTGAACCTACCTTGATTTAACTGTTCAAAAATAATTCGGCTGATTAAGTAGCCCGACAGCACGAAAAAAATATCTACGCCAATGAAACCGCCTTTAAAAATCTGCGGAAAACCATGAAACAGCACGACGGATAACACCGCAATGGCGCGCAGGCCATCAATGTCTGGCCGATATGAGGCGTGTGAAGGATTGACGGACATAGCGTTTAGATAGGGCTAGTATCCCTCGCGCCCAGCGAGCTGTATGCCAAACTTTGAAGACAGGGCATTGAGTTGCGTTGGCTTGAAGGCCCCCACCAACGTTGGGTAACTTGAACCATGCAGGATGTGGCGATACATCACGTGGTAAGCCGCATCTTGATCATGCAAATTTCTTGCGTCTTTTTTGTCGTAGCGAAAAGGCAGCAGCTCTCGTTGCAAGCGATCGCGCAGATTACTCGCGTAACGCATGTCGACTGCGTACAAGTACGGAAACACGCTACGAAGAAAATCAAAGAAATCCGGCACTGAGGTTCGCTGAAACGCATTCAGGCACCAGTGATTCAGCTCGAGCGCCACAATTGGCTGATCGCGCACGATGGTCGAAGCAAGCCCTTCGATGACACTCTGCTCAAAACCCTCGACATCGATCTTAATAAAATCGACTTTAGTGATCTGACGCTCTCGAATAAAGTCATCGCCCCGAGCGATGGTGATTTGTTCAAGTTGGTGCCCTTCAGAGGCACTTGTCAAATTAGACACAAAACCGCCAGAGCGGTTATTGGGCGCGAAGGTCAATTCAAAGGTGCCAGCGTCTTTACCCAGACCCAGATTAATGGGTTCAACATTGTTCAGCTTGGCTCTCTGCACGTTTTGAACAAGCCAACGGTACGTTGTAGGGGATGGCTCAAAACTGTAGACCCTACGAGCGAGGTCACTAAACAATATTGAGGTACAGCCGATATTTGCGCCGATATCCAAGACCGTGTCGGTTGGTTGCAGCAAGGATTGAAAGAGCGAGACCATTTCGGGTTCGAACTCACCCTCAACATGATCAAGGTAGTCATCATCAGACGAGATGCTGTAGGATTTGCTGTTAATTTTCGTATGGACCAGGCGCTCTTCTGATGAGCGTCTGGCGGCACTCGGGCGTAACAGAGAGATAACCTTTGCGAGGCGTTTCATGCGTATTTCACTATATGTGACAGATGGTTTGTCGCAAGCTTAACCGATGCTGGCATGCAGAGCTTGACGAATGACGATTGAGCGACACCCTTCGCTTGCTCGAGAGGCTGGCGAACCCATCGATCTGTCGAAAAGGGTGGAAGTTGGGTGTAAAAGATCGCTGTCATAACCGTTTAACGTTGGCTGTTCGGGTTGCTAGAAACTCTTAGGCAGCGCTAGTGAATATATCCACGCTGACCATATGGTTTTAATTGCAGCCCGCAAAACACGTGATAAGCTAATTACGCTAGAAGGGGGGTAGCCTCAGCGCCAAGGGCCGTCAATACGAGCCGATGTCCTCAACATCGCTCCGGTCCGGTGAGCAATCTTAGACAAAGATTGCGGCAAGACCTTCGATTCGCGATACACCAGCTGGCCATCCGGCCAGCTGGTTAACGATTCGGAGAGTCAACATGGAATCAATTGGTAGTTGGTGGATGTGGGCAAGCTTTGCTGTTTTCGTCGTCATCGCTTGCGCAGTCGATTTACTCGTCTTACAAAAAAGGGAGACGATCGTGTCTCAGTCAGCCAGGCGCTCAGATGGTCAGCGCTGTGGGTTGGGCTAGCACTCGCCTTCAACGCCATATTGTGGTGGTACCTCGATAGAGAAGCCGGGCGTGAAATTGCGAACGCCAAAGCCGCACAGTTCTTTACCGGCTACCTGATTGAAAAGTCTCTGGCGGTAGACAACATTTTCGTATTTCTGATGTTGTTTACCTACTTTGCCGTCCCCGCAAAACTACAGAAGCGGGTGCTGATCCTGGGTGTGATTGGTGCAATTGTTCTGCGTGCAGCCATGATTTTGGTTGGGGCTTGGTTAATCAAAGAATTTCACTGGGTGCTTTACCTCTTCGGTGTTTTCCTATTGGTGACTGGAGTCAAGATGCTGATATTTGCAAACGCCAATTCTGATCTTGAGAAAAATCCGATTCTCAAATGGATGCGTGGACATATGAATCTCACCTCAGATTTTGATGGTGAAAAATTCTGGGTGACTCGCCAAAACGTGAGGTTCTACACGCCTTTATTCGTCGTCATGATCCTGATCGGTATCACTGATGTGGTTTTTGCAGTCGACAGTATTCCTGCGATTTTTGCGATAACGGATGATCCATTTATCGTGATGACCTCGAATATTTTCGCTATTCTTGGTTTACGCGCCATGTACTTTTTGCTCGCCGACCTGAAGGATCGCTTCCATTTGCTGACCTATGGTCTGGGCGTGATTCTTGTGTTTGTTGGCACCAAGATGCTAATTGTTGACTGGGTCAAGATCCCTGTTGAAATCTCGCTGGGGGTAGTTGGCGTGATTCTTGTGGTGGCAGTGATCGCAAGTCTGCTGACAAAACCCAAAGAGGCAACTTAAGCCGGGCTAGCCTTGAACGCGTCGTAACCAGAGTTTTTAAACTGGTTACGCTTAATTTAGGGTAAAGCTGGCAGTAGGTACAAGCGCTTAATGCCATCAAAAATGATTCGTCAACTAACCGCCCACACTCACCGTAAATTGGCTCGGCACTTGAATCATTCCGATGGCATTACCCTTGTTGGCTTGCACTGGATCTAAATTACGGATCGCAGCTTTGCCCGCAAACGAGACCGTTAGGCTTCCCTTCAGAAATTTACATTCCTGCATGTTGGAACCCGAAACGAGCCCGCCCGCAACACCTGCCTCGTCGCCGTTACTGAGGGGTATTTTCGAACCTTGGTTGAGGGCTGGCGCACCACCGATCAAAATTTTTACCACGGGCGGGTTGCCCATCGCCATTTGCGCCATATTAGGGTACGGAATAGGAACCGGTGACGGAGCGGGTGGCATCGGTGTCTTGCACACGTTAGGAAAGGCAAAGGTGCTACCGGCAGCAATTGAACAAGCAAACATAAGCGACAAATCCCTGTAATTATTAAGCGCTTCAATTATCTTAAGTGAAAAAACATCTAAGGCTAAGCGCCCTCAACCAAGATCGATTTTTTCACCATCAATTTTCACGACTCCTGTCGCGTGAATGGTAGCGTGGCGAGACTGAACTTGGTAGGCGCCCTCAACCTTCACCCTCACACGACCCGCACGCGTCTCGTCAACCTCATCGACCCAACGAAAACTCTCTCGAACGCGTTGCAATAGCCTCCCTGCCGAAGTGGTCACGTTTTGAAACGCAAACTTCGCATGAACCGCCTGTGCCTCGAGCACATCGAACCAGGCTCGCATCTTAAGAATTTTTATTTCACTTTCAAAAGCCGTCACATCAATTTTGGGGCTGGTCACACTTACCTGAACACCCGCTTTGAGATCAATGGCTTTAGCGTGAATACTTAAATTACCTGCTTGTGAGCTCAGCTCAACACCGCCTGGCAACGTCAACACAGCCTCGTCGCGCTGTTCGCGCCCCAACACACAGGCGATAAAGGCAACAGAGCGGTCCGCCGAACAATAGACAAGCACGGTGTCGTCAACTTGAACCTTAATCACGCAACTGACCGCTTGCTTTGCTCGCTCACAGCCCTCGATACCTTTCACAAAATACCATTCGTCCACCTGTCCGACGACGGCAGCAATAAAGGACTGTGCTTGAGAGTTTTCAGGTATCGCCCCAAAGGCCGACGCATCTGGTGTGCTCAATACAGTGTTTACGTTTTTCATCATTTTGCGAGCCATAGTTTGAATTTCAATAAATTTAACGAAATGAGCTAGACCGGTGAAACCCAGCTTTCTGCACGAAGTAACTGCGGATCAGTTTGTATTGGTAACACGTTACTTGCGTCGTCCCAAACTGTATCGACTTGAATCATGCCGTGCAAATTTGCCCGATATAAATGAGCACCGCGCCAGTCTCCGTAACTGGTGTTGCTATGAGACAAATTACAGTGCTCAAAGTGCGAACCTGCAAAGCTTGCGTGACGCGCGTCCAACTCAACCAAGACACACTCCCGAAAGTGAGCCCCACTGACATTCGAGCGCCCAAGAGTTGCCTGCGACAAGTTGCAGCAAGCAAGCTTTGCCTGCTGAAAGTTAGTTTCGCTCAAATCGCAACCAATCAAGGCTACATAAAGACCCTCTACGTTTTCAAAGTTGGCGTTATTCAGCTTTGCCTCTGAAAATTGTGTTTGCGTCAGTTTTTGATGACTGAAATCTGCACCAATCAAGTTTGCTTGATAAAACAAACTGAGCGTTAACTCACAATTTTTAAAACTCTGTCCAGCAAGGTTTGACCCGACGAAATAAACGCGAGTCATGTTGGTCTGCTTAAATACAACTGTTCTTAAATCAGTCTGTGCAATCATGGTACGAATCATGATCGCACCAGTAAAGTCAACTTGATGAAGACTTGATTTGTAAAAGGTGCTTTCATCCAAATCGGCTTGCAGCATCGAAACTGCGTCAAACTCGCAAGAATCAAAGTTTGCTTTTTTAAGCCCGGCCAACTTAAAACTAAGCTTTGTAAATCGACAGTTTTGCGCAGCGAGCCCCTTGGCACGCACATCTTCAAACGAGGTTCTCTCGCAAGTGCAATCGATGAATTGTGCATCGTTTAAGCGCGCACCACTTAAATTTGCGTCGGTTAAATTGCATTCGATAAAGTGCGTTTCATCGAGATTTGCACCACTTAAATCCGCCCTGCTTAGATCTACTTGCCTGAACACTTTCCGACTGAGTGTCAAATCGGCAAGCGTGTGCCCAGACAGTGAACACTGCTCAATGACATCTTGACTCAATATCTCAGAGAGGTGCGTGGTCATGGCAGCCCGCGTCATCTAAAGCTTACGAGAGGCTAAGATGGTCTTGTCGAGTATTGACTCCCGAAAACTTGCCCCCTCGATCGCTGCATCAATGAAATCTACTCCGTAATAGTTACCAACTTCTAACAGAGCACCGTTCAGTTTCGCTTTGCGCATTGAACCTTCAAAGAAATTTACACCGCGCAAATCAGCCTGCTCTAGGTTGACCTTATCAAAACATGCCTGTTTTGCGATAGCGTTAATCATCTGAACTTTAACTAAACTGCAACCCGTGAGGTCAGCGTTTTCAAGTAGGGCCCGATCCATTGTGGCACCGTCCAATACTGTCTTATCCCATTTAACTTGAGACATATCAGCCCGAGCAAGAAAAGCACCAGCAAAAGATGTTTTGCTGTTTGCCTGGCTACCAGATAAGTCCGCATCCCCGAACTTGGCGCCCGCCGCAGTCGCCCCAGAAAAATCGACTGCTTTACAGAGAGAGGACGTCCCGTCTACACGCTCAAGGTTTGCACTATTGAAATTAGCCCCCGTCAACCGTGCTTGCGTGAACGTAGCATCCGCTAACTGGGCGCCGTCAAATTGCGACTGATCCATGACAGCTTTGTTTAAATTGGTAGCCATCAAACTCGCGCCACTGAAGATACAGGCCTTGGCTGTCACGTCAAGCAAACTCGCCTTATCGAAATATGCGCTGGTGAAATCAGTGCCGCTGAGCGTCGCTGTTTGCAAGGCGGCAAGCTGAAAACTGGCTTTTGCCGCACTGGCCTTCTGCACGCTCGCCTCGATCAGTGATGCTTCATCAAAGACACCTGCCGTAAGCAAAGCACCATCAAAGATACAGCGATCAAGACGAGCCGCTTTAAAACTAACGTTGGCAAGATTTGCCTGAGAAAAGTCAGCGTCCGATAAATCGAGCAGTGACAGGTCAAGACCATTTAAATCCAACTCAGCAAAAGAGCCTTTCGCTGCATGGTGCTCAATGACCCATTCACGCGTGTATACCGTGCCCGGTTCAGCAACTTGACCAGGCACGGGCGCCGGCATAACGGGCATTTCGGGTGGTTTTAAAGTGGAGAGATCAAACTTTAGCAGCTCCTTCTGCTCAGCTTCTACGTTAGCCAGGGCTTCGCTGGATTTAGCAAAAAAACCGTCAAGACCGCCTTCGGCTAAAATGGTTGGAACTACGTCCTTGGTGTCGGGTCTTGAATTCAACGCTTTGAGTAAATCGGCTTCTGTTACGCCGAGGCTTGCCATGGATTGCTTCACTTGCGCGATACTTTTCTGAAGCAACTCACTTGCTTGCGCAAAATTATTAAGTTCTATTGCCATGGCTGATCTCTTAAACGTTTGATATTAAGAAACTGAAATTAGATTACGGAAGGACGTCCAACTCTTGCACAATAATTCTTGTGATGCTGATCGAAGGTCCCGGGTACATCGGTTTGTTTTTCAAAATCAGCATAAATGCAGTCAATGTCATCTGCGTCTTCACTGTCTAAATCAATAACGGCCCGAAAGAGTAAGAGCCCAGACAGCTGATCAGGAAACAGCCAAACAGTCTCTGTGTGCACAACGACCTCGCGAAAGCTCGGCTTAGAGTTATCAGTTTGACAAGCTACAAACACTCGTGCTCGGGTGCCAGGCAATTGTGTATGAATAAGCTCAAATTGCGGATGCATGTTGTAAATTTCAACTGCCTCATCACCTTGAAAAAAGCCATTCAATTGCTGATCGGCCGGCGCGGTCTGATAAAAATCACTCGATGTGGCCGAGGGCAAATGAGGCCAACGATTTTTTTGCCATACATCGTCAAAAGACCCCAGATGTTTTGTGCGTTGCGGCCAATAAGGTGGATAAGACCAAAAACCAGCTGGTGTCACTCGGTCTCCCTTTGCAATCATCAATTCGGTTGGTAGTTCAATGTTGGGCATCGAAACCTCTGATAAAGCAGGGTCAGATAACGCTTGAGGCTCCGCTCCTTTACCAAGAGGATTTAAAGAAAACGAGGGTCCACCAAAGGCCGTTTGAGGAATCACGGGCATACGCGCAAACGGCTCAGGTGTTGGATAAGTACCTACCCGCTTGAAGCGTCTATCGCCAAATACGGCTAAAACCTTGGTATGCGTTCCAACTGAAAGTCGAACGGAGAGCGGTTGGGCTTGGTTATCCCGCATGTATCCGGCCCCGTAAGCTAAGAACTCGGCTCTTGCTTTCGGCCAGGCTTCGTCAAAAATGCAATCCTCCCCCATACTGGCAATTACCCAGGGCCAGACCGGCGAAAAATCTGAAGGAATAGTCGGACCTCGCTCGTGCAAAGTAAACGGCAATATCAAACCATAGGACAAGGCGTGACGATTGGTCGACAAAGAGATTATTCTTTTTACGACCTCTGCGCATGGGGGATGAATTAGCTTCAAGATGAAAGGCAAACAGTGGGGTTTACGTCATGTTCAGGCAATATATACTGCTTGGTTAATCATTCGCTCCATTTCCTCTAGTTTTCCTTTCAATTCCGCGGACTCTCGTTTCGCCTCGTCCAAAGACCTCGTCAGCCTTTCCGCCACTTCACCAAGTTTTTGGGCAGCCTGCTCGCTGGCAATGTCAGCCTGGACTTTAGCTGTCTGAGCAAGAATGTCAGCAAAGGCCTGCGCCTGCTGTCCAAGGGCCTGCGCGTCAGGTACAAGTAAACAAACCATATCACCTATTTTTACAGAAGCGGGCGTCACGCTGAAATTAGCACCATTAATGTTGACATTACCGTTTATGTTGACAGATGTGGCGCTCAACTCCGCCACGTCGTTCTCAAATTGCAAGAAATTGTTGCCCTTCCTAAGCTTGACAACGCTGTTTGTCATGTTTAGGTCAATCGCAGAGGTAACCCCGAGCGTGACGTCATTATCTTTTAGCACTAAACCTAAGGCCTGGGAACCTGGTCTAGCGAACAAAGACCTCGCAGCATTAATATGTATGCGTCTGATATACGAGCCGTCAAGATCGTTGCCGATGTCCACCATAAAATCTTTGGCTAAGTTCTTAATCTTCTTAGCTCCGGGATGTCCGGCCAAAATAGTCAAACTATCTTTAGAAATCATCATCCCATTTGATTTCATGCTTTGTTGCGACCAAAGAGTTGCATCTGGTCCTGCGGGCAGCGTCTGCGCTGGATTAAACTTCATGTTGGCGTGCAAACCAAAAGAGATTTGGTCAGTGCTTAAGTCGTGCCAAGCGCCTGGCCCATTTTCCGCGTTCATTCCAAGAATTGACACAGGATTGTGCGCTCCAAACAGAATTCCCACATCCTTATCCATATTAAGGAAAAACTTATCACGGATCGGTTTATCTCTCTTTTGTTTATCCAAGTGCGCTGCCAAGAGCCAAGACAAAACCGCAGCGATCAAAGAAAATCCGTCGATCATGGCTTCATACATGGAGCCAGCATAAACACTTTTATCATCGTACTGAATATCCTTATCAAAGCCATGCCTATCCTCGACCTTTTCTCGAGTAGCATAGAACGCAGCCGTAGACGCGAGGATGGTAGCAGCGAGCTGGAAACACATACCTGCCCCAACGGCAAACTTAAGCTTCGTTGTCAAAATGTTTCTAGCAACGTTTAACGGCGTCGCAGCACCCAACTCACCAGCAGTGGCTCTAAATTGCTTTTCATTATAAAAGTTTGATTTACCGAATTTCCCTTCCTTATCGTGCGGACCCTGCCAAGATATTTCGTATTTGTCAGTCTGCAGTTTTCCAAAATTAAACTCAATTTCACGCCCCAACTTCATTCCTGCAGTGAGGCCGCCCTTGATGTCTATACCGGCATTAAGCTTTACCTCATTACTTAAAGAGCTTTTGAACGAACGGCTAATCCCAAGTGCAAAAGCTGTATCTGTGCCGACGGTAAATTTTCTTGAATTACCGAAGTAGATGTCCCAAATATTTGTTGGCATTGAAATACTCCGCTAATCTTTTATGAGCACACCTAATTAAGCAAGCTGCTGAATACTCAGCTCGTTCCTTTTCCACCATTGGCGCCACAACTTAAAACGCCAGGTATATGCATTTCGTACCCAGCTGCGCCAGCTTTATCACTGAACATCAGTCGATTTCCACTTGGGGTCACCATCTGAGAGTAAAAATGATTCTTGTCTGTGACCACACTGTAGTTTTCAGAATCAGGTACGGCACCCAGAATGACTGGACGGTCGGGATCGCCACCCATAAAGGCAACCAGCACTTCAGTGCCTTTAAGCAGAGGAAAATGCATCCCACTCTTGTTGCCCGCTGAAGGGCTTGCCATACGCAAACGCGCTGAACCCTTGTTTGGGTTTTTCTTATTTCGATCCATCAAAAACTGGACTTTGTACTGCCCAAACTCGTCCATCTCAGCAAATTGACCAGACCCTTCAGCGTCAATCACAGCGCTAATGACGCCCGCGATGACGGGCTTAGGGGTGAGACGCTGCGCACGGTATTGAACATCTCTTGGAATCGCCTTAAAACTGCATTGATAATTGGTGCCATAATTCAAGCGCTCTTTTTTACCTTGAATCCGGTTGGTCGTATCTTTAAACAGGAGTTGTTCTTGCGAGCCCTGATGGTGAACTTCAGTGACCAAGTACTGGGCATTGAAGCTACCCCGATAGTGTTCGGTGAGCTCTATAAAGTGACCGCTGCGCACTCCAACAGCTGTTGCATCGCCAGAAAAAATAGTGCCGTGACAGCGTAGCTCTTGAGCCCGTATTTTTGCCAGCGCACTGACCTCAGCTGCAGTGCGCAAATTATTTCCGTAAAACATCATCAGACCAGAACCTTTATCAGAGACTGGTTCAGTCGCCTCAATCACGCCCTGACTGGCTTTGCGGTAATTGAAATCCTTGATCATTGCAGACTCAGGCAGCCTGCGTTGCGTACGCAGAAAGGACACAATATTTTTGTCTTGAAATTCTGTTTGCAAATCCTCTGGATCGCAATAACTTAGTTTAAGTACTTGCTCAGGGTGCGCTTCTTTGTAGTCGACGATCATCAGCTTTTCTTGAAAACGATCACCCTGACCGTGATCAAAGAAATAATACAGACCGGCTGATTCCATGAGCCGTGAAATAAAGTTTCGACTGGTCTCATCGTATTGACCAACGAAGCTGCGTTCTCGATATGCACTTAAATCTTCTAGCTTAAATTCATAGCCATCGGCGCCCAAATCATTCTCTCGTAACACTTGCTCGATGATCTGAGTAATGTTTTTCTCATTTAGGTAGACCTCAGTGATTTTGTTTAAATCCAGCAGACTGAGTCGAGGCTCTAATACCGCCCGATAAAAAACAAATTTATTTATTTTGCGAAGTTGCTCAAATTCAACGATCACACCATGATACTTGTGAGCCTGAGCACCATCATGGGAAAAAATTGTCAGGGTAGCGGTATTTTGAAGCACCGTATCAAAATCAACATCGGCTGACTCACTCATTAGCATCAAATCAAAGCGATAAAGTTGCGATATTGCTTCAACGCCGTCTAATTCGACGACATCGAACGCAGCCGAACCTTCATTCGTCAAAGAGAAATCAAATCTCCTCCTGCCGCTTAAACCATTAATTGCCATCGTGTTTTAGCCTCTATTTAAGCATTTGACTTTGCGTCCGAACAGGTCATCGGGTTTTGACTCAGCCCCCCTGTTTAAGTCGCCGTCTGCACTAAGTTTTAAAGGTACCACCCTCAGATGTCAAGCGGATTCAGTCGTTGCCTTCGCTTACAGAATAAAACTCAAGGCGCAACAACCATCTGAACGATCACCATTAAAACGACCACTGCAATTGCGCCTGTAGCATTTGGCTACTAGACTGGCGTGCCACAGTTGCAGAGTAGGCGAGATTAAAGCGGCTCGATGCACCAAGACTGGCGCCAATGCCCACTTCAATCACAGCTGCATCTCGAGCCATTGGTGCAGCGCTTACGGTAAAACCCGGTCCCGTGGCAAATGCCAGCGTCGTGGTCGGAGATAAAGTTCCCCATGCCCGCTGCCAGCCTGCCGATATGCCAGCCTGCCAATCGTTCTCGCTGGTCTTCCATTGGTGACTTAATCTCGCTCCTAGGGTGCCGAATCCCGTGTTGGCATTCGTCGCTAGACCAGTCAGCCTCGCAGTTGCCCCACTTTCACCAAAACTCGAAGTTTGCAGCCAGATTTGGCTGATCTGACCAAAAGGTGAGAGCGTTGTGTGATGATCTTGCTGCTGACTCAGCGTGATCGGACGACTTAGGTCTGCAAACAACTGCGTTGAACTAGAATCGACTTGACCCTTCGCGTTACCCTGATCATCCAATGACAAGCCACGTTTCATGTTAGCTGCGTACCACGACTGAACCACACCGCTGTTAAGGCGTAGGCTGTCCTTGCCATAAGCGCTGTAAAGCATCACGTGGTACCCATTGGTATTAGCGCTACTGGCGGCGACAGTAGTGTTAGTCATGCCAGCCGAGAAACCACCACCCAGGCGAAAACTTGGTGTCAGCGCGTGATCGACCCCTACGATGAGCCCACCACCATTAGACGTTGCCTTACGCGCATCAGCATTGGCACTGAACGCGTCCCAGTTGCCGTACGCTTGAGCCCACACTGTCGTGTCCGAATTAGTCTGGCCTATCCGCTGCAATCGAGCAGTCGAACTGTTGTTTAGCCAGCTGTCCTGTAGGCGCCAGTTCATGACCTGTGACATCAGCCGGCTGTTGTAAATGAGCGCCGCTTGATTAGCGCTATAGATTTCGCCTGACCAGTCTTGGTACAACCCAGACAATTGGCTCGAGTTGTCGTTTAACAGCACACGCCTATACGGCTCATCGCCTGACCTCTGCGCATCAATAGCATTTGCCACTGCCCGCTGATTGTTTGTTTGCGCAAAGCTTGCCATGGACACACTATTTCGCTGGGCTATCAAGCTAAGATTGCCACCGCTTGGGATAAAGCCCAGATCAATAAATGTGTAGTTACTATCACTGCTGCGATACGTACCCGTGAGCGTATTCGCCTGCAGAATTGGATACAACCTATTTAAGTCAATCCCGCCCGCTGAAGACAATTTAAAAATGGCGCTGTCGGCGATCGTAGCGCGCCCCGAGACAACCACCAGATCACTTCGCTGGTTGGCATCAATCTCATATCGATATATTGAGCCCGCTAAAAGATTCAGATTACCGTTAACAGTTAGCGTGCCGACCGAGATACCGGGCGACAAAATCCCCGCCATCGATGTATTACCCACCGTGCCAACACCTTGCAATGTCGCCCCAGAGGTCACGGTAAGATTTGAAGTCGCGATCGAGCCATCCACCCGCAACACTCCACCGGTAATCGTGGTGTCGCCCGTGTAGGTGTTGAGACCCGTTAACACTAGAATCCCTGCGCCAGCCTTGCTAAACCCTCCAATCCCAGAGATGTTATTACTCCATACCGAGCTATACCCTTGAGTATCCACCGCAAAGATTGGCGCGAAAATTGACGGATTACCGGGGATGAGTGAAGGATGACCAAATTGGATCGGACCTTTGACCGCACGGCCGACATTAAGCAAACCATGGCCAAAGTCGCGAATTGATTCGGGGCTAGAGTTATCAATTTCAGTGGCAGTCGTCAACAGGACTTCGATGATTTGCCTAGCTGTCATATACGGGAAAGCCTGGCGCAACACCGCTGCGGCACCCGCAACCAGAGGCGCTGCCATCGAGGTACCACTCATCTCACCATATGTATTCATCGGCACTGTCGAATAGATATCGACACCAGGCGCGGTCATGCACCAGTCGGCAGCCGCACCACACTGATTACTGAAGTCAGCAAGGGCAACTTTATTGGTCTTCGCATCGATATTCGCAGCGGTCACAGCAATCAGCGTACCAGCTAAGTTCGAGAAATCCACACTCCGGATTTGGCTCAATGAATATTGATTACTGCCCCAAGTGGCAGGGTTCAATTGATCAGCCTCGTCTGTGTAGATACGATAAATCGCATCTGCTGAGTTACCGGTATACCCAAGCGCCGTGTTAGTTGGCGTAATGAGAGGAAGCAGGCCGCGGCCCGCGGGAACCTTCGCTGCAATAGGCTGTAGCCTGTAGTCGCGTTGGTTTCCCGCAGCAAAAACCATTACGATGTCAGCGTTGGCGAGTTTCTCGACCTCAGCACCATATACCAGTACCTCCCCTCCGGTAAGCATTTGGAAATTAACCCGCGAGTAGTTCGGATTCAGACTATTATCAGGTAGAAGAGGCCACGGCGTTGCCAGCGGTCCGAAACTGGCGTTCATCACAGACACTCTAGCAGTCACTAAGTCTTGAGCCCAGTCTTTCGACGTGGGGTAGCCGGGTTTCGTTAAAATCGCAACTGTGTGAGCAATCGAAGCGTCATACGCGACACCTACCATCCCTACACCATTGCGTGAAGCCGCTGCAGCCCCCATAACATGCGTGCCATGGTCTGGAAACTCAGGATAGTTGGGATTTGGAAACGGATCCGGCGCGACTGGCCAATAAACCCGACCAGCAAACTCTGGGTGACTCAATTGGGCCTGATCGTCTGCAATACCTAGTTTGACACCCTTGCCGGTAAAGCCTAGCGCCCAGGCTTGGGCTGCGTTCGTATATTGCAGCCCCCAATTTGCAAAATATTCTGGTGTGTGAAAAATAGACGATGCCACTTGGCTGTTCGCGGCACTTGCAACCGAAAACAGAGCAAGACAAGCTCCAATTTTTCGAATCGAGATCATGAAAACTCCGGGTTAGGGTCAACAAACGGCATGACAGGCATACACACCGAACCCAGCCTGTGCGTTAAGGTCTTTTTAACCCAAGGGCCTCTAGCTCGCAAGGGTTATTTGTATTCGATAGAAAGTAAGAGAGTCGGCAGAATCCCGCTAAGAACTCCTGTCAGAAAAAATGCGCATAGATCGCATTTTGCCGAGTTTGATGAGTACTGCCCGGTGGTAAAAAAGACGACGCCCCAGGTGAATATACCCATGCTGACCCAACCGATGATTGATTCGCTGCATCATAAAATACTTCTCTTTTTTGAACACCGAGATCAGCCCGGTCTTACGAATCGTTCTGGCCAGTCTTACTTAAGCGATGGATAAGCAGATCGCACTGACAAATGCAGCTGTCAGTGCCATATCTGTTGCCTCTTACGCCTGCACTTAGCAACAATCGCTTTAGTTTTTGTAATTAAATTTGATTGCGCAGTGCATCCACATAACTAGGTTCAGGATGCAATGTGAAAGTGCTGCCTGCTTTTGCGACCTGACCGGGAACTTCATGGCCAACAATTTGGGGCAACTCTCTAGCAAGCTGCAATAATTTTGGGATGTTGATACCAGTGTCATACCCCATGGCATCCAGCATATGAATGGCATCCTCACTAGAAACATTGCCACTTGCTCCAGGAGCATAGGGGCAGCCACCTAAGCCACCCAGAGATCCGTCGAAGCGAACAATGCCAGATTGGACTGCAGCCAAGATATTCGCTAAGCCCATGCCTCTTGTATTGTGAAAGTGCAAAGTCAGCTGAAGGCTTGGAAAGCGTTTTTGCAAAGAACCGCACATCTTTTTGACTTGATCTGGATTGGCCATTCCGGTTGTATCGCAAATGGTAAGGCCCCTCACACCCAGATCTGCAAATCTCTGAGCAAACCCCTCAACAACATCTTGAGAAACCTCACCCTCCATGGGGCAACCAAAGGAAGTAGAGAGCGAAACATTAATTGGAGTCTTGCCATCAACGTATTTGATGACCTCTGCCAAACCCGCAAAACTCTTTTCTCTCCCCATTCTGAGGTTCGCTAGGTTGTGGGTTTCGGATGTTGACATGACCAAGTTAAGTTCGTCAGCTTTAGATTCAAAAGCCCGCTCAGCACCCCGAAGATTTGGCACCAAGACGGTGTATTCAACTCCAGCAACTCGTTTAATTCGACCCATTACCTCTTCTGCATCTCTGAGCATTGGAATAGATTTGGGTGACGTAAATGAGGTCACTTCGATTTTGGCAAAACCACAGTCGCTGAGTTCATCGATTAACTTCACTTTGTCGTCAGTCGCAATAAAGTTTGGCTCAATTTGAAAGCCATCTCTTGTGACAACATCGTTGAAATGAATTCTTGTCATAGTCTTCTTCTCGTTATCTTTTGGTGATTGCAATACCGCGCTCGTTCAAAGACGCAACTTATGAGTCATTTAAGCTGATGCTCTGCAAGTTTTCTATCTACCTGATGCTAAAGCCAGCTAAGACCCCTAATCATAGCGAATCGTTAGCCACCATTGCGAAGGCCATTTACAGTAGCACTGCTACCGAAGCTGCCGATCTGGATGCGTGCATCAACAGCTTAGTACCGGCTAATTAGATCGTGAAAATTTAAACATCTTGATTTAAAAACTGTAACGGCTTGTCATACGCCTAGATCAAAAGCTATTTTTTCCCCGTACAGGAGAAATTTTTGAGCTGTTGCTCAACGCTTCGCGGATTGATGGCTTTCCATGGCCCGTAGATTTTTTGTGTATTGACCAGAGTCCCGCGGGCCATCGGCTCTTCAAAGAACTCAATCGTGTAGATCCTCACAAGATTATCAAGGCAGTTATATTGCGCCTTGATGACCGCCGAATGAAATATGTGTCCTTCTTCATTTCGCAACTTGCGTTTGTAGTCAAGCATCTCTGCCACATTCACAAACCTATCCATTTGAATAAGCTCGCTGCGTTCGGTATAGGTAGTGAGGGTTGCGTCCTCATGCATACTCAGCCACTGCGCCTCAGCGCTGTTACCAAATAGCCCAGGCAGCAGCACCAAGGCACAGAACATCAAAACGGTCGTGCTGTCTCTCATGCTTTTCCTTTTCAGAGACTAATACTGATGTCGAAGTGCTACAGCGAGCACCATGCTTTTGACTGACTTAACCTTAGTATCATTATTAGCGTAAAACGCATGTACGAAATTTATCAGTTTTAGCGCACTAGGTCACCCAGCAACCTTAGGGGATTCTTTCTCAACAGCTTTCCCGAGCTACAGCGTGTGTGTGAAAGCTATTTTGGAAAACCGAGGCAAAACGGCAGCAGTCACGCCTTCTACAAAACGCCATGGCCTGGAAATCCGAGAGTCAATATTTTGAACAACAATGGAAAGGCAAAGGCTTATCAAGTTCGACAAGTCCTGCTTGCCATTGAGATTTTAGGAGTTAAACCATGAACATCAATCATTACACCTATCGAGTCACCTGGTCTGCCGAAGACAACGAGCATGTGGGTTTGTGCACAGAGTTTCCCTCTCTCTGCTGGCTTGCAGCTACCCCTGAAAAAGCGCTTTCCGGTATCCGCCGAGTCGTTGGCGAAGTCGTTGCCGAAATGACCGCCTGTGGCGTAGAGCCGGGGTAGAGCCAAATTTTGGCGGGGCAGCCTTGACGACATCACAAACCGCCTGAGGTGCTGCAATCTAAGGTTTTTTGCTTTTGGTCTGCGGGAGGGATGCTAACTGCCCATGAGTTTTTACTCTTCGGCAAGTATGAGCGGCAGCATCTTGCGTATATCACCATGTAAAGATGTCAGCGTGCTTTCAAATAAACGCTGCGGCATGTTCTCTCGAACCAATTTTGCCACGATTCGTGCTTGTTCAAAGTCGCGCGGCTTTTTAATCGTTTCTCGAGTTGATAGACCAGAGAGCCAAGCTTTATGCAATGCAAAAGCTCGCGGGTCTGGTACCCGCATTGGCACAGGCCAACCGTCTTCATCAATGGCGATCGCGTCGAGTTTGGGAGAATTCAGCAGCCACTGCAATCCTGGCACCTCGACTGCGACAAGATCAGACTCGGCGAAGGTAACAAGGTCAGTCGTAGGCATGCCACTCGGTGCCGTTACCAGATCAACCATGAATTGCCCAGCATTCGCGGCTCGGTAGCCATTTTCACGAACGCACTCAAACGTTTTATCTGCATTTTTTAACAGCCCTAGCAGGCCGTTACCGTCTAGTTTTTCGGATACGACAGTCATTTTTTTACGCCCATCGTAGAGCAAGTCAACGTCACCTGAGGCAAGTAATTCGAAAAAAAAATGAGCACCTCCCTCTGCCTCATAGGCATACAGTGCTTGGGTACCAATGACAGTAAGGCTGTCGTGCACCCCGGCTCGTTCGAGTTCGCGAAGCACGCGAGCCACAACACGAGGGACACGATTTAACCTCAAGGCTTTGTTGAGCCTGGCTTGCTCTTGAATTTTTTCGGTAATTAAAAGAAAGCGTTCTTTCGCTGCTTGGCGGCCAGCAGAAAATACCGCTAATAAATCCTCGGTTTGCGGCGACCGCGGCCCAAACGACTTACCGTTGCCGCGTCGATCCCGATCTCTGAACAGATATTCGGTACCGCGTACCGTTTTCCAGCGCATACCGTAGGTGTAGGACGCAGCATGACTCTGAGCAGCACGATAGTTTTCGTAAAGCTGCGAGGTATTGACTTGGTGAAGTCGCTGTTGGTTCGATAATGATTTCAAATTGTTTCCGGCAAAATATTCTTATCTAGTTTTTGCCGGAAACATAGGTAAGCGCCACCATAGTGGTGTAAGTGAGGTGCTCACCATATTTCACATTCCATCCGAAGGTGCAAAAACGCAACTGGCTTAGGTCACAAAATATTTTGTAATATATAAATCGACGCTGTCAATTTAGCAGTTGTTCACATTGCGTAAGCACAAGATTTTTTCTGTTGATGAATAGAATGTCTATGATCTACAAAGACCGAATGACCGCAAAGATGGAGGGCGATTTTGTCGTATTTTTGATTGGCATGCGAATCAACAAACCATTAGCAGTTCACAAGTATTTACCCGTGCTAAACGCGATGCCAAAAATGCTACGGGAACTTTATACAAGACCAGAGTTGGGTCTGATTCACCATGAAATGTGGTTTTCTCGAACGATCATTTTGGTTCAATACTGGCGTTCAATGGAGCAACTCATTGATTACGCAAAGAACAAAGATTCGGCACATTTACCAGCTTGGCAAGCATTCAACAAAGCTGTTGGTACAGACGGTAGTGTTGGCATATGGCACGAAACCTACAAAGTCAGCCCCGGTACTTATGAGAACGTGTACGCGAACATGCCTGCCTTTGGTTTAGGGAAGGCCGGTCTGCTGGTTCAAGCAAAGGGGAACCTCAAATCAGCATCGGGTAGGTTGGCAAGCTAAGCAGCCTTGGGATGACTGACGGGTCTTGGGCTCATACTGGAGGACAGAGGGGCCATTTTTGATTGGAGTGAAAGACTAATCTCGTCCACGTTTCCTGAGGCAAAGGCGGCTTCCAAGGCTTTTTCTGCCGCAATCAAGCGCTCGCCTGTCGGTATGGCTGCTTTACGCATTTCGTCCAACAACACCTGTGTTTTATCGACTTGGTCAGCAGCCAACGGGATCTTGTTGTCTTTGAGCTCTAGCAGATGAGAAGGGCCGGGCATACCGTTGAGTTCGGCAGCAAGGGCCAGCCCCCATCCACCCCCACGCCGAAGCTCGTTGATGTCGCTGTCGGACAGCGCTTTTATGGCTCGGTTTTGCATTCCTGCATAAGGAGTCTGCCCTGCGTGATTGTGTTGAGCCAAAGTCAAAAAAGGCATGTACATAAATAGAGCAAAGAACAAAGCGTTTACTTTCAAAGCATTCTCCAGATTGAAATACAAGCCCGACCCGCGGCACGGAGACATAGGCAGAATCCCACCTAGCACTCCTGACAGAGACAATACACGCAGATGGCTGGATGTATTCAGTCTCACGTGATCTCAAGTTTTTTGCTTTTGGTCTGCGGGAGGGATACTAACCAATGACTGAAGTCACTCGCGTGGTGTACAAATCTTGCAGCCAGTCCGATCCACGAATCTATATGGATCAGACAAGCAAGGATTTGACTGTCGCAAGGGGCAGAAAGAGAAACAGCGGTTGTTCTGGGAGCGCAATGAACCCGTGGTGAGCGTAGAACCCGGCGGCCGACTCGTCTTTGGCATCAACGACTAGCGCATACGCTGCGATCTCTGCTGCGGCCGCACGCCTGAGGGCATCGGCTAATAATGCGGCTCCGAGGCCTTTGCCCTTGAAGGAATCGCTCACGGCCAACCGCCCCATGCGCACTGCCGGCACGCTGGGGTAGCGAGGTAGTTTTTTCGCAAGCGTCTCGGGTAGGTCCGATAACAAAATACTCGCCGAGGCCAGCGTGTAATAGCCCGCGATCTGTCCCATATTGTCGTTTGCCACGAAACAAGCAGACACTCGGCGTTTAATGTCTTGGCTCACCTGAGTACGAAAGTACCGATCTAGTGGTTCAATGCCGCACGTAAACTTCGTGCGATCAGCAGTGAGAGCTAGCGCAGAAACAAAAAATTTAGGTACCTTCGTGCTTACAGTCACACGTGACTTCACGCAGCAAGAAGCTTGTTGGCCTTGGCAAAGGCGCGCTTGAGTGCTGCATTCGGCTTGGCAGGCGCAATCAAAGCGTTTGCGAACGCCTCTTGGTCGAGCACTGACAGGCGCACGCGGTCGGCGCGTTCTATTGTTTGCGAGGCCGCTATTTGAAGGGCATGGATCACAAAATCGGTCATCGTACGACCTTGAATTTCTGCAGCACGCTTGACAATCAGATGCAGGTCAGGACTGATCCGAGCCTCTAGTCGAGCAGACTGAAGTCTCGTCGTACGGGGTAAGGCAAGGGATTTAGCTGGCATGACAAGCTCCTCAATAATCTTGACATTGTACGGCAAATTGCCGGCAAGATGCTTAAGCCTCCCATTGCGCTCTGGTCTCGGCAGCAAAATCTGCATAAGAACGCGGCCTCCGGCCAAGTTGCTCAGCCATCTTGCCTACATCTGCAGCGTTCGCAGCCATGCCATCTGAGCAAAGAGCCGGTCTGGCTAAACTAGACTGCCCGATAAGTGATAAAAAGTCATTGGTCTTTTTGGCGCAGAGCGCCCAGGAGAGTAATGATGAGACGACCCAGAAGAAATCATACGGCCGATTTCAAGGCCAAGGTAGT
>JAURJT010000007.1 GCA_030832095.1 Gammaproteobacteria bacterium | reverse complement strand
TGCTCGCCGGATAACTCAGCCTGTGAAGGCTTCTTTGGTCGACTGAAAAACGAGTTGTTTTACTCTCGTAGTTGGCAGGCGACAACCATCGAGCAATTTATTGAGATTGTCGATTCGTATATTCATTGGTACAACGAAAAACGAATCAAGATATCTCTTGGATCACGTAGTCCCTTAGAATACAGACAAAGTCTCGGACTTATGACGTAAACAAGTCCAAGTTTTTAACCGCACCCCCGTTGGTCAATATTGGATCGGCGCCAACAGGCAAATCGGCAGAAAGACTAAAAGTATGCTGCTGGCAACTGCTACTCCAGTTCAGCTGCACCCCGTTGAGGCCTGGGACTTATTGCACATCCTATCTCAAGGTAATGATGGGGTGTTGGGTGGCTGGACACAGACCAGCCCTTGGTATCGGGCAAGCCATTGTTTAGCTATTGCCACCAGGGATGCTGTTGTCCCAACTTCGGATGTACGAACCGGCTGGTAATATGTGCGAGATCCCTTGCCATCACGGTTTGAGGATCCTGCTTTTGATCGAATTCGACGAGGGCTCGATGCTAGCGATACGCGTTGGCAATTCACTCCCGAGAGCCTTGACAATCTTTCAAAAGCTGTGCAACGGGTACAAATTCAGAATGGTTTGCTTCCAAACTACGGGGAAAACTTCAATCCGATGCTACGTTGCATCGTGCGGCGTACCCGCGCATATTTGGAAGCAACGATTAATCCAGCGACGGGCGGTTACTTCCTGCCCAAGGTTACGGTGAAGCTGTTCGGTGAGGAAAATGCGGACGCTCTTGTGCTTGGCGGATATCTTCGCGAGGCTTGGTGATGATCTGGTTGTAGGCGTTACCTCGAAGCGCCAAGTGTCCTTGCAGCATTTCACGCCACTCGAACGGGTTTTGAAACCTGTTCGGGCGCTTGGCCAGCAGGCGGTAGAGCCAGTGGTCGGTCACGCGGTCTTTGCCACCATCGGCGCGTGCGCGGTAGACGACCAGCGGCAAAGAGGCCATGGTCTCCGACAATACGCGCACGCAGGCATACACTGCCGCTAGGCGAAGCGCGCTGTCGGGTGAGACACGCATGCCGCTGCTGCCACGTGCTGAGAGGGGTTCAAAAAAGAAGTCCCCCCAGGGCGACCTGTCACCGCTCGAGGCTCGGAAGCGATCAAAAAAACTGAGTATCCCCATCAAATCAGAGCATCAACAATTCGTAGTCCGCACCCAGCACCACCGAGTCTCCCGGTTTGATCGCGCGCGAAATCGCCATGATCAGTGCCACGATACCGTCGATTTTGTTTTCAGCTCGCTCCTTTCGTGGATAAATATTGTCTTTGGCATCCAGGTGGGCCACAACGTTGCTGGCCATCCAGCCAAGCACCGGGTCACCATCGTGGATGAGTTTCTTCTGGAGCACGAGGGCTTCCAGAGTTTTCATCCTTCTCGGTTAGCTTTGGATTGAACTGGTAAGGGCTGGCCTTGCCTCTGAACTTTGCCAGATCGTTTAATTGGCGCTTGCACGCCCTTTGTACCCAGTTGCACGTCAGAATATCGCCGGCAACCACGGCCTCGGCGTATCGACGTGCCGTGGTCGAATAGGTTTCGGTTGCCATTAGGTGACTTTGTAATTCATTTGCGATACACTGGATTTCATGAAAACTGCCACTATCCCATCCATCCGGGTTCTTCCCGCTTTTCGCGAGCAAGTCGAGTCTTCGCTACGTGAGGGCGAGACCTTGTCTGAATTCGTCGAACAGTCGGTGCGCACCGCACTACAACGCAGACGCGACCAGAGCGAGTTCGTTGCGCGCGGGATAGCCTCCCTCAATGCTGCGCGGCAAAACAAGGACTACGTCGATTCAGTCGTCGTCATCGATGACTTGCAGCGCAAGCTTGACGCTGCCAAGGCAACACTCGCCAAACGCCGCACGTGACGTATCGGGTTCGACTGACGCGCCAGGCGCAGGCCGATCTGCAGCGGCTCTTTGATTTCATCATCGAGCGTGAATTGGCGAGCCCCACGGGGGACCTCGAGATCGCCGAGCGAGCTCTGACAGCAATCCGTGCCGGATTTGACACGCTGCGAGCTATGCCCTTCACTTGCCGAAAGGCGGGTGACAGCCCGTTTCTGCGCGAGCTGGTCATCTCTTTTGGTGCAACCGGTTACGTAGCCCTGTTCGAGATAATCGATGATCAGAAGGTCGTGATCGCTGCGGTGCGTCATCAGCGTGAAGACGATTACTACTGATGCGCTTTTGTAGCCGCTGGCTTTAGCCCGCGATGTCGGCCCAAGGATCCATACCTTCATCAGCAGCTTCCATCGGTAGTGATACACGTGAGCGCGACGCAGGAGTAAACCCCATCTCAGTCGCAGCCTTAGTCATAATTTGAGCTTGCTTGTTGGCAATCGCAAGGTACGGTGACTGCATTGGCACACCAGTGTTTGGGGCTTTTACAAGTAGACCCGTCTTGTTAATGCCAGCTTGAGCTTTGCGATACAAATCCGCAGCACAGGCCCAGACTTCGAGCACAGACATATCCAGGCGTTTTAACAAATGAGGCGGTGCACACTCAAGCGCATAGCGCCAGGCTGACTTCGCACCCTCGGCCATGTAGTCTGGCGGGTCAACCAGTTCACCCTGAGGCTTTGGTTCGTTCAGATTTGTGCGGCACTTCTGTAACGTCCCTCTGATTTTCTTAACTGTCGTGGGTAGTGGTTTGCGACCAGCCATAACTATTCCAATTGGGGGGATCCCCCCTTGTTTCAATTTGCACACGCAAAAATTTGATTAAGGCCACGCCTCACTACTTTCAGACTGTAGAGATTCAGACCCCCTAGGGGGTGTAGCGCTTGGCTGCAGTCTCGCGCACGGTCTTGCGGTTGTGGCACGACACGCAAAGCGGCTGTAGGTTTTCCCAACCAAAACGCTCACCACCGTCCTTGAGGGGCTGAACATGATCAGCTACCACCGCAGGGGCTATGCAACCAAGCGCGCTGCAAGCCTTACAGGTCGGATGCTCACGCAGAAATGCTGCGCGTACCGAGCGCCAGCGCACCGACTGATAAAAGTTACGCTCGGAGTCAAAGCCTCGTCGAGCTCGGCCGTAGTCACGGTGCGCTGCAACACGATGCTCGCTGCAGTAACCGGGCGTGCTCAGCACTGCACCACAACCAGGATGACGACAAGGTGTTGGTGCACTTCGTGGCATAAGCGCGCGATTCCAAAAATTTTTTGAACTCAAGCAAAGTTCTTGCAGATAGTGCTTGGCTTGTTGCGTCTTCAGAGCGTTCATACAGACGTCTCAAAGACGCTTATCAATTAACCTGCCGGAGCACCCCATGAAACTAACAACACTGACACCGAGCCAAAGCCAACTCCTTGAAGCCGCGGCCTGCCACCCTCAGCGTTTACTGACAGACTTCCCAGCAAACTTGAAAGGCGGTGCACTCATCAAAGTGCTCACAAGCCCTGGCAACCAGGGCTTGATCCGACCTCACAGCAAAGCTGCCTCTGGCAACACGCAATTTGCAATCACCAGTGAAGGACTGCAAGCGATCGGTGTTCAACCACCAGTCACGCCTAAGCGCGAGGTGAGTAAGCAAGCAATCTTGGTCGAACTCATGAGCCGCCCCGAAGGTGCGACCCTTGCGCAGATGGTTCAAGCCACTGGTTGGCAGGCACACACGGTGCGCGGCTGCTTGGCCGGGACCTTAAAGAAAAAGCTTGGGCTGCTCATTGACTCGGTCAAAGAGACGGGCGGTGAGCGCGTCTACAGAGTCTCACCCATCACAACTGTTTGCGCCTCACTTAGGGCTAAGTAAGCTTTATCCCGTGTCGCTTGATTGATACGGCTACCTCACTATACACGTAGGTTCCTTTTTGGAACCTTTTGCACTACAATGTAGCTCCTCATCCGGAGAATGTCATGTCCGTCAACGTCAAACTATCTGAAAACCTGGTTGAGCAGGCTAAGAGCCACGCACAGGTGCAACATCGTTCCGTGCCTAAGCAAATCGAATACTGGTCCCAGATTGGCAAGATTGCCGAAGAAAACCCGGATCTGCCATTCTTCATGATCCGTGACATCTTGATCGCTGATCAGGAAGCGGTCGTTGGCGAATACGTGTTTAGCTGATGCGTCTACTTGTTACTCCCTCGTTTGTGAGGGCAACCAAGAAACTGCATCCACCGCAAAAGCTGGAGCTTGATGCGGCGTTGCGTGCCATCAGCGCAGATCCAATTGCAGGTGAGGCGAAGGTTGGTGACTTGGCCGGCATTCGTGTTTACAAGTTTCGGTTATCGAATCAGATGTATCTGTTGGCCTATCGGATTTTGGATACGGAAAGCCTAAAACTTCTTACCCTTGGCTCTCACGAGAATTTCTACCGAGATTTGAAGCGTATCGAAGACTGAGTCTGTGCTCAAAGCATGGGTGCGGGTTCGGTCTTTGAAACGGACGCCTCGACGAGCACATTAAAATCTGCGCCATCGCTGGCGCGTTTGGCTTGTTTGCCAGAAAACAATTGCCAGCGTTTGATGATGACGTCGACATACTTCGGGTCAAGTTCCATGAGCCGCGCGCATCGGCCTGACTTCTCGCAGGCAATGAGCGTGGTGCCAGAACCACCAAAGGGGTCGAGCACGATGTCGCGCGTCTTGCTACTGTTGCGCACCGCACGCTCCATGAGTTCCACGGGCTTCATGGTTGGATGAAGATCATTCTTGTGCGGCTTCTTGATCTGACACACATCGCCCTGATCGCGCGCCCCGCACCAGTAGTGCTACGCGCCGTCCTTCCAGCCGTAGAGGATGGGTTCGTACTGGCGTTGGTAATCGGCACGACCCATAGTAAAAGTGTTCTTGGCCCAGATGACAAAAGTTGACCACTTGCCACCAGCTGCACGAAACGCAGACTGCAAGGTATCGAGCTCGGACGAGCTCATAGCGATGTAGACCGCACCCTTGGTGACAGCCAGAATGTTCTGGCACGCAAGCAGCAAAAAGCCCGCAAAGCCGTCACCCATGTTGTCATTCAAAATCGGACGGTTGGTGCCGCGCATTTTATCTTTGGCCGTGTTGGCATAGTTCACGTTGTAGGGCGGGTCAGTCACTGTCATGTCGGCGAGTTCGTCACCGAGCAGTGCCTTGTAGTCCTCGGCCTTGGTCGCATCACCACAGATGACTTTGTGCTCACCCAGCAACCATACATCACCCGGCTGCGACACCGCATCGTCGGTGACCTCGGGCACAGCGTCATCATCCGTTAGGCCCTCGGTGCCTTCGTCGCCTGCGATCAGAGCATCCCACTCATCTTCGGTAAAACCGGTGAGATCCAGATCAAACCCTGCGTCTTGCAACTCCGCTAGCTCAACGCCCAGCAACTCGTCATCCCAACCTGCGTTGGCAGCGATACGGTTATCAGCCAGGATGTAAGCCTTCTTTTGGATCGCAGAGAGATGAGTCAGCTCAATGACTGGCACCTCGGTCAGTTCAAGTTTGCGCGCCGCCGCGAGGCGTCCGTGCCCAGCAATGACACCTCGCTCACCGTCGGTGAGGATCGGATTGGTAAAGCCAAACTCAGCGATTGAGGCAGCAATTTGCGCTACCTGATCTTCGCTGTGAGTGCGGGCATTGCGCGCATACGGGATGAGCGAAGCCACCGCGACCATTCGGATCTCGGGTGTCATAAAAATTCTCGGTGTTGGTGTGTGTGAAAGTCGCTGTCGGCTTGACGGACTTGCTCACTAAAGATGTAGGGGCTTGCCCCAAACAAAACGCCCACAAGGCATATGCTGTGTGGGCGTGATTTGAGTGATTAACAAAATGATAGTGCTTCGATATATACCGTGTCAATAGCTTTTCGTACGATTTTTAAATCAAGCGATTAAGGTAACTTTTTACATCATCATTTGCTGATCATTGCCTTGAGGTCCTTGGTCAAAAGGAACAGGTGAAATGGATCTGAGGCGCTGGGTTCAAACTCCCAGTTAAGGTACCACTGCCTTGCCGACTCGTCCTTAGCATGCACCAGCAGCGCGCGAATTCCAGCGATATCTGCCGCCTGTGCTGTGCGTAACAATGCATTCTTGAGCAGCGCTTTGCCAAGCCCAACACGTTGATGCTGCAAATCCACCGCAAGGCGAGCCAGAAGCATCACCGGGACCGGATGTTGCGGAATTCCTTTGATCACTCGTGGCGCGGCTGTTGTCGGATCAACGCTACCAACAGCCAAACTGTAGAAGCCTACAACGCAGCCTGAATGACAACTCACATAGGTCTGGGCGCTATTCGATTTTTGATTGACCAGCGCGTAACGCTGCAAAAACTGATTCAGTGCAGGCTGGCCACAATCGAAGGAATCGACGACATCTGCATTGGCCAGTTTACGAACTGGTTCATAAGACTGCGAGCTCAACCAAGCAACCCAGGCTCAGAGAGAAGCTTCTTGAGCTTAGGCTTAGCACTCACGGGCTGATCTAGTGCAGTCTGAAACGCCAGCCACTTCTCAGCACTCAGTTCAAAGCGGGTGCGATCTGCCAAGGTCTGGTTGGCAGCGAGAATGCCCGCATCCAGCAAAAACTCGCTAACATTTTTGTGCGCCACGCGTGCAGCTTCCTGAAGCAATTGCTTCACGGGTGTGCTGGCGCGCACATCAATGCGCTCAGATTTGGAATGAATGACAGCGGTCATGGCAGACTCATTTTTGAAAAGTTATCCCATCATAACGTCCGGACAACGTCCTGACAAGCGTTTTTTACAGACCATACCCATAATTCACCGCCAACACTCCTAGTGACGCGAGACAAACTCAGGCAGCAGCGGGTTCAGACTCTCGGATAAGTACCTCGGCAGGAATTTTCAGACCTTCGCTCAGCCGACGAATCATACTCAGTGACAGCGAACGCTTGTGGGACAAAACCTCGTATACGCGGTTCAGGGGTCCGATGTAAGGTACCAAGTCTTTGACGGTCATCCCGGACTGTTCCATGCGAAATTTAATCGCATCAACGGGGTCAGGTGGATCAATCGGGTAGTGCTTGGATTCATACGACTGAACAAGCGTGCCCAGCACATCGAGTCGCTCGCCTTCGGGGGAATCCTCAAAGGGGTCAAGGTCGATGAGCACAGATACCTCTTGCAATGCAGCAAAGTAATCTGCTTCCGTACGGATAGGTTTTATTTCCATGATCAGGCTCCTTTGAACTGGTCAATCGTTGCTGCGTCAACTTTGTCGTACTCGGCATGTGTTCCGATAAACTTCACGTAGACATACTGCATCCTGTAAGCAATGGCCACGATCAATCGGTAGTCGTTCCCTTTGATGTTAAAAACGACGCGGTTGTTTGCAATGATGCTAGCGTTCGCATATTGATTCTTCACATCCTGGGGACACGTCCACTGCGCTAATTTGGCTTCAGCGAACCATGCCTTTAGCGCTCCCTCAGCAGCACTGCGATTGGGTTTTTGCCAGTAGGATTCGAGATTGCGGAGTGCAACAATTTGCATTTCCGCAGCTTAGTCCCAAAATGGTACTCGCGCAAGCGTTTTTTTTACTGGCCATACCCATAATGCACCGCCAACACCCCCAGCGCGCCGACCAAGATCCCCTTGGCTTCGTACTGATTCAATGTTCTGCCGTTCCAGCCTTCAAGCGTTGACCACTCCTTCACGCTTTGCCCTAAGCCGGCTACGTGCCAGACCGCGCACCCGCCTGGACTTGTGAGGCCACCCACCGCGTCGAGCGCTTGGCCGAGTCTTTTTCGGGCCCAGGCACAACGCTCGGTCATGCTGTCTTGCCAGTGCCCGCCGGGGATCCGATCCAAGGCCGGTGCGCCGACGGGATTAAGTTGGGCAAACACAAAGTTTCTCGCAAAGTCCTGACCCGCATCGTGCATCGGCACCGTGATTGCGCCGTTGCGCAGCAACAGACCGAGTGAGTCCACCGTTCGAAAATGCTCCGTGCGAAAGGTTGTACCTTCCTCCTCAATGCTCACCCATTCGCCCACCCGACCACCGGGCAAGCTGACCAGCGCGCCTGGCTCAAGGGCCGCCGGTGGTTCTGGCGCTCGTGTTGATGCTTGCGCAGTTTTCCTTTTAGCCACGGCGCACCTCCGCACCCAAGACCGTAGCAGCTTCTTGTGCCAAAGCCCAGTGCAACAGCGCCAACGCATCAGCCTCGTTGTCATCACTGACGGCGTAGCCCCGCGCCTTCATGGCAGCGATCACCTCAGCCTTGCCTGCATTGCCGCGGCCCGTCGCGTGGCGTTTGATGGTGCCAACAGGAACACCCAGATAAGGGATCTGATGTTGCTCGCACCAAGCGGTAAGCGTAGCCATAAGACCGCCGTAGACGTGCGCAGCGTCCACGCCAAGGTGTCGGCACACCTCTTCGAAATAAACAGCGCCAATGCCCTCTGGTGCAACCACAACGGCCTTCATCTCGGCCAGCCAACGACCAAAGCGCAGGTAGCGCATACCGCCGCCTTCGAAGCGTTGCGTTTTAAAACTAATCACGCCGTGGGTGATCGGCGTGGCGGGTGCGCGCAGTGCCCAGCCGGTGGTCGTGCCTAGGTCCAAAGCGAGAATCGTGGTACGGGGTGAGGCAAGACGTGGCGAGGCAAGTTCAGTGATCTTCAAAGCATCCTCCAAAGGACGTACAAGGTTTCTTGTGCGGCCTGGAGGAGCAGCGCCACGCGCCGGGTCAGGGCAAGTGCGGCTCCTTCATGCCCGAATAACTTTCGGGTGCGTGGGCTGGACGGTGCGAGACCGACCCTTTCTTCAATACTTCATCTTTCAATCCTAGTGGGTGTGGCAGGGTAGTTATTTAAATACTTCAACGACCAACCTCTGAACCGACGACCAAAAAGTCAGGAGGTTTTGAGACAAACGGGCTTTGAGACGCCTTTTACGGGCGGCTACTGCAGGTCGCAGTCAAGAGGTAGGAGAGCAAAGCCCCGCACTGGGCGGGGCTCGTGGCAGATCGAATCTCTGCGTAGCAGGTTCGAAACTTAAGTTTTGGCGGGGCAGTGCTGACAACATCACAAACCGCCTGAGGTGCTGAAATCTTAAATTTTTGGGTTTTGGTCTGCGAGAGGGATACGAACCTTCGCTTAAAACGCCATGCGCAAGCCAACACTGCCACCGTACAGCGTCTGACCCGTTCTGGCTTCACCTGAGACACCCGCATAGGCGTAAGCGTTGTCAGAGATTTTGACCGTGCCATACAGCCCCACCTGCACAAAGGCAGAGCCTGCAGTGGCTGTGGTGACACTGCTTGAATAACCACCAAGCGTGGTGTTAAGCGTTGGATTCAACAAGCCAGTTGTGTCTGCACCCATTGCAACATTGGCGCGATACGTGTATTTATCTTTCAATGGGTCTTTGTTCAGCGACCCTGCTGCCACGCCAATCACGCCTCGCACGGCACTGCCGCTAAAGCGAGCAATGTTCAATGCTGCAGCGCCACTGCCTTCGTCATACGAATTTTGACCAACGTATTGATAGGTCAGGCGTGCGTAGGGTGTGACGCGCACATCGTTATATTCAAACGCGCGGCTCAGACCCACGCTTACCAGCGCATCATTACCCAGTACCGCTTTGCTGCTAAAGCCGCCTGTGAAGCCCGATGGATCGTTGCGCGACAAGTTGGTTGAACTTAAGCCCACACTCGCCATGCCATCAAGCACATAGTCTTGCAGCACGGGCATCTTGCCGTAGACAAACAGCGAGCCTTGTTGGATCGTACTGTTGCCACCATTGGCAGCGACGGTTGTGTTCGATAACGCGATACCGCCACCAAGCTTTAAGCCGAGCTCCGCGTTTGAATACGCATCTACACCGGTGACAATTTGGTATAGATTGCTGTTGAATCCGTTACCAACGCTGTTGCTCGCGCGCTCAGCGCGTTGGTACGCGATTTCACCCCACGCTCTACCGTCTGCCACCGCGGCGCTCGTTACGTTCACGGCATTTGGGTTGACCGCTGGATTTGTGCTCATGCTTGCAGTGGGCAGCCCCGAGGGGTTAGTCGCGCTGATACCGCCCGTCAACAACGCATTGTTAAGCGCAGGATTAAGCTGACTAGGCGCCATCGGATAGTCTCCAAGACGAGCCAACACCGATTGCTGCACGCGTTGTGTCGTTTGGGGTAGCGTAGCGACAGAGGCCGCGTGGATCTCACCCGCTAACGAGCGAGCAAAGTCAGGCAAGTTTGCCGCGCTTTGCCCCGCCACGGCGTAGAGTAAAGAATCTTGCGCCGCTGAAGCAGTGCCCGCTTTATTCACACCCAACAACTGATCTAAAACACCAGCCACAGTCTTGGCGTTGGTGGTGCCTGAGTTTAAAGTCGTACTGTACGAAGTCGGCACCGTGACAAGATCAAGGCTGTTGCTACTGCTGTTGACGTTATAAAACGCGATGAACTGAGTGCCGCTGCTTAGCTCTGCAGGTTGGGTGAGGGTGGTAAAGCGCCCTGTGATCCCGCCTGTAGCCGTGATGATACGAAACCTATCGCCCAAGACCGGCACATAAATGCTGCTGCCATAGCCCGCTTCACTTGCACTAAACAAGTTGGATAAACGTGGTGTAAGCGTCGCACCCGAAGTAATCGTTAGTTGACTACCCACATTGACAAATGAGTAATAGCCCGAAGCACCCGAAGGCGTAGTGCTGCTCGCTTGAGTCGTACCCGCAATATCTTGTTGATACGTTGCCCCAGCATTCAGCGTCAAGTTTTGAGTGAAAGACAAATAGCCCGGCGAGTTACCAGGCTTTAGCACACCACTCACAAGGCCGTTACCCGCAATCGTGCCCGTGCCCATCAACGTACCTGCAGACGCTACGAACACATCGCCCGTGCCGGTGGGAGAAGGGCCAGCCACCACCAAGGTGCCACCAGACACTGTGGTGCCACCGCTGTGGGTATTGGCACCCGACAAAATAGTCGTGCCCGTGCCCGTAAACGTTAAGCCACCCGCACCCGAAAACACACCAGAGAGCGTGGCAGAACCTGAGGTTGGGCTTTGGATCACACCACCCGCACCTAACACGCTAAAGGCTTGAGTCGAACTGTCACCCGAATTGAGCACTAAGGTGCCGCCCGCGAAGACAGGGTAAGCGGTCACCCCGATATTGCTTAACCAGACGCTAGTGCCGGCAGTGATGTTGGAGATCGTAGTACCACCTCCACCGCTATCACTAGTAAAGGAGGTGATGGTTAGGTCCCAGATCCCCGTGCTACCTTGCTGGGCGAACGAATAGGTGTAGCCATTCGAAGAAGTCAGGCCACTCGTAATATAGGTCGAAAGATTGCTGCCGAAGCCTTGCAGAACGCCAGTTAGGGTCTGACCAACAATTGCACTGCTTGTGGTTGAGAGACTAGAGATGCCGAAGATCATCGTGCCGGTTACTGACGTGGCAGCGAGTCGGCCGTAAACGGACGCACTGGTAATGATGATGTTGTAGTTTGTTGGCAAAACACTTCTGTAGGTTAATGCGCCACCAGCGTTACCGGCACCTTGCGCGTTGTTAAGCGTGGTGATCGTGCCGCCGTTGAAAATACCATAGGATTGAGGATCTGAAGTTAAGATCGAGCCGTTATTGTTTAGTGTTGTTATTGTGCCGCCGATGAAAATACCATAGGATTTAAGACCTGAAGTTGAGATCAAGCCGTTATTGTTTAGTGTTGTTGTTGTACCGAAGTTGTTAATACCCCGGGATTCAGGACCTGAAGTTAAGATCGAGCCGTTATTGTTTAGTGTTGTTGTTGTACCGATACCGGCTTGGAGAGTACCAGGGGATTCAGGATCTGAAGTCGAAATAGAGCGGCCAGTATTTATTGTGAAACTACACAGCTGTAAGGCGAGTTTTTGAGTCGCAGTTACGTTTGTACTGATGACTGTGTCACCACTACACCCATTAGCCCAAGCCGCGCTGTCCGGGAAGAAAAAACTAACGCCCAATGTCACAGCTAACGTAAGCGCATTGAACCGAGACATCCGTACTAGGGTCTCGTCAACTTCCAAAAAGTTTTGCTGCCGTGAAGGCGCGACCTCAGCGCGGTGCCTCAGGGGCAACAGGTAATCGGCGGATGGAGATAAGCACGCACCGCTTAGCGGTTGGTATCGTTGCGTTTGCTTGCGCAGGCGGCACAAGGCGATCAGCCCAAGCTGAATGGCAATCGCAATGTTCAAAGATAAAGTCATCTACGGTCAAGCCAAGCCATGGTGTTTGTACGTTAGCGATTCCAGCTGGACGCAAAGCGTACAAAGCACTGATGAAACTACCGGCTCGAAGGGGTCAACGTGCAACCAGACCGAGAGCAACTTTATAAATTAAACTTAGTTATACACATTTGTGCAAAGGTACACTAAGTGGTGCATATCGGATATTAACCTTGACCTAAGTCAAATGCAACTTATTTTGATCGCGTGCAGAAAAGGGTGTAACGGAAGTGAGATGAAGCCTAAGTTAATTTCTAAATTAAGCGCAGCCAACTTCGTTACCCAAGTTGATACCATCCACCTTCGGGTGACTTGTTACGGCCGCATCCGAGTTAAACAACTCGAACGGTGCGCAATAAAAATAAAAATAAAAAAATTACCGGTACTTGAAAAAGTGACGGGGGGTGTTTTCAAAAACTTAGTCGTCATTCGTGCAGAACAAGGTGTAAGGGCACGGGGATGGGACACAAATGGATTTCGGGGGGTGGGGGTGCGGTGGGGTGTCGGTTGGCTAAAATCGACAAGGGGTGGTGACCTGCCCCGGGCCATCATCTGAACCTGAAAAAGCCCCTGCCATCGCGCTAGATTTTTTGCTTTTGTGGCAAGCACTACTTCTTTAAAACTATTGCACGTACACTAAATAGGATGCGTATTAACCATATTTCGGGGAGGCTTTAATGAAATGGTTTCTGCTGATCGTATCGACAGCTTTAATGGTAGCGAACGCCCACAGCTTTGAAATACTGGCTCTTGGCACAAGCAACACCAATTGCCAAGCAGGTGGTCATGCCTACACAAATACCTTGAATGAGCAATTGTCCGCCCAAGGAATAAAGGCGAGCGTGATCAACGCGGGAGTGAATGGCGATAAGCCAACGTTTATGTTGAGTCGTCTTGAGCAGGTCTTGAAAAGTTATCCAAACATTAAATTGGTTCTATTCGAGCCAGGGCCAAATGAGCAAAGAAAACGCTTCAACGTGGAATATACGGAAAAAATATTATCCTATCTTCAAGACATAAAAATGCCAACTATCTACTCTTCGACTGGAGCGGCTCAAACAAGAGAAGAGGCCGAAATAACCGCCCAAAAATACGGAGCCTACTATTACGGGCACTGGGGCAAAGACGTTCCGAGGGATAAAGAGCATTACACCTTTGACGGGGTGAACAGCGCCTCTGGACATATGAACAAAACGGGTTGCACGCTGTGGGCCAAAAACACGCATCCGTTAATTCTTCAGGTGATTAAAGATAAAAACATCAATTAAGATCTGGTCCGCTCAAGCCCCGGTCGATTCCGCCCTGGCTTGGGTACTCAACCTTGGAGTCTGCTCTGAATATTGGACTTGATGAAGTCGTCGTACAGGATGTCTCTGATGATGCACGGGGGCTGGCTGCCGCTGGTGCGCAGGAATGTGCATACACTGAACAAAGATTGTGGACCGGTATGATCTATAGCCACTTGGGTACTAGCCACATTCGGGTGACTTTTTAACGCCCGAGCAGCATTGTTTAAGCAAAATACAGTGCATAGGTCTGAACAATAAAGCCGTCGATTTACGGGGGGGGGTACGGTGGGGTGTCGGTTGGCTGAAATCGACAAGGGGTGGGGTGTCGCTGGAAAGAAACAAGGGCGGCGAAGCGCGGCCGGTCCGTGTACTGCGCCCAGATAAGTGCCACCCTGCGCTGAGGCCCGGCACCACCACAGTCACCAACCTACGGCCAAGTCAGCATCGCTTGGTTACGGATGCCTAAGTGACGTGTGTGGGGAAAATCGTGGGGAAAAAACAAAAAGCACCCATAGATGCTTGATTTACTTGACATACTGGCGGACAGAGGGGGATTCGAACCCCCGATACGCTATGAACGTATACACGCTTTCCAGGCGTGCGCCTTCAACCGCTCGGCCACCTGTCCGCTGTCATAACAAGCCACGCATTCTAACAGAGGCAGGTATGCCGCCCGAGCTGTACCATACCCCTGCAACCTAGGCCGCCGATGCCTATACTAGCTGCCATGTCAGCCAGCACGCTCACCCCAACGCCCCCGGCCTCGCCCACGCCAGCCCCAACGCTTGGGCTGCTGTTTATTCTGTTTGCCAAAATCGGCGCAACCAGTTTTGGCGGGGGTATTTCGGGCTGGATGTATCGTGATTTTGTTGATCGGTATCACTTTTTGACCGAAGACGAGTTCATGAGTGCGCTTACGATCAGCCAGATCTTGCCCGGGCCCAATGTCGCCAACCTGGCTTTACATATTGGCCAAAAACTGCGTGGCGGTTTGGGCGGCCTTGTCTCAGTGCTGGCCTTGCTAGTGCCCCCAATGATCTTGGCGGTGCTACTCAGCATCGTACTGCTTGATTTGGGATCGATCGCCTGGATTCACGATTTTCTTGAAGGCTTGGCGGCCAGCGCGATGGGGATAACAGCCTCGGTTGGGATACGTGGGCTCAAGCGTTCATATCGCTTAGGGCTGTGGCCACTCGCGCTCAGTGTTTCAGTTTTTATTGGATTGTTTTTGTTGAAGTTGCCGCTAGTACCCGTCATTTTGGGGCTAGCGCTTGTCGGACTCGTGTTTGCCAATGTCCACCAAAAACGTATCAGCCCCAAATCAGCTAAGCCACCCGCCTGATGAAAACCTCAAACATCTACTTGGATTTGTTCGTTGTCTTTGCGCCGCTTTCGCTGATCTCAGTGGGTGGCGGGCAAAGTGTCGTGGGCGATATGCACTTACAGGCCGTCGACATTTATCACTGGCTCACGCACGCGCAATTCATCGATTTGTTTGCGATCTCGCGCGCGGCGCCTGGACCTGGCGCCTTACTAGCAACCTTGATTGGCTGGCAAGTGAGCGGCTGGCAAGGCGCCTTAGTTGCTTCGCTTGCGTTGTTTGGGCCGTCAACCATCTTGGCGTATTTTGTGACGCGCGCCTGGCACAAAAGTCATGACAAGCCCTGGACAGCAATCGTGCAAAACGCCCTCGCCCCCTTAGCCTCGGGGCTGTTACTCACCAGTGCAATCATCATTTTGCGCTCGACCTCGGGCGGAGTCACGCCATGGCTAATCGCAGGCGTATCAGCAGGGATCTTTTGGCGCTTTAAAACCATCAATCCACTGCCCGTGCTTTGCGTAGGCGGACTAGTGTTGGTGCTAGCGCGGTTGTGGTTGTAAAGCTATTTCGGCAATGACAACATCCGTTGCACATAGCGCGCGATCGTATCCACTTCTAGATTGACACGTTGACCAACCTTTAGATGTTGCAACGTGGTCACGGCGATCGTGTGCGGGATCAAGTTGATACTAAAACGTGTACCACTCGCCACATCTTCTACACGGTTCACGGTCAGACTCACGCCATTCACCGTGATAGATCCTTTGTAGGCCAAAAACGCTGCAAGCGAAGCGGGGGCTTGTACGACAAGCTCCCACGATTCG
>JAURJT010000006.1 GCA_030832095.1 Gammaproteobacteria bacterium | reverse complement strand
CCAACTGGTCAATTTTCAATCGGCGTCAACAAGGTTTAGGCTTGAAGCGGCGCGACTACTTCGCGTAGACGTCAACAAATAATTTCGCCAACAGGCTCAAAACGCCAAGAAGGGTAGTGAGATACACAGATAACAGCCAATAAAAATTTTTATCGATTTTCTTTTGTAGCTTCTCGTGGTCGGCGGCCATCTCTTTGCGAAGCTCAACCTGCACGTGGGCAATCTCTTGGCGTAAGTCTGCAAAGCCCTTCACCATTTCCACCCGCAAATTAGCCACGGCCTGGGTAAGCTGCGCCATCGATCGATCAAGGCGTTCGACCATTTTGGTGTTTTGTTCGACTACTAATTCAAGTGTGAGCACGCGTTTTTCCATCACAAAATCTTAACCATTATTGTGAGGCATTTCTATTCGAAAAAGTACGCGTAAATCGTATCTTTGGTAACTGAATTGTTAGCGATTGCAACAGCTCGATAGTCTCGAAAGCACACCACCGCGGTTGCCTGATATTAATAGGCTAACCGCTATTTTCTTTCACTTGGCACGTTGACATAACCAAAAGGGCAGTGCCGGCAACGATTACCACAGCAGACCCCCCGCTTTAAATGAGCGTGACTTGTCAACACTTGATACCCCGATGCAGGATCAATGTACGTATCTTGACCCTTTTCACAAGCGATACGATGAAGTTCTTCAATACTTGGCATGAGCAATACTTGATCTAGATCTAACTAGGGCTTTTAAAGGTTGTGTACTCTCAGCATCTGCCGGTACCGTCTTCGTATACTATCCACGAAATAGTATCAAACAAACGTATCAAACAAACACAAGTGCGATGATTGACTTCTTTCTTCTCAGTCTGCCGATCTTTGGCATCGTGGCGGCCGGCTGGGCTGCTGCGAGCTTAGGTTGGGTACCTACCGGTGCAGTCGATATTTTAGGTATCTTCTCGGTTCGTTTTGCCCTGCCAGCATTGATCGTCCGTCTGATCTCGACCCAACCCTTGTCTGTGGCCTTTGACGCGCGCTTTTATTTTGGGTACCTTTTTTGTGGGCTTAGCATTTTTTGTCTGGTGTTTTTCATCTCGCGTGTTGTTAACAAAAACACCAGTGTTGCAGCGGCGCACGCCACTACCGCCTCATTAGGCAACATTGGTTTTCTGGGCCCCTCGATTATGCTGGCGTTCTTCGGGGCCCGCGGTGCCGGCCCTCTTTCAATGGCGATCATGGTAGAGCTGATGATTCTGTTGTCGCTGGGCAGTGCGCTGATGAGTGTTGGCGAAAATGCCCAGGCAAAAATTGGCCAGATTATTTTTCGCGGTACGCTCTTAAATCCGGTCGTTGTGGCCATTTTTGTTGGCGGGACGTTGGCCGCGACAAATTCGACTCTGCCGCTACCACTAGAACAGTTTCTCACCATCATGGGGAGTGCTGCCGGCCCGACTGCACTATTTGCACTCGGCGCGGCCCTAGCGGTTCAAAAGATCGACCGCGCTGGGATTGTTGCGGCGTTATCGATTGCCGTGGCTAAACTCGCGTTGTATCCCGTACTGGTTTGGTTGGTGCTGGCCAAGCTGCTAGGGCTTGAGCCGTTCTGGTGGCAGACAGGCGTTGTGATTGCCTCACTGCCCTCAGCCGGGCATATCTTTGTACTGGCGCAACGCTATCGCGCCGATCCCGAACGTGTATCGGCTGTGATCGTTGCCTCAACGGTCATCAGCGTTGTCACGGTGCCGTTTGTTGCGTGGCTGGTGTTGGATTAGTCGACTACTAATCGACCATAAAAATTATTGATGAGCTGATCTGCGAGTATCTTCTGCAGCTTGGGGTAAGGCTCGAAAATTTCGCGCAATGTTACTGTGGAGTCTATCTTTACCCAAAACACCGCTGAATAAATAGCAGTTATATTGACTGAAACTGGCCAATCACAAGCGCTAGCATGACAACCAATCGATAGAGACACGCAAACATGACGATCACGCCGTTATTACAAGACAAGACAATTATCGTGACCGGGGCCTCAACCGGTATCGGGCAAGCCTTTGCCTTCGCTTGTGCTGAGCAAGGCGCAAACGTGGTGGTGGCCGACATGAACGGCGGCGATGACACTGTCGAGGCGATTCAGCAAAAAGGCGGCCAAGCGACTTTTGTTCAGACGAATGTGGCCAACGAGGCCTCGGTGCATGCCATGGCAGCCATGGCCGCGCATGCGCTTAAAACCTATGGTCGCATCGGTGGCCTCGTCAACAATGCAGCTTATTTTCGTGAAGTCAAACTCACACCTTTTGAAGATATCGAATCAGAGATTTGGGATCGCGCCTTTGACGTCAATGTCAAAGGTGTGTGGCACTGTTGCAAAGCTGTGATGCCAGCCATGCGCGCCCAACAGTCTGGCGCAATTGTGAATATCGCCTCGGTGGTCGCGGTGGCAGGCCAACCCGGCTACTTACACTATGTGGCGACTAAAGGTGCGGTACTTGCCATGACGAAGGCGTTAGCGAAAGAATGCGGCAATATCAATGTGCGCGTCAATGTCATTGCGCCAGGATTTGTGATTACGGATGCGACTAAAAATCGTCCGGTCGAATGGCAACAAAGTTTCTTAAAAGCGCGCGCACTGTCGCGCGAGCAACGCCCGCAAGATCTAGTAGGCACAGCAGTGTATTTGCTGTCTGACATGGCGGGTTTTGTGTCAGGGCAAACCATCGTGGTCGATGGTGGCAGTGTGATGTATTGACTGCCGGGCATATCTTTGTGCCGGTATTAGGTAAAAAAATCTAATAAAGCCTTCGCAACAAATTCAGGCTGCTCTTCGGTGACCCAGTGACCACTATTTGGCACCAAACCACCACTCACGTTTTCGGCCATTCTTTGTAGAGACTCAAGAACCTCCATGCCTCGTCCAAAGCTTTTATCGCCGCCAAGTGCCAACACAGGCATCTTGAGTTTGCCATTGGCTTTGACCATCGCTGCGTTATCTTCTGCATCTTGGGGCAACGTTCGATAGATGCTAAACATCGCCCGCATAGCACCAGGTTTAACGTAGGTTCTTAGATATTCTTTGCGGTCTTCTTCACCGATGCAGTTTGGAAGATAACCGTAGTTATCAAATAACCAGTTAATGATTAAATGCTCGCGCCCACCTAAAAACAGCGCCTCTGGAAGATCAGGCGTGCGAAACAAGGGGTGATGCCAACGACGCCCGTTTTGTGAAAAATCCGCACCATCGCCGGGGATCGCCACATCAAGAATTGCCAGTTTTTTAACAGCCTCGGGGTGTTGCGCTGCTAGCGAGAAGGCAGTCGGGCCGCCCCAGTCATGACCGACTAAAAAGAATGAATCAATATTTAGCGACTGTAGAAGACGCCAAATATCATCAGACATTGTTTTTTTATCGTAACCAGACACGGGATGGGAGGAGTCACCCAACCCACGTAAATCTGGCGCAATCACTCTAAACTTTTTAGAAAGCGCTGGCATGACATAGCGCCATTCATGACACGTCTGAGGGATCCCGTGTAACAACACGAGTGGGAAGCCCTCACCTGCAGTGATGTAATGCAAAATGACATCGCCTAAATCGGCGTGATGATGCGTAACGTCTTTCATGTTCTCCCCTTAAAGTGAGCGCAAGCTTAATCGTTGCGCCTATCTGTTCGCCAACACTCGATCAAATCGCACTGTTTATTCAGCCTTGATACCGGCCGCTTTAATCACATCGCCATAGCGTTTGAAATCTACGGCAATTTCTTTGCTGAATTTTTCTGGCGTACCCGGCGACGCTTCAATCCCAAGCGTATCAAGCCTGGCGATCACCTCAGGCGCTGATAAGACTGCGTTGAGTTCTTTGTTGAGATAGTCGATCACTGGGCGTGGCACTTTAGAGGGTGCAAAAATGCCTACCCAGCCACTTGCCACAAAATCTTTGATACCGCTTTCAATAAAAGTTGGGACATCAGGTAACGAGGCTGCACGCTTTTCGCTGGATACGGCAATCGCTTTGAGTCGGCCACTTTTGACATGCGGCAGGCCGCCAGCAACTGCAGTAAAGACAAGTGGGATCACGCCTGCCTGCACATCGATCATGGCTTGACCACCGCCTTTATAAGGCACGTGTACAAGTTTTGAGCCAGTGCGTTGATTGAGCAATTCGACAGCAATATGCTGTGGGCTTGCAACACCAGATGAGCCAAAATTAATCACTTGGCCGGGTTGCTTTGATAACGCGATCACCTCTTGCAATGTTTGCGCTTCGAACTTTGGATACGCCAACAGAATCAAGATGGTTTCGCCGATCTTGCCGATTGGTGTCAGATCTTTAATCGTATCCAGTGGCATCGACGTAAACACATGTGGGTTGATCACGATGGTACCGTCAAAGCCAAGCACTAAGGTGTAGCCATCGGGCTCAGAGTTGGCAACCATGGCCGCACCGATATTGCCTGAGGCGCCTGCTTTGTTTTCAACAATGATAGATTGACCGATACGACGTGATAGTTGCTCTGCAATTAAGCGGCCACTTGTGTCGGTGACACCACCCGGGGCAAAAGGCACAATCAGTCGAATCGGTTTATTTGGATAAGTGTTTTGCGCCAATACTGGCGTAGAGGCTGCAATCAGCGTCAGCCCCAAAAAAGAGAGTGCTGCGCGAAGCGTATGTTTCATGAATTTTTCTAGCATGGTGTTTCCTTATTGAATGTATTTGGTAATGCTTCAAGTCTGTTTAAGTTGCCTGCTAACGAATGGAACAAGCCCCCCGGCATTGATAATGTCTTGTATGTACGGTGGAAACGGCTTGGCTTGAAAGACTACGCCATTAACCGTGAACCGCCCCTTCGCGATGTCTGCCTCAATGGTATCCCCGCTTTTTACCGCCGCAACCATGTCTGCGCACTCAAACACGGGCAACCCGATATTGATTGCATTACGATAAAAAATGCGGGCAAAGCTCGTGGCAATGATGCACGAGATCCCAGCAGCTTTAATCGCAATGGGGGCATGTTCTCTTGACGAGCCTGTTCCGAAATTACTGCTAGCAATGATGACATCGCCGGGGCGTACGCGTTGTATAAAGCTTGGATCGAGCCCTTCTAGGCAGTGAGGGCCGAGTTCTTCGGGTGTGTACAGATTGAGATATTTGCCAGGCAAAATCACATCTGTGTCGATGTTTGCCCCGTAGAGGTGGATCGTTGCACCGTTCATACGAGCTCCTTTCTGCCTGCCTGTGGGGCAACGCTAAGCGGATCAACAATTTTGCCTGCAACGGCTGCAGCGGCAGCCACCCAGGCGTTGGCTAGATATACCTTGGCGTCAGCGTGACCCATGCGCCCTCTAAAATTTCGGTTGGTCGTAGAGATCGCGGCTTCGCCCGCGGCCAAGATACCCATGTGACCACCAAAGCATGCGCCGCAAGTTGGCAACGAGATGCCGGCACCGGCGGCCGACAAGATCTCAAGCAGCCCCTCACGTGCGGCTTGCCGATAAATCGCACTGGTGGCGGGCACGACAATCAGCCTGACATTTGGGGCAATCGTCTGGCCCTTCAACACTTGCGCAGCCTGCCTTAAATCGGTGATGGTGCCGTTTGAGCAATTGCCAATATAGACTTGATGCACGATGGTTTCAGCGACCTGGGCAACGGGCAAGCCATTGGCAGGTGACGGCGGCGCTGCAACCAAAGGCGTCAGCTGCTGTAGATCAATCGTATGGCGCGCCAGATAGTCAGCATCGGCGTCGGGCATGACGGGCTGCCGAGCGGCCCATCCTGACTGTGCGATGTACTGCGCCACCTGCTCATCGTACTCAAACACACAGGTGTCAGCGCCTGCCTCGACGGCCATATTGGCAATCGCCATGCGCTCATCGATATTCAGGTTTGCCAAACCGCTGCCACCAAACTCAAGCGCGGCATTTAAAGCGCCATCGACACCGATTTTTGCAATCAGGCTCAAAATGATGTCTTTGCCTGTGACAAAGCGCCCGGGCTGGCCAACAAAATCAACCCTGATTGAGCGCGGCACTTTGACCCACAGCTCGCCGGTAGCAATCACACCCGCCAGATCGGTTGACCCAAACCCTACCCCGCACGCGTTTAAGGCGCCAGCAGTACAGGTATGAGAATCTGCACCAAAGATCAGCCCGCCTGGGCCGACCTTACCGAGCTCGGGTAACAGTGCATGCTCGATACCATGACGGCCGGATTCGTAGAAATTTTTAATCCCAAACTTATTGCCAAAGCCTCTTAATAAATTAATGGCATCGGCGCTTGTGACATCTTTTGGGGGTGAAAAGTGGTCGGCTACCAACACGACTTTTTCTGAATCAAATAGACGATCAACGCCCATCTTTTTTAATTGTTCGACGGTAATCGTGCCGCTTGTGTCATTGAGAAGCACCACATCAGGGGTAAGAATCTCAATGTCTCCGGCACGGGCCTGCCCTGATTGTGCATGGACTGCGAATATTTTTTCTGTCATCGTGAAGCCCATGACATCTCCTGGTGAGGCAGCCCGCGCGCGCGCCACTGCTGCCTGTGTATGAATGAGATTGACGCGTCTAACCTCGCCGTTCAGAGCGAGCAAAATGTCAAGTATATTTGCATATTACTCACAAATTACCGACAAACAATGAGCCCCGCACAATCCCTACGTAAACGCCTCTTAAACACTGAGATTATGGTGATCCCGGGCGGGGGCTCACCCATCGAGCTCAGGCAAATCGAAGCAGCCGGGTTTGAGGCTGGCTACGTTAGCGGCTATGCCACAGCGGCAGCCCGTTATGGTGAGCCTGATATCGGTTTGATTGCCTATGCTGACATTGAAGATTCAGTGCATGCGATCAGACGCGTCACGACAATCCCCCTAATCGTTGACTGCGATACCGGTTATGGCGATGTGGCAAACGTGGTGCGTACCGTCAGAGGCATGGAGCTACTCGGCGTGGCTGCGGTCCAGCTTGAGGACCAAGCTTGGCCTAAGCGCTGCGGGCATATGGATAACAAGATTGTTGAGTCACGCGAGGTTGCCGTCAGAAAAATCCGCGCAGCTGTTGCGGCTCGCAATAATCCAGACACACTGATCGTTGCGCGGACCGATGCACGAGGTCCGATGGGGATGAAAGAAGCGCTTGACCGTTGTCAGTTATTTAAAGAGGCCGGTGCAGATATTCTGTTTGTGGATGGCCCGCAATCACTCGAAGAGCTCGAACTAATCGGTCGCGAACTGCCGGGCCCCGTATTGGCCAACATGTCTGAAACTGGCTTAACGCCGCTGCGCTCAGCCAAAGAATTACAACAAATGGGCTACGCGATTGCGCTGTTTCCGAGTAGCACGGTCAGGCTTACTATCAAGGCTGTCGATGACTTTTTGACTGACT
>JAURJT010000045.1 GCA_030832095.1 Gammaproteobacteria bacterium | reverse complement strand
GAATCGCGATGTCTACGTTATCGAGGCGAATTTTTCTGATATTCACACTTAGGGGGCCAGTAAGGGCGGGTCTATTGGCGACGAACTGCTCACCTGAAGATCGCAAGCAAACCGCATAGGTTGGTGAAAAATCACAGGTTCCCTCGTATTTGTAGAAACCAGGAGTTTCGGCTTTTAGTTTTAGTACATAAATTTTTTCAGCTTTGGCCGCGATCTTTGTTTCATATTCAGAAAGCACTTCCCATTGGTGATCTCTATTCCATTGAGCCGAGCCAGTTGTACCAAACGACTTGAACCCTACTTTGTTACCCACTCGCAGTGGCAAGATTTTGGCGACTTTTTCAGACTCTTGAGAGGAAATTCCTGTTGACTCGGGCATGGACAACACACCCAGCAGCCTTTGCCCTTTTAAAGGTTTCTGTTCTTTTAGCGTTGTCTCGACTTCGTAGGAATCGCCTTTGGTGGAAAGCACCTTGTTGATGCCCTCGCCATTTGCACTGGAGGTGAAGTGATACTCGGTTCCGACTTTAGGCGAGACGTACGAGCCAGTCTGCGCATACACGGTCGTGATACCCGTTAAAAATGACAGCAAAGATTTTGTAAGATAGTTCATGAGTGCTTCCCTGCCAATCAGGTTGACATTTAAGGTACGAGGTGCCGTCGGCTTTTCTGCCACTACGAAGGTTGATTTTTATGCTACTTGTTTTAGCGTGAACTGTCTATCAAGCCTCCCCGTTGAACATTTTACCGAAGACGACAATACCGACGCATCATCAGTCTTGTAAACTACAGACAAACGCAGTCACTAGAAGAAATTAAGAGGCAACAACGACAATCCTGCGGCACAGGCGATGACAGAGTTCGACGCACGTATTTGTGTTTTCCAATCAAAGCCTAGCAACAGCAAGAAGTCACTTCAGGAAGCAACATGAAACTGATCGATATGCACTCGCACTGGGGCACTCAGCGAGGCTATGTGCTGCGCACTGCGGCCGAGCTCGCCCAGCAAAAAAAGACCTGGAACTCTGAAACCAAATATGTGACAGAAGACGAGATGGTGGCTTATTTCAGAGCGAGCAACGCACAAGTGATCTTGGATTTAGGATTCACTAAATTTGTACCGGTTCAAGACATCAGCCCCCTGCACGACTACTCTTTTGACATGCAACGTCAACATCCAGATGCCATTTTGGGCAACTGGTTGCATATCGACCCGACATTTCATGGCAAAGAAGAAGGCCTCAAAGAACTACGGCGCTGTATCGATGCCAAAGCTGGCTTTATTGGCCTGGCAGTCAATGGCTCGGGTTCGGTGCCTGCGAGCGATCCGACTTACGCCCCCTTTTACACGCTGTGTATCGAAGCCGGTATCCCCGTACTGATTTTTGTTGGCACAACAGGTCTGGGTGCGGGGTTGCCTGGTGGCAATGGTATCTTGCTCGATAGCTGTCATCCTCGCCATCTGGATATGGTGGCGGCGCAGAACCCTTTACTTCGCATTGTGGCGGCGCGGCCTGGCTGGCCCTGGCAAGCCGAAACGATTGCGGTTCTCATGCACAAACGCAACATCTGGTACGAATTGCATGGCTGGTCGCCAAAGTATTTCACCCCAGACCTCAAGCACGACATCGCGCGCCGCCTGCAAGACCGTATCATGTTCGGTGGTGACTATCCGCTCTACACCTATGAGCGACTCACAACCGAGTGGAAAGCGGAAGGGTACACAGAGGCGGTACTAGAAAAAGTTTTTCATACCAATGCAGAAGCCTTTTTGAACGGAGTAGAACGTTAATGGATCTTGAACTGAAAGGAAAAGTCGCCATCGTTGGTGGCGGCAGCATGGGCATTGGCTATGGTATTGCGAGCCGCTTGGCCGCCGAAGGTGCAGACCTGGTGATCTTTGCAAGACGCATCCCTAAACTCGAGGCTGCCGCCGCTGAGCTCTCTGCTAAGTTCGGCGTACGCGTCGTGCCCGTCTCGGCAGACATCCGTAACCAAGACGAAAGCGGACGCATCGTGCAGACTGCCCTCGATCACTTTGGCAAGCTTGATATCTTGGTGAATAACGACGGCGCACCACCACTCGGGCCGATTGACTCGTTCGATGATGTGGCCTGGCAAAAGGCGATCGAACAAAACTTGTTCAGCGTCATTCGTATGGTGCGCTCTGCACTGCCGCATCTCAAAGCCAGTGGCTCAGGCAGTATCCTGAATATTTCTGCGATCTCTGCGATACAACCGATTGCAGGCTTTGCGCTATCTGTCGCAACTTGGTCTGGGTTGATGGGTTACGCAAAAACTCTTTCGCTTGAAATTGCAGAGCACGGCATTAATGTGAACACGATATGCCCTGGCTATATCGATACCGATCGCTTACAAAAGGTGTTTGCTGCTGGCACTGAAAGCCCAGAGAGCGTGCGTGCAAAACTGATCACTGAAATCCCGTTGGGTCGTATTGGGACGCCGGCTGATATCGCTAATTTAGTCGCACTGCTTGTTTCACCCGCAGGTTCTTACATCACGGGCTGTACCATCCCCGTCGATGGAGGCTTACTGCGCGCGTTGAGGTAAATGAAATGACTCAATCGGCAACTCACACATCAAACATCAAACTCATGACTACGCCGCAATACAAGACGCGGCTAACCGACGCTTTGCGCACCCGTTATATTGGCAGCAAAGGCTGGCATGACGTGACCTTTTATGACTTTATTGAAAAGCGCGCACTCGAGCATCCGGATCGCCTAGTCTTTATCGACGAAACTCGCAGCCTCACTTATGGTGAACTGAAAGATCAGGTTGATCGTTGTGCTGCGTTTTTAAAAAGTATCGGGATCGGCCCCGGGGATGTCGTCACGATGCAGTTTCCAAATCGTGTCGAGTTTCCGATCGTATTCTTTTCACTTGAGCTGATTGGCGCAATCGCCAATAAGATCAGCCCAGATTTCAGACGGCGTGAGGTCGAATACATTTTAAGGTTCTCAAATAGCAAGGCCTTTGTCTGTGCCTCAAACTTTAAGGGGTTTGATTACGCAGCCATGATCGATGAACTGCGCCCAGCACTACCTAATTTAACAACGGTGGTGGTGTCAGGCGACACGGTTGTTAAAAATGTGCATTCACTCGAGCAGGGGCTAGCCGCTGCAGCACCGCTTCGTGCAGCCGAACGTATTCACATGAGCCCGGATGCGGTGATGCGCATGGCCTTTACCTCGGGCACCACAGGTGACCCCAAAGGTGTCATGCATAGCTTTAACACCACGCTGTACGCAGCCGAAGTGATCAACAACGACATGCATGTGACAAAGGATGAAGTCTTGCTCATCTGGTTACCGGTCGGCCTGAACTGGGGCTATCTCAGCTTATTACAAACAGTGATGGTGGGCGCACGCGCAGTCTTAATGGAAAAATTCCAAGCCACGCGTGCGCTTGAACTCATTGAAAAACACCGCGCCACTTTTATACCCACTGCGCCTGCCTCGTTGCTCGCCATCATGAACGTACCAGACTTTCAAAAATTCGATTGCTCGTCGTTACGTGTTGTCGTCACGGGCGGAGCCTCTGCTGCGATTGAAACCATCCGCGACTATCAAAAGTATATGAAAGGCCATCTACTCGAACTGTACGGCATGCTTGAAACTGGCTTTCACACCTTTACACGCTTTGAAGATGATCCCGAGAAAGTGAACGGCTCCATTGGCCGTATCGTTGGGCAAATGGAGCTACGCATCATCGATGAAGACGGTAAAGATGTGCCGTATGGCTCAGAAGGCGAAATCGCCGCCTATGGCCCTTCTGTGCACCTAGGCTACTTTAATAACCCCAACGCAAATAAAGAACTTTTTACAGACGACGACTGGTTCAGAACCGGTGATTTGGGTAAATACGTCGATCAGGCCGGCAATGTCATGATCGTGGGTCGGCGTAAAGAAATGATTAATCGTGGAGGAAAAAAATATTTTCCACGTGAGATTGAAGAATTTCTATATGCCCATCCGTCTATTCTGCATGCTGCCATCGTGGGTGTGAATGATGTTCGTTTGGGTGAAAAAAATTGTCTCTGTGTCGTACTCAAACCTGAGGCGAAGTTAACCCTCGACGACGTCACCACGATGCTCAAAGGTCAGGTGGCTGATTACAAGCTACCCGAGATGCTTGAGTTTTATGACGAATTACCCTTTACCCCGACCGGGAAAATTCGCCGTCACGTGTTGACCGCGGATGTGATCAGTCGTATCCATGCACGCTGATTCGGCAAGAGTACCGTCCGACAAATATTGATCAAACACTTGTATCGTTTAAGCGCACGCTTAGACTCACTGATGTTCTTGCAAATGGGGTGACCAACAATGAAAAAAATTGGCATAATCGGCTTGGGGAATATGGGTCGAGGCATGGCGTTGACACTCAAGCGTGGCGGCTTTGAGGTAATCGGAACAGACGCTCTCGCTGCAACCCTCGAGGCGCTTGCCAAAGAAGGCATCGCCGTGCGTCAAACAATCGGCGAAGTCATCGCAGCCTGCGACATGGTATTTCTGTCGTTACCCACGGCAGCGATTGTTGAAGAGGTCATCTCAGGAGCTGGTGGCATCATCGAACACGCACGCGCAGGCGTCTTAGTCATCGATACCTCCACTTCTCATCCCGACACCACGCGTCGCATGCTTATCAAGCTAAACGAAGTGGGGATGGAGTTCATGGACGCCCCTGTTAGTGGTGGCCCTAAAGGCGCTATTACCGGCACGATGGCGATGGTGATCGGTGCTTCGACTAAAAACCTTGAACGTGCCGAACCGGTTCTGAGCACCATGACAGGCAAGCGTGTGCATGTGGGCGATGTCGGTGCAGGGCATGTTGCAAAGATCGCAAATAACTTGTTTGCTGCAGCCCATCTGCTGATCGCAGGTGAAGTCACCAGAATGGCCGCAAAAGCCGGCGTGCCCACCGAGCAACTATTGCAAGGCATCAACGCCGGCTCAGGTCGTAGTTTTGTCACCGAACTCAACTACCCAACTTGGATCATGAACGACAAATTTGACTCTGGCTTTACGATGAAGCTGATGCGAAAAGATGTCCGGCTTTCGCAAGACCTGATTCAAGCGCTTGAGCTCGACTTACCGTTAGCGGGCAAAGTCGCTGAGCTTTGGGCCAAAAGTGCAGACACCATTGAAGACACTGAGGATTTCAACCGCATCGTCGAACTTGGTACGCGTCAGTAGTTGAGCTGCTCGCCTTTTAATAGGCGGCACGATTTCTTGGGCAATCGAGCCAGACTTTTTAAAACATCGAATATGAACACAACTCAAACCGAAGCGTTGCTTGCTGCCTATCGACACTTTTTTCCAACGGGTGTCATTGGCTCTTATATCAAGGGCGAATTGCAGGCAGGATCCGGCGCCGACATATCTCTTATCAACCCCGCAACAGACGATTTGTTTTTCACCTATAAAGACGCCGGCACCGAGATCGCAACACAAGCCTGTGACGCTGCTCTTGCTGGCCAAAAAACGTGGGCGGCGCTCAGTCATGCTGAGCGTGGGCGGCTAATGCAAGAAGCGGGCCGTGTTTTGCGTGCGAATATTGAGCACATTGCGCAACTCGAGTCGATCTCTGCAGGTAAGCCTATTCGCGACTGTCGCGGTGAGGCACTACGTGTTGCCGAAATGTTTGAATATTACGGCGGCTGGACAGATAAGCTATATGGCAACGTCATCCCCGTGCCGAGCGGTCACTTAAATTACACGCGCCGCGAGCCGATGGGGGTTGTCTTGCAGATTACCCCTTGGAATGCACCCTTGTTTACCTGCGGCTGGCAAATTGCACCCGCTATTTGCATGGGTAATGCCGTATTACTCAAACCGTCTGAACTCACGCCCTTAAGCTCTCTAGTGGTGGCAAAACTGATTGAACAAGCTGGTATCCCGAAAGGGGTTGTCAACATTCTGGTGGGCTATGGCCACACGATTGGTCAGGCGGCCTTGAGCCAGCCTGCAATAAAAAAAGTGGTGTTTGTAGGCTCACCGGCAACAGGCAGAAAGATTGCGGCGGCCGCGGCCACACGTGGCATCCCTTGCGTACTCGAACTTGGCGGCAAATCAGCCAACATTGTGTTTGAGGATGCAGACCTTGATCGTGCCTGTATGGGTGCACAGTCAGCCATTTTCGGGAGCGCCGGACAAAGCTGCGTAGCAGGCTCACGTCTACTCATACAACGCAGCATCTACGATCGTTTTGTACAAATGGTGGCAGAGGGTGCGAGCAAAATTCGTTTGGGTGAACCCTCTTCACCCGATACCGAAATTGGGCCAATTCAAAATGCGACTCAATTCAATCATGTCAACAATATGATTGAGCGCGGGTTGAAAGAAGGTGCGCAGATCGTTGGCGATACACAGGTCGCAGCTGATCAGAAAAAGGGATTTTTTGTTCGCCCCACCGTGCTGAAAAACGTCACCAATTCGATGGATGTTGCTCGAACCGAAATTTTTGGGCCCGTCGTCGTCGCGATTCCATTTGATACTGAGGATGATGCCGTTCGCATTGCGAACGATAGCGACTTTGGGCTTGCCGGAGCGGTGTGGACCAAGGACACAGGACGCGGCTTTCGGGTCGCCTCGCAAGTCAAAGCGGGTACCTTCTGGATCAATATGTACAAAGTGATCAATGTCGCCTCACCGTTCGGAGGCTACGATGCGAGCGGCTATGGCCGCTCGAGCGGCGTCGATGCACTTGCCGAATATACTCAAGTCAAGAGTGTCTGGGTAGAGACGGCTGCGAATCCTGCACAGCCCTTTGGGTACGCGCCAACCAGTCGTTAACACTATTTGATGTTTACGAAATTCAGGCTCTTGCCGGATAGCTTTACCCCGGCATTCTGTCCTATGATACGCACAAGACCTTCACTTACCTCGCCTTACCTTCAATGCTTATTCACTTGAACAAACATGAACACTCTAAACTTTGATCACTTCAAAAAACAATCTCTCGACGCCGGCTTTGACGAGGTGCTTGAACGCACTTGGGCCGCGGATACTGTCGTGCCGACTCATACACACCCTTTTAGCGTACAGGCGATCGTCACACAGGGCGAAATGTGGATGACCTGTCGCGGCGAAACACGACATTTAACTGTGGGTGGCACCTTTGAGATGCAACAACACGAGCCACATGCTGAGCGCTACGGCTCAGAGGGCGCAACATTTTGGGTGGCACGAAAGCACGCGGTGTAGATGATCACTCTCGGCACCTTTTCAGCCTGCTTTTGCTAAAGACAATCTCACAAGGCTCGCGTGTTGCAAACTGTTACTAGCCCTCACGTTACCCAGGTCAGTTTCTGGCAGGCCTTTGGCTTTTGGTTCAAGCTCGGTTTTTTGAGTTTTGGTGGCCCCGCGGGGCAGATCGCGTTGATGCATCAAGAGCTTGTCGTCAAGCGACGCTGGATTTCTGAAAAGCGTTTTTTGCATGCCCTGAACTACTGCATGGTGCTGCCAGGGCCCGAGGCCCAACAACTCGCAACCTACCTCGGTTGGTTGATGCATCGAACACGCGGCGGCGTCGTCGCAGGCGTTTTATTTGTCTTACCCTCGTTGTTTCTGCTCATCACACTGTCTTGGATCTATATCGCTTACGGCGAGGTCTCAGTTGTGGCGGGATTGTTTTATGGCATCAAGCCCGCTGTGACGGCCATTGTTGTTCAAGCCGCATATCGTATTGGTTCACGTGCGTTAAAAAATAAGCTGTTGTGGGCGATCGCGGCCGCAAGTTTTGTTGCAATTTTTATGCTTGAGCTACCGTTTCCACTCATCGTACTGAGTGCGGCGGTCATTGGTATGGTCGGCGGTCACTACAAACCAGAATTGTTCAGTACCGCTGCCAGCCACACGCAAGCAAAACAAAGCCAGGGCGAAGCCTTGATTGATGACAACACCCCGACACCTGCGCACGCGTTGTTTAAGTGGACTCGGCTGTTTCAGGTGTTGCTGGTTGGTGCAGCACTTTGGGTCATCCCGATGGGCTATTTAAGCTGGCACTTTGGTTGGGATCACACCCTCACCCAAATGAGTTGGTTCTTTACCAAGGCAGCTCTGCTGACCTTTGGTGGCGCCTATGCCGTGCTGCCCTACGTGTATCAGGGCGCAGTCGAGACCTTCGGCTGGGCTACCCCCTCACAAATGATTGATGGTCTGGCCTTGGGCGAAACAACACCTGGGCCCCTCATCATGGTGGTCGCCTTTGTTGCCTTTATTGGCGGCTACGCGAAAGCGCTATTTGGCCCAGACAGTCTTTTCTTAGCAGGCGCTGTTGCGGCTTGCTTAGTCACTTGGTTTACTTTTTTACCTTCATTTTTATTTATCTTTGCCGGTGGCCCATTGATTGAGACCACGCACAATAATCTTCGCTTCACGGCACCCTTGACCGCCATCACCGCTGCGGTGGTCGGGGTCATTTTGAATCTGGCCGTCTTCTTTGGTTATCACGTGTTGTGGCCAAATGGCTTGCAAGGCCTCTTTGACTGGCCTTCCGCCCTAATCGCAGTGGCTGCGGGGGTGGCGCTCTTCAAGTACCAGAGCAATGTGATTCACGTGATTATTGTCTGTGGACTGCTTGGCGTATGCCTAAAATGGCTATTGGCCTAAAAGGATGGCGTGGCGTGCCTAAACATGCTCAAGCTCCTCGCGATCACTAACTACCACCGACCAACACTCCACCTCAATAGCCTTCGGTTCCTGAGGTATATTCTTGACTAATTTACTGGGCTATTTATCATAGACCTATCAATCGCTAAGGATTCACTCTGTCATGCAAGCCACTCATACCGACTTAAGCCAACCTCAAGGCCAACCTCAACCTCAAGGCCCTGAAAAACTGCCTGGCATTCGACACATTATTGCTGTGGGCAGCGGTAAAGGCGGTGTTGGTAAATCAACGGTCAGCACCAATCTTGCCCTCGCGTTACAACAGACGGGTGCCAATGTTGGCTTAGTCGATGCTGATATTTTGGGCCCCAGTATTTGCGGCATGCTTGGCATCAATACAAGCGGCCAACCGGCCATGACAGCCGAAGGCAAGATGATCCCCGCTCAACGCTTTGGGCTCAAAGTGGTGTCCATGGCAATGTTCACCGGCGACGATACGCCGGCCGTGTTACGCGGCCCAATGGTGACTAAGTACCTGCGACTGTTTACTGCAGGCGTCGAATGGGGCAACTTAGATTACTTGATCCTTGATCTGCCGCCCGGTACTGGCGATACACAACTCACGATCGCGCAAAGCACGCCGTTATCGGGCGTTGTCATTGTGACCACGCCGCAGGCAGTGAGTTTAAAAATCGCACGCCGTGGCTTACGCATGTTTCAAAAGGTGCACGTGCCGATTTTGGGCATTATCGAAAACATGCGCACCTTCACCTGCCCACACTGCGGCGAAACTACCGACATCTTTAGACATGGCGGTGGCGAAAAAATGAGCCAAGAGCTTGAGGTGCCATTTTTAGGTGCCCTGCCGCTCGCCAGCGAGGTGGTTGCCTGTGGCGATGAGGGTCGCCCGATTGTGGCTGGCCTGCCGCAATCAGCCAGCGCACAGGTATACACCTCAATCGCCGCGCAACTCGTTCAAGCGATGCGCAACACCGCTACGGTACTGAAACCGTTTATGTGGGACTTTGAAGCGAACACCGGCGCCCCCGAGTGGTTGGCCAATGAGGTGCACAAGAACGGCGCAACCGACACCCCCATCGGCATGCGTAAGCGCGACGCGCGCACGCTCACGGTTTTGTGGGAAGACGGCGTGCAATCAGATTTTGACGTACGCGATTTACGCTTGGCCTGCCAGTGCGCACTGTGCGTCGAAGAGATGAGTGGTCGCCCCTTACTGGATCCCAAAACCGTACGCGCTGATGTTGCGCCCAAGAAGATCATGAGTGTCGGTAACTATGCAATTGGCTTTGACTGGAACGATGGTCACAACAGCGGCATTCATGCGTTTACGAGGCTCAGAAAATTTGCAGATGAAGCGGCAGCAAATCGGTCTGAAGATGTCTAACACCAGCGCCCTGCACTCAACGCAGGTTCAGGCTCCGATTACGATCAAGGCTGAAACTGCGATCGCAGATCCGGATACTTGTAAATTTACAGTCAGCACCATCGTCCAAGCGGGCGGGCCATTTTTCTTTGCAGATACGTCGCAAGCGGCAAGCGCCCCCTTGGCGGCAACGCTCTTTACACTACCGGGGGTCGCCTCTGTATTAATTGCCGACAACACAGTATCTGTTAGCAAGTCAGCCGATACGTCATGGCAAACCTTGAAGGCTGCGATCGGCGCAGCCATCCGAACTCAATTGTTATCTGGTGTGCCGGCAGTGCTTGCAACAGCTGTCGCCGCTCAAGCACAGGGGCGCTCAACTGAGGTGGTACGTGAGATTGTTCAAGACATTCTTGATCGGGAAGTCAACCGCTCGATTGCGAGCCATGGTGGCGCGATCTCAATTGTCGATCTACGCGAGGGTCAACTCTACGTGCGCATGAGCGGTGGCTGTCAAGGCTGCGCCTCGTCTGAGGCCACGCTCAAACAAGGCTTTGAAGTCATGGTCAAACGCGCCGCACCAGAGATCACCGCAATTATTGATGTGACCGACCATCAGTCTGGACAGAAGCCGTATTACTCGCGCTAGGTCTGGAACAGACCATCACCACCCTGAAAATTAAAACTGCTTAATCTTAGTTTTTAACCGAGATTTGCAGTTGCTCAAGCAAGGTATTCATCTTTGCGCGGTGAGCCATAAAATAAGCCGAGGCCTCGAGCGCAGTGCTCGACTCAGCTTCGATGCCTATCTTCAATAAGCGCTCTTGCACCTCGGGCATCGCTAATACCACACGTGCCTCCCGATTCAAAAGCGCCACAACCGACGGTGATACGCCAGGCGGTGCCAACAGAATAAACCACGGCGTCAAGCCCTCAATCACAGGAGGAATTCCAAATTCGCGTCCGGTCGGAATGGCGGGACGCAGCGAGTAGCGCTTAGGCTCAGTCACCGCCAACAACCTGATGGCACCACGCTCGACCAAGGGCCGGGCCGACTCGTACTCAAGCATGGCATAGTCAATTTCACCTGAGGCCATCGCTGCCGCCACGGGTTGATTACCTTTGAAGGGGACTTCTACCAAATCAATTCCAAGAGCTTTGCCCAGCGCTACGCCCGCCACGTGTGGGTTCGTTCCATTGCCTGGATGGCCGAAGGCTAGGTTTGCACCCTTGGCAAAGGCGACAAACTCTTGATAGGTTGTGACCGGCAAACTTGCTTTCACCGCCACAAAAGACGGTGAACGACCTAACAAGGTGATCGGTACGAAATCTTTATTAGGCTCAAAGGACATTCCAGCAAACATAGTCGGAAACACCGTTGCCACAGCGTTCGCCACGGCGAGCGTATAACCATCGGGGCTCGCCTTGCTCAAAGTCTCCATGGCAATGCGTGTCGCAGCACCTGGCTTATTTTCAATCACAAAGGTCTGTTTTAAGCGTTCGCTCAAGTGTTGTCCAAGAATCCGAGCTAAGGTGTCCGTCGCCGCCCCTGCTTGAAACCCCACTAACAGACGTACTGGTCGCTCTGGATACGAGCTACTGTTTTGCGCCCAAACAGTCTGCGCAAGCAAACCACATAACATCACCAGTGCCACTTGAAATGCTTTGGATACTCTTTTGCTGACCATTTTTTAGACTCCAGCCAGAATTTTTTTGGTACGCGCTTTTTCTTTCGCTGCTTGTTTAACACCTTTAGATTTTTGTGCGACGCTGCGCGGATCATCGAAGGTCACGCGTTGATTGACGCGCAAGTGAGGCCAATAATCTGCTAGCGCGTAATGCTGCGTCGAGCGGTTATCCCAAATCGCAATGCCATTGGTCTCCCATTGGTGATGCACCATAAACTCGGGGCGCTTAAACCAATCAAACAAGAACCTCAACATACCATCGGCCTCATGGCGATCGACACCAACGATTTTTTTAGTGAAGCCAGAGTTCACGTAAATATATTTTCGACCTGAGTCAGCGTTCTTACGAATGACTGGGTGAGTGACGGGTTTAAACTCCCGAAGCGCTGCGAATAAGGCCTCATCACCCTTCTTCGCCAACGAGTCCCTAAAACTAGCGATCTCCCAAGTATGGACAGCACTCAAGGTCTCTAAATACTTTTGCATCGCGGGCGACAACCATTCGTACGCTTTTGTCGTGCTGATCCAGCAGGTGTTCCCGCCAGCCGGTGGTGTCACGGTAATTTGAATTGCAGTACCAAGCGGCGGCTGCTCTTTCCAGCTGATATCGGTGTGCCAACTGTCGATGGTTGGCGGACGCTTTTCGTCAAACACAATCATCTCAAGCTCGGGCGCTTGCGCGTTGCGCTCAAAATATGATCCATCAGAGCTTGGGCCAAATACTCCAGCCAGTGCAACGTGTTGCTTTGGTGTCAAAATTTGAGGTTTAAAAAAAATCACCTCAAAATCCCACAACGCCTGACGCAGCTCTTGCTTGACCGGCTCGCTCAGCGGCTTGGTCAGATCGACGCCTTCGATCCAGGCTGCAAAATTTGGCATGCGCGGCACTGGTTTGATGTGTTTGTAGCGCTTGGCAATATTGATGGGCTTAAGCGGTTTGGTGTTAGCCATGAGAGCGGGTCCAGTTGACGAAAATCAATACGCCCTCAAGGCTAAACTTGCCTTTTATCTTTATCAATTGCATTATTTGCATCAATTCAATGCAAACAATGCATTAAATTGATTATAAATTGCTCAATATCGGCTCAAGGCTACGAAGCTCAGGGCGGGCAATGCAAATCATGATAAGGCGTTCGCACGATGCTAAACCTCACTCAAATCAATCATCTCGTCGCGTTAGCCGAAGAGTGCCACTTTGCGAGAGCTGCAACTCGCGTCCACTTAAGTCAACCGGCCTTTAGCCGAAGCATTCAAGCGATTGAACGTAAATCCGACTTGCAACTGTTTGAAAGACAACCGGGCTCGGTACGACTCACCTCGGCCGGCGAGTTCTTTATTCAGAAAGCGCGACAACTACTGTTCGATGCACGCAACCTCGAGCGCGATATCGCTCTGTACCGAACCGCTGACTTAGGCGATATCGCTTTTGGAATGGGGCCTTTTCCAGCCGCCACGCTGTTACGCGAAGCGCTCAGCGAACTCAGGCAGCGCCACCCTCGCATTTCAATACGCACAGAAATCAATAATTGGCGTCAATTACACGAAAATTTATTACGAGAAGATATCGAATTTTTTGTGGCTACCATCGCTGATATCGGCAACACCGCGGCGCTAGACATCAGACCACTCGTTCGACAAAAAGTAGATTTTTACGTTCGTTCTGATCACCCTTTAACAAACATCGAAACGCCATTCTTTACAATGTGGGACTACGGCGTTGCCGCAACAAAATTGACTACAAGCCTGCGACAACGCCTCGCAAAACAATTAAGGCTTGAGCAAGACTCTGAATTAACACTTGCTGTGCAATGCGACGACATTGACCTTTTGCATCACTTAGCACTCACAAGTGATACGGTCATCATTAGCACGGATCGCGCCGTCCATAAAAAAGGCCATGACGCACTTTTACGAAAACTCGTCATCAGAGAAATCCCGACTATCGACTTGCAAATCGGCATGGTCAGTTTACGTAATCGAACGCCCTCACCAATGGCAAAAATAGTCATGCACACGCTTGAACAGCTCTGTAAAATGAGTCCCGACATCACCTCGGGCCTAAACCATGTTTTTAAGTCTCACGCGCTGGATCGATCGCAACATTCTTGAACTTGGCCGCGAAATGCGGCTGTCGTATCTGCCCCCCTTAATGGTGTACGTCGCCGCTGGCGTTTCAAGCCTTACCGGCATCGTCGGCACGTTTTTTGTCAAAGACTATCTCAATCTTTCTGCAGCCTTTTTAGCGACCTTAAGCTTTTGGGTGGTGATCCCTTGGTCACTCAAAATGGGGCTTGGGCATATTGTCGATTTGTTGTGGCGCTTCAAAAGCGGCTTACTTTTTGTAGGCGCTTCCCTCATCGCAGCGAGCTTGCTCATCATGGTAGGTTTGGTGTCTCACCGCGACGCGATGGCTGGCGTATTTTCTGTTGAAGTCTGGTTCGTGGTAAGTGCCCTATTGGCTCCCATCGGCTATGTACTACAAGATGCCGTCGCCGACGCCATGACTGTTGAAGCCGTGCCTCATATTGACGAGCAAGGCCAGGCCATCGAACCTGAACGTCTCAAACTGATGCACACCACCATGCAAACCTTGGGGCGTGTGGCCATTATCGGTGGCTCGGTGTTCGTTGCGCTGTTGAACATTTATGCCTTTTCAGGCGTACAACACCTGTCTGAAGCCGAAAAACTGACGCGCTACGCTCAGGTGTACACCCTGGCACTTGGCATCCCGCTCATCTCAGTCGCGGGCGTCGCGATCGCGGCTTGGCTACACACGCGCGATAAACGACGCTTAATCGAGCAAGGTTTCACTAAAGAGCAAGCACACGCCGCACTGACCTCACATATCGAACTTGTCGCACCTAACTGGACCATTCTCTTAGGTAGCATGGTCTTTGTGGCATTCACGCTCACCATGGGCTTGAGTCAAGTTAAGTATGGTCAAGAAATCATTTTTGTTGGGTCAATGATCATTATCATTTTTTTGATGAGCCGACTCACGCGTGATCTTGAACCGCAGATGCGTTCAACCCTCGTGGGTACCGCTCTCGTCATTTTTTTCTTTAGGGCGATCCCAACACCTGGGCCCGGTGTCACCTGGTGGCTCATTGACGAACTTAAGTTTGATCAACAGTTTTTTTCAATCCTCTCCTTGGTTGGGAGTGTGCTGTCTTTGCTTGGCATGTTTATTTTTCGCCGTTTCATGGCCGAAAAATCGATTGTGTATGTCGTGGGTACACTCACCATTTTTGGCACCTTAATGGCGTTACCGACCTTAGGGATGGTGCACGGCCTGCATCACTGGACGGCCGCAATGACTGGCGGCGTGGTTGATGCACGTGTGATCGCGCTCATCGACACTGCGCTTGAGTCGCCACTCGGGCAAGTGGCGATGATCCCAATGCTTGCCTGGATCGCACGCTCGGCTCCCGACAATCTGAAGGCCACCTACTTTGCCGTGATGGCTTCATTTACGAACCTCGCACTGTCGCTCAGCCAACTCGGCACCAAATATCTAAACCAAATTTTTGAAATTACGCGAGCGACCAAAACAGCTACGGCCCAAAGTACGGCAAACTACACCGAACTCGGGCCGCTGTTACTCACCACGATTTGTCTTGGTTTTGCGATGCCATTTATCGCGATTGCCATTGTCAAACTGACGCGCTTTAAAAGTAATTAACGCGCTAGACTGAAGGCAAACTTGTCTGAACCTAACGGCGCTAGGCGCCCATCTACCAGAGGTATGAGCGCGACGCTCTGGCGAGATCCAAGCTAAACTGACGCTAGGCTCTCACCAGTAACAAAGCCGCTATTTAACCGAGGCTATCCGCCCAGATATTGCGTGCCCAGCCCCACGCGTAGACACCTTCAAGATCGGTTGGCCCAGTCGACACCCCACCCGAACCCGCGACCGTTTTAAAGGTCTTTTCGGCTGCATCGTACTGATGCACACTTGCCACGTGAACAACTTGGCTGTCGTTGACAAAGCTGTAGCAGGTGTTTGTCAGCACAGGCGCAGGGTTGATTTCCCAACCGTTGAGTTGCGCGATGATTGCGGCCGCCGCGACCTTAGCGTGCTGATTCGCCATGTGAGCAGACTTAGGCATCAAGGGTGCAACTTGAATCGAATCACCCAACACGTGTACATCTTTTGCGGCTGTGGATTCAAAGGTTTTGAAGTCGACTTGCACCCAACGCTTGTTTGCATTGGCAATACCGCCCTGCACTGCTAAATCACCTGCACGCATGGCGGGCAAAATATTTAAGACATCGGCCTTGAGGTCGTCTTGCACATCAAACTTAAGGGTCTTGGTCTTAGCATCGACCGCGGTCACGTTGAACTGTGGGCGATATTCGAGGATGCCTGCGTATTGCTCGGCCCAAACCTTTTTAAACAAGCCGGGCTTTGAGATGACATCAGGATTCGCATCCAGCACAATGACCTTTGACTTCGGCTTATTCTTTTTGAGATAGTTGGCCACCTGGCAGGCGCGCTCATAGGGGCCAGGGGGGCAACGGTATGGGGCAAGCGGGATACTGATTGCAAAGACGCCTCCGTCTTGCATCGATGCAAGCTGCTTATGCAAGGCAACTGTTTCATCGCCCGCTTTCCAGGCTTGCAGGGTAATGCCCGCTTGATTGGCTTGCGCCAAGCCTTCGATACTGTCCAGCATCAGGCTAATCCCTGGCGACACCACCAGCTTATCGTAGGGCAGTGTTTGACCCGAGGCGAGTTGAACGGTTTTCTTTTCAGCGTTAAACGAGGCGACACTATCTTTCACCACTTTAACGCCGTGCTTTTTTTGCAGAGCGTCATAAGATACGGTGACATCAGCCAAGGTCTTTGAGCCACCAATCACCAAGTTCGACATCGGGCACGAAATAAATTGTGCATTGGGTTCGATCAAGGTGACATTCGCGGTGTTATTCGACAGTAGTCTGAGGTATTTAGCCGCAGTTGCGCCACCGTAGCCACCACCCACCACGATGATTTGAGCCTTATTGAGGCTAGCGCGTGCAAGCCCTGGCATACCAAGAGCAGCACCGAACAACGCAGAACTTTGTCCTAGAAATAAACGACGATTCATGTTGTGCTCCTTTTTATTTTTTTCCAAGCACAGACGCGATCGTCTGCAGCTGTTCATCTGTATAACCCTTGGCTAACTGATGCATGATGGTGCCGGTCAACGCACCGCTTTTATAGTCGAGCATTTTTTTCAAGATCTCGGCTGAGCTCAGATGATTGATGACGGGCATGCCAGTCCCCACCACGCCTTGCCCATCGGTGCCATGACAATTGGCGCAGGTCGCCGCCAAGCCGCGCTGATAGAGCTTGAGCGCATCTGGGTTTTGCGCTTGCGCGTGCGCTGCGCCCGCTGCAGCGAGCACCACTGCAAGTGCTGTCGCACCACGCGCGATCGACCGCCCGAGCGTGCTGAAATCAAATCGTTGTCTATTGATTGTTTTCATGTTTTCTCCAAAAAACTGAACAATTGTGCTGACCTTCACATTGTGATTAACGGATTATGACCGAGCGTTCGCAACAATAGGCATTACTTTAACAAGGGTTTGCCCTACTGATTCAGCCAACACCTCGACTGATTTGTTATATCGATATGTGGCTCGGGCGGTCATCCTCGGGGCGCGCTCGACGCGACGCAGCTTAAACACCCTTCTCCTTGAACCACGCCAAGGCTTTTTGCCAACCGTCTTTTGCTGGCCCCTCTTGATACGTCTGCCGATAGTCAGCATGAAAAGCATGGGGTGCGTCTGGGTAAATCTCAAACTTTGAGGACTTTGCCGCAGCCGTGGCATTGGGGCCAGACAACGCGAGTTTCATTTTTTCGACATCTGCGAGGGGGATACCAGTGTCTTGCCCGCCATAGAGGCCCAAGACCGGCGCACGCGTTTGCGCGGCGAGTTCAAGCGGATGCTCTGGAAAATTATCACTTTTTTCACCGACTAAGCGGCCGTACCACGCCACCCCGGCTCGCATCGAAGACAGCTTTTGGCAAGCCAACCAAGTGATACGGCCACCCCAGCAAAAACCTGTCATCCCCACACGACTCAGATCGCCGTTATTAGCGCCGGCCCACTTTAACGCTGCTTCAATATCACCTAACACCTGCTGATCAGGTGTCTTGGCAACGATCTGAGACATGATCTCAGCGACCGTGCCCAGCTCGGTAGGCTCACCGGCGCGCGTAAAAAATTCGGGGGCAATCGCCAAATAGCCGACTTTCGCTAGGCGACGCGTCACGTCGGCAATGTACTCGTGCACACCAAAAATCTCGCTGGCGACGATCACGATTGGCAATTTTCCTTGTGCCTGCGCCGGCCGCGAGGTGTAGGCTGCAACATTTGTGCCATTTGCATCGATCGTCACCTCTTCGCTTTGGATGCCAGCAAAATCAGTTTTGATTGCTTGAGATAACACGGGCAGGGCTGCGCTGGCAAAACCAGTTCCCAAACTGCCAAGTGTGGCAACTTTCATGAAGCGACGACGCGAGGTCGGGTGCGCAGCAAACAATGCGGCGCCATCTTTAGCGAGATCTGAGGTCATGCTGTGCTCCTGACTGACGTCAACGTAAAAAGGATTGTCGAGTTCTCCAACCTCGCTAGGGTTTACACCAATAGCGCGAGGCCGCTCTTTTAAATTACTTTTTGATATTAGCTTATAACTAAAAACGCATTCAAGCGAGCCCATGTTGAATCTAACTATTTTGCGAGCGTCAAATCTGCCCAAACGGCTGTTGCGTGCAACTCGCGTCCTGCCTTGTCTATGCGCATCCCTTTTTACCCCAAGTACACGCGTCAGGAAACCAAATTGTGATCCCTCGCAAGTCAGCGCGACAAGAAGCTAGATCATGAGCAACAAATTCACAAGCTTGACCTTCGGCCGCTTACGCAAAGCACCAGAGCATTTTTTGGAGGGCGACCTGCTCGCCCAAATCAGCCAGAACGGGCTCGACACACAGCGCCGCAATTTCATACGCAAAAGCTTTTTGGGTGCGCTTGCCACCGCCACGGGTACGAGTGCCCTGGCGCAAAGTACCGCGGCGCTCGGTGACCCCGCCATTCTTGACAAGCAAATTTGGGCCACCACGCTGGGCAAACCCGTTGCAGCGAACCCCTACGGTATTCCGTCAAAGTACGAAGCAGGTTTAGTGCGAAGAGAGTCGCCAGGCCTGACACGGGTATCGGCAGCATCGGTATCCTTTACCCCCCTGCAGGGTCTGTTTGGGATGATCACGCCAAGCGGTTTGCACTTCGAGCGCCATCACCAGGGGTGGTACGAAATTGATCCGGCGATGCATCGACTGATGATCAATGGCTTGGTCAAGCGCGAAATGATTTTCACGATGGAAGACCTCATGCGCTTACCAAGCGTTTCGCGCATTCATTTCATTGAGTGCGGCGCGAATACGGGTCTTGAATGGGGTAACGTTGCTGTCCCGACCGTGCAATACACCCACGGCATGATTTCGTGCAGCGAGTTCACTGGTGTCCCCCTTGCCACACTGCTCGATCTGTGTGGTGTCGACCTTAAAAAGGGTAAATATATTCTGGCTGAAGGCGCAGACGGCTCGGGGATGACGCGCACCATCCCCGTCGAGGCCGCCATGGACGACGTGCTGGTAGTATGGGCAATGAACGGCGAAATGTTGCGACCTGAAAATGGCTACCCTCTCAGATTGCTTGTACCGGGCGCGCAAGGCGTGAGCTCAGTCAAATGGCTGCGTCGTATTGAAGTGGGAGACCAACCCTATGCCAGCAAAGACGAGGCCGTGCACTACATTGACTTGATGCCAGACGGCCTGCATCGGCAATACACCTCGATCCAAGAATGTAAATCTGTGATCACCACACCCTCGGGCGGGCAACAACTCTTAACCAAAGGTTTTTATAACGTCAGTGGTATCGCCTGGTCTGGTCGGGGCACGATCAAACGTGTAGATGTTTCGATGGATGGCGGCAAAAACTGGCGAGAAGCACGCCTTGAAGGTCCAATCCTGACGAAGGCCATCACACGTTTCAATATCAATTGGGATTGGGACGGCTCACCCGCAATTTTGCAGTCGCGCGCGATCGACTCGACGGGTTACGTACAGCCACCGATCAATATGCTGCGCGAAGTGCGCGGCACTCGCTCGATTTATCACAACAACGCGATTCAATCTTGGAAGCTCGACACCAACGGTGAGGTCAGCAATGTACAAGTTGGCTAATTTTCTGTTTAGCGACCGAGTTGTCGCAACAAAAGCGCGCATCAACCGGACGAAAGTCGAGCCACTGGTAAAACTGACTGAGGTCTTGAGCGCACTTTCTTCATCTGGCACGACGACGTATCCGAGCCATATGAAGCTTCTCGCGCTCGTGTCGGTTAGTGTGGCCGCCATATTTTGTGCGGTGAGCGACAGCGCTGCGCAAAGCGCTTCGTCGAACCAGTTCAGCGGCATCGGCCGCACAGCCACTGCCGCAGAGGTCAAAGCATGGGATATCGACGTGCGCCCAGACCTGAAAGGCTTGCCTGCGGGCTCAGGAAAAGTACAAGACGGTCAGACGCTTTGGGACAACAAGTGCGCCAGCTGTCATGGCACGTTCGGTGAGTCAAATGAGGTCTTCACGCCGTTAGTAGGCGGCACCACCGCAGCAGACGTCAAGCGCGGTCGAGTTGCCTCACTGACTGACCCAAAGCAACCTCAGCGCAGCACCTTGATGAAAGTGGCAACGATTTCGAGCTTGTACGACTATATTTATCGTGCGATGCCTTGGAACGCACCTCGCTCGCTGACAGCCGACGATACCTACGCTGTACTAGCCTATATGCTCAATCTGGCAGAGATTTTGCCTGACGACTTTGAGCTGAGCAACAAGAACATGGTCGAGGTGCAACAGTTGATGCCAAACCGCAATGGCATGACGCGCGAGCACGGCATGTGGCGGATTGACGATGCGCCCGACGTGAAAGCGGTTGCCTGTATGAGCAATTGCGTTGAGACGGTTAAGATCACGTCAAGTCTGCCAGATTACGCACGCAATGCACACGAGAATCTCGCTGAGCAAAACCGTGGTTATGGGCCGTTTCGTGGGGTGGACACCACTCGACCACCCGTGGCTAAACTGCCCGGCTCAGATCTAGGTCGACCCGCCCAAGCCGGTACGAAGACAGCAAGCACCACCTCATTAGCCTCTGCCTCTGCCTCGACCCCAACGTCTGGCACCCCTGCTACGCTCATGCCACCAGCCGACTTATTTAAGAAGCAAAACTGCTTTGCCTGTCATGCTGCGAACAGTAAGCTAGTCGGCCCCTCACTAGCTGAGATTGCTACTAAGTACAAAAATCAGCCCAACAGCGAGGCGGTACTCACTGAAAAAGTCATAAAAGGCGGGGCGGGCGTTTGGGGGGCAATCCCCATGCCGGCTCAAAACCAGTTATCTACGGCGGATTCGCAGGCGTTGGTCAAGTGGATACTAGCCACTCATTAGTGTTAACAATCCGATGAGCACTAAACACTCACTAGCGTATTGCCCGCAGCCTCAGCAGAACCGGCGTAATATTTAACAATTCTTAACTATTTAGTAATATGCGCAGCAACGAGTCAAGCTAGACGCACGCCCACCTAACGCCGAACACGCAGCACTAAGACGTCATACTTAACAGCAGCACACACTATTTTTGAAATTGACAGGAGCAACAATGAACAACCAACGCAGAAAAGTCTTACGCCTGACCTCGGTCATTGCCCTGATGGCAAGCACGGGCCTAATCACTAGCGCACAAGCCGCTGAATGGAACAAAGCTGCCTTTGAAGGCAAAAACCTCGACGATGTGCTCAAAGCCATGGGCGGCACAAAACCTGAGACGTCAGCCGACATCATCATGCGCGCGCCCGATATCGCCGAAAATGGTGCGGTCGTACCTGTTGGCGTTGAAACAAAACTCAAAGCCACTCAAATCGCGATTTTGGTCGAAAAAAATCCTAGCAATCTCGCCGCGCAATTTATGTTGCCTGCGGGCGCTGAGGCCTTTGTGACGACGCGTGTCAAAATGGGCCAAAGCTCAAACGTACACGCGTTGGTCAAGGCCGATGGCAAGTGGTATATCGCGACAAAAGAAATTAAGGTCACGCTCGGTGGTTGCGGCGGCTAAGGCTTTGTTCGCTTTCACACCACCCGACGCACACCACACGTTTAACACTCGAATTTAAGATATTTCAAAGGGAATCATCATGGCAGATCCAATGCGCATTCGCGCCGCTGAAAAAGACGGCATCGTCGATGTCAAGGTTTTGATGAAGCACGATATGGAATCCGGTCAACGTAAAGATGCAGCGGGCGCCACCATCCCTGCTTTTTTTATCCAAACCGTGATCGCTCAAGTAAAAGGTAAAACAGTGTTTACCGCCGAATTCGGCCCAGCTGTCTCGAAAGATCCCTTTTTGAATTTTAAATTCAAGGGCGCAGCAAAAGGCGATGAGATCGTCGTCGACTGGGTGGATAACTCGGGCGACAAGCGTAGCGATAAAGCAAAAATTAGCTGAAGTCTGTGAGCGGCAAAAGGTCTCATCGCCGCTGCTAACTTCCAAGCGATTCTCAGGAAGTGCCCTCACCGCTGCAAACGTCTTAACGCTTCACCGTCAGTCATTGCAAACCGAGCGGTTGCTGCAAGTACTTTCAGTTTGCTGTTCACGCTGCCTTGACTCAGGATCCAATCATGAAAATAAAATATGCGTCCTTCCTTTTAGTAAGCTTACTTAGTCTGAGTACAGCGCCGGTGTTTTCGCAAAGTACCAGCGATGAAATCGCCAAATATCGCGAAATGATTGCGGATGGTAATCCGTCAGAACTCTATGAAATGGCGGGTGAAGAACTTTGGAAAAAACCTGCCGGACCTAAACAGGCATCGCTCGAAAAGTGTGATCTTGGTCTGGGGCCCGGCGTGGTACATGGCGCAGCTGCTCAATTGCCGCGCTATTTCAAAGACACCGATCGCGTGCAGGATCTTGAGTCGCGCTTGATGACTTGCATGCAGACCTTGCAAGGGATCGCGCAGCAAGACGTCATCAACGGCGCCTTTGGCAAGGGTATTCGCAAAGATATCGAGGCCGTTGTGGCTTATGTGGTGACGCACTCAAAAGGTATGAAGATCGACGTACCCGCTACACACCCAAAAGAAAAAGAGATGGTAGCCTTGGGTAAAAAGATGTTTTTCTTTCAAGGCGGGCCGATGGATTTTTCATGCGCCTCGTGTCACTCAGCCAAAGATCAACGAATTCGCCTGCAGGATTTACCTGACCTAACCACCCAAGCAGGCGCAGCCTTAGGTTGGGGCGCGTGGCCAGCCTATCGTGTCTCAAGCGGAGAGTTCTGGACCATGCAACGCCGCCTGAATGATTGCTTCAGACAACAAAGGATGCCTTTCCCGATATATGGATCAGACGTCACGGTTGCGTTGTCAATTTTTATGGCAAACAAAGGCGATGGCGGTATCGTTCAAACACCTGGCCTCAAACGCTAAGTCAAACAACACAGCTCAGGATAATTCACTTATGAACACCTTATACGTTCGTTATTGCACGACCGCCGTGTTGCTCAGCTGCCTGTCGCTTGGCGCTCAGGCACAAACCGCTGATCCAAAATTTGAGGCTATGCTTAAAGAGGGCTTTCGTGCCCAAGGAATTGCGGGGCTTGATCGCCTTGAGCAAGATCGAATTCAAGCCCTTTGCTCAGATCCCGAGCTACGCCAAACCCCTGCTGCTCAAAAAGTTTTAATTGAAGAGCAAAGCAAAGCGATGGCCGCCATTCAACCGCCAGCAGACGGAAAGTATTTAGGTAGCTGGAAAGCGGGTGAAGCCGTTGCACAAAGCGGCCGTGGTGCAACCTGGTCAGATACGACCAAAACACCCAATGGTGGTGGCTGCTACAACTGCCATCAAATCAACAAACAAGAAATTTCGTATGGCAACATCGGGCCCTCGTTAACAGGCTACGGCAAGACACGCGGCACCAGCGACGCGATTTTGACCTACACTTGGAATCGCATCAGCAATTCAAAAGCGTATAACGCTTGCAGCAACATGCCTCGAATGGCGCACTTCAACTTACTGACTGAACAGCAGATTAAAGATGTCATGGCCTTGCTGCTTGACCCAGAATCGCCAGTCAATAAATAACAGTAGGGCTCTACTGTTTGAGCCTCAGGCATCGCTTGGATTCGCCTGAGGCAAGGCGAGATAACAGAGTTTAGGCCTGCTTTGTCATCCCCCGGATCTTGACTGGCTTAGACCAAACGACCACGAGATGACCTCATGATAAATCGTAGAGAATTTATGCAGCTGCTGGCGATTGCTTCAGCTGGCGGCCTGGCGCTGCAATCAAGCACAACGTCGGCCCAAGCAGCGGCAAATGCCTTTTACGATCTTCCTAAATTTGGCAATGTGCATTTACTGCACTTTACTGATTGTCATGCGCAACTGAATCCCATTTATTTTCGCGAACCTAGTGTCAACCTTGGCTTTGGTGAGCAGTTAGGGAAAGCGCCGCATTTAGTCGGCGGGCACCTGCTGAAGGCCTTTGGTATCGCGCCAGGTACGCGCGACGCTCATGCCTTTACCTATCTTGATTTTGAAGCGGCAGCGAAAACCTACGGAAAGGTTGGTGGCTTTGCTCACTTAGCGACGCTGGTTAAACGTTTAAAAGCCTCTCGCCCCGGGGCCTTACTGCTTGATGGTGGAGACACCTGGCAGGGTTCGGGCACCTCGCTTTGGACAAATGGCCAGGACATGGTGGATGCATGCCTAGCGATGGGCGTTGACATCATGACTGCGCACTGGGAAATGACCCTGGGCGAAAAACGTGTACAAGAAATCGTCGAAAAAGATTTCAACAACAAGGTGTCATTTTTAGCGCAAAACATCAAAACGACAGATTTTGGGGATCCTGTTTTTGAGGCTTATACCCTCAGAGAGATGAATGGGGTCTCTGTCGCCATTATTGGCCAGGCGTTTCCGTATACGCCCATCGCCAACCCGCGCTACATGGTCGAAAACTGGACCTTTGGCATCGAAGAAGAAAACATGCAGAAGGTAGTCGACGAAGTGCGTGGCAAAGGCGCAAAAGTCGTCGTGCTGCTTTCGCATAATGGCATGGATGTTGATCTGAAAATGGCCAGTCGCGTGCAAGGGATCGATGCGATCTTAGGCGGACACACGCATGATGGCATCCCTGCTCCGATTCGGGTAACCAACAAAGGGGGCGTCACCTTAGTCACCAATGCTGGATCGAACGGAAAATTTTTAGGCGTTTTAGATTTGGACGTGAAGGCAGGCAAAGTCTCTGATGTACGCTACAAATTGATGCCAGTGTTCTCTGACTTGTTGCCTGCCGACGCAGAGATGACAAGCTTAATCAAAAAATTACGAAATCCCTTCGAAACCAAGTTGGCTCAACCACTTGCTGTCACTGAAGGCCTGCTCTATCGCCGTGGAAACTTTAACGGCAGTTTTGATCAATTGATTCTTGATGGCTTAATGGCGGTTAAAGATGCACCGATTGCTTTCTCGCCCGGCTTTCGCTGGGGAACGTCTTTACTACCAGGTCAAACGATCACTTTTGAACACTTGATGGATCAAACGGCAATCACCTACCCTTACACGACCACCACAATGATGAAAGGCGATATGCTCAAGACGATTCTTGAAGATGTCGCCGATAATCTGTTTAATCCTGATCCCTATTATCAACAGGGTGGCGACATGGTGCGCGTGGGTGGACTGCAGTACGCGATTGACCCAACCACTGGCGCCGGAAAACGTATTTCAGACATGCGCCTCGGCGGTAAGCTCATCGACGCAGACAGCACCTACAAGGTCGCCGGCTGGGCCCCCGTCTCGATCGAAGCCAAGCAGGCAGGCGGTGAGCCGATCTGGGACCTGATGACGACGTACTTAAAAGATATCAAAACCGTCAAAGCGAGTCCGTTAAATATGCCGACGATTAAAGGCTCTGCCAACAATCCGGGGCTTGCGTAAACTCGGGGGAACGTCCAAGCTTGGAGCCTGTTTGGTTTTATGCGCAAATGATGCGCGCTATTTCAAAAACGAAGGATTTTCATGTCAACACAACTCAAACAAACTGCCTGCGCCCTGCTCTTGATACTGGGAGTGTTAAGCATGGGCTCTGCAGCTGCACAATCTAGCGTGGTCTATCACCTCGACAATGCGTCGATACAAGGCTTAAAAGGCCTGCGCAACATTCGCAATCATTTGGATGTGGCGCCCCAGACAAAAATCATCGTGGTCACCCATGCCGAGGGGGTCGACCTGCTGATCGAAGGGGCTAAAGATGAAAAAAATGCCGTTGAGTATGCGCCCTTGATCGCCGCGCTCAAGTCGCGCGGCGTACGCTTTGAAATCTGCGAAATCACACTCAAGAATCGTAAACTTAGCAAAGACCAATTTATTCTGGATGCTGAGTTCACACCTTCAGGGGTTGTACGCATCGCTGATTTGCAATTTCAAGACAAATACGCGTACATCAAGCCTTAGTCGCAAAAATGAGTGATCGTATTGTTATTGACAATATTTGTATTGGTCGTATCTTGATTGACTGAATTTTTATTTACCATATTTTTTGAGTTCAAACAGATCAGCGTCGACCATCAGTCCAAAGTCTTTCCGTACCACCTTACCTTGTGGATTCACGACATAGAGCTCTGGAATACCCCGCCGCTTGCCAAGTGTCGCCGACCACTCTGGCGTCATCATTGCCGTCAAAAATGGTAAGGCATGTTGCTCTGCATAGTTTTGGGCACTGAATTCGTCACGATCAACCGAAAGCGCCACAATCACGGCCTTATCTGGCGACAGTTGCGGTACAAGTTTTTGCAAGTTGAGATTTTGCTTATGACAGTAGGGGCACCATGAAGCCCATACTTGGATAATCAAATACTTTCCGGCCAACTGCTCGGCCGCAATTGTTTGACCACTCAACGAAGTCAGCCCTGAAACACGAATCGTTTGGCCCACCTCAACAGCAGAAGCAAACTGAGTGCTCGAGAGAAAGAACAAAACCAGACTGAGGCAACAGCTGCGAAATATGTTCATAGAGATTGAGTACAAGAAAGACTAGATTAGAAGACTCAAAGTTATTATATATTAATATATAATGTATAACAATATATCAAACTGCAGTATCACCAAGCTCGCCACAAACCTTGATCAGCAAAAAACTCAGCACTTGGCTACCTATCTTAACGTGGGGGCAACAGTACAACCGAAATACCCTTGTCAGCGACCTGTTAGCCGCCACGATCGTTACCATCATGCTGATCCCGCAAGGGCTTGCCTACGCCTTGCTGGCAGGCCTGCCGCCTGAGGCGGGGCTCTATGCCAGCGTTGCACCGCTCCTACTCTATGCACTCTTTGGCACGAGCCGCGTGCTTGCGGTGGGGCCCGTTGCTGTCGTTTCACTCATGACTGCAGCCGCAATCAGCGAACAAGGTGCGCTCAGTAGCGCCTCGCCCTGGGCCATTGCAATCACTCTGGCGTTTCTTTCAGGTGCCCTCTTATTGCTGATGGGCTTACTCAAGCTTGGCTTTTTAGCCAACTTTTTGAGCCATCCCGTGATCTCTGGGTTCATCTCAGCCTCAGGCTTGTTGATTGCAGCGAGTCAACTCAAAACCATCATGGGCGTTCGTGCAGACGGTCAACATTTCTTTGACATCCTCAGCGCACTTGCGCTTCAAATGTCTCAAACACACCTACTCACACTCTCGATCGGTGTCTCAACAATCATTTTTTTGTTCTGGATGCGCAAAGGCTTAAAACCACTGCTACTGCGCGCTGGGCTTGGACTCAGACTTGCTGACAGTCTTGCGAAGGCCGGGCCTGTGGCCGCCATCGCTGTCACCCTCACCTTAACGTGGTGGCTCGAGTGGCAGACTCAAGGCGTCAAGATCGTGGGGGCTGTGCCTCAAGGCTTACCGCCTTTAACGTTATCCCTGTGGGATCCGACTCTGCTCAAGCAACTCGCCCTGCCCGCCTTACTCATTAGCATCGTCGGTTTTGCAGAATCTGTTTCAGTTGGTCAAACGCTAGCCGCCAAACGTCGGCAACGCATCGAACCCAACCAAGAACTCATCGCCTTGGGGGCTAGCAATATATCGGCCTCGCTGAGTGGGGGTTTTCCGGTGACCGGCGGGTTTGCACGCTCAGTCGTAAACTTCGATGCCGGTGCACAAACCCCAGCAGCAGGGATCTACACCGCCGTAGGGATCGCACTCGCTTCGCTATTTTTGACGCCTGCGCTTTATTTCTTGCCCCAGGCAACGCTTGCGGCCACCATCATTGTCGCGGTACTTTCGTTAGTCGACCTAACGATTTTCAAGCGCACGTGGAAATATTCAAAGGCAGATTTTGCAGCAGCGTTGAGCACTTTTTTAGTGACGCTCGCGCTCGGGGTCGAACTGGGCTTGGTGACCGGAGTCACCGTTTCGCTGAGTTTGTTTTTATATAGAACAAGTCGCCCACACATCGCCGAAGTAGGGCTGGTGCCTGGCACTGAGCACTTTAGAAATGTGCTGCGACACTCAGTACTGGTCGATCCAAGGCTTGTCAGCTTGAGGGTAGACGAAAGCCTATATTTTGCAAACTCTAAGGCTTTAGAAGATCAAATTAATCAAGCGATGGCAACCATGCCAACATTGCAGCACGTTGTCTTGCTCTGCTCTGCCATCAACGACATCGATGCAAGCGCACTCGAAAGCCTAGAATTGATCGAGTCTAGGCTCTTGAGTGCGGGCATCACTCTGCATCTGTCTGAAGTCAAAGGGCCAGTGATGGATCGTCTCAAACACACGCACTTTTTACATCACCTAAGTGGACAAGTATTTTTGACGCACTACCAAGCCATTCAAGCCTTAAGTCCGAACCTGACTTCACAAACGCAAAGCGTCACTTAACCGAATCTGAAAACTTGGTCGCAATCTCGACGAATTTTCTTTCGATACGTTGAAAGGCATCCACCACATCTGGATCAAAGTGACTACCTCGCCCTTCAAGAATGATGCCGACTGCGCTTTCATGAGAAAACGCTTTCTTGTAATAGCGCTCACTAATGAGCGCATCGTACACATCAGCAACCGCCATCAGCCTGGCTGATATCGGAATGGCATCGCCCGATAGCCCTTGTGGGTAGCCAGAGCCATCCCACTTTTCTTGATGCGACAACGCAATCTCCATCGCGCATGTCAAAAAACTACTGCCAGCAGATAAACGCTCAGATGCACTCAAGATCGACTGATACCCCAAGGTGGTGTGCGTCTTCATGATTTCAAACTCGGCCGCATCCAGACGGCCTGGTTTAAGCAGGATATGGTCAGGAATACCGACCTTACCAATATCGTGTAGGGGTGCTGACAAATACAGCATTTCTATTTGTTCGTCAGTCAGATAGTGCGCAAAACGGGGATGCTTGCTAAGCGTCTGTGCTAGGGTTTTGACATAGTTTTGCGTGCGACGAATATGATTACCCGTTTCATTATCGCGAGTTTCAGCTAATGAGGCCATGGCGTGAATCGTGGTCTCTTGAATGGCTCTGATTTCTTGCACATCTTTATCAATCTCGTCTTTTAAGACTAGATTTCTATTACGCAGAACATCCGACATGCGCTTTAAAGACAGATGCGTCTTCACACGCGCCAACAGCGTGGCCGGATTAATGGGCTTACTAATGTAATCAACAGCGCCAAGATCAAAGCCTAATTTTTCGTCGTCTGGGCTTGTTTTAGCTGTCAAAAAAATCACGGCAATATGCGCCAGTCGTTTAGTTGACTGAATCACCCGACAAACATCCCAGCCGCTCATCTCAGGCATCATCACGTCTAACAAAATCAGATCAGGCAACAGCTCGCCCTCTAATATTTTTAAGGCGCGTGACCCAGAATTTGCAACTTTGACACGATACAAATCACCTAATAAGCCACCCATCAATTCAAGATTTTCTGGCGAATCATCCACCACTAAGACAGTCGAATCGCGTAATTCACTATTGCTCATGAGGGCCTCTTAGGGTTTTAACAGGGACTTCAATGGCATGTTGTTGACACAGCTTGAGTAACAAACAATAGGCCTCAGAAAAATCATAGCTTTCTATCATGTGCTCAAGCACTAAAAAGTCAGTCAGCAGTGCCAGTTTAAGTAAGTCATGATGCGCTCTAAATATTTTTAATGCAGCCACGTCATCATTCTTTAACAACAACAACTCAAGACTCACTGCCTCAAACTCAGCTCGACCAACCTGCACTCGACCAAACTCTGGCTCAGACCACACGCTTTCCTTTAACGTATTAAGCAGGTTGGTGAGGTTGCCCAAGAGCCTATCTGTATCAACGCGCACCATCTCAGCAGAGTCACCCTCACGCAGACGATCTTCAAGTCTCGATGCCTCAGCTGCCAACGGCATAGCGCCAATATTGCCGGCGGTTGATTGCAAGGTATGGACCAAGCGCTCTGCCTCGCCGGCGTTACCAGACGCTAGCGCTTGATTGAAAGACTCACCAAACATCGATTGCTGCTGAATGAACTTATGCAAAATAGATAAGTACAAAGGCACTTTACCGAGTGTTCGACTCAGCCCGAGAGAAATATCCAGACCCTCTATATTGACCGGCAACTCTTCATTGACCTTGCTGCCGTCTCGCCGATCGCGTCGGCGCTGCGCGACCCACTCTTTGGCCTGAGTTGGCGACTGGTCCTCGCCGGCATGATGAACGACCTTAGCTGGTATTCAGCGTATCAGTACCCTGCTCAACTCATCAGGATTGATTGGTTTCAACACGTAATCATTCATCCCTGATTGAAGGCAGCGGTCAAGATCAGACTGCCGAGCGTTCGCAGTCAGCGCAATGATTGGCAAGGTATCAAAGCCATCGAGCAGACGGATTGCCTGCGTCGCAGCAATCCCGTCCATGACCGGCATGTACATATCCATTAAGACTAAGTCCCACTGATGCAAATGAATCATCGCAAGAGCCTGTTGCCCATCATTGGCCACAAACACCTGCAATCCACCTTCAGCTAACAACCCTTGTGCGACCTCTTGATTGATTTCATTATCTTCAACCAACAAAATTTTTGCCCCTCGAATCGTTGATAACTGTCGGCTTAACGCTTGAGGAGATTGCGCAGACAGGTTTAACCGCTCTGTCATTGGTTGTGACGTCAGGACTTGTGCAATTTGATTGAATAAATTTGAAGCCTGCACTGGCTTGTGGATCAGGCCATCAAACGCAGCGCTCAAGTCGTAGTGCTGAATCACGTCGCGACCATACGCGGTCACAAGAAATAGCTTGGGTAGAGACGTCAGGCTCAAGGCTTTAATTTGCTGCGCAGTTTCGAAACCATCCAACTCAGGCATTTGCCAATCAATAAACACCAGATCAAAGGGGTCAAGATCACGCTCTGCCTCGACCAAACACGCTAATCCTTGCCGGCCTGAACTGACTGCCTGAGCACGAAAACCCAGTACCTGAAGCGTTTCACGTAACGAGTCGCGGGCACTTTCGTTATCGTCAATGACTAACACCCTTCGATCTCTCAAATGACTGTCGAGCAGCAACGCGCGCTTCGTTTTAGAAAGTGGTGCAAAGCGAGCAGTCAACCAAAACTCTGAGCCAACCCCCAGCTCGCTAGACACCCCCACTTTGCCACCCATTAACTCAGCAAGTTGCTTGCAAATGGCCAGGCCTAAGCCGGTTCCACCAAAGCGCCTCGTTGTCGACGCATCCGCTTGCTGAAACGTATCAAAGAGACGAGCTTGATTGTCTTGACTAATACCGATACCGGTATCCTTCACCACGACTCTAAGCGTGACCCCGCTCGGATCCAGCTGATCCACAAGAATACGAATGGTGACCTCACCATGTTCGGTAAACTTAATCGCATTATTCACATAATTAATTAAGATTTGTCCAAAACGTAAAGGATCACCCCAAAGATTTGAGGGGACGTGTTGATCAACGTAAAAAACTAATGCAAGCCCCTTGGCCTCTGCGCGAGCCACCACAACATTGGCGACATTCTCTAACACCTGCTCGAGCTCAAAGTCAATCACCTCGAGCGAAAACTTACCTGCCTCAATTTTTGAAAAATCTAACAAATCGTTGAGCAAGCCAAGCAAATGAGTCGATGAAGACTCGATACGATTCAGATAACGAGTTTGGTCAGGAGTCAAAGTCGTCAGACGTGCCAAATGAGTCATTCCGATGATGGCGTTCATTGGGGTACGGATTTCGTGACTGACATTCGATAAGAAATTAGATTTGGCCTGACTTGCAGCATGCGCTGCAACGACCGCTTCGCGTTCGCGGGTGATGTCAAGATTTGTACCAATAACCTGCACCACGTCGCCTACATAGTTACGCTCAACGATGGCCGAAGCCTGCACATAACGTGTCCGTTCAGGCCCCAAAACAATCCTGAACGTCAAATCATACGAACCAATGCCCGCAACTAAGTTCTGCAAACTCGTCTCGGCGTGTGCCAAATCATCAGGGTGCAATCGCGAGCGCCAGAACGCATAGTACAGAGCACTCTCTCGTAGGGCTTGCGGGGCCTCGTACAAGTCCATCATCTGATCGTCCCAGACCAACAGATCGGTATCAGGATGCCAAACCCAGATGCCAACTCTTCAGGCGTCTAACGCCAAGCGCAATCTGATTGCTGTGCGCCGCTCTTCGGTTTGATCTGAAATCGTCTTAGCAACACCGATCAAAGACCCAGCGTCATCCAAGATCGGCGACGTCGTAATCAAGACCTCTAGCTCTTTGCCATCTTGAGTTCGCCGAATCGTACTGTAATGTTTTAGCGCCTCTTCGTTACGACATACGCGCCTAAGCATCTCTGCCTGCACAGCATGCAAAGCTTGAGGCACAATCAAGCTAGACAATGAACGACCGAGGGCTTGCTCTGCCGAATACCCGAATAGCGCCGAGGCGGCTGGATTCCAATCAAGAACAGTGTCATTGGTATCGACACTATTCACGGCGTCAGTTGCACTCGCAGCAACTGCCACGAATTTCGCTTGACCCAATTGCTGCTCTCTACGCCTTGCCGCATTCAATTGGATCAGCAGAGCCAGTGCCGCAAGTAGTATTGAGGCAGACACGATACTCAGTCCAATGTACAGACCATTTCTATGATTAAACTGAGTCCAAAAAGTCGGCGTCGTTTGGATCTCTATCGTCCACTCGCGTCCATAGATAGGAAAGATCTTTTTTGTTTTTAACTGATCTAATCTATTGTCAGCAAACCGGTCAGACACAAAAAATCTCTCAGACGATACCCCCGCTGTCGTGTCATACAGAGCGAGTGCAACAGACTGTTGACTTAACTCGAGCTTTGACAAGAGTTCATTCGCCGACACCACCGTATCCACAAGCCCAGATACGGCACTAGGGCGTTGTTCTACATTCTTGACCGACACCGCATTCCCATACGTGGGAAGCATAAACAGAAACCCAAAACTAACGGCATCAGTCTGCTGAACTAAGCGAATCGGCGCAGTTAGGATCGCGCGATTCGTTGCAATTGCAGACTCAATTGCCTGACGGCGACTGCCCTCAGAGGCAATGTCTAACCCAATCGCTGCAGCATTTGCGCTTTCAGGCTCAATGTACTAAACCACAAAGCGGTCACCACCATGAGCCCCTAACTCTCGAATGCGAAACTCAGGACGATCATCAGCGCGCGCAGCCTTCAAAAATTCAGTTTCACTTTCGCGTGACACTCTTCGAACAAACGCGTAACCACGCGCCCCTTCAAAGTTGTCTTTAAAATTTAAGGTTTCGCTAAACTCGTGAAACTTACTACGCGTGATTCCCTGGACTCCGCCCGCCGCAACGAACGCACCACGCGCACTTAACAAACCATATTCGTAGACTTTCAACCGCTCGGCAATCCGCGCTGGCAAGCGATCGGCGATCGCCTGAAACTCCGAGACAACTTCCTCTTTCTGGTGCGCTGCCAGCAAAACATACTGCGCAATCGCTAACGCTAAGCCACTCAGCACGACTGCCAGAGGCCAGCGCAAGATTGAAAGATTAAAACGACTGGCTTCTACAAGCGACGTTACGTTAAGCATCGAAGGACTAATGAATGTTTAAAATCCCTTTATACAAGTGGACTCGATGAAACATTCGGTTTTAGAACCGTAGAGCCTTATTTTTGTGAATCGTTGCAATTTGCAGGAGTGTTTTGCGTTTTCTGCTTTCGAATTTTTGACAGGGACAAATGCACGAATTGGACTTGAGTCGCGCATGGCAAAAAAAAAGCCCGCACCACAACAGGCACGGGCTTGATGCTGCAGGGCGTTGATCTAGAAGTTCACGTTATTGCGACCTTTAAGTTTGAGGATCTCACGTGCCTCGGCAGGAGTCGCGACTTCGAGCGACAAACCCTCGATGATCTTACGCATACGCGTCACCTGATCAGCATTGGATTTTGCGAGCGTGCCTGGACCATCCCACAAAGAGTCTTCAAGGCCTACACGTACATGGCCACCCATCGTGGCCGATTGCGTTGCGATCGGCGTTTGATTACGACCCGCACCAAGCACCGACCATTGATAGTCGTTACCAAACAAACGATCTGCTGTACGCTTCATGTGCAGTACATCTTCAGGATGAGGGCCAATGCCGCCCAAGATACCAAATACCGACTGAATCAAGAATGGTGCTTTGATTAAACCGCGATCAATAAAATGCGCTGCGGTATAGAGGTGACCGATGTCATAACACTCGATCTCAAAACGCGTATTGTTTTCGCTGCACGAGGTCAGGATATGAGCGATGTCTTTAAAGGTATTTTTAAAAACACGATCGTCACTACCTGCTAAATACTTAGGCTCCCAATCGTGCTTAAACGTTTTAAACCGCTTGAGCATGTCATACAAACCAAAGTTCATTGAACCCATGTTCAGCGAAGCCACTTCGGGTTTGAAGTAATGAGCAGGACGCAGGCGATCTTCGATCGTCATGGTCGGGGCACCACCAGTCGTTAAGTTGATGACGACGTCGCTTGTTTCTTTGATCTGGGGCAAAAACTGCTTGAACAAGTCAGGGTCTTGTGAAGGGCTACCGTCTTTCGGATCGCGCGCGTGTAAGTGCACAATCGCAGCGCCAGCTTGGGCCGCACCGATCGCCGCATCAGCGATTTCTTGGGCCGTGACCGGAATATAGGGCGACATGCTTGGGGTGTGGATGGCACCCGTGACGGCGCAAGTAATAATGACTTTTCTAGGCATAGCGATCTCCGCAGAATTATAAAATTGTTGAATTATTGCACTAAGGTTTCGACGTTGCCGTCCACTGATAGGCTTTGCCCAGAGATCTTGGCACCCGCTTTAGAGCAAATAAAGACGATTTGAGCTGCGATATCGTGAGCCGTCACCGTCGTACGCAGCGACACCCGTTCAAGCGCACGCGTGCGCATCTGCTCGAGCGTAATCCCAAAAGATTTTGCTTTGGCGCTGAGTACGCGATCTTGACGCGGGCCTTCAACTATGCCGGGCAAGATTGCATTGACGCGTATGCCTTGAGGGCCGAGCTCCATCGCCCAGGTCTCTGTCAAACCAATCACACCAAATTTTGAGGCCGAATACGGCGAACGCAACGGAAACCCAAACCGACCTGCTGCTGAAGAAATATTGACGATGCTGCCACCTTTGCTCTTCATTAAAGGGACAGCACTGCGAGTACACAAGAAAGTGCCTGTCAGATTCACATCAATCGTCTGCTGCCATTCGACCAAGGTGGTATCTTCGATTGCCGCCGTTGGGCCAGCAATGCCAGCGTTATTTACTAGGATATCAAGGCCGTCCCAGCGTTGCTTCAGGCCAGCAAACATCTCTGCCACCTGCACTTCGTTCGAAATATCCGTCAAGGTCGCGGTGACTTGTGGAAACGCCTCTCGCACATTCTTTAGCGCCGCCGCATCGATATCACACACGTGCACTTGCGCACCTTGGGCAAGTAGCGCCTCTGTGATCGCACGCCCAATTCCCTGTGCGCCCGCAGTGACTAACGCACGCTGACCATCTAATCGAAAAGAAATTGCTTCTGTCATTACTGCCTCAAAAGAGTTACATCCAAAGAATCTTCTTACGATAATCCAGATCGTCTAGCAGTGCTTTGGCAGGCCCTTCATGAAAGACTTGACCGCGCTCAAGTGCGAAGACTCGATCTGACAACGCCAGCACCAAATCAAGATTGTGCTCGACAATCAAAATTGAAACTTCGCTTCGTAGTTTATCGAACACCGTAAACAGCTCGTTAATGACAGACGGTGCCAAGCCTTCAAAAGGCTCGTCAAGCAACAGCAATTTGATATTGCCTGACAACGCCCGAGCGACGGCGACCATTTGCTGCTCGCCACCCGATAAGTAATCTGCGGCAACGTCCATGCGGTCTTTGAGTCTTGGAAAATATTCAAAGATTTTCTCTTCGGTCCAGTAGGTACCACCAATGGCAGGATTCACGCGATTCATTCTGCCGAGGGCAAAGTTATCGCGTACTGTCATACCGGCAAACAGGCCTCGTCCTTGCGGCACATAGCCGATACCAATACGTGCGATCTCCGGCGCAGCCATCCCAGAGATTTTTTGACGATCAAACATAATGGTGCCCCCGACTGGCTCAACAAGCCCAGTGAGTGCCTTCAGCAAGGTCGACTTGCCAGCACCATTACGCCCCAATAAAGCCACAATCTCACCACGACGCACATTTAACGATGCGTCGTTCAAGATGTGGCTTTTGCCATAAAAGCTATTGATCTTGTCGAACGACAACAACACATCTTCAGCTTTACTCGACGCTGCCGTTCTAGCCTGAATGGCCGGCGTCCCTTTACCCGTATAGACTTCTTGCACGCGTATATCGCTGCGCACCTGCGAAGGGGTGCCGGTCATCAAGACGTTGCCATCATTCATGACAGTGACGTTCTGTGAAAAGCCCAAGACACGGTCTAAATCATGCTCAACAATCAGCACTGGAATATGGTGCTGGATTGTTTGAATCAAGTTTGATATCCGTTCACGCTCGGCAGCAGCCAAACCCGCCAAGGGTTCATCAAGCAGCAAGACCTTGGGATGGCAACCTAGCGCAATCCCCATATCAACCAAACGCTGCCCGCCATACGACATGCTGGCGGCTTCACTATGTTCGATGCCCTCTAGTCCCAGATACTTCACGAGCTCTGCGGTTTGCTGGTGAACAACCTGATAAGAGTCAATGTCGCGCCAGATATTAAAGTGTCCTTTGTGCCGCGCTTGTACTGACAGTCGTAAATTTTCGTAAATCGTCAGACCCTTAAACAAATTCGTAATTTGAAACGAACGCGCCAAGCCTGACTGACTAATTTTGTCAGACGACAAACCGGTTAATGATTTTTCGTAAAGGGTCACCTTGCCTTGATCCGGCACAAACATACCCGAAATCAAGTTAAACGTTGTTGTCTTACCTGAACCATTTGGGCCAATCACGGCGTGAATGCCAGAATGCAAAGTCAAACTGCAATCACGGACTGCTTTCACCCCACCAAAACTTTTTGCAATGCCAGACACCTCAAGCGCAACACCGTTGCCTTTGGTGGGTTGTAAAAATGAGGGGAACGCCAGCCCTTGATAAATTTTTCGGGCACTCATGGCTGCGTCAGTTTCTTTTTCGGGCTTAAAGCGTTTTTTGATTTGCGCCCAGACCCCCACAAGACCCTTGGGTGAAAAAATAATAAAACCGACAAATAGCAAACCAAAATACAACAGCCAATTAGGCGTCCAGATTGAAAGATATTCGCGAAACAGAATGTAGAAAAATGCGCCTATCACCGGCCCGAGCAAACTGTGCATGCCACCAATCACGACCATCGCCAGTAACTCACCCGAAAAGGTGACCGAGGTTGGATCCGCTGAGGCAAAGCGATAGTGAAACGCTAGCAGGCTACCGGCCAGCGCCGTGACGGTACCCGAAATCGCGAAGGCAAATAATTTATATCGCTGCGTGTCATAGCCTTGAAACTGGGCGCGTTGTTCGTTTTCTCGTATGGCCGCAAGCACATGACCAAAAGGCGAACGCGACACGCGCCAAATAAGATACAAGACAAGCCAGCCGATGATGCTCACGGCGATTAAATAAGGCACAGGCTGATCAAGCTGCAAAGCGCCCATTGCGGGGCGAACAACGTTACCCAAGCCGTTCTCACCACCCGTCAGCGCTGTCCAGCGAAAGGCAATTGCAAACGTCAGTGCCGAAAACGCCAAGGTCAGCAGTGAAAAGTACACACCTCGTCGGCGCAAAATCAGCGCACCGACCAAGTTGGCAAGCAGCCCACAAAACACGATTGTGAACAATATCGGCATGACCATCTGCCCTTCGAACCAATACTTTTGTGATAACGCTGCAGCGTAGGCCCCGATACCAAAAAAGGCACCATGCCCAAAAGACGTCAAGCCTGTATGACCGACTAACAGATTCAACCCTAAGGCTGCCATGGCGTAAATCACCACATCGGTAGCGGTACCGGGGGTCAAGCCCAGTGCACGCATGATGAAAGGCGAAATCAGCAGCCCCAACAGGGCTAAACCCAGAGGCAAATATTTTTGTGTGTTTACGTTTGTCATGCCAGCTTCTTATTCAAATCGCTCAATGCGCTCACCCAGCAAACCACGCGGGCGCAACAGCAGAACCAAAATCATCAATACATACATTGAGGCTTCTGAGGCAGGCGGATAGAAGAAAGTTGTTATGCCTCGCACAACCCCCACCAACACCGCGGCGAGCACAACACCCCAAAAGCTTCCCATTCCGCCAATCACCACCACAACAAAAGCCGCTGTCATGATTTCGGCACCCATCGCAGGATGCACACCTGCAAGAGGGGCAAGTAACACGCCGGCCAACGCAGCCAGGCTCACGCCCAGCACCACAGCGCCCGTCATGTAGTGGTTTAAACGAATTCCTAAGACGGCGACCATATCGGGCCGTTGGGTACCCGCGCGCACCACGCGACCAAAGGCAGTCTTATTCAACAAAAACCAAAGACCAATCATGGCACCGATCACCACCAACAACATCACAAGGCGATAGCGCGAGTAAATAAAATCACCCAATACGACCTGCCCTTTCAGCGCTGACGGAATCGAGTACGCCAACGGACTAGAACCCCAAATCATTCGAATGATTTGCTCGGCGATCATCGCCAAACCAAAGGTAAGCAACAGACCTAAAATCGGGTCGCTTTGATAAAAGCGGCGCAGCAAAAAACGCTCGAACGCGATGCCTAACAACCCCACCAACACGGGCGAAAGTACCAGCGCCCCACCAAATCCAACGTACTGCGTCAACACGACCGCGCCATAGGCACCCAGCGCATAAAACGCACCATGTGCCAAATTGACGATTCCGCCCAAGCTAAAAATCAGCGAAAGCCCAAGCGCGATCAGCAGGTAATAGCCGCCAATCATGAGGCCATTCAAAATTTGTTCTAAAAAAAAGATGAGTTGCATCGACGTTCAAACCATAAAAATAAAACGACTCCCGTAACCTTGTCAGATCACGGGAGTGAATCAGCCTACAAAAGGCTTAGAGGCAGTGTGAACCCGCTTAAGTAATATTGCAGGGATTCTCTTCGCGCGTTGGAGCAATGATTTCGAGTGATTCATTGGCGTTAGGTACCGTGGCACCCAATTGCAAGAAATCCCACTTGTCCTTGGCTGCACCTTTTTTCTTAGGTGTCAGCGTGTACATCTGTTGCATCAGCTGATGATCCCAGGCACGGAAGTAACCAGGGCGGCTCTTCATGATGTCAAACTGCGCACCTTTTTCAAAGTGCTCAATCACTTTCATCGAGTCAGTCGATTTCAAGTCATTCATGGCCTGAGCCATCATTTTCATGACGGTGTAATCGCCCCACGCTTGGTTTTCAGGCGGTTTGCCGTGACGCTTGATAAATTCAGCAACAAACGCTTTTGAGCTTGGCGAATCAACATCGTGGTGCCATGGCACAGGCCAGGTCCCTAAGAAGTTATCGGCACCGGCACCCCAAGCCAACGCGGTGTCAAAACCAAAACCAGCGATCGGGAAAGGCAGCCCATACTCAGAGTACTGCTTCATGAAACTGGTGATCTGCGTACCAGCCAAGTTAGAGATCACGATATCGGGTTTAGCCTGGCGAATCTTCAACATGTAAGCTGAGTAGTCAGTCGCGTCGGTAGGCACTTTATCTTCGCCGGCGATCTTGCCACCTTGGGCAGCCAAAAAGCGGCTTGCAACTCGTGTGAGATCATGACCAAACGCATAGTCAGCTGTCAAGAAATACCATGACTTACCTTTGACCATCCCCTGTTGCAGCAACGCACGACCTAACGTGTTCACGTACATCGAGTTTGCGCACTCAACGTGAAACATAAACTTATTGCAGCTTTTGCCGCGCAGTTCGTCAGAGTTGCCACCGGTATTGATAAAAATCTTTTTGTTGCGCAACGCCACTTGGCTGATCGCCAAGCCAGAAGCTGAGTTAATTTCACCCAACAAGCACATCACGCCATCGCGCTCAAACATACGCTGGGCTTTACTTGCAGCCGTGGCTGGATTCACAGAATCTTCTGAAATGAGTTCGACCTGACGACCAGTGATGCCACCCGCTTTGTTAACCTCATCGACGGCTAGCTTGATTCCCATCGTGCCGTACTCACCGAGTGGGCCTAAAAACCCTGTGAGCGGAGTTAAATGCCCGATACGGATTTTGTCGCTCTGCGCTTTCACAATCGCAGGCAAGCCCAACAGCGCCAACGCACCCGCGGCTGAACCCGCTTGCAATAGCTGGCGACGTGATTTTGATGCTTCTTTCATTGCTGCTCCTCGGTTTATTGTCGGGATCCTAACGGACCGCACGTTTAGAGCGTAAAGCGGCTTTGAGTACTAACTCAAATGCGCGGGCTACGCCCATTTGACTATAGGAGTCAAGCAGCCATTCGTCAATGCTAAAGGCCTAGCACTTACCCTAGGTGCCCGCACTTTTTCAAACTTAATCAACACGCGCGCCAGCCCGTTTCACGATCTCTGCCCACTTATCGGCCTCTTTGGCCAGATAAACATCGATCTCATCGCCTCGCAAGGGCTTGGATTCGAACCCTCGAGCAATTAGAGTCTGCACGACCTGCGGGTCAGCCAACACGTCTTGTGTCACGGCTCGTAAGCGCACTTTCAACTCAGGCGAGATTCCGGCCGGCGCATAAAGTGCCCACCACGCCGCCAAATCAAAATCACTGATGCCCTGCTGGTCAACCGGAATAACATCGGGCGCAGCACTTGAGCGTGTCGAGCTTGAAACTGCGATCGGTCGCAGACGACCACCTTGGATCAAGGCCATCACCGCGGCTGGGTGATAAAACATAAAGTCAATTTCACCTCCAGCAAGATCCGTGAGTGCACGTGTCGCATCTTTGTACGGAGCATGAAGCATATCAACGCCGGTGCGAACCTTGATTAGCTCACCCGCCAGTTGCCCAGTCGTACCGTTGCCCGCCGAGCCAAAGGTCAATTTGCCCGGCTTATCTTTCGCCATCTGCACCAAGTCGCCCACTGTCTTCACGGACGAATTCGCGGGCACCACAAGCAAGTTAGGCGTAATACCAACAACACCTAACGCATAAAAATCAGAAAGCGCAAACGGCAGCTTTGAAAACAACGCCTGGTTGATTGCGTTCGTGGTGATGGTTCCCATCGCTAAGGTGTATCCATCAGGCGCGGCTTTCGCGAATTGGGCCATTCCGATGTTGCCGCTTGCACCGACTTTATTTTCGACGATGACCGGTACGTTCAAGACTTTACTCAGGCCCTGGCCGAAAATTCGAGCGACGACATCGCTTGTCGTGCCCGCCGCAAAGGGCGAAATCATCGTGATTGTCTTGCTTGGCCATTGTTCTGCTGCAGTCTTTGACTGAGCAAAGGTTGACACACTAAAGCAAGCGGCCAGTAGGGTTGCACTGGCTATGATAGGGCGGATGAATGTATTTTTCATTGGAGTCTCCGTTTTCTTCTTAAGTCAATGATATGTACCAGGAAGTCAAGATTTGTGCTTCAAGCAAGATTCCAAAAGTCTTGCATGTTTTCAAGCTGATCGATGGCATCGATTCGTGCAATCAGTTTGCAGGCCTGTGCCTCAGTCATTGCGTAGGGCCCGCTTGTCAAACATGTCATGGCTTTCGCCCTCACCTGCGTGTCATCCAGAGGTTGAGCTGGCGTACCCGGAATCTCATTCACCGTACAGCTCAACAGCTCTCCAGCTTTTGTTTGGATGATTACGGTCGCCGGGGTAAATTTTCCTGATTCTGTTTGATCAATTTCAATCTTGATCTTCTGAATACATTCCATAACCGCGGGGTCAAGCACTGCGTCGGTATCGATATCCTGCAATCTAAACGACCCTCGTAGCAGAATGCTTGCAATTGAGTATTGCACACTAAATTGCGCGGCAACCTGAGGGCTATCCCCAAGCGAAAATTGCGCGCCAACCAAGCGATTCATGTAAGGCGTGATCCTCACCGTGCAGCCCGCCAGTTGATCAATTGTTAATTGGTGCTGTGCAACAAGCTGCTCAGTCGCCACAATCGCAGCATGGTTACAAAAACAGCTTGGGTAATTTTTTAAGGTCAAGGTTTGAAGCAGATATGACTGACCTAGGCCGCCCAAGGTTCGGGCGCGATCAAGGGGCTCGTACAAATTATCAAAGCCTCTTTCACCTTCAAACATCTGTTTAGGCGCCGTGATGCCACACTGGGCTAAAAACGCTGCCTCAACGCCGTCTCGCGCCGCAAAAGCAGACTGCAATCGCTTGACCAACGCCCCCTCAACCAAAGATTGCTGTGTCCCTGCGGCACGGCTCAGAGCAATCCCCATCGCGGTATGAATGCCGTTGATATCTAGGCCGAGCACGCGCGCCGAGATCGCCGCAGAGGCAAACACCCCAAGCGTTGAAGTCATGAACCAGCCTGGATTATGAGTAATCCCCATGCACAGGCGCACATGCATTTCTGCGCCTGCGATGTATGCCGTTAAAAAATCTTTGCCATGCATGGGTTGCCGATCGGCAAGCGCCATCAGCGCAGGGATGATGACGATATCCGGATGCGACGTCGCCTGATCGTGGACGCTATCAAAATCAAGCGCCGCCGCATAAATGCCATTGATAAACGCCGCAGAAGTGGCCGGCAGATACTCGTTGGTTAACCAGACTCGACTCTCAGCCTTACCGCCTTGCGCGGTCACCCAGGCGTGAGCCCCCTCTGTCCCCATCGCCCTCGAGCCCGCCCAGGCAACGGCCAGGGCATCCAACAAGTAGCGCTTGGCATACCGAATGATCTCGGCATTCAGATCTTTGTATTGGAGCGAGCTCACCCACTGTGCCAACTCACGGCTGACTGACGATTCTGTTTTTTTCATCCTAGTCCCCTTGATGCTCTACCGCTTAGGGAAGTCAACACCCCAAGGCGCTATTTTTATATTTCTCTCTTTTCAAGCTCCGCATTGTATCTGTACGCAAGACTCGACCTATACTAGTTTACTCATTAGACAATATCGAAAAAAGCTATGAACCTGATTCCTCTAAAACTATTGACGGCGTTGGTACTGGCGACGTCTGGCCTTAACGCTGCGGCTCAACCTAAAGATGGGTTTCCCGATAAGCCGATTACGATGGTTGTTCCCTATCCTGCTGGGCAATCCGTCGACTCGCTCGCTCGCATGATGGGCGAAGGGCTGACTAAATATCTGGGGCAACCCGTCATTATTGATAATAAAGCTGGCGCGGGCGGCACAATTGGCAGTAAATATCTGATTCGGATGCCCGCCGATGGCTACACCCTTAGTATGAATGCTAGTGGCCCGCTGGGGATCGCACCCCACCTCTTCAAAGAGGCCAATTACGATCCGCGAACAGACTTTACGCCAATTATGCTTGTGGCTGCTGTCGCGCAAACGCTGGTTGTGTCTGCAAAGTCAAATATCAAATCGCTTGCCGACTTGATTGAGGCAGCCAAGGCCAAGCCCAACGGCTTGAATTTTGGTTCGCCAGGCAATGGGTCAACCAGCCACCTCACACAAGAGATGTTCAAACAACGGGCAGGTATCAAGATGCAGCACGTACCCTACAAGGGTGGCCCTGCTGCTGTCACCGACTTGTTAGGCGGGCAGATCGAAGTGCTCTTTGAAGCCGCACCGTTAGTCATACCGTTCATCAATCGAGGCGAGCTACGCGCCTTGGCCGTGAGCACCGCCAAACCTATCGACACGCTTCCAAGTGTGCGCCCAATCGCCGCGCAAGGCCTCGAGGGCTTTGAGGCCATTGGTTGGATGGGAATCGTCGGGCCCGCAGGCATGGATCCCGCTCGCGTCGAGGTGCTATCCAAGGCACTGCTCCAATCGATTGCAGATCCAGCGATTCGCACCAAGCTTGATTCAACCGGTATGCTAACCATTGGCGGCACCCCAAAAGAATTCGCGAGCTTCATCAAGAGCGAATACGCGAAGTGGGGTGACGTCATTCAAAAAGCTGGCGTCAAGCTTGAGTAGTAACAGCAGGCCCGTGATTTCAGTCTGACGTCTTTACGCACCCGGTTCAAACAAACCAAGCTTCAAACCACGTGATTGGGCATCGCATGCCGCAAGACATAGCGCCCGCTGGCGGGCGGTGTAGCGGCTTCTAAGCTTATCGCCCGAATCTTATTGTTTATCTTTAGTGAGTATCAGCGTGCAGTGCGACGACAGCACGCCCCCTTCGTTATGCACTAAGGCGATCTCGGCACCCTCGACCTGTCGCGCACCCAAACCGCCTCGTAACTGGCGAACAGCCTCGACGATACCAAACAACCCACCCGCCGCGCCCGCATGCGCATGCGACAACATACCGCCGTGTGTGTTAACAGGCAACCGCCCACCGATACGAGCGTGTCCCTCTTGGTAAAAACTACCACCCTCGCCTTGTTTACAAAAGCCGAGCTCTTCAAGCTCAATAATCGGTACGATCGAAAAGCAATCGTATAACTCAGCGACATCAATATCCGACGGACCTAAGCCAGCCATTCGATACGCTATTTGTCCTGATTCAGCCGCTCCAAACTCAGTCAGGCTCGGCGCACAAATTAAATGCTCGTGGGTGTGATATTCACCGATCCCAGCAAGATAAGCAGGTTTGCTTCGTAAATCCTTGGCCCGCTCGGAAGATGTGACAATAAAAGCACCCCCAGCATCAGAGAGCAGACAACAGTCCAAGATCTTTAGTGGATCCGCAATGGGCTTTGAACCCATGACATCCTCAATCGTAATTGGCTTTTTCATATGTGCGTTTGGGTGCAATAACGCATGTTGGCGTGTTGTCACCGAAACGGCGGCCATCTGCTCTTCGGTGGTCCCAAATAACTCCATGTGACGACGCGCAATCATGGCATAAAAAGCGGGAATCGATGGGCCATAAGGCTTTTCAAAATAAGGATGCCCCACCGCCATTAACGCCGCGACAGCTTGATCGCGGCTTTGGCCAGTGGCACGATTTTCGCCGGCACAAACTAATACTGTCTGACAATGTCCCGCCGTGATTGCTTCGGCGGCATGCTTAAGCATCACTGCTGGGGATGCGCCTCCAACGATCATTGAAGCCGTATAACGCGGCTTGATTCCCAGATATTCACACAGGACGCTACCCAGCATGAAGTAAGGTTCGGTAAATGAGTACGCAGTCAAGACCCCATCGATGTCAGAAAGTTTTAACCCCGAATCATCTAAGGCGCGCCGGGCGGCCTGCGCGTTAAGCCCTAAACCACTCATCGTTGGTACTTTACCAATATCCGATTCACCCACACCAACGATAGCAACTTTATTGCGAATTGAATTCATCGTCTGCGTCATTTAATTCGCAACCTCTTTGGCAAGATGCCTGACAAACTGTGGCACCTTGGCCGCAGGCCCCCGTGCTTCAAAACAAACTTTCACTTGATCGCCGATACGGGTCTCAAGTGCATCTTGCCCCACAATGTTCGTCATCATACGAGGCCCTTCTTTAAGTTCGATCAGGGCAATTACATACGGTACCAAGTGATCAAATTCTTTCATTGGCGCACGCCTGACGATGGTAAAACTGTGAACCACGCCAAACCCACTGGCTTGAATCCATTCAAGTTCAGTCGACCAACACGCTGGACAAAGGTAGCGTGGCATAAAGTGCAATTCTTTACAGGCCTGACATTGCCTGATCATCAGACGCTCTTGATTCGCGCTATCCCAATACACTTGCGAATCAGGATTTGCAACGGGAATGGGTAATTCAGAGTTCATTATTTTCTCTTGCACGAGGTCAAAATTTTAAATCTTTGGCGTTGATAAAATCTGCTTCTCGGCGCTGGAGTGCCGCCTCAAGACCTTCATGAAACTCGGGATTTGACATGGCAAGCGCTTGACCAAAGCCTTCAAAGGCAAACATATCAGCGAGCGATGTTTCAAACGAACGCGCCATCAAGGTTTTAGCGAGCCCCATCACCTGTGCAGGGCCTTCGGCCAGGCGCTGCGCCTGAGCAAGTCCGGCCTCGTAAAGTTCAGCATCGGGCACGACTTTAAACACTAAACCTAACTGCGCAGCTTGCTCGGCCGTAAACGTTCCGCCACTGAACAGAAAATTCTTTGCCTGAGCCATGCCAATCAACCTAGGCAAGTGGTACATCATTCCAATGTCTGGCATCACACCAAGCTTAAAGAATCCAGACATAAACTTTGCACTTTCGCTTGCAATCACAAGGTCGCCGGTTAAGGCTAAGCCCATTCCGCCACCCACCGCATGGCCATTGACGCCGATGACCACGGGCTTATCGAGCCCTACTAACGGAAACAACCATGTTTTAAGTGCACGAAAGCGCCGATGTACTGTCCAGGGATCACAACTGGTTGTAAGCGCCTTCAGATCACCGCCCGAACAAAAGGTCGGGCCCTCCGCCGTCAGAAACACGCTTCTGACTTCGGCATCGTTATCGGCGAGTGCCACGGCCTCACCCAATTGTTTTCGAAACTCAGGTGTCAGAGAGTTTCTATTTTCTGGACTATTCAGGCAGATCACTAGTACTGCACCAATTTTTGATGTTTTCACTAATTGCTTAGTCAAGTTTTTCTCCGTGATCCTTTGAATTAAAAGCTTACGCGCGATCGATTAACGCTTTGTCATGCACGCTTAGGCAGACACATACTTCAACCACCGGCCGCCGTCGACGACCATATTTTCACCGGTCACGTAGGTTGCTAAGTCGGACGCAAGATAAACAGCCGCATTCGCAATTTCACTCTTTCGACCGAAACGACCTAAGGCGGTCTTCTTACGCTCAAGCTCTTCTCGCCCAGTTTCTTGATAGAGGCGCTGAACACCTAAGGTGTCCGCGATGGGCCCTGGTGAAATCGTATTGACTCGAATATTGTCGCCACCCCACTCAACCGCCAGCGTGCGAGACAGCGAAATGATGCCCGCCTTAGCGGCGGCGGCATGAGCAGCCGCAGGCCAGCCACTCAGACCCAACATGGTAACGATGCTAATAATGCAGCCCCCGTAAGCTGAATTTTTTAAATGCTTATAACCAGCGCGACAGCCATAGAATGTGCCGTTTAAGTCGATATCGACAACTGTTCGCCAACCATTAGGCGAAAGTTCAGCAGTGGGGCAACTAAAGTTGCCCGCGGCATTGTTGACCAAAATATCTAGGCTACCGAGTTGTTCGACCGTCCTCTCGATTGTCGCTTCAACTTCGTCATAGTTTCGGACATCGGTCCTAAACGCGATGGCAGTCAAACCCTCGGCAGCCATTTCAGCCACAGCACCATCTAGCCGTTCTTGGCTTCGGCTAGCCAGTACCACCTGCGCACCTAGACGAGCGTAAGTTTTAGAAATTTCAAAACCGATACCACCCGCTCCGCCAGTAATTAATGCCACACGGCCTTTTAAAAGATCTGGTGCAAACATCATTCAATATCCTTTCTATGCTTATCGCCCGAAACAATCAATCTACTTTCGCGCCGGATTCCTTGACTAACTTGGCCCACTTAGGAATATCTTTCTTAATAACCTCAGTGACTTCTTCGGGCGTGCTTCCGACTGGGATGCCTCCCATGGCTTCAATTCTTAATTTGAAGTCTGGGGTGTGAATGATTTTTACGATCAGTGAGTTCAGCTTTGTCACGATTGGCTTGGGCGTACCGGCGGGCAACATGATGCCGTACCAGGCAGCAAGATCGTAACCAGTCAGACCGGCTTCGGCCATCGACGGCACATTCGGCAACGCGGACACACGATCCAGCGAGGTCACAGCCAACGCTTTTATTTTTCCGGAATCTGTGTAACGCATTCCTGCCAATACGCTTGCAAAAACGATCGGAACTTGCCCACTCAGAACATCAATCATCGAAGCGCCATCGCCTTTATAAGGGATGTGCTCCATCCTGACCCCCGTCATCATTTTAAAAAGCTCACCAGAAAAATGAGAACTGGTTCCGTTTCCACCAGAGCCAAAGCTGTATTTGTTTGGATTTGCCTTGAGAAAAGCAATCAACTCAATCACATTATTCGCAGGGATGCTTGGGTGTACTGCCAACATATTTGGCAAGATCGTAAAGATTGTGACCGGCGCAAAATCTTTGAGCGGGTGATAAGGCAAATTACCAAACAGGGTCAAGTTGCCCGCCAACGGGCCATTGGTTGAAATTAAAAAAGTGTACCCATCAGGCGCAGCCTTGGCCACTAGATCAGTCCCAATATTTCCACCGGCCCCCGGCTTATTCTCAACCGTCACGCGCTGTCCCAGTTGATCTGACATCCGTTCGGCCAGCGCGCGCCCTAAGGTGTCGGTAGGTCCACCCGCCCCAAAGGGTACGATCAGCCTGATTGGGCGAGTCGGATACGCGTCTTCAGACCAAGCGTTCGTCAACATCAACCAATTGGCCAAGATCAGCGATATTGCGATGAGTCTTCTTTTATTCATGTGATAACAATCCTTGTCTCTATTTTTTCTACCGGGATTCTTGTGATCAGACGAGCGCACTGAACGTAGTCAGCGCCCTTCACCTTAAAACTCGATCTAGCATCCGTCAAGTAAAAAAATATCGTCTGTCGCACCTGCGCCGAAACTTCTTGAACGCAACTTCCGTATCGCGGATGGATTACATTTTGTGCGTTGCAGCGAGGCAGTTTTACCCAATACTATTTTCGTTGGCTCGACCTATACTAGGCAGACAAGCTCGCCTCGATCAATCCTAGGAAACAAAAGATGGCCCTAGATATTCACCTGAATAGCACCCCACTCGGACACGAGATCCGTGGTGTAGATTTAAATAATCTTGACGAACAAACGTTCAAAGACATTGACGATGCCTACAAAACCTACGGCGTCGTGGTTATCCGCGATCAAAAACTGACTCCAGATCAGCAACTCAATTTCAGCCGTCGTTTTGGATCTTTAGACCGATTTGTCTTCGATCGTTTCAACATGAAAGAAAATCCAGAGATTTTCATTGTTTCGAATTTGCTCGATGACGGGAAACCAGTGGGCATGGAAGATGCAGGTCGCTACTGGCATAGCGACATGTGGTACGTCGCGACGCCCCCGCGTGGATCGTTCTTATATGCGGTAGAAGTCCCGCATGATGGTACGCGCCCACTTGGAGACACGTACTTTGCGAGCACACGCTATGCCTACGAAACCTTATCCGAACCGCTAAAAGAACAAGTCAATCAACTCAGCGCAGTCTTTAGCTCACGAAAATATGGCGAGTATGTCGGGCATACGCCCGAAAAAGCAAAAGATAATATCTACCTAAAAGAAGTTGTTGCTGCGCGTGAAAAAATTAAGAATAACGAGATTACGCACCCTTTAGTCAGAACACATCCCATTACTGGTAAAAAAAGCCTGCATGTCGTTCAGGGCGTCATTAGTCAAGTGATCGGCCTATCGGCACAAGACTCTGAAGAACTCATCAACACTCTCGTGAATCATGTCATTCGACCTGAGGTTGTGTATCGACATGTCTGGCGTGTTGGCGACATCGTTCTATGGGACAACTATTCTGCCCTACATCGCGCGACCGGTGATTTCAAATTGCCACAGCGACGCCACATGCATCGCACGACACTCAGCGCACCAAAAGTCAATTAAAACGAATGCGGAGTCATCACGAATGAAGATTTTTTCTCGCTCGGTACTAAAACTAGTCTTTTTCTTTACCATTGCGTTATGTGCGCCAGCCATACATGCACAATCAGAGGTTTTTCCGAGTAAAGCCGTTACCCTGATCGTACCTTTCCCTGCTGGTGGCTCAGCGGATGCGACGAGTCGCTCGTTAGCTCAAAAGCTTTCGGCACGCTGGAAACAACCGGTCATTGTGCTCAACCGCCCGGGTGCGGGTACAACAATCGGCCTGAATGCAACCGCCACAGCGGCTCCTGATGGTTACACAATCGGAATGAACTCGATTTCGCATATTGTGCAGCCTGCGGTCAGAGCAAAATTACCGTATGACTCGGTCGCCGACTTTACATTTATTTCCAAAGTCCTTGAGGCGCCTTTTGTATTGACTGTTAATGCCGCCTTACCTATCAATTCGATTGCCGAACTCGTTACCTATGCGAAGGCGAACCCACAAAAACTGAACTATGCCTCGTTTGGCGTTGGTTCAGCAGGCCACATATTTTTTGAGATACTGTCGCAACAAACTGGAATTCGCGCAACTCACGTGCCGTATAAAGGTACGGGCGAAGCAACCGTTGCTCAGTTAAACGGCGACTCGCCGTTAATGTTCGACATGATTACCTCGCCGTTACAGCAAATTCGATCAGGAAAGTTACGCCCACTGCTCGTCACGACGGCAACTCGCTCAAACGAATTACCGAACGTACCGACCAGTCGCGAATCTGGCATCAGTGAGCTTGAGATGCCCACATGGTTTGGCATGATCGGCCCAAAAGGTATCCCACCAACAATCGTGGCAGAGCTCAACGCAGCCGTTGTCGAGGCCCTCAAAGCACCCGATATCGTGGCGTTGATTGAAAAACAGGGTATGACACCAGCACCGAGTACACCCGCAGAGTTTAAAAAATTTGTAGAAGACTCGATTGCAATCATTCAACGGGCGGCGACCTTGGCGGCCATTCCGAAGGTAGACGATTAAATTAAAAGAAAAATAAAAACAATCTCAGTTTTCTGAGGCTCATCACCTTTAATCGTGACCACTGTTTTTGAAGTGGTCACGTTTCCGTCCGACTGGTTACTATTTTGAGGCCGATGGCTTAGGCTTATCTTTGTAGACACTTGCCCAAAAAACAATAGCTTCAGCGTAAAATTTTTCAGCCTCAGTGAAGTTAGTTGTAGTCACTTCTATAGCCATATCCGCAATTTTTTTCTGTGTCTCTGGGTCTTTGATGGCGTTATTCATTGCCACATTAAAACGTTCAGCCATAGGCCTAGGCAAGGCCTTCGGTGCATAGATCCCAAACCAGCTATCTGCTGTCAAGCCTGAAAGTCCCGACTCTTCAAAGGTTGGAACGTGTGGCAGATAAGCTGCTCGCTTGGTTCCCGACACACCGATCACCACCGCCTTGCCAGTTCTCTCCATATTGAAGGCCTCTGGGGTACCCGTCACACCAGAAGAAATTTGAGCACCCAAGACACTCGTGATGATCGCCGCGCCGCCCGCGTACGGAAGAATCGTCATCTCAACGCCGGCCTTCTTGCCGATCATCTCGCCAATCATTTCAGGCACGCCACCGGTTGTTGGCACAGCATAGTTCGCTTGTTTTGGATCTTTTTTGATGTAATCGATAAACTGCGCGATATTTTTAATATTGTTAGCCGCAGGCACACTTAGCGCCCAAGGCAGCGTTGCAATTTTCCCGACCATCATAAAGTCACGACTTGGCGAATACGGTACGTCAGCAACGATATATGGGAGGATGGTCAACGAACTATCCGTGTTCACCAAAAATACAGTTCCATCCGCAGGCGAGTTCTTTACAAATTGCGTGCCAATTTGACCACTCGCGCCTGCACGATTTTCGATGATGATGGATTGTCCGAGCTCTGCACTCATTTTAGGTGCAAGCATTCGGGCCAACACATCAGTAGCCCCGCCGGGCGCAAACGGTACAACAAACTTGATAGGCGCTTTGAAATCTTGTGCACTCGGCGACGAGACAGGCATGAATGAAGCCATAGCCAGCATGGTGAGAGCGATCGTTTTTTTCATTTTTATACTCCAGTTGATTCGACTAATGAGTGACGTCGGCGTACCGCCGATCCGTTATACAAACTGTTTGTCTCGACTTTTTTATAACCTTAAGGATCTAAAGCATTAACGCTTGATAGGATCGTTTGATTTATAACACGTGCTTCACCGCGTTTAATCAGGGTGAATCAAATAGCTAACTAATCCACCAGAAATCGCCGTGATCGAAGACATTGCCCATTTTTTTCTTCAGAACACAAAGAAACGGTATACGTGTGATTCCGAGGCGGCGCACTCAAATCCAATGTACGCATCACAGCCCCGTGATTTCAGTCTGAACTCTTTGCTCACCCGGTTCAAACAAACCAAGCTTTAAACCACGTGATTGGGCATCGCATGCCGCAAGATAGAGTTGCAAAGCTTTTCTAAACACTTCGCTCTTGTTTGCAGCAGAACCTGCAACTCGATCAATATCGTGATTTAAATCATCAGACAAAAACAACACTCAATCGTATGCTCAAGTCGGCTCCTATTTTGCGATCCAAACGCCCACCTGTCTGGATCTAAGGCGTGCGTCAGGGACTTATTTTAGCGCCGACTAAACCTAGCCAAACTGCATCTCTAAGCAATTTATTTTGTATTAAATTGTTACCACTCCCAATTTGTACAAACAATGAATAGGAGGCCGTTCACTTCGCAGGCCTTGCACGCACAGCCTCTTCATTAATATCTGAGCCCCAGCCGGGGCCCTCGGGCAAGATGATCTCGCCATCGACGATTTGAATCGGATGGGTCATGTATTCGCGCGTAAACGCAGCTTCGTCGACGACGTACTCCATGATGCTGAAATTTGAAGTCGCTGCTGAAAAATGCGCCCCCATCAGCGAAGACAGTTGTCCGTGATAGTTATGCGAAGCGACGTTGATTTCATAACTCTCAGCCATGGTCGCCATTTTGGTTGACTCTAGCAAGCCGTTCCATTGCGGGTCAATAATCGCAACGTCTGCAGAGTTGGCCTCAAGATAAGGGCGAAGCGCTTGCCGGCCCAGCAACGTTTCAAGCGAAGAGATTCGTGTCGTGGTTGATTGCTTGACTTCAGCCAAGGCTTTAGGATCTTGTATGTCGACTTCAAGCCACATCAGATTAAACCGCTCAAGCGCGCGTGCGATTCTTTTTGCACCTTCCGACTTAAAGTGAAAATTCAGATCGAGCGCCAACTTCACATCTTTTCCGGCGCCCTGCTCAAAGGCCGCAAGCAATTCAACAATCGTAGCAAGAAGTTTATCGTCAAGATTTAACTCAGGAAAGCCAGTTCCGATGCCAAAGCCTGGTCGATAATTACTACAGATGCCGTTTTCAAACGAAAGAATATTAGTCTTGAGCGCTTTGAAACCGCGCGTCTTTGCCTCTTGCCCTAACGCCACGATATCGTCTAACGAGCGCAAAGGTGCTGCATCAAACACTGGTGCAAAACGCGAGCGCAAGGTACCGCATTGCGACCAATAGATCGGCAGCGTTTTACGTAAGGCGCCACCAAATAATTGATGCATCGGAACATTCAGTTCTTTAGCTTTTAAGTCTAGGCAGGCATTTTCAAGTGCGGCAATGGCCTGAGCAATCAATCCACCAGAAAAAATTCGCGTGACTGCAAACAAGTTGGCATGAATCAGATTGATTTGCCGTGGATCTGAGCCCAGTAAGCTTTGTCCAAGTTTGAGGATGACCCCAGTTAAGCCCGGTGCGGCGCTGCCCTCGCTGAACTCTGACCAACCTATCAAACCTGTATCGGTTGTGATTTTCAAAAACGATAGCGTGCGCCAGCCACCATCAGCATGGAGGTCTTCGATTGCGGTGATTTTCAAGCTGTCTCCTTGGCCGATATACATACGGCTTTTTGATCAAACCTTAGCGAAACTAGCGTCTCGCTGAGGATTACGATTATCTTTGTTGCATCGGTAACTAATAAGATTGTTTCTCAGCGATCGCCAAGAGGCGGTACCTCAGGCGTAACCGAAAAGTGATGTAGTTGAATTTTCCATTGTCCGTTTAGCTTACTTAATACGAGCGTCGTGCGCAGTACCGATTGAGTTTGCCGCCCACCCGCAAGCACAAACGAAAACGCCCCTAACCCTTGCGCCACAAAAGTTTCTGGACTGGTCTCTACCAACTCTTGTTCGATTAAGTCGAGTACTGCCGACTGAATGATGCCATCATAGGACGCAAAGTAGGCCTGAATTGCGGCAGCTCCGACCGAGTGACCTGAACGGCCGCCATAAAACAGGGCATTATCTGCGTATAGACTTGCCAATGCCTTTGGATTCCAGACCTTGGCAGCTGAATTCCATGCATGTTGCATCTCATCTAGCGTTTTTTTTGGGTTGCTCGCACCTTCAGTCATGGCTGCTCTCTAGGTTGTTGATTGTTTAATCGCTTACAGCTCAAGCGTTTAGATGAGTGTATACGAACGAAAAAAACCTCAAACAAGGGTTTTCTCTAGCTCAGAACAACAGCAATTTAACGGTATTTCAGGCAATATTAGTTTGGTTTTCATGAAACTCGGCGCTAGCCGCAGTCGTTCAAACTATTTTTACGAACAGAGACACTCAATGAATTTTAAAAAAACGATTCTTTCTACTCTTATTGCCGCTGGCATCTTGAGCGCAAGCGCACTGACTAATCTTGCCTCTGCACAAGATGTCAAACCGTTTCGTATTGGTGCCATCGTCGATATGTCGGGTATTTATTCCGCCATTGGCGGCCCTAACATGGTGAGCGCAGTCAAGATGGCAATCGAAGATTTCGGCGGCAAGGTGTTAGGCCGCCCAATCGAGTTACTTTCGGCGAATTATCAAAATAAGGTTGATATTACTGCTGCACGTGTGCGAGAGTGGTACGACCGCGACGACGTCAAAATGGTCATTGAGTCAACCGACTCTGCCTCGGCGTTAGCGATGCAAAAACTCGCACGAGAAAAAAAGCGCTTAGTCATTTTTTCAGGCTCGGCAAGCTCGGCCTTGACCAACGCCGAATGCTCACCTTACGGCGTCCATTACACTTATGACACCTATGCAATGGCTCACGGCACGGGTGCCGCGATTACGAAAGGAGGCGGTAACAGCTGGTTTTTCATCACTGCCGATTATGCGTTTGGTCATGCCCTAGAAAAAGATACTGCTGAGGTTGTTCTTGCCAATGGCGGTAAAGTTCTTGGTAGCGTGCGCGCGCCATTAAATTCGCCCGACTTCTCTTCGTACTTATTGCAAGCACAGGCGTCAAAAGCCAAAATCATTGGCTTGGCTAATGCCGGCTCAGACGCGCAGAATTCTGTGCGTCAAGCTTCGGAATTTGGCATTATCAAGGGCGGGCAACAAATGGCCACCTTACTGATGTTTTTGTCTGATATCAAAGGAATGGGCTTGTCAGTCGCACAAGGCTTGATGTTCACCGATGGTTTTTATTGGGATCGCACTGACGAAACTCGTGCTTTTTCAAAACGTTTTGGCGAGCGTAACAAAGGTGATATGCCAACCATGGTGCAGGCCGGTGCTTACTCAGCAACCATGCATTATTTGAAGTCTGTTGCCGCCGCTGGCACAGATGATGCCGACGCCGTTGCAGCCAAGATGAGAGAGCTCGAAATCAACGACTTCTTTGCCACAAAAGGCAAGATCCGTGTCGACGGTCGCATGGTGCACGACATGTATCTAGCCGAAGCGAAAAAGCCTTCTGAGTCAAAGGGCCCTTGGGATCTGTTGAAGATCAATGCAGTAATCCCAGGTGACCAGGCGTTTCGGCCTTTGTCTAAGAGCGTCTGTCCGCTAGTCAAAAATTGAAATCAAGGTCTTAGTTTGATGACGGCCACTTCGGTGGCCGTTTTTCAATAAAGGCGCTGATTCCTTCTTTAGCGTCTGGGCTTGCTGCGACGGCGCAAAACCTATCAACGACAGCTCCGATATCGCGACGGTAGCCAACGTCATTGATTCGCATAAAAGCTTGATGTCCCATTCGCATCACGTCAGGCGATTTAGACGCAAACATCTTCGCCATGACACGTGCGGCTTGCAGAGCAGTGCCATCCTCAACGCTTTGACTCACCAAGCCAAGTTCAAGGGCCTCTTGCGTATCAAAGACACGGCCGCTAAAAAGAATCTCAAATGCTCGATGTCGTCCGATGATTGAGGGCAGATGAATGAAGTGGATTGCGGGAATCATACCGACGTCAATTTCTGGGTAGCCAAAGGTTGCTGAGCGACTCGCAATGATCACGTTACAAGAGATCGATAGGGTCATCCCTCCGGCACGCGCTGCGCCGTCAATCGCTGCGATCGACGGCTTACCCAAGGTATGCTGAACATCCGCAAGTTCGATATAAAGCCGATCTAAAAATTCACGTACCGACTTGCCTGTTTCATCGAGCAAAATATCCAGATCAAGTCCAGCGCAAAATCGTTTGGGCAAGGTGCTCGCTAAAATAACAGCACGAACTTGATCGTCATCGCGTGCGGCTTTGAAGGCCGTAACGATCTCAACAAGCATCGGGACGTTCAAGGCATTTACCGGCGCGTGATTCAGACTGATCTCTGCGATTTGATCGATGACCGAGTAAGTGATGTATTTCATTTTTTTGATTCTTTGTTTTAGAAGAAAGTCGGAGTCATTTACTGAGGGGCAATGCAATGGCTGACTGTATAACGCCAGTGCTACGTAAAGCTTGAATTGCCTCGTCTGAATATCCGAGTTCAGACAAGACCTCTTGCGAGTGCTCGCCTAACAAGGGCGGCGTTCTGAGCGCCCGGCGATCTTCGTCTTGAAACTTAATCGGCAACCCAATTTGTTGTAGCGTTCCTACCGTTGGGTGTTCGGTTTGAACAATCAACCCTCTAGCAGCCACCTGGGGGTGCGCCAAGGCTTCGCTCAGTTTATGAATGGGTGCAGCGGGCACCCCATTTTTGCTTAAGCACTCAAGCCACTGCGCAAGCGTCTTACTTTTCATCTTTGTCTGCACCAGTGCAACGGTGGTACTCATATTTTTGACGCGCAGCGCATTTGTCGCAAGATCTGGGCGATCCACATGCTCTTCTAAGCCCGCGACTGAACAAAAGCGTCGCCATTGCGCATCGTTGCCGGCACCGAGCATGATTGGCTGATCGGCTGTTTCAAAGACTTGATAGGGGCACATTGAGGGATGACCCGTCCCCATTGGCTTAGGATCGTTTCCGCTTTGCCAGTAGCTCTGCGCCATGTAAGTCAGAAAACCAAGAGAGGTATCAAGCAAAGACAACTCAAGGTAAACACCCTTGCCGGTTCGCCCACGTTCTAGCAGCGCGGCGAGCACACCACTAAGCCCAAACATGCCGGTACCCATGTCAACTGGCGAAAAACTTGCCCTAGCAAAGGCGCCCTCTGGCGCACCCATTGTGCTGATCATGCCGCTAAACGCCTGCAGCATGACGTCATAGCCGGGTTCGTCTCCGAGTGGCCCTGAACGCCCATAGCCTGAAATTTCGCAATAGATCAGCTTTGGATTGATCGCGCTTAAGGTCGCATAATCAACTTTAAGCTTGGCAGCGGTACCAACACCAAAACCTTGCAAAACGACGTCTGCGCTTTGCACAAGCTCGTGTAAGATTTTTTGACCCGCTTGGGTTTTTAAATCGAGCGCGAGGCTACGTTTGTTATGGTTGACTGCCATAAAGATTGCGGATTGACCATTCGTCTGTGGTAGCCATCCGCGGGTATCATCCCCCTGACCCACAGGCTCAATCTTAATGATCTCAGCACCTAACTCGCCAAGATATTGTGCGCAAAGTGGCCCAGCCAGCACCTTGCTAAGATCGACAACTTTAATACCTTTGAGTGGTTGCATAGTGTTTCTCTGTTAGCGAATGCTTGCTGGTGCTAAGGCGCGAGTGAGGCTAGCCTCACCGCGCCCATAGATCGCAGCGTTATAACCTGTCACGGTATCGGTTCGAGCAGTGTTCAACAACTGATTCGCCACCGCCGTTGCGTTGGCCGTCGTGAACTTGCTTCCAACAATTGCGGCATAACCCGAAACGATGGGAGCCGCAAACGAGGTCCCGGCTAGCCCTCCCATGGCACTGCTTTCTACACCAACAACCAAAAAATTTCTTTGTACAACAGGGCTCGTACCTGCGACATTTGAATAGCTGGCCATTGACGCGGGGTTTGCCGGCGTGCCGTTCTTTGCTAGGGCACCTACCAAGATCGCCGAAGGCTGCCCAGCGAGGCTAACTGCCAGATTATCCACTCTGCCTCGGTACTCGCCCGATGGCACCGCCGCACCGACGGGGATACTGCTGTTACCTGCAGACTTAACAATCACCGCGCTACCGCTTTGTGCATAGCCTAACAAAGCCAACTCAGTCGGAAAAGACGTGAGGCTGCTGTAAAAGCTATAAGACAAGTTGAAAACATTTAACGTCGAGGCGACTAGCCCAACGACTCCCGTTACCGCCTCATGCGTGACCACCGAGGCGCGAGGCGCCACTAACTGTGCCTGCCAAGTTGTCCAAGCACCATGGCATCTTGCAAAGGCTCGCTCACAGGTCGAACCGAAATCATCGATCATATTGATTCGAACGCCCTGTCCTAAATAGCCTTGTGACCAAGCCGTACCGACCTCGGGGCTCATCCACGCCTGTTGCGCGTTCGCAATCGCAAACACTGACATTGACATTGACAGGCTAAGCGCGGTCATCGAAAGAGTCTGTTTCATTATCATCATGGCACTGGTCTAGCCTCGATTGGTAAATTTCTAAAATGAAAGTGAGTACTGAAGGGACAGAAAATAAGAATTGAGTGGCCTCATGTTGTACAGGTACTGCAAGGTATCAGTGGGTGCAAGCGGCGTTGCCGCCAAACGGCAATTCACTTTTTGTTGCCCACCGATTTCGCCGTAATCTGCGATACACGATTTCTCTCTTAAACTGCCGCCCAGGATAGTGGTTGCTTTGAACGACAAACTTGAGTTCTTAGCAAAGTCATGGCGAACAACCAAACCGACTTTAACGCTTGGATCGATCGTATATTTTTCGCCGAATTCGCCTGTGCTAGCGCCCCAAATTAAACCAAGCCAGGGCGTCAATTGGGTCATCATTGCCAAACGCGAGTCTGTCCACTTGGTCGAATACCAACCCTTAAAGCTGACCCAGTTTCCGTTGGCGGTTTCGAATCCCCCAATTTGCGAGGCGCGCATCACTTGCGACAATTGCGAACCCTGACCGATATCTATGAGGTAGGTATTGACAAAAAAATACTTCGCTGCAGCCGGAAGCTCTGTCGCCTTGGCCATTGGGGTACTGAGGCAAACGACCAAACCAAATACCAAACTGACAAACACTAAGCCAGGCTTGCGCCAAGCCGCTATGTCAATCGATTGACTGCTCTTGAGAGACTGCATGGTGCCCTTAGCAGTTAGACTATGCACGTGTCCTTCACTTCTTAATCGACATCATGATACAAAAACTTTTGTTGTGCACTCTCTTATTGCTCTCAACGCTAACCGGTATCGCCATGGCGACTGAAGAACCCTCTTATCGAAGCATCTTGCAACAGACGCCCTTTGAGATCAGAGAATACCCCGCTTTGATCGCTGCCGAGGTGACCGTGTCCGGCGAGCGTAGCGATGCCGTCAGTGCAGGGTTTCGCTTGCTGGCTGGATACATCTTTGGCGGCAATACGCGCAAACAGAGTATTGCCATGACCGCACCAGTGATTCAAAACGAATCGCCAAATGAGAAAATCGCCATGACCGCACCCGTCATGCAAAGTCCTGACCCTTCGGGCTGGGTCATTCGTTTCATTATGCCTGCCAGCTACACACTTGACACTCTGCCAACACCGAATGATCCAAAGGTTCGACTTGTCTCTTTACCACCCAAGCGACTTGCCGTCGTACGTTTTTCGGGGCTAGTCGACGACAACGATGTCGAACAACAAACCAATGTGTTACGCGCCTTTATCGCTCAGCAAAAGTTGACAGCTGTCGGCACGCCTTCGCTGGCCCGCTATGATCCGCCTTGGACACTTTGGTTTTTACGACGCAACGAGGTCATGCTTGAAGTCACCGGCACCCAGTGAACTGCACATGAATGCTGTCAGCAACAGGAACCTACCGAAACGATAGACCTCGCCCCGGGGTGTGCGACTACATGTTCAGTCCGCCTTCATCCCAGTCTTTTTAATCAAATCGGCCCACTGCTTCAATTCACTTTGAATGGCTGCCTTCATTTGCTCGGGCGTCATTTTTAGCGGCTCGTAGCCATCCTGTCGAATAACCTTTAGCACCTCAGGGTCGTCCATCGCGGCATTGAGTGCCGCAACCAGTTTAGTTGTAATCGCTGCAGGCAGACCTGCAGGCCCCACAACGCCAAACCACACCGGTGAATCAAACCCCGGAAAGCCACTTTCAGCAATGGTGGGCACGTTCGGAAACAAACTACTACGGGCAATCGAACTCACGGCAAGGGCTGTGACTTGCCCTGCCTCAACGTTGGTGGCGATTGAGCCGATTGACGAAAACAAAACTGGAATATGGCCACCCAATAAATCGGTTAAGGCGCCAGCCCCGCCCTTGTAGGGCACATGAGAAATTTGCAACCCCGTTGCAATCTTAAACTGCTCGGCCGCCAAATGACCCGATCCTCCGATCCCTGACGTGCCATAGCTCCACTGCGTTGGGTTTGCTTTTGCTAAGGCGATAAAACTCTTAACATCTTTAGCCTGTGACGTGGGTAAGACCGCAATCAGTGAACCGCCACTGGACACCATCCCGATGGGTGTGAAATCATTGACTGGATCAAAGTTCGCCTTGCGTAACGAGGGCCCAAAAGTCATGGGGCCTTGCGACGTGAGGTGAATCGTATAGCCATCAGCTGGCGCACGCGCAACGAGCTCTAAAGCAATCCCCCCAGCCACGCCAGGGCGATACTCCATCACGATCGTTTGACCTAAAAATTTTGCCATACGATCGGCCACCGGACGTGCAAGCTTGTCGGCTGCCCCTCCAGCAGTAAATCCGACTACCATTTTGATCGGTTTGGCTGAGGGATAGTCTGTCGCAGATCCGACAGACGGTGCGCCAAACAGGCCTACAACTAAAGCGATGGCACCTAGCTTGCGTGTAATCAAAAGTGTCTCCGAGTGCATGCTGAACTGCTTTTTATTCTTTTATATGAAAACCGACCAATTCTAGCGAATCATAACTGCCTGTTCCAAAGTGAACAATACCTTGTATTTTCGCACTCTCGGTTTACACTTTGCTGAATTGGATGCACGGCTCGATCTAAACAGTGATTGCGTGATGCCTCGAGCCCACCCAAAAAAAATACCCTTCGGAGATCTAAATGCGTAATGCTGTAACCAAACTAATCGCCTCATTCATCTTGGCAACGCTCGCTCAGACCGCTGCCGCTCAGTATCCTAATAAAACCATACGCTTAGTCGTGCCTTTTCCGGCAGGCTCAGCAACTGACACGGTCGCACGCATTCTTGGCAATGGCTTAAGCACCAGCTTTGGGCAGCAAGTGATTGTCGAAAACAAGGCGGGCGCCGATGGTGCTCTGGCTGCGACAGAAGTCGTCAAAGCGGCACCCGATGGCTACACGATGCTTGTGGCAACCAATAGCCCAATGGCTGCTGTACCCGCTCTACGCAAACAACCGCCTTATGATCCCATCCGCGATTTCACTCCTATTTCAATGATTGGCCGATACACCTTCTTTTTGTATGCCAACGCGCAGTTACCGGTTAACAACATCGCTGAACTCATCGCGTATGCAAAGGCTAACCCGGGTAAGCTCGCCTATGCCACTGGCAACACCACAGGTATTGTGGCAACCGCTCAAATTTTGTCACTTGCCGGCGATCTGAAGATGCTGCATGTGCCATACAAGGGTGAACCAGCGGCTGTCATTGATCTGGTGTCCAATCGCGTGCAACTGATGATTTCAACCCCTTTCACCGCTGGTGTACATGCGGCTGAAGGTAAGCTCAAAATGCTTGCGATCACGCTCCCGACTCGCTCGGCACTCGCACCCGATGTACCGACTTTTGCCGAAGCAGGAGTGAATGGCTTTTCAGTTCAGTCATGGGCAGCCTTGTACGCACCAGCCAACCTGCCTGCTGAATTGCTTACGCGTTTGAATACCGCGGTGAATGCCGTCTTGAATCGTCCCGATATCAAAGAGCAGCTAGACCAAAAGCAGTTTTTAGTTCAAGGTTCGACATCCGAAGCACTTGGCGCCTTCACCAAAGAGCAAGCGGCAACCTATGTCAAAATCCTGCGCGATGCGGGCGTTCAGCCTGAATAATAGCCAATACGGAGACCTCTCATGCCGGTTATTTCAACTAGCTTTGATCTGACAAATGTCGAATGGCGTCACGTGCATGACACCAGTGATCCAGCTTTTTATATCGATTTTGAGTACAGCCTGCTAGGCTATGATTTGCCGAGCGGACGCCTCGATATGCTGCTTCGCTATGGCAAGGGTGGGCACTGTCGGCGTCATCGCCACCTTGCCTCTACGGTCACTCTCGTCTTAGAAGGCGAGCAGTTTTTAACCGAGATGCTGCCAGATGGCACGACAAAAAAAATCCACCGAAAAAAAGGCGACTACGCCTTGGCTGCAGCTGACGCACTGCCACATGACGAACACGGCGGCCAAGACGGAGGAACCATCCTGCTATCGATGACCGCAGTCGACGGCCTGTTATTTGAATATTTTGATGAAAACATGGCCAATGGCTGGGCACTTTCTATCGAAGAGTACGTCGACAACTGGAACAAGGGCGTGATTCACGCCAGCGCTCCCTCGCAAGCGTTATCAACACATCGTTAAGCAGAAAGCTCGACCGTATTGCCAATATCAGATACGGTCGCGCGCTGCACATCGCGCTTCCAGCGCCAATCATCAAAATCTGTCCCCCGATGCATGGTGCAACGGTTATCCCACATCACCAAATCATTCACACGCCAACGATGGGACAGCACAAATTGCGGCTGTGTTGCGTGCTCAGTGAGCTCTTGAAATAGCTTTTCACTGTCTTCATCAGACATCCCGATCACTCTCATCGCATGCGAGGCAAGATACAAATTGCGTCGCCCTGTTTCAGGAATCGTGCGCACCATCACCTGCTTGGCCGGCGGCAACGAAGCGCGTTCTTTTTCGGTAAAGTCAGTAAAGCCAAGTTTTGCACGCGAATGAAAAATCGAGTGCTCAACAATCATCTTGTCGAGTTTAGTTTTAGTCGCACCAGGCAAAGCATCGTAAGCCGCACGCATATCTGCAAATTCGGTACGCCCGCCTACCGGAGCGATCGAACGCCCGTACAACAACGATGTCAAGGCTGGTAAGTGTCTAAAAATACTATCGGTATGCCATAGACGATTGGCGAGGCCTGACATCCGCTTACGGCTATTCACCGCAAGGATTTCGTTTTCGTCACCTAAATTTGAAACGTCGGCAATGCGTGTATCGATTCGGTATTTTTTTACCTCATCGGCATAGGTGTTGATATTTTGTTCCATCGGACCGAACACTTCTGCAAACGCAATGTGTTGGGCCGAAGTCAATTCTTGGCCTGGAAACACTAGCACACTATATTTAAAAAACGCGGCTTTAATCGCAACACGGTCTTCATCAGACAACGGCAGACTCAGATCTACGTCGCCGATTTCGGCCATGAAGTCTGCTTTCACAGGATATAGAGTGATGGCCATGCGTGGCTCCGAGAGTTAACAACGAAAACTTATTCTACTCAGCGACTACACCCGTCTGGTCAATCACTTTTTTCCACTTGGCCAAGTCTGCTTTGATTGCGGCAGCAAACTCTGCTGGCGTGCTATTCATCATGTCACCGTTCTGGGACTCTGCCCAAGCCTGTAAGGATGGATCTTTTGTAACGACCGTTAACTCTTTATTCAGTCTCTGTATGATTGCGGCGTCTGTTCCCTTGGGCACCATCACACCAAACCACGTGTAAGTATCAAAGCCCTTGACGCCTAACTCAGAAAACGTCGGAATATTTGGCGCTTGCTTTGAGCGGGTTGTGCCCGAGATTGCTAAGGCAATGAGCTTGCCGGCATTGATGTGCGGAATCGCCGTGTCGCTAAACATGACTTGCAGCTGCCCACCGAGTAAGTCAGCCATCGCGGGGGCAGTCCCTTTGTAAGGGACGTGCGTCATTTTGATACCGTGATCTGCATCAAACAGTTCACCGGCCAAATGGCTGACACCGCCCGTGCCGCTTGAGCCATAGTTCAATACGCCAGGCTTAGCTTTGGCTAGCGCGATCAATTCAGGGATTGATTTGATCGCTAGCCCCGGCGTGACAACCAAAATCGCCCGACTGCCGCCGATCAAGGCCACTGGTTCAAGATCTTTTAAAGGATCAAAGGGCAAGGTCTTGTAGACAAGCGTGTTAATCGTAACGGTTGCGTTATTGCCAACGTAAACCGTATATCCGTCGGGCGCAGCCTTGGCGGCCCGAGCGGCGCCGATATTGCCGCCACCGCCCGAAATGTTTTGAACAATGACCTGCTGACCTAACCTTTCTCCCAAGGGCTTAGCCACTGCACGCGCCAAGGAGTCAGTAAACCCACCTGGGGGATAGGCGACGATCATTTGTATCGGCTTGTCTGGCCATGCTGCCTGCGCACCACCAACATATACTGTAGCGAGCATTAACAAAAGCGTAATGAATTTATTCTTCATCTTGTCTCGACTTCATTTAGTGATGTTTTATTCTAGGTTGAGAGATGACCGCGCTTAATAACTCTCGATAAGAGTGCGAGTACACTCACAAAAGCGTACCACAAGAGCACATTCAAAAAAAATAATTCTCATAATGATTCGTTCAAAGTTTTATCGGCGATTAATCTCTGTAAGCGCACTGTCGCTGGGGTGCCTTTCACAGACGGCGGCCTCACAAGACTTCCCCGTCAAACCGGTTCGCTGGATCATCCCTTACTCTGCAGGCGCATCAAACGACGTTGTCGCCCGACTGCTCGCTCAAAAACTGTTGCAAAAATGGGGGCAGCCCATCGTCATCGAAAATCGTGCGGGGGCCGGAGGCACGATCGGCGCCAGCCTGGTGGCTCAGGCAGCACCGGATGGCTACACGCTACTGATGACCAACCCAGGCTCCAACGCGATTCAGCACGTTTTAAATCAACACTCGACCTACTCGAATCGCGATTTTGCTCACGTCGTTTTGCTAGGATCTGCACCCTTAATGCTGAGCACGCGAAAGGATTTTTCGGCGTCAACCGTCACTGATTTAATCGCGCTCGCAAAAGCCAAACCTGGCGAACTGACGGGAGGTTCATCTGGCGCAGGTGGCAGCAGCCATTTCGCTCTTGAACTATTTAATCGGGCCGCGAATGTCGAGATTCGACATATTCCATACAAAGGAGCGGCGCCGGCGCTAGCCGATGTGGTCGGCGGACAAATATCACTGATCTTCACCACACCCGTATCAATTTTTGCCCTACTTGATGCAAACAAGCTGAAGGTGCTTGGCGTATCAAGCCAGAGGCGCCTGGCTGCCTTTCCTAATGTGCCAACCATGGCCGAACAGGGCGTACGTGACTTCAACGACAAAATTTGGTTCGGAGTCTCGGTGCCAGCAGCCACGCCTGACTCGATCGTGCACAAGCTCAATCGTGATTTCAACCACATTCTGCAGGCCTCCGACATCAAAGAGCGCTTTACCGCCCTGGGCCTTGAAATCGACGGCGGAAGCCCCGAAGATTTTTCTGCCATGATCAACGCGGACATCGAACGACTGCGTCAATTAGTCAAGACTGAAAATATCAGAACCTCTCCCTGAGCATCTGCTAGTGCGTCATCGCCTAGACCGCCTCATCAATCGATACAAGACTCGCGCGTCCTCTTTTGTTGTTAATTTTGTGCGTTGCAACAGGGTGTTTCAAAGGCCTATTTTTTTTAAGTCGTACACTCTACTTATCGCCTTCAACACTGATTTCTTGTGAAACACCTTTTACTTGCCCTCGGGGCAATGTTTTTTCAGCAGACCTTTATTGCACTTGGGCGAGCCTTACCCGCGGTGCTTGCCCCCGCCATGATTGCGCACCTGATGCTGGATTCTGCTTGGATCGGGGTGTATTTCTCGATCGGCGCAGTCGCGTCGTTAGCCACTCAACTGGGGTGCGGCAGCTTCATCATTCGCTATGGCGCCTTGCGCATGAGTCAAGTCGCCTTGGTGATGTTGGCGTTGGGGATGGCGCTGGCAACACTTGATTCTCCCTTGATGTTGGTGCTTTCGGCGTTGATTGGTGGCGGAGGGGCCGCCGTCTCTACACCAGCGAGCTCCCACCTGCTTGGACGCGTATCGCCGCCTCGCTACATGCCTTTGATTTTTTCGCTTAAACAAACGGCAGTACCTGCCGGGCTGTTGCTTGCTGGTTTACTGGGGCCTCGACTCACCGAAGCCTTTAACTGGCACTACACCATGCTCATTGCGGCGCTCGCTTGCCTTGTTTTTACTTTGATGCTGCAACCCTTACGTAAACTCTTCGACGATGATCGCATCGCAACACGCAGCTTTCATTTGTCGGATTTTTCTACCACGCTGAAATCAGTCATTGGTACCAAAACGCTGCGCAACCTTGCCTTTACTTGCTTTGCGTTTAATGCAGCACAAACTATTTTTACTGTCTATTTTGTGGTGTACCTGACCACACTGGGCTACACGCTCGTGGCGGCGGGATTTGTCTTTTCGATCGCAGTCGCGATTGCTGTGCCAGGCCGCATTGTCTGGGGACTACTTGGTAGTGGCTATATTCAACCTAGAATCGTCATGGCGGTCTTAGCATTTGGGATGGGCGCTAGCATGATCGCGCTCAGTCTCTGCCGCGAGGGTTGGCCCACGATTTTGGTGGGTACGATTGCAGCGATCATTAGCGCCACAGCGCTGTCATGGCACGGTGTCCTGCTCGCTGAAACTGCCAATGCAGCGCCAGAGGGGATGCGCGGTGCCGTGACCGGTGGCGTGTTGTCGTTTGGCCAACTCGGTGCGCTATCGGCTCCAACGGTATTTTCAATACTGTTGGGGCTCAGTGGCAGTTACAGCTTAGGTTTTATCGTTTGCACAATCCCAGCTTTGCTTGTTGGCTACGCTTTAGTGCGACAACGCAGCAGCTAAAAAATCGATAAAGATCTTGCTGACTTTTTCAGCCTGTTCTTGCTGCACCCAATGACCTGCGCCCTCAACCAGTACTGTGCCCTTGTATTGCGTGGTCAGTGTCTGCTCGACAGACTCAAGACCCCCTGGGGTTTGATAAACGCCCCAATCGCTTTTTCCGCCAATAAACAACGACGGTACATCGATCGTGCGGCCAGCAAAGATTTTTAGTTCTTGATCAAGCCCACCGATTCGATAGCCTTGCAAGCCGCCTTGAAAACCCGTGCGACCATACTCTTCGCTGTAGACGCTGAGTTCAGCTTCAGTCAGCCAATGGCAGGCCGCAATTTCTTGCGCCGAAGGCATTTCTGGCGCAACTGACTCTGCCATATCTTTATCTAAGTCCATCACATAATAGCGAGGCAGTTTCTCCCACTCGCTTGCGATCAGCGCGGTTAAGGGAAACGGTTTATTGGCGACCCAGTCAGCACTTTTCATATGATAGTAAGCGCGCAAAAAGGCATGTAGCCCTTGCTTAGGGTGCCAGATATTGTCGTTGGCCTCTGGCTGGGTGTAATACTTCATATAGTATTTACGTGGCGGAGTCAGACGCGCGAGGTCTTCGTGGATACGCACGGCAGGCGTCGCGGGGGCTGGGACATTCACCGTATTAAAAGGCAAGGACTCGGGTGCCCCTCTAAACGGCGAACTCATCAGAATGACCGACTTAAACACATCCGGGCGGGTCAACGCACACCAACCGGCTAACGGCGATCCTTGGTCGTGGCCGAACACCCCAGCGACTGAGCGGTAACCTAGCGCCGACACCAGCGCCAGCATGTCGTTAATCTTGTTTAATGAGCCAAATGGGCGCATATCGTCCGAATGCTTCACTTCTGTGCCACCGCTGCGCCCGTACCCTCTCACATCAGGTGCGATCACGTGATATCCGGCAGCTGCGAGCGGCGCCATTACCTTGCGCCAACTGTAGGCCAACTCAGGAAAACCATGTAAAAGCAAGACCAGCTGACGGCCTGAGGTCTCAAAACCCGCTTCAAGGGCATGAAAGGTGATGCCATTCACATCGTGGATGAATCTAGAGCGAACGCCTGCCGGCAACACCGAAGGACTAAGAGGAGTCATCATTTTTTATCGTGGCTAGAGGAATAAAATTTGTTGGAGTAAGATTAAACTAAAAACACAACGAAGCGAACCCAAAACTCGCTCATCACACGAGACAATACACATGAACGACACCACCCTAGCAACGCCAGCCCTTAATACGCCTGAAGACTTGCACACCGCAGCAGCACAATGGCTTAAAAGCTTTGAGTCCCGACTCCAGCTCGGGGACGTCAGTCGATTGGCTGCTTTGTTCGCCTCCGAATGTCATCACCGTGACATCTTGGCTTTTTCTTGGACGCTGCGCCCAGCGGCAGGCGCGCAGGCTATCGCCGAATTTCTAACCAGCGCACAAACAAAGGTACAAGCTAAAAACTTTGTTCTGGCCAAAGAACGAACCGCACCCCGCAAGGTACGACGCTTAGGCATCGAGGTCATCGAAGCGATCTTCAAGTTTGAAACTGCAATCGGACGTGGTCATGGTGTCGTGCGTTTATTAGCGAGCAATCCTGAGCAAGCGTGGGTGCTGCTCACTACGCTTGATGAATTGAAAGGCCACGAAGAACAGATTGGCGCCAACCGCCCGAGCGGTGATGCCTATTCGCGAAACTTTGGCGGAACCAATTGGCTAGATCAGCGTACGACAGAGCGTGCCTTTGAAGATCGCGACCCGGTGGTGCTCGTGGTGGGCGGCGGTCAAAATGGCCTGTCGGTTGCTGCGCGTCTCAAACAACTAAAGATCGACACACTCGTGGTCGACAAATATCCAAGGATTGGCGATAACTGGCGGGTGCGTTATCACTCTTTGGCCTTGCATAATCAAGTCCACGTCAATGACTTGCCGTACATGCCTTTCCCCCCGACATATCCCAAATATGTGCCCAAAGACATGCTAGGCAACTGGCTTGAAATGTATGCTGAGGCCATGGAATTAAATTGCTGGGCCGGGACTGAACTTACCAAGGGCAGTTTTGATTCGAGCACCAAACGCTGGACGGTGACGCTCAAACGCGCAGACGGCAGTGAAAGGGTGATGCATCCGCGCCATGTGATTTTTTCGAACGGAACAAGTGGTATCGCACGCGTCCCAGACTTGCCTGGTCTGAAGGACTTTGCGGGGGAAAAGTTTCACTCACATGGCTTTAAAAGCGGTGTCGCTTGGCGCGGTAAAAAAGCCTTGGTACTGGGCACTGGCAACAGCGGTCACGATATTGCGCAAGACTTATACAGCAATGGGGCTGATACCAGCATCATTCAACGAGGCTCAACAACAGTTGTGAGTATCGACCCAAGTGCGAAACTCAATTACGCGCTCTATGAAGAAGGGCCATCTGTAGCCGATTGCGATCTGATTGCGACCGCAACGACTTACCCTTTACTGATTCGTACGTATCAAGCCTCAGCCAAACGCATGCTTGAACTAGACAAAGACTTAATTGCCGCACTCAAGGCGCGCGGCTTTAAGTATGACATGGGCGAAGATGAAAGCGGTCATCAGATGAAGTATCGCCGGCGCGGTGGTGGCTATTATCTCAACGCCGGTTGCTCTGACCTCATCATCGATCACAAGATTGGTTTGCTGCAATACGACGATATCGAGAAGTTTGTACCGGAGGGTGCACTCATGAAAGACGGCACCATTCAAAAGGCAGACTTATTGGTATTGGCAACGGGCTACTACTCACAACAAGAGGTGGTACGCCGCCTGATGGGTGACGAAGTTGCCGATCGTGTCGGACAAGTTTGGGGGATTGGGGCCAATGGCGAACTCGCAAACATGTGGACCCGCACACCGCAAGAAGGCCTATGGTTTATGGGCGGGGCCTTGGCGCAGGCTCGAATCTATTCGAAATATGTCGCACTACAAATTAAAGCGATAGAACTCGGAATGATTTGATGACTCACCAAAATAGAATATCTGCTGCCTCGCCACCTAACTTTTTTTGCCATCGCGGCCAGATTTTCACAGGATAAACAATGATTAAGATCGACGCACAAGTACACGCTTACGAACGTAACCACCCGGGCCGCCCCTGGGCGGCTACGCTTCATGGCCCCGCTGCCGTGACCGGCGACGACATGGTTGCGGCAATGGATGCAGTCGGTGTCGATGCCGCTATTTTGGTGTCTGTTTTTACGATGTACCAATTCGATCCAAGCTATGCGTTAGAGGTCTATGCAAAGTACCCCAACCGCTTTCGTGTGATCAAACCTGTTGACCCGTCTGATCCGGCAGTGGTCGACACAATCGACGCTTGGGCAGCCACCAAGGGCACCGTGGCCATTCGAATTATGCTGAACCGAGGCGTTTCAGAAGATGCTGCAGATCCTGGGATCAATCGCGTCTTGGCAGCTGCGGCCCGCCACGCATTGCCTGTGAATCTGCTTTGCTGGGGCCGTCTTGAACAAGCTAAAGCACTGGCAGCGCGCAATCCTAACACTCGTCTGGTGATTGATCATTTAGGCCTACAACAACCTTTTGAGCTCCCTGCACCACCAAACCCGTTTGGCGAACTCTCAACCGTCCTGTCTCTTGCACAGCATGACAATGTGGTGATCAAGATTAGCGGTGCCTGTACACTTTCTCAGCAAAAATTTCCGTATCAAGATATCTGGGATCCCCTGGCCCGCATCTTTGACGCCTATGGCTTGGAGCGCTGCATGTGGGGGACTGACTGGACGCGTGCCGTCGAGCTATTGACCTATCAGCAAGGCGTCGACGCGTTTACTCTGACCGACAGACTGAGCGACGCTGAGCGCACCCAGTTAATGGGTGGCTCGCTACAAAAAATTTATAACTGGAACTTTGCTGGTTAAATAGTTGCTGATCGGAGTGGCACAACCTGCGACCAAGCTTGAATACCGGTTGACCTAACCAGCGCAAATCACCCATTCGGTTTAGGTGCTTTGCGACCTGGTAAGCGTTGTGCGGCTATTCGGCTTTGATGTTTTGCTGTTTGATCAACTCTGACCAACGCGCAATTTCAGACTCAAGCAGCTGGGCAGCTTGGGCGGGCGTGTTGGCCACTGGCGTAAAGGCCATCTCTTTTAATCGTTTAAGAGACTCAGGTGTCAGAAGGCCAGCGTTGATCTCTTGATTCAACTTGTTGACAATGTCTAGAGGTGTTCCTTTCGGGGCAGCAAACCCAACCCAGTAGTTCATTTCGAGCCCCGGGAAACCTTCTTCGGCTGCCGTGGGGACGTCGGGCAACACGTCTGAACGTTTATCCGACATCATCATCAAGGCTCGCAATTTACCCCCCTGAACCAACGGTAAGGCCGTTGAGACGGCGCTCACCAGAACCTGTACCTGTCCAGCCATCAGATCTGCAAGTACCGCACCGGCACCACGGTACGGAACGTGCGTCATCGAAATCCCAAGCTTGGCCTTCAACAACTCGCTGCCCAAGTGCGTATTGGTGCCCGTGCCACCCGAGCCAAAATTTAATTTTCCGGGATCAGCCTTGGCTAGCGCGATCAACTCTTTAATGTTTTTTGCAGGAACGCCAGGGTTAATCACCAGCACATGACCGACCGACACGGCGGTATTGATCGGCACGAACGCTGTTTTCGGGTCATAAGGCAAATTGGGTGTCAATCCGGCCGAAATGGAATAAGACATCTCCATTGCCAACAAGGTGTTGCCGTCAGGGTTCGCGCGTGCAGCGCTATTCCAGCCTACCACGCCCCCACCGCCTTGACGATTTTCAACGATCACGGGCGCGCCTAATCGCGAGCCTAATTGTTGTGCCACCATACGCGCAACAATGTCGGTGGCACCACCCGTGGCGTAAGGCACAATGATAGTGATGTTTTTAGGGCTAGGCGATTGAGCCGCCACTGGCGTACCCAAAGACAGTAACGCGAGGCAAGAGAGCAATAACTTTGCCAGAGTGGCTTGAGTGCGCATGGTTTTCTCCAATCATTATTGTTTGATGTCCTGCACACAATTATCGTTGCATTTAGTTCTAGTCACAACCGCTCAGATTTAAGTCTTGCGTCGTGATATTCGTCTACGCCTGGAAACATTACAAAACCGTAACCCCAAGGAAGCGTTGCTCTCTGTAGAATCCGCGACAATCACAGGGGTAACTGTTTTGACACGTTTTACAGCTAGCAAGAAAGGCAAACTCATCGGATTCGGTTTGCTGGTGGTTTTGGCATTAGCCTACGCGGGCTGGCGGAGTCTGTCTCCCCAAAAAATAGAACATATGCCGAGCCCTGCCGCGTCAGCGCAACAGGCGCACGCAGAGCTATCCGGCAGTATTCGCTTTGTGGCAGGCGCATCGCAGTTAGCCATGCTTCACACCCAAAGCCTGCCCCTAACGCCGATTCCTTTGTCTGAGCAGCTCAGCGCACGTGTAACTTACGATGAAGAGGTGACCGCCAGAATTGGGGTGAGTTTTTCAGGACGCATTCTGGCACTGAAAGTGGCTCCGGGCGACGCAGTCACCCTAGGGCAAGTCTTGGCAGTGATTGACTCGCCCGACTTCGGGACAGCCTATGCCGACCTAAACAAAGCGCGCGCAGACGAAAAGCGCAAGCAACTCGCGGTTAAGCGGGCTAAAGACTTAGTCCCAGGTGAAGCGATCTCAACCCGCGATTGGGAAGCTGTTCAGGCTGACTATGCTCAGGCTCAAGCAGAAACTGCACGTGCAGAGCAACGTATCAAAAATTTGAATCCACACGGGCTGAAAATCGTCGGCCAGCAAGTGAGTCTGGCTAGCCCACTGCAAGGCGTGGTCACAGAGCGAACTGCCAGCCCTGCCCTTGAAATAAACCCTAATCTCGCAGCGCCTCTTTTTGTTGTGACTGACCCAAAGCGCCTCTGGGTCAGTATTGATCTACCAGAGTCCTTATTGAGCAAGGTCAAACTCGGTAGCGTCGTCACTATCCAAAGCGATGCATTTCCGGATCAAACGTTTACCGGAAAAATTATCCAGCTTGGGCAAACGATCAACCCTAACACTCGGCGTGCGAACGTTCTCGCACGGGTGGATAACCCAGAGGGCAAACTGCTACCTGAGATGTTCGTTCGCGCCTCGGTATTGCAAGCAGATGGTCAAGGGGTGCGTGTCCCGAACCAGGCTTTAATTACACGCGGCCTTTACGCCTACGTCTTTGTCGAACAAGCAGCGGGCGACTTTACGCTTCAGCGAGTGAAGCCAATCAAACGAGGCGTCGACTTTAGTTACATTGGCGAGGGCCTGCGGGGCGGTGAACGAGTGGTGACCAAAGGTGCCTTACTTCTTGAGGCAGAGTTTTTAGCCAGCCTTGGCGAAAAGCAATGATCGATCGCTTGATTGTCTTTGCAATGACACAGCGATTATTTATTTTGCTGTTGATCGCAGCCTTGATTGGTTTTGGCGGCTATGCCATTAATAACCTACCGATTGAGGCGTTTCCAGACGTACAAGACGTTCAGGTCAGAGTGATTTCTCAAATGTCTGGCCAGGCGCCAGAAGATATCGAGCGCACCATTTCTTTACCGATTGAACGAGAAATGGCTGGCGTGCCGAATCTGATCAATGTTCGCTCGGTCACAATGACGGGTCTATCGATCGTCACACTCACCTTTAGTGAGGGAACCAACAACTACTTTGCGCGCCAACAGGTGACCGAGAAACTTTCAACGGTCACTCTTCCGGCCGGGGTTCAGCCTCAACTCGCACCGTTGTCGACGGCGGTCGGAGAAGTGTATCGCTATACGATTGACGCGCCTGGCTTGTCTGAAACCGAAATTCGCACCTTGCAAGACTGGATCATCCGGCCAGCGTTGCGCATGACCCCGGGTGTCGCAGACGTAGTGAGTTTTGGCGGAGCGATCAAAGAATTTCATATTGAAATCGATCCACTGACGTTACGAAAATATCAGATCACCCTAGGCCAACTCAGCCAAGCCGTTAGCAATGGAAATAGCAGCGCTGGGGGTGGCCTTATTAAGCACGGCGACGAATCCTTTGTCGTGCGCTCTGCAGGGCTTTTTGCAACCCTCGACGACATCCGTAAGGTGGTGATCATCGCCCGTCAGGGGCAATCCATTACCGTTGGTGATGTGGCCACTGTGAAGGAGGCCGAGCGCCCTCGTTTCGGGATCGTGGGGTTTGACAAAAAAGACAGTATCGTCGAAGGCATCGTCTCGATGACCAAAGGCGGAAATCCTTCAAAAATTAACGCAGCACTTAAAGACAGGATCACGGAGTTACAGACTAAGCTGCCTGTGGGCGTGAAAATTGTGCCGATTTATGATCGCACAGAACTGGTCACCCTTACCGTTCACACTGTCGTGCATAACCTCATTGTGGGCGCGCTGCTTGTCTTCGCCGTATTGGTTGTCTTTTTATCGAGTTGGCTAGCCGCTTTTGTCGTCGCAACCGTTATCCCTCTCTCGCTGCTCTTCGCTTTTATATTGATGAACGCATTGGGCGTGTCGGCCAATCTGATTTCCCTTGGGGCGGTCGACTTTGGCATCATCATTGACAGCGCAGTGGTGATTGTCGAAGCGTTGATGGTTCGCTTAACAATGAGTTCAGCCCAGCAGGAGACACACTCAACAGCTGCCATCTCTGAGCGGATGCATGCAGTACATCGAACACTCACCGACATGTCGCGACCGGTGTTATTTTCTAAAGCCATCATCATCTTGGCCTTTGTACCGATCTTTACCTTTCAGCGCGTTGAAGGCAAGATCTTTACACCCGTTGCGCTAACGTTAACCTTTGCACTCATCGGTGCGGTGCTCTTAACATTCACGCTCTTACCAACGCTGCTCGCCTACGTCGTGCGCAACCGCCCCTTGGTTGAAAAGCACAAGCTTTGGCTAGACGGCTTGCAAGACCACTATCGTAAAATCGTTGTGTGGGTGATGGGTCATGCACGAAAAGCGCTGTTGCTCTCAATCATTCCGGTCGTCGTAGCTTTTGCGCTGGCGACGCGAATGGGCAGCGAATTTATGCCCAAGCTAGACGAAGGCAATATCTGGTTGAGTATTACCTTACCAACCTCTTCATCGCTTGAGCATACCAAAGACATCGAAAGACTCGTCAGGGCAAAACTGCTTGCCTATCCAGAGGTTTCGCGCCTGATCTCTCATGTCGGGCGTCCCGATGATGGCTCAGACCCAAAGGGACCCAACAATCTTGAGAGTCTGGTCGACCTTAAGCCGCGTGATCAATGGCGCTTCGCCAACAAAGAGGCATTAATCAGCAGTATGTCAAAGGATTTATCTTCAATCCCAGGGATCATGACAAACTTTTCACAGGTGATTCAGGATAATGTTGAAGAGTCTCTGTCAGGCTTTCGAGGAGAAATCGTTGCCAAAATTAGCGGGATAAGCCTAGAAATACTGGAAGAAAAAGCCGCTGAAATTGTTGAAGTCATCGAACGTATCCGAGGCGCGACAGATGTTGAAGCCACCAAACTAAGCGGTCAATCAGAAGTCGTGGTGGTGCCAGATCGAGTCAAGTTAGCGCGCTATGGCATTAGCGTTAGCGATGTCAGCGCCTTGGTGACTCAAGCGATGTCAGGCACATCAATCACGAGTTTTTATGACAGTGACAAGCGGTTTGATGTCGTCGTAAAAATTGATCGAGAGCACCGTAATAGCATCGACGCGATTGCTGCACTACAACTTGAGATTCCTGGCACTCAGGTTGGTAACGGTTCAGGTACCATCGCCCTCGGCGATGTCGCCTCAGTCGAAGTGAGGGAAGGCGCCTCACGGATCTTGCGTGAAGCCGGTACTCGTATCGTCATTGTGAAAATGAATTTACTCGGACGAGATCAAGGAAGCTTTGTCGCCGAGGCGCAAAAAAAGGTGCAAGATAAGGTCAAACTACCACCGGGCTATGAGCTGACTTGGGGCGGACAATTTGAAAATTCGCAGCGCGCAGCAAAACGACTGACGGTGATCATCCCGTTCACAATCCTTTTGATTTTTTCACTGCTGTTTTGGGCATTTCGCTCATTACGCATGGCAAGCCTGGTGATTGGTATGTTGCCGTTCACACTGATTGGTGGTCTAGCGGCCCTGGGCCTAGCCGGTTTAAATTTATCGGTCTCAGCCGCCGTCGGCTTCATTGCCGTAGCCGGCATCTCGGTACAAAACAGTGTCATTATGGCCGAAGAAGTCATCATGCGTCTGCGACAAGGTCAGTCAACCGCTGAAGCAATCTTGGAGGGGGCGGTATCGCGTTTGCGTCCAATTCTGATGACCGCACTCATGGCCGGTCTTGGTCTGTTACCCGCGGCGCTGTCGCAAGACATTGGCAGCGAAACAAACCGTCCGTTCGCCTGTGTCATCGTGGGCGGCATCACTACCGGAACAATTTTTATGCTGTTGATTTTGCCAGCTGCGCTCAAACTCTTTGGTCACTTTACAAATGCCTCAGATGAAGCCGCTGGGTTATTAGATGAGCAAGCAGGTGCGTCTACACATGGCTAAGCTCAGACTCTCTAAGTATTGCATCGTCGCGCTTACCTGCACCACGATCGCGGGCTGCGCAGTCGGCCCAGACCATCAACGCCCCGACCTCCCTGAGTCTAAAGGCTACGGAACCACGGCAGAGATGTCTGTCGCTCGCAATCTTACGGCTAGTCAACTTAGTGGCGAGCAACGCTTGGCAGTGGGTGCGGATATCCGCAATGACTGGTGGACACTCTTTCGCTCGCCTAGTCTGAACACGCTGATCGAACAGGCTTTTGCAGCTAGCCCGACTATCGAAATCGCACAACAAGCGCTCAAAGTCGCACAACAAAACGTGTATGCACAGCAAGGATATTTTTTTCCGACCGTGCAAGCGAACTATATGCCGACGCGTACAAAATTACCCGGCAACCTTGGCGGAAACTCGCCGGGCGTTCAGGGTGATGGAAACTACATCGGTGCTTATCAAGGCACCCCCGCTAACCAGGGCGGCACAGCACCCTACAACGGCTCGACAGTCTTTAATTTTCATACCGCGCAATTGACGGTGGGCTTTATGCCGGACATTTTCGGCTTGAATCGTCGCGCCGTTGAATCGTTACAAGCGCAAACAGATGCGCAAAAATTTCAATTGCAAGCGGCATACATCACGCTCGCCTCCAATGCTGTTGCAGCGGCCGTACAAGACGGTATGCTACGCAAGCAGATTTCAATCACAAAAGACATGATTGCGGCCAACGAGACTGCGGTAGCGTTGGTCAAGCGACAACAAAAATCTGGCTACGCGTCTCAGCTTGATTTTTCAATTCAAGAGAGTGCCTTAGGGCAAGTCAAACAACTGCTTCCACCTTTGCAGAAGCAATTTGAGCAAAATCGCGATTTGTTAAAGGTTCTGGCCGGCCGCACTCAAGATCAAGAGGTGCCAGCGTTTGACCTCGCATCCTTCAAGCTACCCGATGAGCTTCCACTTACGCTACCCTCGCAATTGGTTGAACAAAGACCAGATATTCAAGCAGCCGAGCAACTGCTTCGTGCTGCCAATGCACAGATCGGGGTGGCGCGTGCAACCAGATTTCCGCAGCTCTCTTTGAGCGGTACGTTAGGTGGCACTGCAAGCAACTTCAACCAGATGTTTTGGGCTGGTAGCGGTGGATTTTTTGAGCTTGCACTGAACCTCGCACAGCCAATCTTTGCGGGTGGCACGTTGATGCATCGCGAATACGCAGCCACAGAGGCACAAAAGCAAGCGGCTGCCCAGTACCGACTGACGGTGATCACAGCCTTTCAAAACGTTGCGGATACCTTGCATGCGATCAAAGCCGATGCTCAGGCAATGGCAATTGTGAACGACTTAACAGCTGCCGCAAAAAAAACGTATGAACTGAGTGGCAGACAGCACGCCAGTGGGTATCTGGATCGGCTTGCGCTGATTAATGCGCAACAGACCTACCGACAAGCCTTACTAAATTCGACTCAAATACAGGCCGCCCGCCTGGGCAACACAGCGGCACTGTTTCAAGCGCTTGGCGGCGGCTGGTGGAACAAGCCCACCGAGCAATAACGACAAACGAGCAATGTGTACCAAGCGTCAGCCATGGGCGACAGCTGCAATCTTAAGGCTCGAGGATGTCACTTGGGCCTAAATTGCCCTTATTGGTCGATCACACTAAAATGCAATCTGGCTGGTCTGCCTTGGCGTCGAGAACAGGCTTTCTGCCGCCGAGTCTTTGAACAAACACCAATCATGGCCTATAGCGTTAAAGAAATTTTTTACACTCTGCAGGGCGAAGGCCTCAGAGCCGGTCGCCCCGCTGTTTTCTGTAGATTTTCTGGCTGCAACCTTTGGTCAGGCAGAGAGATCGATCGCAACAATGCCGTCTGTCAGTTTTGCGACACAGATTTTATTGGTACTGACGGGACACTAGGCGGTAAATTTAATATCGCCACCGAGCTCGCAGAAACGATTGCTGCGCTTTGGCCTGCTCAGAAAAAAAATCGCTATGTTGTACTGACCGGTGGCGAACCGCTCTTACAAGTTGACGCCTCGCTCATTGAGGCTTTGCATCAACAGGATTTTGAAATCGCTCTTGAAACCAATGGCACCCTCGCTGTGCCTGTCGGGATTGACTGGATCTGCGTCAGCCCCAAGGCGGGTGCAGACTGGGTACAAAAAACCGGTCATGAACTCAAATTAGTGTACCCACAGCCGCAATTGATGCCAGATAAACTGGATACCGCTGGCTTTGACCACTATTTGCTTCAACCGATGGATGGTTTGTTTCAAAAGAAAAATACTCTCAAAGCGATTGAGTACTGTCAGGATCACCCAGAATGGCGACTCTCAGTGCAAACCCATAAATTTCTGGACATCCGTTGAAGCAACACAACAACACCGATCACTTCGAGCTCTCACAAAGATTCTATTTTGAAGCTGCGCATACGTTAAGTCGTACGATCGACGCATACGGTAGCCGTCAAATCCACGGCCATACCTATGAGGCCGAAATCACCCTGACGGGCAAACCCGACCTAACGTCGGGCATGGTGCTCGACTTGGCCTATCTTCGTCTCGAAATTGAACGGGTTCGCGCTCTGCTAGACCATCAGTTTTTAGACGACATCGCTGATTTAGGGCCTGCCACGCTTGAGAACCTGTGCCTGTTCATCAAACGTCAACTCATCGGCGCGGTGCCAAACCTAAGCTGCGTCACGATTGAACGGCGTGCAAGCGGCGACAAGTGCACATTGCGCCTCAGCGCCTAGAGACCTTTTTCTGGCACTTCGAATTCTTTATTGTGCTGCCCAAGCCTCGGGGCGACCGAGCGATGGGCAGGGCGCTGCCCATCAAAAGAAATTGGTAGCGCCGTCAAAACAAAATCCTCGCCTGGCACCAAGCTCTGCATCTGAAGCGCCTGCACCTGAGAGTCTTCGAGTGCTTCGGGCACCGCATTGACTGGTGCGCAAGGCACGCCTGCCGCATTGAAACGCGCGACCCACTCTGAGCGAGTTTGTGCACGCAGCAAAGGAATCAAACGCTCTAACAACACGAGTTTGTTAGCCAGGCGATTTCGATTACTAGAAAATCGTTCATCACTTAACCACTCGGGGTGCCCCAACTCTTGCGCAAATTTCGCAAACAAGCGATCGTTGCCACAACAAATCAAAATCGGCGCATCTTTGGTTTCAAACGATTCATAGGGCACAAAACCAGGGTGCCCCGAGCGGTGCCGATCTGGCAAACGCCCAAGGTTGACGTAGGCATCAGCCTTCTGCCCGACCCAGCCCAGTGCCGTCTCAAGTAGTGAAGTGCTTACCACACCACCGCGACCGGTGTGCCCTCGCCTTTGCAGCATTGCCAAGGCACCGATCACCGCCCACATGCCCGTACCCTGATCGCAGACAGAAGCACCGGAACGCATGGGCGGGTCGTCTGGGCCGCCATTGATGCTCGACAATCCACTAAACGCCTGTATGAGCGGTTCGTACCCGGGTTGCAAGTGCATCGGACCGGTGTGGCCAAACGCAGAGATCTCGCAATAGATCAATTGCGGGTGACGCGTGCATAAAGCCTCACCATCAATGCCCAAGGCCTTCGTCACGCCCGGGCGCATATTGTGGATAAAGATATCAGCCGTAGCAGCTAAACGCTCGAAAGCGGCCATCCCTTCAGCCTGTTTCAAATCAATTGCCACTGACTTTTTGCCTCGGTTGAACACATGAAAATTCAGCGCATCGCCATAGCGAAACGCTGCGCCCATGTTGCGGGCATCATCACCGCCCTCAACCCGTTCGAGCTTAATGACCTCGGCACCCAGATCGGCAAAAATTGCCCCAGCAAAGGGCCCGGCAAGCACTTGACCAAGCTCTAAAACCGTAACGCCTTGCAGAATATTTTGCATGTATGACAATGGTTGAAAGATTGATGATGCCTGCTAGACCTACTCGGGCTCAATACCGGCCGCTCGGATGATACGCCCCCAGGTGCGCACCTCGCTGGCTTGATATTCAGCCAGTTCGCTCGGTGTACTCGTGATCGCTTCGCTACCTAAAGACTCTTGGCGTAACACCATACGTTTTGACAAGGCAGCCGCCGCAATCAGCTTCGCTAACTTATCAACGATATCTGGCGCGACACCAGCCGGTGCATACACCGCATTCCAGTAGGTCACCTCAAACCCCGGCAATCCCGATTCGGCAACTGTCGGCACCATCTGTGCAGCCTTGGAGCGCGTCGCAGCACTGACAGCTAAAGGGTGCAAGCGTCCTGCGCGGATCAGCGGCAAGGCAGTCGAACTATCTAAAAACATGTATTCAATTTGGCCGCCCATCAAATCATTGACTGCCTGAGGGTTACTTTTGTAGGGAACCGAAGTGACATCAATTTTGGCCATCTGCTTAAGCAGCTCTGAGCCGACAAGACTCGACGAGCTACCGCTCCCGAAATTCAGCTTTCCTGGCTTAGCACGAGCCACTTTAATCAGATCGTCGACCGTTTTAATTTGACTTGTAGCATTGACCACCAAAAACATACTGCCTCGACCAATCAAACCGATCGGTTGAAAATCTTTGACAGGATCGTAAGGCAACTTTTTATAAAGATGTTGATTCGCAACCTGGGTAGTATTGGTCGTCAGTAATAGCGTGTAACCGTTCGGTTTAGCCTGCGCGACAAACTGCGCGGCCAACATACCATTTGCACCGCCACGATTTTCAATCACAGCGGTCGTACCGAACTCTTCTGCCATCGACTGTGCCATCGCTCGCGCTGTTTGATCCGTGCCGCTGCCTGCGGCAAACGGCACAACGATGGTAATTGGTGCTGTGGGAAACTCAGCCGCTAGGGCGCAGGTAAACCCAGCATTTACCAACCAAAACCATACACCTACAAACGATTTTTTGTAATGAACGTTCAAGATATTGTCCCTAAGTGCCGATCATGATGTGTGCCAACTCGAGCAGACCGTAGCATTCGTTATAGCTATATTAGCGGAAGCATTGACCACTCGTTAATCTGTGCAGTGCAGCATGAACTACTTTTATGTCGGGTACACATGTGTTACACAGTAATCAGCATCGAGTAAAGCCAACAATAAAATTTGCGCCGCAACACGGCCACAGGAGACAACATGCAAAGCGCCACCGCGTTTAATCGTTCTGAGGGCGACCTCGGCAATATTGTTGCGTTAGAGCATGTCAATCTAGCGATTCCGGATCAAGCCCTTGCCACCATTTTTTACGCGATGGGGATGGGCTTTACCCGTGACCCTTATTTGATGACTGGCATCACAAATATGTGGATGAACTTAGGCCGTAACCAATTCCATCTGCCGACTGGCAAGCCCATGGTGCTACGCGGCAATATTGTGATTGTGACGCCAAGCCGTTCGGCCCTGCTTGAACGTCTTGCCTCGGTGCAAGACTTGTTAACAGGCACTGCATTCAGCGTTGAGGAGCACGCAGACCATGTCATGGTGACCTGCCCGTGGGGCAATCGCTTAAAGTGCTACGAACCTGCCCCAGAGTTTGGCCCGATCAGTCTTGGCATGCCTTGCATTGAAATGCTTGTAGATCACGGCAGTGCCAAGCCGATTGCACACTTTTATCGCGAAATCATGAGCGCCAAGGCTGTGACGGGCAAAGATCAAGCAGGCGTCTACGCGCGCGTATCAGTTGGGCCCAGCCAGGCTTTAATTTATCGCGAAGCCGATAGTACCGACAAGCGCCCATACGACAATCATCATGTACAGATTTATATTGCGGATTTTTCAGGTCCCTATCAACGGCTAAAGGCTCGCAACTTAGTCTCACTCGAAGATAGCGTGCATCAATATCGTTTTAAAGATGTGATCGACCTTGAGAGTGGCAAAGTGTTGCATCACATCGAACACGAAATTCGCAGCCTGATGCACCCCCTGTATGCCCGCCCTCTGATCAATCGAAATGCCGAACAAAATATTCGAAACTTTGTACCCGGGCAAGAGGCTTACGTTTGGACCTTGCCTTAGTCTTTTATAAAGTACAAAAAGCAAGGCCTTCAAAACCATAATAATGAATGAGAGACAATCTTGAAAAAAATAACAATTATGCGAGATCAGCTCAAGACAACGTTTAGCTGCCTATTTGCGACGCTATTACTGAGCACAACCGTCGCCCAAGGTTTTGCAGCAGAGTGGCCTGAGCGTCCAGTCAGAATCATCAGCCCCTACCTCGCGGGTGGGGGGCTCGACATTTGGATTAGACCGATCGCAAATTTACTCACACAACAGCTGGGCCAAAGTTTTGTGGTTGAAAACAAGGCTGGTGCAAATGGCGCCATCGGCACAACCTTCGGTGCACGATCGCTTCCAGACGGCTACACCATCATGGCGGGTACAACAGGCTCGCTCGCGATGAACGCTGCGCTTAAAACAAATCTGCCATATGACCCCATTAAAGACTTTGCGCCAGTCACCATTGTTGCTGAAGCGGCGTTTTTAATGACGGCGGCGCCCAAATCAAACATCAAGAGCTTGAAAGACGTCATCGAGCGTTCAAAAAAAGATCCGGGTAGTGTGACCTATGCGTCTTTTGGCATCGGCAGCTCTGCCCACCTCGCCGCTGAACTCTTCAGCTCAGAAGCGGGTATCAAAATGACGCATGTTCCCTACCAAGGCAGTGCCCAAGCGATTCAAGATGTGATGGCAGGCAACGTCATGGTCATGTTCGATTCACTGTCTTTAGATCTGCCTCATATCCGGGCTGGTCGCCTCATTCCCCTCGCACTAGCAGATGCAAAGCGGTCACCCGCCGCACCCGATGTGCCGACCTTTGCCGAGCTCGGCTTGCCCAAAGTTTTAGCTGGGTCTTGGTATGCCTTGCTGGCACCGGCTGGTACACCTCCAGCGATTGTTCAAAAACTGCGCGATGAGGTCGTCAAAACATTAGCTTCAAAAACATTGCAAGATCAAGCAAACTCGACCGGAACGCGGACAGTGGGTAATACCCCAAAAGAGTTTGCCGACATACTCAAAGAAGATGTTGAAAAGTGGCGCGCACTCGTCAAAAAACTTGGCCTTGAAAATCTAGGAGGCTGATCGTGACACCAGGCAGCAAACGCGCATTGATTATTGGTGGCTCATTAGCGGGATTGTTCGCGGCAAATTTATTGCGCAAGCAAGGGTGGCAGATTTCAATTTACGAACGTACCCAAGGGGACCTGGCGAGCCGAGGTGCAGGCATTGGTACCTATCGCCAACTCTTTGACATCATGGCTAGCTTGGGTATTCAAGACCTCGAGGCAAAATGCATCCCGCTAAAAAGACGTCTGTGTTTTGGGCCGTCTGGCGAGGTCGTGCACGAGGTAGAAAAACTGCATACGATGAGTGCGTGGGCAACGATCTATAACGCCTTAAAAGATCTGATTGCTGCCCATGAGTATCATTCAGGCAAACAGCTTATTGATATCAAACAAGCTGGCAATCGCGTGACTGCTATCTTTAGTGACGGCAGTCATGAAACGGGTGACTTGTTAGTGGGTGCAGATGGACTGCGCTCGACGGTTCGCCAACACTATGCCCCAGAGATCGAACCGAGCTATGCGGGCTATGTCGCCTGGCGCGGCATGGTAGATGAAAATGATTTTTCTGCTGAAGATCATGCGCAAATTTTTGAAAATTACGCTTTTGGGTTTCCCGAGGGCGAACAATTTTTAGCTTACCCAGTTTTGGGACGTACGAATGAAAATATTCGCGGAAAACGCTCCTACAACTTTGTCTGGTATCGCCCCGCCTCTGAAGATGAGTTAAAAGATCTTTGCACCGACGAGTATGGTGTTTGCCACGGCAGCGCGATTGCACCACCCTTGATTCGTACAGAACTGTCGCTAGGGATTAAAGCCGCAGCAAAAAAACTTTTGGCACCTCAACTTGCACGCATTGTTTGTCAGGTGCCTCAGCCGTTTTTTCAAGCTATCAACGATCTTGAATCAGAGCGCCTCGTATTTGGGCGGGTAGCGTTAATCGGCGATGCCGCTTTTATTGCCAGACCCCATGTGGGTGGCGGAATCACAAAAGCAGCCATTGACGCGCAAACGTTGGCCCAGGCCTTGGCGACTCAACCGGACAACATTGATCAAGCCCTCAGCGCCTTCGAAACCCTGTCGCTGCGCTTTGGCAAAGGAGTGGTCGATCGCGCGCGCGGACTGGGCGCTTATCTAGAGGGGCAACACAAGCCTTTCGAAGCTCGAACCCCGACGCAACAATCACGCGACATTAAAAAAGTCATGCAAGAGCAAGGCGCTGCGCTCACGAATGATTTGTTAAATTCAACTGAGCCAGCGCATTGAACCTAATCAGGGCTAACTATGCTGTCTCCTAGCCAGTCCTGATCTGCAAGGCGAGGTCGCATGGAAAGACT
>JAURJT010000044.1 GCA_030832095.1 Gammaproteobacteria bacterium | reverse complement strand
TTCTCTACGGCAATACAATATTTTCCGATTGATCTGATGGTGCTTTACCGAGAGCAGCGTCACGTGCTGCAGGCGTTACTGCGCAAACTGCTTGAGCGTTTTGCCACCGACGAGCTCAAACCACTACCCTATCAGACCTTCGCGGCTGAGGCCATCGAAACTGCTTTTCGCACGATGCAACAAGCCAAACACACTGGCAAAGTCATCATCGACATGCAACAACAAGCAGTCATCTCAAACGACCCGAACGATCAATATCTGATTCTTGGTGGTTTAGGTGATTTGGGCTTGAGTCTGGCGAATTGGCTGGTTGAGCAACGCGCGCAACATATTTGCTTGGTCGCGCGAAGCACACCAACCCCAGACAAACAAGCCCAACTTGATACGCTGCGTGAGGCTGGTACGACGATTACAGTGCTGCAAGCTGACATCACAGCACCAAACGACGTAGCTCGCTTCGTACGTCAACTGAAGGACTCTGGCCAACGACTCAGGGGCATCTTCCATTGCGCCAGCGTACTGGATGACGGCGTACTCTCGCAGCAAAGCGTCGAACGCTTTGACAAAGTCTTGCGTTCGAAAATTGACAGTGCGTGGCTCGTGCACCAACAAACACTCGACCTTCCGCTGGATTTCTTCGTGCTGTTCTCGTCGGCAACGGCGCTGCTAGGTGCTCCGGGCCAAACGAACTACGCAGCGGCTAACGCCTTCTTGGATTCTTTCGCGCAGTATCGACGCGCAACAGGCCGCGCGGCGCTTGCCATCAATTGGGGTGCCTGGGCTGAAATCGGTCTAGCCGCAAGAATGAGTTCACCTCTTAATTTGGCCAAGCAAGGTATTCGAGCGATGCCGCCTCGCCTTGCGTTGGCCGCCTTGAGTCACGCCATGCATCACCACGGGGCTCAGCTCGGCGTATTCGATATTGACTGGCGTACCTATCAACTCAATAAAAAATCCCAGGCTTTTTTAGCTGCGTTTCAAGATGACGCTGCCAGTCAAGCTCGCCCGACAAGCACCAGTTCCTTGCTTAACGATGTCGCAACAGCCAATACTGAGGAAAGAGCGGCCCTCATTCTGCAACTCGTTGAGCAGAATATCGTCGCCGTGCTGAGCTTACCCAAGTCAAGGAGCATTGACCGTAAGCAAGGATTCTTGGATATGGGGATGGATTCGCTGACTGCGGTTGAGCTCAAAAATCGCTTAAACCGCGAACTGATGGTCCCACTTCCCCCAACCCTAGCCTTTGATTATCCCAACACAACGAGCCTTGCAAACTATCTCGTTTCAAAAATCAATGAGAAATTTCCCCTTGTCGAAGCCAAAATGAAGGACTCAAGGGATGCTGACACTCTGGCGATTGAGCAATTGAGCGAACAAGAGGCAGCAGAAGAGCTCAGAAAGACTCTCAAAGACATGGGCTTTGGGGATTGAAAAGTAAAGTTATGTTTAGTTAAAAGGGAGTCTGACCGTGGCCAAAACGGTGAAAACTTCAGGGCTCTGAACTCCGCCTAAGCGCTCTTGCCTCAGATCCATTCTGTGCGAAATTGTGAGTATGTGGACTGACGCCTATGTTAAGGTCTGTCCGTATGAAGAAACCTGTTTTGGCTATTCAACTTAAGTGCGCAACCTAGCGAATACGTGGACTCTTTTTCGGTTTATTTGCAATGGAACAGTCCGCCTCTGAAAGTCAGCTTACCTCCGTCAAGCAAGCGCTACTCGCCTTGCAGGCCGCGCGAAAAAAAATCGACGCGCTAGAAAAGCAACAATCTGAACCGATCGCAATCATTGGTCTAGGCTGCCGATTTCCGGGCGACATTGATTCTCCTGAAGACTTTTGGGAGTTGCTAATGTCCGGCAAGGACACGATCGCAACGATCCCTGAAACTCGCTGGAACAGTGAAGCCTATTACAGCCCAAATTATGACGAGGCTGGCAAGATCATCACCACGAAAGGGTCTTTCTTTTCTCAGGTACAAGAGTCAGATCCAGAATTTTTCGGAATCTCTCCGCGAGAAGCGAAAAATATGGATCCCCAGCAACATCTCTTGCTTGAGGTGTGCTGGGAAGCCCTCGAGCACGCCAATATCATTCCTGAATCGCTTGCAGGAAGTCGAACGGGCGTATTCATTGGCATTTGCAATCAAGATTTCAGCCTGCTATCGATGTCACGAGATAAGACAGACATCGATGCCTACATGACGACTGGCATGGCCCACAGTGTGGCGTCTGGTCGTCTGTCATACACGCTTGGGCTCGAGGGCCCCTGCGTTGCCATTGACACAGCTTGCTCATCGTCTCTAGTTTCCGTTCATTTGGCCTGTCAAAGTTTACGTAACCTGGAATGCGATCTCGCCATCACGGGCGGAGTCAATTTAACGCTCACGCCTGAAACTAGCATAGATTTTTCTCGCAATCGCATGCTGTCACCAGACGGCAAATGCAAAGCCTTCTCGTCTGACGCTAACGGCTTTGGCCGCGGAGAGGGTTGCGGCCTTGTTGTGTTGAAACGGCTATCTGATGTCGACGTCAAGCGCGATCGTGTGCTGGCCTTGATTCGGGGCAGCGCCGTCAATCAAGATGGTTCGAGCAGCGGACTGACCGCCCCTAATGGTCCTTCTCAGCAACGCGTCATCAGGCAAGCACTCAAAAATGCCAACGTCAGTGCCGATCAGATCGACTACATTGAAGCGCACGGTACCGGCACCAGCTTGGGGGATCCGATTGAGATTGGCGCTTTGGCCGAGATTTTTTCGAATGTACGCACTCCCAAAGATCCTTTAAAAATTGGCTCAGTCAAAACAAATGTCGGTCACATGGAGGGCGCAGCAGGCATCAGCGGACTGCTTAAAGTGGTCTTGGCCTTGCAGCATAAAGTTTTACCCGCACATCTAAATTGTGCCGAACAAAATCCTCACATTCCGTGGGATAGCCTGCCCTTTCAAATCACCCATCAGCGCCAAGAATGGCTCTGCGAAGACAAAGCTCGCTTTGCCGGTGTAAGTTCATTTGGATTCAGTGGAACAAACAGCCACGTGATCTTAGAAGAGGCCCCTTCAAGCGCTCAAGCAACACTCGACTCAGAGAGCTTAGGCCATCGACCTCTACACATCCTGAATATCAGCGCACGTTCACCTCAAGCGCTCGATGCACAAGTCAGACGGTTTACGCAACAAATCAAACAAATATCGGACGAAGACCTCACAGCCTTTTGCCTGGCGGCGAGCTTGCACCGTACCCATTTTGAACACAGGCTCTCGATTGTTGCCGGTTCAAAGACTGAGTGTCTTGAAAAATTGAACCATTTTTCAAGTCAGCCGCAACAACACTCGGCTCTAAGTAAAAAACTGAATTTGAATGGCCAGGCACCAAAGATCGTCTGGTTGTTTACAGGGCAAGGATCACAATATCCAGGAATGGGTAAAGAACTTTTTGACACTGAAGTTGTTTTCAGAGAGGCTTTGCAACGTTGCGCAACCTACTTAGACCCGCTTCTTGAACAGCCTTTACTCACGCTGATCTTTGAGGATCAGACCGGTGCGCTGAATCAAACTGTCAATACACAACCAGCACTTTTTGCGCTTGAATATGCACTGGCTCAACTTTGGTTGTCGTGGGGAATCAAACCCGACGTTGTGGCGGGGCATAGTGACGGTGAATACGTTGCCGCGTGCATCGCGGGTGTCTTTTCGCTTGAAGACGGTCTAAAACTCATCGCAACGCGTGCTCGCCTGATGCAGCAACTGAAAGTTACCGGTGGAATGATGGCCGTTTTTGCTTCTGGTGATGACGTTCGAGCGCTGTTAACAACACTCGATACTTCAGGGACACTGGAAATCGCTGGGCTCAATACGGCCAAAGAGACCGTGGTGTCAGGCGATCTCAGTGCAATCACAGACTTTCAGTCGACGCTTAATCAGTCAGGGATCAAGTACCGCGAGCTGACCGTGTCGCACGCTTTTCATTCAGCACTCATGGAGCCAATGCTCAGTGAGTTCTTTTCTTTTGCCGAAACAATCACGTTTCAGCCCGCCCAGATCCCCTTGCTTTCAAACATCAGTGGCGCACTAGCTCGAGAAGACATACAAACCGCGCGCTATTGGCGAGATCACATCCGTCAGCCGGTCCAATTTACCAAAATCACCGATAGCTTACTGAACGACCAACTTGATATTGTGATGGAAATTGGACCTCAGCCCGTTTTGCTGGGGATGGTCGGGCAAAGTGAACACGCCCAGCGCATGCATTTGATGCCTAGCTTAAGAAAAAACAAAGGCGCAGTGCAATCGATCACCGAAAACTTATCGCAACTTTACCTTGCGGGAGTCGCGATCGAGTGGCTGAAAGTGTATGGCGTGATGAAGGCACCTTTTGTGGATTTGCCGACTTATGCCTTTCAGCGCCAACGTCATTGGTTTAACGCTAGCCAGACCACCGCCGCGAATGAGAGCGTTCAATCATTCAAGATGCTTGAACTGATTAAAAACGGCAATGTCGCCGACCTGCGAGACCATCTCTCGCAACGCAGTCATTTTGAAGAGAAAGATGACTCGGTCGTGAGCAGAATTTGCCAAGTCTTAATAGACGAGTATCAACAAAGCAAACATCAAACAACTCAACCGCTGTATCGACCAGTTTGGCAGCAACAAGCCGCTTCGGGCGCGACGGTGACACGTGCACAGTCCGTTGGGCATAGACTTATTTTTGTCTCGAATATCGAAGCTGTCCCTGCGGGTGCCTTGAATGGCGCAGACACCACAAATATTTATGTCGTCCCTGCTCATAGTTACGAAAAAAAATCAGAGACACTGTGGGTACTTGACGGACTCTCGTCAAATGACTATCGCAGAGTGATACAAGACGTTCAACAAACAAAGTCTCTGAAGAGCATTGCTTTTATGTGGCCAACGGATTGGAATGAAACCAGTTTTCATCCAACGTTTGGAGAACAGATGTTACTAAACGCGGCATACGTCAGCCACGCGTTAACTCAGTTATCACTTGCAATACCGCTTTGGTTTTTGGTGAAAAGATCAGATTCGTTGACGCGTAAGGATTTTTCGACACCGTTTTCTAGCATGCTCACCGGTTTTGCGCGTTCGTTATTTTTAGAAAACCCAACTATTCAGGGTGGTGTTTTAGAGTACGACCAGGCCAGCGCAGCGCATGTTTTTGATGAGCTCGTTGCTGACACAGACGAAAGTCACATTCAACTGATTCAACAGAAAAAATATGTGGCTCGCTTAGAGCCGGTCGACGGCGTACCTTTCAAAAATCTGAAAATCGCCGAAGACGCAACTTACCTGATCACGGGTGGCACGGGCTCACTCGGCCTCCAAACCGCTCGCTTTCTGGCATCGAAGAATGCCAGTGAAGTGATCTTGCTGAGTCGCAACATTCCGAACGAAAGCGCACAGCAAGCGATCCAAGAAATCGAGGCTCTCGGTACAAAAGTATTGTTTATGCCTTGCGATGTCTCACAAGCCCTACAAGTGAGACAAGTCTTTGACTTTCTGATTAAAAACAAACGTCAAATTAAAGGCGTCGTGCATGCTGCAGGTCTGGCGAGCCCAATTTGGTGTAAAGATCTCACGATTGAAGCACTGCACAGCATGTTCGAATCCAAAGTTCAAGGGGCCTGGAATTTGCACGAGCACACTAAGGCGCTCGACCTCGATTTTTTTGTACTTTATTCTTCAATTTCAAGCGTACTTGGCTCGGCTCAACTCGCGCACTACTCTGCTGCCAATTCATTTTTAGATGGGCTCGCCACACATCGTCGAACGCTCAACCTGCCTGCCATTAGCATCAACTGGGGTCCTTGGGAAAGCGGCGGTCTGGTCCAAAGCACTGCCGGTTCAGATAAGGTTTTAAATAGCGGGTTTTTAACCCTAGCTCCAAGCGAAGCGCTACAGCACCTTGAACAAGCTTTGCTGTTACATCACAGTCAAATTGCGATTGTCAAAGCGAACTGGCCTCAACTCAAAAATACGTACTCTGCGCATCACAAGCAGCCCGTGTTTGATTTGTTGGTTGCTGATACCGCGCCTACCGAAAGCGCTGAGGGGCCATTACTACTCAATCAGCTTCATGAGATGCCTGCTTGGAATCGTACCGACGCTTTGAGTGAATATATCAGCCAACAAGTCTGTGCCTTGCTTGAAATCTCTGACCTTTCAAGTCTTGATCTGAATAGAGGATTCTTTGATTTTGGTATGGACTCTTTAATGGCGGTTTCGCTACGAACTCGTCTAGAACAACAACTAGGCTGCAAACTAGTCGCCTCAACCATTTTTGATTTTCCTAGTGTCGAGCGGCTTACCAAATATCTGCTGTCCTTGCTCTTTTCTGAAGAGACATTAGCAAAAGATCAAGTGGCACAGACACCTCAGCCAGCCATGACACACACACAAACACCTTCGATTGAGAACGAGCTATCAGACAGTGAAATTGCAGCGTTGATTGAGGGCGAACTTTCATCTCTGACTGCTAAAAAGGATGCAAGATGAGTGACTCGCCTTCAGCCGTAGCAAGCCCGTTGCAAAAGGCGTATTCGCTCATTCAATTACTGCGCAAAGAGCTTGAGCAAACCAAGGCGCTATCTGCCGAGCCCATTGCAGTGGTTGGTATGGCGTGCCGTGCGCCAAGCGTGAAAAATCCAGAAGAGCTTTGGCATTTGGTTCGCGCAGGACGCGATGCCATCACTGACATTCCTAAAACGCGTTGGAACGCTCAGGATTATTATGATCCGCGACCAGGCACACCCGGCAAGGCCTACACGCTTCGCGGAGGATTTGTCGAAGACGCAGACAAATTTGATGCCAGTTTTTTTGGAATTTCAGCCAGAGAGGCTGAAGGGATGGATCCTCAGCAACGGCTGCTACTTGAAGTTGCCTGGGAGGCGCTTGAGCACGCGGGGATTCCACCCTCTTCGCTCGTTGCGAGTGCCTCCGGAGTATTTGTGGGAGTCACCTCGAGCGACTATGGCCTGTTGCAAGCTTGCTCGGAGGGAGAAGGAGATGGAAATCCTTACTTCAACACTGGTACACCACTCAATGCGTGTGCCGGAAGAATCTCTTACGTTTTAGGGTTGCAAGGCCCTTGCATGGCGGTGGATACAGCATGTTCCTCTTCGCTCACAGCAATTCATCTGGCCTGCACGTCACTCAGGGCCAAGGACTGTGATCTTGCCTTGACTGGTGGCGTTAACCTCACACTCTCACCCTTACTGAACGTGACCTTGTCAGCTGCTGGGATGATGTCCGCAGACGGCAAGTGCAAGACCTTTAGTGAGGATGCAAATGGTTATGTTCGAGGCGAAGGCTGTGGCATCGTCGTTTTAAAACGGCTTTCAGATGCCATTGCAAACAACGACAACATCATTGGCGTGATACGCGCAACGGGTGTCAACCAAGACGGTGCCAGTAGCGGCTTTACTGTGCCCAATGGCCAAGCCCAACAAAAACTGATCCGCCAAACACTGCTGAAGTCTGGGCTTCAGCCTCACGACATCGATTACGTCGAGGCCCACGGCACTGGCACCCCCTTGGGTGATCCCATCGAAGCCCAATCGCTCGGGGCCGTCATTGGTAAAGCCGAGCAAAGAGATCGGCCATTGTTGGTGGGCTCGATTAAGTCAAATATCGGTCACCTAGAGTCAGCTGCAGGCGTGATGGGTCTCATCAAACTACTCAAGGCGCTTGAGCACCGCGAGTTACCTCCTACGCTTCATATTCAAACGCCCAGTAGTCGTATCCCTTGGAGCGAACTCAATCTGCAACCTGTTTCTGAATTACAACCTTGGCGGTCACAGGGTACGTTAAGACGAGCAGGTTTAAGTGCCTTTGGAGCAAGCGGAAGTAATGCCCATTTGATCGTTGAAGAAGCTCCGGCGCCTGCCGCAACCGTTGCGCCAACCAGTGATGGACGTCTGTCGATCTTGGCGTTATCTGCAAAGAGCAAAGACGGTTTGGCACAAACAGTCAATGCTTACGGTCAGTTTTTAGGTACGACAGAGGCTTCGCTAAATGCCCTCTGCCTAAGCAGTAATCGTCATCGTGATCATTTCAAACACCGCGTTGCCTTTACGGCACGAAGCAAAGAGCAAGCGCTTGAGCTGCTCAATCAATATTTGGTCGACAAGACAAGCCTCGACATCCACACGACTCGAACAGAAATCAAAAAAGCTCCCAGAGTCGCCTTTGTCTTTGGCGGTCAGGGTTCCATTTATGCGGGGATGTCCAAAGAGCTCTATCAGCAACAACCAAGCTTTGCGAAGGCACTAGATGAGTGTTGCAACATCTTAGATGATATTCTGGATACGTCGTTGCTGCAACTAATGCACTCTGAAGACGAAGACACAAGCCGGTTGCTCAATGCGAAGGCGCACTACGCACAGCCTGCGCTCTTCAGTATTCAGTATGCGTTGAGCAAGATGTGGATTGGCTTAGGCGTGACACCTTGTGCTGTCGCTGGACATAGCTTAGGAG
>JAURJT010000043.1 GCA_030832095.1 Gammaproteobacteria bacterium | reverse complement strand
TCTTTGTCGGGTAGCCCAACTGAATAAGGGTCGCCGCGATGCGTTTATCGAGCTTGATATAAAGATTAACTGCTCGAATTCGATCTTCGTATGAATACATGAACTACCTCCAAGTAGTCCAACTTTTCCGCCGCACCCCCAGTTTTTAACCGCACCCCCTTTGGCAAGATGTCTACAAGGTTGTGAATCAGAATGGATCTGATATCTATTTAAAACTGACCATTATTGAAGATGTTTTGATTGTTTCTTTCAAGGAGCTTTGATCATGAAGTGCCCATGCTGTGGTGCCGCTGAACTGATCCACGACACGCGCGACGTACCTTATATTTATAAAGGTGATGCGACGACAATTCTCGCGGTGAAGGGGGATTTTTGTCCTGCATGCGGCGAAGTTGTGTTGAATAAAGAGCAGGGTGATCGTTATGGTGAATCGATCAGGCAGTTTCAACGCCAGATCAATGCGACCTATGTTGATCCGTCTTTTATAGCAACGGTACGCAAAAAATTAAAGCTAGATCAGCGAGAAGCAGCAGAAATGTTTGGTGGCGGCGTGAATGCTTTTTCGCGTTACGAGAAAGGCAGAGCTAAACCGCCGTTGGCGTTAGTGAAATTATTCTGGGTGCTTAATCGACATCCCAATCTATTGAAAGAACTAAAGAGTATCGATGATTTAGGAATAGGGACTTCTGCAGGCTCAGTTGGCAGCTTGTCGCGCTAGGTGGAGGGTCTTGAATGAAAGCTCCACCTTTCAATGACTTAGCCCAACTTCATGGTTGGGCTTTTTTGTGTGCGCCCAGCATGGGCGCACTCTTGCGGGTGCAAGTCCCGCCGTAAGTTGATCACAGCGAACGAAGCGAAGAGTAACTGCATGAGGGTGACTGAATGTGGGAAGGAAGCGCGGAGCGAAACTGCGAGCCGATGCACAAGAACCGGATAAAAGGCACTGCCGAGCAGGGCGAGCGGGCACAAAACCGCGAAGCTCTTGTGATCAAGGCGAAACGGTGTAGATCCGGCGGTTGTGCAGCGAAGGAGTGCGTTCTTACCTGGGGAGATCTTGCCTCACGCCTGAAAGGGTGACGATGTCGAATCGGAGCGAGAAGTCAGCAGAGGTCGTAGTAGTCAGAGGCTGGGGCGGTGAGCCTGAAACCCCTGACGAAGGGCCAAACGAGAGGGAGTGTTTGAGGCCATGTCGATGCGAGACGGAGTGCGTCAGATGCCCGGGCAACCGGGGCGGACGGGGGCTGCGCGCAGTGAAGCTGTGCAAATACCTATCAGCGACGAACCGGATGGCCCGCGACATATCACCGAGAGCACAGGGTCAGCGCTGCTGCAAGCAGCTCTGACGAGAGAGAACTTGCAGAAAGCGTTTAAGCGGGTGCGAGTGGGGGCGTTGATCTTATGGTCGAAGTGCCCAATATTGTTGATGAGCCGGCACTCAAGAGCGCTAGGTTGGCCAGTCGTATATCTCGTTCCATGAATGGACGCAGGCTTGATGTGATTCTCAAGGCCCTGAATTTAAAGAATCAGCCGATCCATGAAATTGCGACTCGCACTGGAGTCGTCTTATGAAACTGGATGAAGGGCTTAAACTTCGATTGCAGTTTCTGAGCCGCGTAGTTAAAAAAGAAGCTTATTACTTGCAAGATACTGACGCTCGTCTTTTTGCTAAAGCTCTTGATGTCAGCGATTTACAACGCATCGCTCAGGATGCTTTGCTTGCAGAACGACTTGATGCTTTTGTCAGTCGTTTTGGGCGCTTAGGCAATTAGCCCCAAGGCCTTTTTTGTTGAGTAAGAAACCCTACGCCCCCCCGTTCAGACTTAATCCTTTGTCTAAGATTTGGGGTAATTCCGCTTCACGCTTGCTCCATGAAGCGCAGCATCAGGTGCGCCATACGGGCACCATCGTGACCAGAGTGCAAGCCCGACAAGGCTTCCTGATAGACCACCTCGCCATACTGGGCCCGGCGTTTTTCCAGCAAAAACGCGCTGTACTCGGGGTCAAACTCTGGATGGGGCTGTAAGCACAGCACCTGCTGACCTATGGCATAGGCCGCAATCGGACAATGCGAATTGCTGGCCAGCAAACGCGCGCCTGCGGGCAGCTCCAGCACCTGGTCCTGGTGACTGGCCAACAGACTGACTTGCTCTGTGTATTCTTCAAAATACTGCGGCTCATGCCAAGTGTAGGTATGACGTCCCAGGCACCAGCCCTGAGGGGCGCGGTCGACCTTGGCACCTAGGCAATACGCGATCAGTTGATGCCCAAAACAAACGCCAATGAGACGTTTTTTTTGCTTTAGCAAAGCGCTCACGCGCGAGCACAAGTCCACCACCCAAGGCTCTTTTGAAAACGCATCTGCACGGCTGCCCGTCAGTAGCACGACATCGTAAGCATCAAACGAACCGGGGTACTGAGAGTGGCGTGCACTGAAGGCTTCAACATCGCCCTGAAAGCCTGCATCCCGCAACAAGCGCTCAAACATGTTGGCATAACTGCCCCAAATCGGTACGGCAGCTGGGTCTAAGTGATCGTTATCGAGAATGCAGAGTTTCATTTAGGTGTTTTTATATATGAAAAAATTATGGGCCGTATGCGTCCCTGAGGGCACGAAGCCAGAACTGAAACCAAACTAGGTTAGTGCTGTTGCATGGAAAAACAAACTCGACACGCGTGACGTACCCTATATCTACAAAGATGATGCTACGACAATTCTCACGGTGAAGGGACATTTTTTGTCCTGCATGCGGCGAAGTTGTGTTGAATAAAGAGCAGGGTGATCGTTATGGTGAATCGATCAGGCAGTTTCAACGCCAGGTCAACGCGAATTATGTTGATCAGTCTTTCATCGCAACGGTTCGCAAAAAATTAAAACTAGATCGGTCTCCCCCACTTTAGCTGCGGTAGCGAACGATTTGCGTTTGCCACATATCAGAGGTGATGCCCAACGCATGTGAGAGCATCAACGCAGGCAAATGAAGCGTGTCCGCTATCAGACATAGAGCAAGTGTTGAGGAGACAGGCGGGCCTTGGGATGAGCTGTGCTCATGATCCAAATTGGTTTAGGATACGACAGCCTGTAAGCTAAAACGCTGGGCTGTTGCTCGAACTTCTTTCATACGCCCATGTCCAGGTAAGACTTTATTCGCAACTGTAACGAGCCCTGCACGCACCAGCTCATCGATATCGCGTTTTACCGCACTGCGATCTCTGTGTAAGCGTTCTGAGATGTCGGTAATCGAGCCGGGCTGCTCTTTTACTGCCCGGAACAATGCCAGACGAGCCGTAGTGATAAGTTTCATCATGTCGGCGGGATCTTCGAAGCTGACAATGCGCTCATTCGGCAGTCGTTCACCACGATCGGCTGCTTTAGCGATCTGGCGACCGCGCTTGAAGAAGTCTTCTTCTGTACCAGTTTTAATGATGAGCTTTGTCATTTTTTATCCCTCAGGCCAAGCCAGTCATTTTCAAATCGTGTTTCGGTATCTTCGAAATCCACAAATTCGACTGGTTCTACTTTACCCAACATATGGCGATGATGCCCATCGTCAGCGTTATCGTAACCAACTACGCGACCATTATCCCCAGAGTAAATCAGGTGATTAATATAAGCCAAGTTATAACGAGTAATTTTTTTGGTGAGCTTGTTTACCCAAACCTCTCGTCTTAACTGTCCGTTTCCACGCTTGTCGGAAATTTTGTGAGATTCATCAATAATTTTTACATCAGCCATGACATATTATATCATGGCTGATGTGATCATAGCGTTTAGTAGTCGTTGGGCTTTTTTCATTTTTCAGACTCTGTGCCGCTGTGGGTTACGCATAGCAAAGCCGCTAAAGGCGTGCTAGAGCGACAGTATTTACTATCGCTTGGTGAACAAAGCTCGTCACCAATTTGGCCGCATAAATTACAACAATTTAGACGGCTTATGACCGGTTCAGGCTTTGCGTGTTTCCGGCAAGAAGCGAACACCTTTGCGAGCCAATCCACCACCTATACCGATAGGCGTGCCGTCTGCCCGCCAGCAGGCGGCGCCCTCGAGGGATCTATCGTCATGGAATTCAATCGCGTTCATGCCGCCGCCCACATTGGGCACGTGCACAACGGGGTGACCGCGGGTTTGAAGTGAGGTGTGCAGTGACTTAGAAAAGGCGGGCTCTAGCTCTAGCTCGAACCCCTGGGTCCAGATGCGGGGTGCCTCAACCGCCTCTTGCAAGCTCATGCCATGATCGATCAGGTTGATCACGGCTTGAAGCGCAGAAGTAAAGATCCGCAAACCGCCAGGCAAACCGAGCGCGTAGCGGGGCTTACCGTTCTTGATCACCATTAGAGGTGCCATCGACGAAGTCACTCGCTTTCCGGGGGCCATCGAGTTGGCGCGGTCAGGCCTCGGATCGAGAACGTACAGATAATTATTGGGAATCATGCCAGTGCCCGGCACCATGTAGCGCGCACCAAACACCGAATTGATGGTCTGCGTGGCACTGACGATGCGCCCGTCGCTGTCAGCCACGGTGATGTGGGTGGTGTTGGCGCTTTCAGCAGGCGCCAGGCCCGGGGACCACGTTTGTGCTTGATGCAGGTTTATTTGCTTGCGGCGCTCGGCAGCGTATTCGGCAGACAGCAGTTTTTCGATAGGGACATTTACAAAGTCTGGATCTGCAGTGACCGCAGAGCGATCTGCAAAAGCCATTTTCATGACCTCGGCGAGCAAGTGGACGCCTTGTTCGGTTCCGAAGCCGATGGCTTTTAGATCAAAACCCTCGAGCACGTTGAGCATTTGCCCGATGTGCAAAGGTCCTGCGCACGGTGGTGGCGGGCCGATGATTTCAAAACCGCGGTACTGGCTACGCAATGCAGCGGGATGACGGGTGTTGTAGAGGCGTAAATCTTCTAGGCTTAAAAAGCCCTGTTGACTTGCAATGTCGGTACATAAGGCGCGGCCGAGTGCCCCGCGGTACAAAGCATCGGCACCTACTTGGGCAACCAGTTTCAGGGTGTCGGCATAGGCACCTTGCAATAGCAAATCGCCTTTTTGAAGCGCTTGACCTTGGGGCAAGAAAAATCGTGAAATTTCGGGGTCTAGCGACAAATCAGCCGCGTTTTCGGTAATGCAGTCACTCAAGTATTGCGTGGCCCTGAATCCACAAGAGGCGAGTTTGATGGCCGGCGCAATCACCTCAGACAAAGACATGGAACCATGTTGCGAAAGCATTTGGCACCAGGCCATCAGGTTGCCGGGTGTGGCCACCGCCTTTCTGCCTAAACTGTGCTGGCGACCTACGCTTTCAAGCGAACCGGCAGGAGCCAACGCGTCATGTGTGAAGGTGTGTGGGCCAACCGCTTGCGGACACGTGCCTTGGCCTTCCAAGATGGTGTGCGTCCCATCGGGATGACGAAGGTGTGCAAACCCACCGCCGAGCAGGCCCACCATCATGGGTTCGACCACACTCAACGTGAACAGAGCTGCTACGGCTGCGTCGACTGCGTTGCCCCCGGCGCACAGCATTTCTGAGCCAGCAGCAGAGGCCAGAGGATGGTTGGTGACCACCATGCCACGCGAGGCGCGAGCAGGTTGTTTTTCGGTGACAAAAGAGGTCCCGCAGTGATCTATCCAATGGCGCATATGTATGATGGTGAGGTGGGGTCATGGAAAGTAGAGATACAACTTAGTCTGAAAATGCACTAAAAACAAGGGTGCTATCCATCAGTCGTAACCGGATTGTTGAAACGGGAAACCCCCGATGTCTAGCTCCACTTATGCACTGGAGTCGTCTTATGAAGCTGGATGAAGGGCTAAAAGTTCGATTACAGTGTCTTCGCCGCCTCGCCCAAAGAATTGGTGCATTGCAGTAGCGCGGTGCGCAAGCGTTTCATGGCCCACATCTTGAATTCGTTTGTTGCCATGCCCTTAGATAGCTTATGATGAACTTCATAACAAACCGTAGGCAATCTGTCGTTGAAAGATCCCATCGTTATCTCGGCGATCGAAAAAACCAGATTGACGTATGCCAACCTCAAGCAACAGGACTACCAAAAGTTTCTCGATGCAGAAGAGGCTCGGCTACATCGTCTATTGACATCCTCCCCGCCCTCAGTCGATGACTGCCGCTTGCGCGGAAAGGACGGGGATTCCTACGGTGCTCAGGCAAAAGCTGCCTGAGTCACTTCGGTGGGTTCCTGCTTCATCGAGCGGTCTGACTGCACCGACTCTCCACGGGCTAACAAGCGGTATCCTCGCTCTAAAACATTGATCGCGCCGACTACATCGGCGTGATTTTCGTAATCACAATCGACACACAGGAATTTCGCCTGAGTCTGTCGATTCTCTTTTGATACATGGCCGCAGCATGGACACGTTTGGCTTGTATGCTGCGGCGGTACGGCCAACAAGATGCCGCCGTTCCACTGGGCTTTGTACTCCAGTTGTCGCCTGAATTCACCCCAGCCTTGATCAAGGATAGAAAGGTTTAGGCCGGACTTCTGCGCGACCTTTTTGCCGGGCTGCTCGCGATTGCCCTTGGCGGACCGCGACATGTTTTTTACCTGCAAATCCTCAATACATACGAACGCGTGGTTTTGGCTGATCGTGGTACTGGTCTTGTGCAAGAAATCTTTTCTGGCATTCGCGATAGCGGTGTGAAGCTTCTGAACTTTAGTTTTTGCCTTTTTCCAGTTATTGCTGAACTTTTGTTTACGACTCATACGGCGCTGATAGCGTGCAAGTCGTTGCTGGTGCGTCTTGAAACTATTCAGTGGCGCAGCATAGTTGCCGTCACTCAGCGTCGCGAAACGGGCAATTCCGACATCGATGCCAATGGCCGTTGTAGACATTGGTAAGGGTTGTTCAAGCTCGCGTTGAGTCTGAATCGCGATGAACCATTTTCCGCCTGAGTGGCTCACGGTGACGTTACGCACCTGACCCAGTGCCTCACGGCTGTTGCGGTAACGCAGCCAGCCAAGTTTGGGCAACAAAATACGGTTATGACTTTGGTCTAATTGAATCTGTTTTGGCTCAGGATAGCGAAAACTGTCACCGCTGCCTTTTTTCTTGAAACGTGGAAAACCCGTACGCTTGGCAAAGAAGCCCTTAAAGGCTTTTTCTAAGTCTTTCAAGGCATGTTGCAACGCTTGTGACGGTGTTTCTTTCAGCTATGCCGTCTCGGCTTCGCGCTTCCAAACAGGCAGCTTAGCGGCCATGGCCACGTAACCGATGAACTTATTACCCGCCTCGTGATTCTCTTTTTGCAGTGCCAAAGCCTTGTTATAGACAAACCGGCACGAGCCAGAGAATCTGCGCATAGCGCGCACCTGGTCGCCGCTTGGCATCAATTCGTATTTGTAGGCCTGCAAACGTTTCATACCCTGAATTATATTTGCGCGATCAAGGTAAATCACCAACTCACCTGTGTAAAAGTTGTATCTGTAAGATACTAATTCAGTGAATCTTTGCAACAAAAAGTGGTACTTTGTAACAATATATAGAAGTGATGCATTCACAAAAAAATACCTGACGATCGGAGTCCGATGTTGGCCAACGGTTGTACCGAATTTGAGTGAGCGCTAAGTTACCCATTCATCCGTAACAAGCTATCGTTTGGGGATTTGTGGTCGCCAAGCTGCTCTGTAAAAAGCTGCGGCGGTGCGTCAATTTCCGTTATTTACATGTATATTTATCAACCGCCAGCGCCACACTCAATTGAACGCCAAAGAAAGGAAGGCTGCGCCTTCCGCGCTTACATCCTCGCCCTGAACGGCGAAGTTTTACGCGCAAATCTAATAAAAACGGAAGGCGCTGGCATTCAACTTAAATAGTGATTAGGCACTCGCATATTTACACTGAGAGAAAAATTATGGAATTTGAAACACTAGAACTGACGATTGCAGACGGTATTGCAACGGTTATGCTAAATCGACCGCCGCATAATGCTCAAAATGCACAGATGCGCAGTGAGCTCATTCAAGTTTTTGATAGTTTCAATGATAACGATGACGTTAAATGCGCGATCGTTACAGGTAAAGGCAAGATATTTTGCGCCGGGGCTGATTTAAATGAGCGTCCAAATCTTGGCGCAACACCTGGGGCTTACTGGAAGCACAATCGATTAGTGCGCGAAGCCAGTAACTCAATCATCGAATGTAGCAAGCCTGTAATCGCTGCGGTCAATGGCCCAGCGATGGGTGCAGGCTTTGGTCTGATGAATAGTTGCGATATTTGGGTGGCGTCCAATACGGCATTCTTCTCCATGCCTGAAATCAATGTCGGACTGGCTGGCGGCACTGCGATGCTTCAGAGCGTGTTTGGTAAGTCGCGAGCGCGCAGAATGTTCTTTACAGGCATGAAGGTCACGGCCGATGAGATGTACCGCCTAGGTTTGATCGAAGCGAGTTTGCCGCCTGATGAATTGATGCCGTATGTCATGGAAATTGCCACAGACATCGCAAGCAAGGCCCCACTTGCGTTGAGCTACGCAAAACAAGCGGCGCAAGTGACGGCAGTGATGCCGCGTCGCGAAGGCTATCGATTCGAGCAAAACATGACCGTTGCGCTTGGGAAAACCGAAGACACGGCCGAAGCACTCAAGGCCTTTAAAGAAAAGCGTAAGCCCGTCTATAAAGGTCGTTGATTCACATTGAAGTTGAGCGAAGGGTCGTGACATGAGTGAGCAAATTGACTATCAAGCGTTTCGAAATGAAGTTGAGGCGTTTGTTCAAAAAAATTGTCCCCAAGATATTCGGAAGCTTGTCGCTGAAAATCGCAAGCTATCGCGAGAGCCTTGGAGTCGCTGGCAAAAAATATTGCATCAACACGGCTGGGGTGCACCAAACTGGCCCAAGGAGTTAGGGGGAACTGGCTGGAACCCGAAGCAACAGGCGATTTATGGTGAGGTCTTGGCAGAGAACGATTGTCCTGCCCAATACCACCACGGACTTCGGCACATTGGTCCTGTCTTGATTGAGTTCGGGAGCCCTGAGCAGAAGAGCCGCTACTTGCCAGGTATCTTGGATGGATCAGACTGGTGGTGCCAGGGCTATTCTGAACCCAACGCAGGCTCAGATCTTGCCTCACTCAAAACGCGCGGTGAGGTTCGTGGCGACACCATCATTGTCAACGGACAAAAGACCTGGACCTCACACGCTCAGGAATCAGACCTGATGTACACGCTGGTTCGCACGTCAGAAGAGGCGCGCAAACAAGACGGTATTAGTCTGTTGATTATTCCAATCAAGGCCCAAGGCATTACGGTACGACCCATTCGCACGATTGATGGTTGGCTCCATGTAAATGAAGTGTTTCTGGATAATGTCGAAGTGCCATTGTCCGATTGCATCGGCGACGTCGGTAGCGGCTGGAAGTATGGCAAATTTTTGTTGGCACGTGAGCGCTTGAATTCCGCTAACACTGCGCCACTATTTCAATATCTTAGTCGTACCCGCCATTTAATTGCCGAGAAGCTTACCCAACCCAAGCATCGAGCACGACGAACGGCGCTTGAGTTACGCCTGCTGGATGTAGAGGCAGAGTTGCGCGGCATTCGCGAGCTCGGTCTCGAAGCCATCGAAGCCGTGATGAGTAAGACTCCGATCACGACACAGCCGTCGGTGTTGAAGCTCACAAGCTCGCGCTTGTATCAGACCATCACTGAAATCGGTGCAGAGGTTGTTGGCCCAGAGTTTGCTGCTCGGATGCCGCTGCAAGAGGGCTCATCTTTTGATGAGAATGAGCAAGCGACGCTCTGGATTCAGAACTACTTTTATTCTCGCGTTCGTACGATCTACGGCGGGAGTGATGAGGTGCAAAAAAACATGGTTGCTCGCGAACTGTTTGGACATTAAGCATCATGACATTTATCGTTAAGCCAATTTTTGAATCTGAGTTCCGCGATGCCGCACTCGTTTTTGCAAAGGATGCAGACGCGGATGCTATTACTGCTGCAGAACCGTCTGAGCGGGTTGAACTGCGCCGTGCGAAGTGGAGCGAAGCACTTGAACTGGGTTGGGCTGCGTGTCTGATACCCGAAGCTTTTGGTGGGCTGGGGGGGGACGTCACTGATTTTTGTTCTTTGCTAGAAGGGGCGTCCCATTACGCGTTACCTTTGCCCGTTAGCTCTGGGATGGGGTTGCCCGCAGTGCTGCTGTCTACTCTGCAGTTTGCGGGTAAAGAGTCGTTATTAGCAGGGATGGCTGCTGGTGCAGTCCGCATTCAGCCGGTTTGGCGTTCACTAGATCCTTATTGCAAACAGCTAGACGAGCAGACAAGCTTGTTCGCGCAGCCGAATGCCGGAGGATGGCAGGTTAATGGTCGAGTAGCCGGGGTGGAAGAGGTGCCAGCCGCTACGCACTATTTGATCGCCTGCGATGGCGTATCGCCAAAAGTCAAGAGCCCGCTACTGCTTCTGGTTCCTGCAGGATCAGATCAAGTCGAGTTTGCGCGCGAAATGCGAATCGATGGACGGCATACCGTCAGTTTGAAATTTGCAGGGCTTGCTGTATCGGACGTACAGGTTCTTGCGCAGGGCCCCGCTCTGGGTGAGGCGCTCGATCGTACGAATGCAATGGGTACGCTGTTTGTTTGCGTGGAAGCCGTGGCGTCAATGGGCTCCGTCTTGGAGCAGACGATCCGCTATTTGTCTGAGCGTAAACAGTTTGGTGTGACACTCTCAAGTTTTCAAGTGTTGCGTCATTATGTGGCGGACGCCTACGTGAGATACGAATGCTTCCGTGCTTTCGTTGCGGCACAAGCGGAATCGACGAGAACCGGAACGGCGCCAGTCGATCGTGATATTTCACTACTGAAGCTTTACCTCTCTCAGGTTGGGCCAATTGTTGCGCACATGGTGATTCAGACGCATGGCGGCATGGGCATGACAGAAGAGCTTTGGGCGACGAGACTGAACAAACGGATTTTGATGGCTAATTTTGAGTTTGGCGATGGACAGTACCACCGTGAACTTTTATCTAACTTTTCGCGGGGTGGTGATTCTTCAGAAATATAGTGATTCGCTGCCAGATATACACTAACCTACTCGTGATGTTTAGACAAATATAACAATGGACGAAGACGGCATGAATTCCAACAAATCTGCATCCGTAGAACAGCGTATCAATGCGATCCAGTCTGTGCTGGAAGCGCGCGGCATGGAACCGGCCGCCGCTATTGAACAAGCGCATCATCGGGCCGAAGAAGACTGGGTACCACGCAACGGTGCCCGGATCATCGCCAAAGCCTGGACTGATCCGGCGTATCGACAGCGGCTTTTGGCGGATGGTAAAGCCGCAGCTGCTGAGCTAGGCTTCGACATGCCGCCCCATCATCGCTACCTTGTCGCACTTGAAAACACCTCGAAGCTGCACAATGTGATTTGTTGCACATTGTGCTCTTGCACTGCGTTTTCGATTATTGGACTGCCGCCTGATTGGTATAAGGATCTGGAATATAGGGCACGTGTCGTCAGAGAGTCTCGCACAGTACTCAAGGAAATGGGTCTTGATCTGCCTGCGTCCACCGAGATCAAAGTGTGGGATACAACCACGGATACCCGATATATGGTCGTTCCACATCAACCTCCAGAAACAATCGGCTGGCCAGAGGATCGGCTTATGGAAATCATCACAAAAGAATCAATGATCGGCGTTGCACGCTTGATGGGGAGCTAAAACATGGACGGTGTACACGATATGGGCGGTCGCCAGGGGTTCGGCGTCATCCGCTATGCGCCCAATGCATCAGTATTCCACGCAGAATGGGAAAGAAGAGCAAATGCGCTCTACGGTCTGGCTGTTCGTCATGGCATCTTCAACATGGACGAGTATCGTCATGCCATTGAGCGCATGTCGCCATATCATTACATGTCAGCAAGTTACTACGAGCGCACACTGACTAGCCTCGCGACGTTGCTCGTCGAAAAAGGAGTGACGACCCGGGAGGAACTTGAACAGCTGGCGAAGGGGGAATTCCCCCTCGCGGGCCCGAGCGCTGCGGGTCGCAGCAACCTGCCTGATCGGCAGCAGTTCAAGCCCGGTGACCGTGTGCGTGTGCGCAATGAGTTCTTCGCCGGGCATATCCGTATGCCCGCCTACATTCGCGGCAAGCAGGGTATCGTCGTGCGAGAAACACCTGTCTACCCATTACCCGATGCCCATGCCCACGGCATTCAAGCTGAGGACGAACCGACATACGATGTCGCCTTTCGCACTGAGGACTTATGGCCCAATGCGTCGGACTCTGCGCAAGTGCATGTCGGAGTATTCCAAAGCTACTTGCAAAAAGAGGACTGAGCGCGACAAGCTACAGCAGAGGATGCTGTAGCAGCCAATCAGGCTTTATCGTGAAGATCATCTCTGATTGTGCAAAGGCACGACAAACACTCACACAATGCGCAACGCAAGCAGGCGCGATCGTTCTCTGGAGTTTCCGATTAATTGGCAACGAAACGCTGGAGTTTTTGAAAAGCTCAGGGCGCGCGGGTGCGTTCACGGCGAGCTCTCGGGGGCCCAACTTTTCCGCCGCACCCCCCTTTAAGTTTGCTACATTTTCCCGGGCAACCATGTCACGAGCTGGGGAAACACCATCAATAAGAGGGTGAACAGAATAATGATGATGGCATAAGGCAGTGCCCCCCACATGACATCGCTGATCGTGCCTGAGTCTGAACGAATGCCGTGAACAACAAATAAATTCATGCCGACAGGTGGTGTGATGAGCCCAAGCTCGCACATCAAGATAATAAATATTCCAAACCAAATTGGATCAATCCCTAGTGCGATAGCAATGGGATACGTCACAGGAATTGTCGCAACCATCATGGACAACACATCCATGAACATGCCCAGAAGTAAATAAAACAAAATTAAACCAAGAATCAGTCCTGTAGATGAAAGGCCGAGGCTGGTGACCCACTTTGTCATGACTTCAGCAACACCGGTCAGACTGATGGTGAGATTTAAAATAAAGGCTGCAGCGATAATCAACAAGATCATTCCAGAGACACGGGCTGTGGAAATAAAGCAGCTACGTAAAAGAGGCCAGCTTAAACGACCTGATTTCACAACAAAAAAGAGAACGGTCGTGACGCCAAGCGCGGCGCTTTCAGTGGCCGTCGCAATACCAAAGTACAAGCTACCCATTACGACACCAAAGACGATCAGTGGCGCAATAAGGTGCTGAGAGACGATTAGCTTATCTTTAAAGCTGACTTTTTCTTCCCGCAAAGCATTGCCACTCAGCAAACTTGAGATGGCGATGTACAGCATGAAAGACGCCGTCAATAACAGTCCCGGAATAATGCCTGCAACAAAGAGTTTACCGATTGAATTGTTGGTCAACGAGCCATAGATAATCATGTTGACGCTTGGCGGAATCAAAATGCCGAGTGTGCCACCGGCTGCAATTGACCCCAGGGATGGCCGAATCGGATAGCCACGTTTCATCAACGAGGGAAGTGCGACCGTAGAAATCGTTGCAGCTGTCGCAACCGAAGAGCCGGATGTTGCTGCAAACAATGCACAGCTACCAATGTTCGTGTGTAATAGACCGCCGGGCAGGCGACCAAACCATGCAGAGAGTGCGAGATACATGCGATCAGCGATCCCTGAGCGTAGAAGCAACTCACCTAGCAACACAAAAAGAGGAATGGAGGTCAATAAGTTTTCATTCTGGACGCCCCAAAGAACAGGGGCGATCGAATTCATAAAAGGCATGCCATACACTGAAATGCCACCGACAATGCCGACAAGTGCCATGGATACTGCGATGGGAATGCCGGCAATCATCATGAAAACCATGACGAAAAACGCGAGAGTAATAAGTGTGGGATTCATACTTTTTGCACTATCTCGTCAAGGTTTGAACGTTGCGCTAAATCATCGAGTTCTTCTTTGAGCTCCTCTTTTGCACTTTTGGGTTGAAACTCAAGAATGAGTTCTTGCTGTTTTCCTGTGAACAATAGATAAGTTGCCCACGCAGCAAAGCAAGAAGAGACAGTAGCGAAAATGACTAAGCCGGCATACCAAAGCGATTGGGGATAAATGAGTGGTGTGGCCCAAGGGGTTTGTGCCGTGCTGCCATAGGTCACGGAGTCAAGTAACACCTGTATAGCGACCCAGCATAAAAACACTGCAAATGCTGCCAGACTAAAAGCTGAAAGCCAGTTCATCAAGGCTTTCAGCCAGTCTGGATAATGTTGATGCAACACATCCACGCGGATGTGATTGCGTCCAAACACGGCTAGACTAAAAGAAATGGTTGACCCGATGGCCAAGGCATAGCCTCCTAGTTCATCGACGCCCTGTAGAGAAACATTAAATAACTTTCGTGCGATTGTCTCGACCGTGACAAGCGCAACGAGTGTCATAAAGATGGTTCCGAACAAAATGCCTAGAATATTTTCAAGCCGTGTTTTCATGATGATGCCTTAACTTATTTCACGCCGACAATCGGCCCAACTGTTTTCTTCCAATCGGCCGAGCAGGTTGGATTGGTTTTGTCGCAAACAGGTGCCCACGCAGGAAAGGACACTTTATCGATGGCTGTTGCGACAAGCTTCAAGTCGGCTTCTGAGACTGGCACGGTCTTGACTTTGAATTTCTTGCCAGTGGTGCAGGGATCTGAGCCTTCGTTACAACGCAAGGCGTCATCGGATAATTCTTTGGAGTATTTCCAGATGTCATTGGTCAGCTCGGTAAAGGCTGCTTGAAGTTTGACTTGCTGGTCAGGTGTCATACGGTTCCATGTCTTAAGTGAAATCGCATAGCCGTTCATACTCATCTGAAAGCCAAGTGGCAATTGATGTGTCACGATCTCTGTCCAAGCCGCAGAGTTGGCCGAGCTCGGTCCGGTCACTGCGCAGTCCAGAACGCCAAGCGATAAGGCCTGATGCACTTCGCTAAACGCCATTGGAACGGGAGTCGCGCCCACTAACTCTAAAAACTTGGCCATACTCTGATCGGCCACACGGATTTTCATGCCCTTTACATCGGACAATTGGGTAATGGGCTTTTTGCAGAAAATCATTTGCGGGCCAAAGGGCCAATGACCAAGCAATTTGATGTCAAATTGTTTTTGCAGACGGGCATCCAGCGTAGGTAACCACGCCTCGACCACTTTACGACTCTTTTCGTAGTCAGGACTGCCGCCCACCAAGTCCATGCCGATGAGGGCGGGCTCATCACGTGAGTTTTGTGAAAAACGCAGTGACACCATATCAAACAAACCCGCTTTCATGATGCGCAGCTGTTCGGTGTCCTTGATGCCCAATGTGTCGAGGGGTTTGTATTCAATACTAATCGGCAGACCTGTTTTGGCTGCAAGTTGTTCAAAGAACGGTTGTTCACGATTCTTTTGAATATTGCCAGTTGCTAAAGGCTGACCAATCACCTTAAGCGTGATGTTTTGCGCCTGAACGGCAGGTGCGGATAGCATCAGGGCACCAAGAGCCAAAGGTGCAAGATAAGGGGCGAGATAGCGTTTAATTAAAGACATCATGTGCTCCGGAGAGAATAGAAATGATTGTTAGTAACCCATGGATCGAGGAAGGGTTGTGACAATGGCGGGGAAAAACATACAAAGAAATAGGACTGCATACATCAGTGCGACAAAGGGCCAGATGTTGGCAACGAGTTCACGCATACGGATACCCGTGACGCCACAGACCACGAATAACACTACACCTACTGGAGGCGTCAACATTCCGATCACGAGATTTAGAACAAACAAGAATCCGAAGTGAAGAGGATCGATACCATATTGAAGTGCGATTGGGTGCAGCAATGGCACCAGCATGATGTAAGCGGAGTTAGACTCCAGGAACATTCCAACCACAAAGAGCAGCAGGGCGACAAGAATCAGGTAAACAAGCGGATCCTTTGTCAGCGCAAACAGCAGCGCTGAAAGTTTTTGTGGCATCAAATCCACAGTCATTAGATAAGTAATAACAGAGGCAAAAGCGATGAGGGCACCCACGACGGCCGTTGTGATGGCGGCTCTCACCAAGATGCGCGGTAAGTCTGAAATTTTGAGGGTGCGTGTGATGAAGAAACCAAGAATCAACGCATAGATCACTGAAATAGCCGATCCCTCGGTTGCAGTAAAGGCTCCTCCGATGATGCCGCCAATAATAATGATGGGCATGAATAAAACGATGGCAGAGCGGCGCAGTTCGATGAATAGTCTTTTGAACTGAAACGGTTCGCCAGTGGTCGCCCAGCCGCGCTTTTTGGTGATCCAAGAACACAGCAGCATGAAGCCGATCGTGATCAGAATACCTGGAACCACACCTGCCATAAACATACCGCCGACCGAAACAGAGGGACCTGCCATGAAAGCATAGACAATCATGGCTGCCGACGGTGGAATGATGGGCCCGAGGTTGGCTGCCGCCGCGACGATCGCCGTCGCAAAGCCTTTGTCATAGATTTTGGAAAGCGAGGGCACTAGAATCGCGGACAACGCACTGGCATCTGATACTGCGGTGCCTGATACCGTCGCCAGACCAGCACCCGACAACATGGTGACATGGGCTAAACCGCCGCGGACACGTCCCACTAAAGCATTAGCAAATGAAATGAGGCGTTCAATGATCCCGGCCTTAATCATCAATTCGCCCGACAGCATAAAAAATGGAATCGCCATTAAGGGGAAAGAGTTGACCGAGTACATCATGCGCTGAGGAATGATAGAAATATCGATGCCTGACAGCCAGATCGCGACGATTGAGCTCAAACCCATTGCAAAAGCGATGGGCAGGCCCATTAGGGCGATGAGCATGAAGCCAATAACCACTAAGGTACTCATTCTGCGTCACCTGATTGTTTGTGCATTTCGCCAGTGATGGTGATGCGTACCATATGCAAACCTGTGCATAGCATGCCTATTCCGACTGCGACAAAAAAGTAGGCCACACTGACATCAATCGTAGCCATTTGTTCATCCCATTGGTCTTTACACAACTCAATACATGACCAAGCGATCGCAAAAGACAGTGCAGCACATAAGGCTGCGGAGACTCTCTGAATGAGTCGCTGATGTTCGGGTGAGAACTTGTCCACAAACAGATTGATGCCGATATGCGCGCTTTGTGAAGCCGCCAGCGGAATGGCGAGAAAAACTACCCACACAAACGCGAGTCGACCGGACTCTTCGGCCCAATCAATTGATACGTTAAAGCCATAGCGCATGACCACTTGTGCAGAAACAATGCCGACCATAAAGATAAATATCAGGACAAGTGCCCAAATCAAAATAAGATCTAAACCTCGAAAACACTTACCCAAAGGGGTTGATGTGTCGTAGGTGGCAGGGATGGAATTCATCATTAGGCAGTCCAGAAGATTGCAGGATTACTTGGAGGTTTCGGCAATCACTTGATCGACCAAGTCGGCGCCTGCGCGTTTTTTGACGCTCTCAATGACCGGAGCAGTGAGCTTTCGCATTTGCTCAAACGTCTCAGGCGGAATTTCCGTATAGGTCATTTTTACTTTGAGATTGTTCAAAGACTTGAGATCGTTTTCTGCTGCCAGACTGCGCTGATAGGCGACAGTCTTGGTCATGGCTTCGCGCACTGCCTGTTGATTGGCAGGACTCATCTTGTCGAATACGCGCTTGCTGGCGACGACAACGATAAAGTCAAAAAAATGCGAGGAGTTCGACAGATATTTTTGTACCTCGGCATAGCGATTGGCATCGATCACGGTGTAGGGATTTTCCTGACCGTCGACCACTTTTTGCTCGAGCGCGGAGTAGAGTTCTTTGACGTCCATCGCGATTGGGTTTGCGCCCAATGCACGGAAGGAGGCCAGGTGCGTCTCGTTCGGTTGCATACGGATCTTCATGCCCTTGAGATCGTCGACCGTTTTGATCGGGCCTTTACTGTTTGTGATGTTGCGCATCCCGAGCTCCATCCAGCCTAGGACGACAAAGCCTTTTTCCAGCAATTTTTGATCAATTGCCTTGCCAACGGAGCCATCAATGACTCGGTAGGCCGCTTCGCGATTTTTAAAGACAAACGGCAAGCTCACCGCTTCGATTTCAGGCGCAATGCGCGACATGAAAGAAGCACCTACCCAGGTCATGCCAAGTGTGCCCGCGCGCACGCCATCGACGTTTTCCTTAGCTCCACCCAGCTGCATCGCGGGAAATACATCGACTTGCAGTTTGTTGTTCGTTAGGCGAGCAAGCTCGTCTTTGAACACTTTATCCACAGCAACACTACTAGGATGCGAAGTGGCAAAATTGCCCGCGATCTGAAGTTTGTCTTGGGCGCTCGCCTGCAGGCAGGTCGCTGCGAGCAAGAGTGTGCCGATTGCAGTGCTCAGGAGAGTGCGTGGTGTTCTCTGTTTCATGATGCGTCCTTTTGAGGGGTTAAATGCGTTGATGACCATTCGCGAGCAGTGTCGCGATTGACTGAGGGAGTCCTGCATTGGGTTTGAGCGGTGGCGGCGCGAAGCTGCCCGTGCGGGTCTGCCCGGCATTGAGGCGGACTAAAGACTCTGCATGTCTGACGGCGCTCGAGACACCATCTACGACAGGGACTGGGAGTTGGCCAGCCAAGCTGCGTGCCAGCCCCGCCAACGGTGCACCCGCCAAAATAATCACATCCGCACCGTCTTGGCTGACGCACAGATTGGCGGCAGCCAGCAGACTAACGGCTTTGTCTTGTTGAACGGAACCGATGTTCGGGAGGGGTTCTTCGAGGCTGCGTATACTGACCAGACGATCGCTCAAGCCATAGGAAGCCACGGTCTCGGCATACCAAGCCTTGATACGTTTTGAAATCGCCACAATCGAAATTTTGTTGCCGAGCAGGCAGGCGCTCGCCAATGCCGCTTGCGTTAAACCCACGACTGGGCAGGGCAGCACTTCTTTGAGACCTTGCAAACCTGGGTCTCCAAAGGCGGCGACGACGACGGCATCGTATTGACCTGCAAGATCACCCGCCAATTGCGCAGCGGCGTAGGCGCCGATCAGGGCTTCGAAGCGGGTCTCAATGTAGGCGACGCCAAAGGCAGCGGTGACAGTCTGAATCTGGGTGTCAAGGCTAGCAGTGCGTTTGGCCTCGGTATCTATGAGGTCTGAGACGCTCTGAGAAATATTCGGATTGATGAGCAGGATCCGCATTTTTTCTCCTAGCGACCTGTCGTCATCAAGGTGGGTTTGCCGCAGGACAAAAACTGCCCTTTACCCAGACGCGGGATGAAATGCTGACCATCCCAGACAATCTCCCCCCGACTCAAGGTCATCGCTGGCCAGGCCTTGAGCTCAATCCCTTCGTAGGGCGTGTAGTCGACGGCATGATGCAAGGCGCTGTTTTGAATCGTGACGGGCTTTTCATCCCAGATCACGAGGTCGGCGTGCGAGCCTGGTGCGATGGTACCCTTGAGGGGATGCAGTCCGTAAGCTTTGGCGGGATTGGTCGAGGTTAGTTCGACAAATTTGGTGAGCGAAAGGCGCCCACCCAGCACACCCTCTGAATATAAAAGGGGCATGCGCGTCTCCAAGCCCGGGATGCCATTGGGAATGTGTCTGAAGGCCACTTCTTCACCCCCCGGCTTTTTGCCTTCGGGGCTTTCGTAGCTAAACGGCGCATGGTCCGAGGAAAACACTGAGAACAGGCCATCGCTCAAGGCATTCCAAATGACTTCCTGATTTTTACGATCTCTTGGAGGCGGACTGCAAATGCATTTTGCTCCCAAGTAGCTGTTATCGATACCCAGGTCGTCTGCCGTCAGAAATAGATACTGGGGACAGGTTTCGGCAAAAATCTGCAAGCCGTGGCTGCGCGCCCAGCGGATTTGTTCGACGGCCTCTCGACCCGAGACATGCACAATCAGAATCGGGACGTCAACCAGTTCGGAGAGCGCAATGGCACGATGCGTGGCTTCGCGCTCGACCAGCATGGGTCTCGAGTGCGAATGAAAGCGCGGAGCGGTTTGACCTGCAGCCTCAAGCCTGCGGGTGAGCCATTCGATACAGTCGGCATTTTCCGCATGAATCATCGCCATCGCACCGTGTTGCTTGGCAACAGACAGGACATCGAGGATCTGCCCATCATTAAGTTTGAGGTCGTCGTAGGTCATGTAGATTTTGAAGGACGTATAACCCTCGGCGATCAGTGCGGGGAGCTCTTCGTTCAAAACCGTGGGCGTTGGATCGCTCACAATCAGGTGAAAGGTGTAATCCACATGGGCGCGACCATCCGAGCGCTGGTGATAGTCTTTAACTGCGTCGCGAAGGGATTGTCCTTTTGCCTGTGCGGCAAAAGGAATGACGGTTGTCGTGCCACCGCAAGCGGCCGAACGCGTACCGGTCTCAAAGTTATCGACCATTTTCATGGGGGCTGGCATGGGTTGATCCAGATGACAGTGCGCATCCACGCCACCGGGGGTGACCACGCGACCGGCTGCATCAATCGTTTTAAGTGCGTCTGGTAAATGACTGCCCAGCATGACAATCGTGCCATCCTTTATGCCGATGTCGGCCATAAACACATCGGAGGCCGTAGCGACTTTAGCGTTCTTGATGACTAAGTCGAGGGTGTTGCTCATGTCAAACGTGCTCCTAATTTATTGTGCTTTGCGCAAATTGCCCCAAAGTAGGGCGGTATATTGTCAACAGTAGTGCATACATCAAATTTTGGTGCGCTTGCATACATTCCGCCCTTATAAGGCTCGTCGTTGTTTGTTCTGGCACATCACTTGCTTGTGTATTCTCTAGCAAGACACGTGCCAGTATTTGTTATTTTTAAGTTATTGGTACTTGCATAATGTTTACAATAACGTAGACATTAAAGTCAACAGAAAAAAAGGACAGGTATGCAAAAGGTGATCCGAATCGGTGTGCTCACACCCTCATCCAATACCGCACTTGAGCCTCTTACGAATGCCATACTCAGCGGGCTGCCCAATGTGCATGCCCACTTCGCACGCTTTCGTGTGACGAATATTTCCCTTTCAGATCAAGCGCTTGGTCAGTTTGATGACAGCAATATCCTCGCGGCAGCCGAGATGTTGGCGGATGCCAAGCCCGATGTCATTACCTGGAGCGGGACCTCGGCGGGCTGGATGGGCTTTGAAAAAGATATTTTGCTATGCGAGAGAATTACGGCTCACACGGGCATACCCGCATCGACAGCAGTATTGGCATTAAATGAACTGCTTGCGCTCAAACACATCAAGCGCTTGGGGATTGTGAGTCCGTATACAGAGGACGTTCAGCAGAAAATTGTTAGACAATACGCCTCGGCGAATATTGAGGTCGTGGGTGAAGTACATCACGACATTTCGGTGAATTATGATTTTGCGCTGGTTGAGCCCGAGACGATTGAGAAAGATTTACACACAGTCAGTCAAGCTCAACCTGAAGCCATCGTGACCTACTGTACGAATTTACGTGCGGCGCAGCTTGCTGACCGTTTTGAACAGAAGAGTCAGGTGGTGCTGCTTGATACGGTGAGTACAACCGTCTGGGGGGCGTTGCGCAAGGTGGGCGTCGATCCCTCTGAAATCAAAGGCTGGGGCAAGTTGTTTAGTTGGGCCTAGTCGTCTGTGTTTTAAAAAGAAAGGGACTTAGATGCAGTCAAAGATTTCTGCTCGTTTAAAGCGTGAAAATACGCAAGACGAAATATACGAAAAGATTTATGTCGCTATTTTGGAGCACCGGCTGCATCCCGGTACAAAGCTGGTAGAGGAACGACTCGCCGAAATATTTAAAGTCAGCCGCGCACGCGTGCGCGAGGTCTTGGCCCGTCTTGCGCACGAGCAGGTGGTGGACCTATATCCCCAGCGCGGTGCCTATGTTGCGCGACCCACGATCGAGCAGGCCTTGCATGTGTTTGAAGCAAGACGCCTGATTGAGCCTGAACTAGTGCGGCGTTTGATTGAAAATCTGACTCCCGAGCGGATCGAGCGCTTGCGCCAACATTGCGCGTTAGAGCTTGAAGCCCGCCGCCGCGAGGATAAAAGACTGATCGTGCGCCTGTCAGGTGAGTTTCACACACTGATGGCGGAGCTAGCCGGTAATCAAGCGTTGGCGCGTACGATGCGTGAGCTCTCGACCTTGACGTGTCTCATTATTATTTTGTATGACGCTCCGACTGCTTCGAGTTGCCTGGCCGATGAGCATAGTCTGATTGTTGATGCGATCGCGAAACGTGATATTGAAGGTGGACAGCGTCTGATGCTTGAACACCTCAACCATATCGAGGGCAGTCTCAATCTCGAACCCGCTGATTCTGAGGTTGATCTCGCAAAAATTTTCTCCGAAAAATGAAACAAATCCAATGAATATTCTGCTGATCAACCCGAACACAACTGAGCATGTGACGCAACGGCTGTTGATGCAGGCCAAGCTTGCGGTAGGTGAACAAGCGATTATTCATGCCTTCACCGCGCAGACCGGACCCGCCATCATCAGCAGCCGTTCAGAAAACGCAATCGCGCTGGCAGAAATGCTGCGGCTGGCGGCGACGCATCAGCACGAACACGATGTGTTGGTGCTGGGCGTTTCGATTGATACAGGATTGATGGCCTTGCGCGAGATGCTGGACATTCCGGTGGTGGGGATGGCTGAGGCGGCGTTAGTGACCGCAAGCATGCTTGGGGGCAAGATCGGTTGTCTCACGCTTGGCGCCTCGATGGTGCCAGTCTACGAAGAACTGACTGCTTCTTATTGTTTTACGCAACGTGTCTCGAAATGGCGGGCCATTGAGATGCCAAGTGCTTTTAGCGTGACCGATGCCGATCCCCTGGTTGCCCAGGCCTTAATCCAAGCCTCTGAACAGCTCGTGCAGCAGGATGGCTCAGACGTCATCGTGTTGTGCGGCGCAGTGCTCGCCGGTTATGCGCGGCAGGTTTCTGCTGCGGTGGGTGTGCCCGTAATTGATCCGATGCAGGCGGCAGTGTTGCAGGCCCTGTCGGTCGCGCGAATGCATCCTTCGAAACAGCAGTCAGGAAGTTTTGCCCGTCCCAAAGGTCGTATTCTTAATGGTGTCGACGCAAACATTACACGCTTGTATCAGTCACCTAAATAGGAAGCTTGAGATGGATCGTAGAGATTTATATGGTTATCGTGATCAGCATCCTGATCCAAAATGGCCAGGCGGTGCAAGCGTTGCGATCAATCTCGTGGTGAATGTCGAAGAGGGCGCAGAGCTCAGTCTTGCGGATGGCGACCCCTCGAATGAACCGATGCACGAAGTGACGAGCAAAGTCGTGTCGCAACCTGACCTGTGCCGAGAGTCGCATTTTGAGTTTGGTTCGCGTCTAGGCTATTGGCGCGTGATGCGCGAACTCGATGAGGCTGGTGTCAAGGTCACCTTGAACGCGTGTGGTCGTGCCGCACAACGCACTCCAGCGTTACTAAAAGATGCTGTCGGCCGTGGACATGATCTGTGCGCCCATGGCTGGTTGTGGCAATCTCCTGCCGGTATGTCACCCGCGGACGAAGAGGCGAAGATGCGCAGTACTCTCGATGCCATTGAGTTCGCAACAGGACAACGACCCACAGGTTGGCATTGTAAATCCACACCGACCTTACACACGCGCGCAATCGCAGCCAAGCTCGGCCTGCTCTACGACAGCGATGCCTATAACGACGAGTTGCCGTATTGGGTTGCGGGTGAGCAGGGGCCGTTGCTCGTGTTGCCTTATCAGTTTGATACCAATGACATGCGGTTTTTTGGTGAGTCTCCGGCGTTTGTGCAAGCCAAGGACTTTTCAAACTATGTCATTGAGACGGTGCAAAGATTACTAGAGGAGGGTGAGCGTTGGCAGTCTAAATCGATGCTGACCATTGGTCTGCACTTGAGGATTATCGGTCGTCCCGGACGCATCAACGCACTGCGTGACATTTTGCAGTTTATTAAAAGTGATCCACGGATTTGGATTGCGACGCGTACTGAGATTGCTCGACATTGGATGTCATCTGATTCATCGCATCAGATGGCGCCGCGCCACTCAACACAGCAATAATATTGTCTGCTACGCGATGTTCAATTACGAGCCACGACCGACATTGATCATGCTTTGATCCGGCTTGCAGTAGACAAGTTGGGGGGGCGGCGGAAAAGTTAGTCTATGGAAATTTTCGCATTCTTAACGACGTCTCCGACTCGGATATTTTCAGAGCGTACAAAATCGGTCAGTTGTTTTTGATTCATAAAATTAGGATCAAGACCGCCTCTCGTCAACTCTTCACGGACCTTGGGATTTTCAACGACAGCCTTTAACGCCGCAGTCAACTTGTCAGCAAGGTCAGTAGGAATATTCGCAGGTCCCAATACGCCCATCCATGAAATCCAGGATTGCACACCCTGCTCAACCATTGTCATGAGCTGTGGTGCGGCAGCCAGTCGATTTTGACTCGAAACACCCAGGATCTTTGCTTTTCCTGCGTTGTGATGAGGCAACGCAACGACCGCGGGCACAAAGACTGAATCAACCTGCCCTCCCAGAACCGCTGTCATAGCGGGTGCCGCGCCTTGAAAAGGAACATGCAACATCTGACTGCCTGTCTGAGCCAAGAACATTTCAGTCGCTAGGTGGCTTGAGCTGCCGATGCCCCAAGATGAGTAAGTCATCTTTGAGGCAGGATCTTTGCCCTTCTGGATAAATTGTTTTAAATCTCCTGGATTATTCTGCGGGTTCACAACTAGAACAAGAGGGAAAAATCCGACCATACCAATGTTCGTGAAGTCCTTATTCACATCATAGCGAGCTGTCTTGGGAGAAACCAGTGGACTCACAATGTAAGAGTCCGCAATGAAAACAATCGTGTAACCATCCGGCGCTGATTTGACCAGCATATCGGTACCGATCAGACCTGTTGCTCCGGCTCGATTTTCAACGACAACGGGTTGTCCCAATACATCTGACATGTGCTTAGCAACGATGCGCCCCAAGACATCTGAGCCACCGCCAGGAGGCCAAGGGATAATCATTCTGATGGGTTTGTCAGGGTAGCTGGCTAAGGCAAGGCTACTCAATCCTGTTGTTAAAACGACCAAAACGACTTGCAGTAAACGTAACGCCCGAAGTCTGAAAATTTGCAAGATCATCTCCCTTTTAATAATTTAAGAAACATGTGAGTCCACGCTTACTAACGCATCATTACCTATCACCGCATTGCTGAGTCGTTGAGTTAGTTTTTTCAAGCCTCATCGCAAACAGTGCCGTCATGTTGTGCTGCAAAGTAAAGTACCTGGCGAGCAAGCATAGCGGGCATGATGTTCATGATGGCATGATGACTCGAGGGCACGTGTACGATCGTTAAATTTTTAATATGCTGGCGGATGACTTGCTCTTGTGTTTGGATTGTTACAGGCGCCTGCGCAGGGTACAACCCAAGTGTCGGAGTTTTGATGCGGCTCAGATAAGGGGTCGCATCAATGACCGACGCGATACGTGACATGCGGATCAATACATCAACGTTTGATTTTCCCATCTCATCGGCATACCACTTCAGCAAGCCAACGTCAGTACCCGGTCCAAACCGAGTTGCGCTGTTTGCAGCATCGGCCCAACCACGCGAACCTAGGGTACTCAAAGCTTCTTGCCAAGTTGGGTAACCAAAGGCGAAGGCCTTTTGCGTATCAGGATTAATGTGTGTGGGTGCGGCCACCAAAGATAGCGTGCGAAGCAGATCGGGATGTTCGGCCGCAAGAGCCATGCCAATAATACCGGCGACCGATTCGCCGCAGTAGTGCACAGGGTCACCACCTAGGCTTTGTATGAGCGCGACGAGGTCGCCTACGTAGTGTTGGGGTGTGATGTCCGCATCTAGATCGCTAGGGATCTCAGACTGGCCCAGGCCACGCAGATCGGGGCGTACGACCTTAAAAAAGCGCGCTAAGTACGGTACCCATGGTCTCCAAAACTCGCTTGAGCGGCCATAGCCATGCTGCAAAATTAAATAAGGCGCTTGACGCCATGGGTCGGTAAAATCATCGAGTGCATAGTGAATGGCAGGGTGACCAGCGCGTTTTAAAAATGGCATGACAGTCCTTGCGTGATGGCTGTTGAAACTTTGTGTGGTGTCGCAAGCCGCGACCTAGTCAAGCTTAATATTTGCGTTGCGAATCACAGCCGACCATTTGACCAAGTCGGCTTGCATCACCTCAGTTAACTGCTCGGGTGTGCTGCCTAGGGCTTCAATCCCCATTTTCGCGAACCGAGCCTTGAGATCGTCTTGCTTTGTGATGGCAACGATATCCATTGATAACTTTTTTGAAATCTCGGGCGGTAATCCAGCCGGTGCCAAAAATGCATACCATGTGCCCGCTTCAAAACCGGGGTAGCCCGATTCAGCGATCGTTGGGATGTCTGGAGCAAGGGCTGATCTTTGTGTGCCCGTGACGGCCAACGCTTTGAGCTTACCTGCTGTGACATGGGGCAACGCCGACACTGGGTTATTAAACATTAACTGGCCCTGACCAGCGAGAAGATCATTGGTTGCGGGCGCAGCCCCTTTATACGGAACATGCAAGAAGTCGATTTGAGCAGCGGTGCGAAATAGCTCTGCGGTGAGGTGAGTGGGAGTGCCGTTTCCAGCAGAGACCAAAGCAAGTTTTCCCGGTTGTGCTTTGGCCAAGGCGACGAGCTCAGACACTGACTGAGCAGGCACCGACGGATGCGCAACCAACACCAAAGAGTAATACGCGACTTGTGAGAGGGGTGTAAAGTCTTTAATCGGATCGTAAGGAAGCTTGTCATACAACGCACTATTAATGACGTGGCTGCTTGCGATTAATAAAATGGTGTACCCATCCGGCGCAGCCTTCGCTGTCATGTCTGAACCGATATTGCCCGCAGCGCCAGCGCGATTTTCGACGATCACGGGTTGACTCCATGCGGCCGAAAGCTTCTCGGCGTACACGCGGCCTAGCACGTCAGCAGGACCACCCGGCGGAAACGGCACAATGAGGCGCACTGATTTGCTGGGAAAACTTTGAGCGCGTGATTCTGTTGACCACGTGCTGGTGATCGCAATTAAAAGACCGAAAAGTGCTAAGCGGTACATGATGAGCTCCTGCTGGTTCTAATTCTTATTTTGCATCTTTTGTAATCAGATTTATAGCATAGCCTTCAAATAGCACGAGGGCCATCCCTGTGCCTGACACAATCAGCTAGTGTGCGGTGAATCGTCGTGAATAGTCACCCACTTCTCACGACCTGACACACTTAAGCATCGTGCGTTCAGTGCGAAGTGGGCGATGGTATCTTGAATCACGTCTTGTTCGCCAATGGCGGCACTGGCCCAAAGTTCGAGCTGTGGATGTTTTTTTCGGGCAGCGTCAAGTAACAAGGGTAAGTCTTTGCGCACGTGGCTGCCCACCGCTAAAAATACCGGTACCACGCAAACCTGTGTGACCCCTTGGGCGACGAACTCGTCGAGCGCCTGCTCAAGGCTCGGGGTCATGCACTCAAGAAAGGCGAGCTTAACCGGCACCGCACTTAGTGCTTGCATCTTGTTTAAGATCGCCTCAAATGGCAAGCGCCATTGCGGATCGCGCGAACCGTGTGCAAAAAGAAGTGTGCTGGTTGTCAAAGCGAAGATCCTGAAAAAATACCTTAAAAGTTATGCTGCAGCCGTAAGCGTTTGGAAGTGCTTGACGGCCTATAGAACGTCACCATCCAAAATAATTGACGCACTAGCCAGTTGTTCAGTTTCGATTGTGTCACACAAGAGCGCTCACTGGGTGGGGTCAGCCTCCCTTAACTTTGTTATAAGCATACAAAAAATGGTTCTTTGACCTCAACGAATGAAGCCTTTAGTCTGAGGGCTTTACGGTCTGTGCCAAACTCATGTATCAGCCTTCAAGCTTTGACACCGCGCGCTTAAACGAACGCGCACGACAACTCGCCGGTCAAATTCAACGCAACAAGGAAGGTCGGTTAAGCGACGAGCACCTGAAACCTCTGCGCTTACAAAACGGGCTGTATGTGCAACGGCATGCGCCGATGCTGCGGATCGCAATCGCCTATGGAATGCTAAACAGCGCACAGCTGAGGATGCTCGGACACGTTGCACGCAAATACGACCGAGGGTATGGGCATCTGACGACGCGTCAGAATATGCAGCTGAACTGGATTTCTTTAGACGACGCACCCAAGGCGCTCTTTGATCTAGCGCAAGTGGGGATACACGGCATTCAGTCAAGCGGCAATTGCTTGCGTAACATTACCAGCGACGCCTTAGCAGGTATCGCACCCGATGAAATTCTTGATCCGCGCCCCTACGCCGAGCTTTTGCGGCAATGGAGCACTTTTCATCCCGAGTTATGTTTTTTGCCGCGTAAATTTAAAGTCGCAATAACAGGCACACCTGAAGACCGTGCCTTGGTACAAATTCACGACATGGCCTTTGAGGTGGTTGAGGCAACACCTCACGCGGTGTTTCGCGTGCGCGTAGGAGGCGGGCTGGGCAGGACGCCCATCTTGGGTCCGGTGCTGCGCGAGCGCCTAGACTGGTACGATATGTTGACCTACACCCACGCCGTGATGCGGGTGTATAACGAGCTTGGGCGTCGCGATAATCTCACCAAGGCGCGAATCAAGATTTTGGTGCGCAGCGTGGGCATCGAGACGTTTAGCCAAATGGTTGAGGCCGAATGGCAAGACTTGCGCGACGGCCCGCACAAACTGACGCAAGCCGAACTTGACCGCGTGACCCACGCCTTTGTTGAACCCGACTGGACACAAGGTCTAGCGCTGACCGGGCCTGAACCTAGCGACACACCTACTCACGCCACCGCTTGGCTTCGTTGGTTAAAGCGTAATCGGCTTGCACACCGTCACCCCGGTTATGCCGCAATTTTGATTCCCTTAAAAGCGCCCGGTCGCGCACCTGGCGACGTCACGAGTGACGAAATCGATGCACTCGCGACGATCGCCGATCGTTTTAGTCAGGGTTTTATTCGCGTCAGTCACACCCAAGATTTTGTATTGCCGGCCGTACGCGAAGCAGACCTGCCCGAGCTGTATCAAGCCTTACAAGCGCTGAACCTACATCACGCCGTAGGCGGTTTGCTTGGTTCGATGGTCGTCTGTCCGGGAGGAGATTTCTGCGCGTTGGCCAACGCCCGGTCGCTGCCGATTGCAGAGGATATTGCGCAACGCTATGCCGCCTTAGATGCTCAAGAAACAATTGGGCCACTTGATCTGCGCATATCGGGATGTATGAATAGTTGTGGGCATCACCACGTCGGCCACATCGGAATCCTAGGGGTCGATAAAGACGGCGCCGCTTTTTATCAACTGCTGCTCGGTGGTCATTCGGGGCATGGCGCACCCGCAGCGCTGGGCACCATCATCGGACGCGCCTTCGCTGAGGACGAAATCGCCGACGCTGTAGAAGAAATTATTGATGCCTATCTTGAACAGCGCGAACCCGGCGAAACCTTCAGACAATCTGTCGCGCGCTTAGGTAAACCACTCTTTGCCCTAGCGGCCGAGGCTGCCCGCAAACCCGAGCACCAGCCAAAACGTCATGTCTCGCAGCGGCAAGACGAGACGCTTGTATGAAGGTTTGGTTTATCGGAGCTGGCCCTGGCGATCCAGAGTTAATGACGCGCAAGGCTTGGCGCCTGTTGGGTCAAGCCGACGTCGTGCTGCACGACGCTTTGATGGATATTCCAGGCATGAAAGAGGCCGCACCGCACGCGCAGTGGTTAGAGGTCGGAAAGCGTTCGGGTCGCCCCTCGGTTGAACAAGCATTTATCTGCCGCACGTTAGTGGCGTTGGCCAAACGCGGCCTCACGGTCGTACGTTTAAAAGGCGGCGACCCCGCAATTTTTGGGCGTCTAGCTGAAGAGCTTCAAGCTTGCCGCGCAGAAAAACTCGACGTTGAAATCGTGCCCGGTGTCACAGCGGCCTGCGCAGCGGCCGCTGATCTGCAAACCAGTCTGACCCTGCGGGGCGAGTCGCGCAGCGTCGTCTTTGTGACGCCGCGTGTGGGCAAGTACGAGACCGGCGCGCAAGGCGAATGGCTGGCTGCTGCCATGGCAGCGCAGACCGTCGTGCTGTATATGGCAAGCTCCCAAGCAAAGGATCTTTGCGCCAAGTTGCTTGCGGCAGGCAAAGCGAAAGACACACCGCTTTGTATTGTTGAAAACGCCAGCCGCACAGGGCAACAGTTAAAGCACACACTATTTGAGATCGCTCAACGAGGTTTGCCCGCGCTTGAAGGTCCAGTGACGTTGCTGCTGGGGCAAGCGCTGCGCTACGCGAAAGCCCAAGACTCCGGTTTAGAAAAGCCGATAACCGGGCAGCAAGCAGGCTGGTCATATGGCGTCGCTTGACAAACTAAAGCTTGATATCCACCTTTACTCCTCAAGGCTTGCGCGACGGCGCGGCAGATCTTAGGCAGAACCTCTTTGAATACTTTACAAACCAGTGACATCCCTTGTGTATTTAATTTAGACGGTCAACGACTCGCACAGACGCCCGAGTTAGCGCTTGTCCTTGAGGCCGACACCATTTTTAACCGCTCAGAAGCGGGCACGGTTACCTCCTACCTCAGAGCCCTGCTAGTCAAACAAAACTCCCCGACCGCGCTAGGCGTTCGCTTTGGCAAATTTACGGACGGACGTTCGTACTCAATTGCCTCGCGCCTGCGTGAAATCGGCTATCGCGGTGAACTCCACGCCCTGGGCGACATCAATCACGAATTGATTTTTTTATTGCGCCGAGTCGGGTTTACGCATTTTCATATTCCAGATCCAGGCGCGAACGTCTTGCCTGCCGAAATAGTCAATCCTCTGAACGGATATTATCAAGCGGGTGCTGATGACACGCGCGCTCAGTGGCAAGTTCAGTCGCGCTAGAGGCTTGCGCCGTGTCCGCAATCAGGGTCAAGGCGTACAGCATGCAGCCTACCGCGACAGCGCGGAACAAATACTGAACGTACGGCATACCTTGCATCATGAGTCACCTTTAATAGCCCACACGTCGATCAAAACAATCAACTCGCAGCCTAAGAAGAATCGTAGTGCCCCACCGCCGGATTCCGAACAACTGTATTTTCATTTAGATATAAGTTATTCAGTTATAACTAAAAGCCGCCCTTCAGACCTTTTACGTTTAGGTGCAAGGCATGAGCATTTTTTCCGCAGCACCTCCAATAGCGCTGCAGGTGATTCTAGCCACGCAAAGGCAAATCGCTGCAAACCCTGTTCAATCTGCCTCCATTGCTTTCGCATCAAAGTACTTAGATAAGTAATGAATTAACATGCTGTCGTTTGAGGGACGCGATCCACGTGTCCTCTGCGATCAAAAGATGCAAAAGCCAAGGAAGCACGTCCATGCCTGATTTGTTCACGCCTTATACGCTCAAGGGTGTCACGCTACGCAATCGCATCGCGATGTCGCCGATGACGATGTATCGGTCTGAGCCAGATGGGAAGATGAACGACTTCCACCTGATGCTGATGGGCTCGCGTGCAGCCGGCGGCTTCGGCTTGGTCTTCCCCGAACAGATCGCCATCACACCCGATGGCCGCACCAGCACTTCGTGTGCCGGGCTGTGGGAGGATGAGCAGATCGAAAGCATGGCCCGTGTAGTCAGGATGATCAAGGACATGGGTGCGGTCCCGGCCATTCAACTGGGCCATACGGGTCGCAAGGGAAGCGAGCAAAAGCCTTGGGAAGGCAAGCTGCAAATCGCCCCAGACCATCCCGATGGCTGGCAGGTGCGCGGTCCTTCGCCCATTCCATATGGCGGGCGCTTCCCCTATGCCGTGCACGAACTCACCGTTGACGAGATTCATGCGTTGCACCGGGCCTATGCGGCCGCCGCAAAACGTGCCCTCGCGGCTGGCTTCGAGTGGCTCGAGATGCACTTCGCACACGGTTATCTCGGCGCGAGTTTTTTTTCACCCCTGGCAAATCAACGCTCGGATGCTTATGGCGGAACGCTCGAGAATCGGCTGCGATTTCACCGCGAGGCGCTGGATGCGGTGCGTGCCGTTTGGCCTGAGCGCCTACCGCTCACGATGCGTCTGGTGACGGATGATTACCATGAAGACGGCGTGCAGTTTGAAGAAGCGGTCTGGGCGGTCGCGCAGTTGAAGAACCACGGCCTTGATCTGGCAGACTTGAGCATCGGTCTGAACACCGACAACATGCGCGAGCCTCCCTTCTCTCGCGCCGCTTTCATGGTCGAGCGGGGCAATCGCGTCCGTCGCGAGGTCGGAATTCCGGTGGCGGTTAGCTGGAACCTAGGGCAGCCTGCCGTGGCGAACCAGGTGATACGCGAAGAACTCGTCGACTTGGTGTTTCTCGGGCGACCCGCACTTGCTAACCCGCATTGGCCAATCTGGGCGGCGCGTGAGCTTGCTCACGAAGACCCTTTCTCGCTGCTGCCGCGCGACTGGTCGTGGTGGCTGAAGAACCGGCCGGGCTCCGAAAATTCGCACGGTTGGCCACCGCCAGCGATCGCCACTTGAGGGCGCGTGCTTAGACGGCTATGCGAGCGTAGCCTTTGGGGTAGGGTGGGTCAAAAGGGGTACGTACCATCCGTCTTGATGTATCATGCTATTTCAAGATGTATCAAGATGAGGTGCTTTTATGGCTACTGCTGCACGCGAAAAGTTTTCTTCCCAAGCCTCGCCAGACGTGTTGACCGCATTACGTCAAATCGCTGAGCTGCAAGGTCGGCAATTTCAGGCTGTGCTCGATGAGGCTCTGCGTGATTACATTGACCGCCAGCAAAAGACTCGACCCCGTCGTCACGTGATGGCGTCATTTGCGTCTAGTCTTGATGAATTCGATCATCTGTACCGCGAACTCGCGAAGTAAGCCGTGCGGCACGATTATTTAACCGTGGCCGATGTGCTCGGTATGCACACGATCCTAATGCAAAGGTACGGCGGCGCGGGCGGTGTTCGTGACCCAGGTGCCCTAGAGGCAGCCCTGTTTAGACCACAAACGGGTTACTACTCCGACATCATCGCTGAGGCTGCAGCGCTGCTAGAAAGCCTAGCTATTAATCATCCGTTTGTAGATGGCAACAAACGCATCGCTTTTGCGGCGACTGACGTGTTCCTGCGTATTAATGGCTGGTGTCTAAAGAGGCAACCGATGGTGATCCACACAGAGATGCTAAAGATGTTGGAGGCTGGCACGTTTGATATCGCCCACCTTGAACCTTGGCTTCGAGAGTTTGCGATGACTCAAGAGTGAGGGCGGTTAGTATCTCTGCCGCAGACCCAAAGCAATACGGCGAACCCTCTCAAACGGTTTTCTTATACGCCGCGCTTGGCTGGTAGTTCAAAATGACTTTGTCCCAATCAACGCCAAATAACGTTGGAATATAGGGTCAATCGGCCGTCGCGTCCCAAGACTCTCCTATACTGAAGCATCTAAACCGTTTTCAGGTGACTTCTGTGTACTCTCATTCAAACTCTAACCCTTATCTGCGCTTGATTTCAGGCGTGGTGCTGGCCTGTTCGGCCTTGTTTTTTGGTGTCGCTCAGGCGCAGCAAACTTTACGAGTCACCACCATCCCCGAAGAGGCTGCTACCGAGCAAATGCGCAAATTTGGTCCTCTGACCAAATATCTTGAGCGCACAACAGGGATGACGGTTAGCTTCGTACCTGTTAATGACTACCCTGCAGCGGTAGAGGCCTTGGTCAATAAGCAGGTGGAACTGGTCTGGTTCGGAGGCTTTACCTATGTACAGGCTCAAATCCGTTCTGGCGGAAAGGTTGTGCCGATTGCGCAGCGCGAAGAAGACACCAAGTTTCGCTCGGTTTTCATCACGCAGAAAGACTCCGGTATCAAACAGCTCTCAGATCTAAAGGGTAAGCAAGTGAGTTTTGGCTCGCAATCCAGCACCTCGGGCCATCTCATGCCGCGTTCTTTCTTATTGGATGCGGGGATCAATCCAGATCGAGACTTTAAGCGCGTTGCTTATTCGGGGGCGCATGATGCCACGATTGCCTCGGTTGTGAGTGGTCGCGTGGATGCCGCAGCACTAGACATCACAGTTTGGCAAAAATTCGTGAATGAAAAAAAGGTGGACACGAGCAAGGTGGACGTCTTTTACACCACGCCACCTTACTTTAATTACAACTGGTCGGTTCATGCCGATATGCCTGCCGCGTTGCGTGAAAAAATCACCAACGCTTTGCTTGCTCTCGATATGAATACCCCCGAGGGTAAAGAAATCCTGACGCTCAATCGCGCCAGCAAATACATTCCCACGACCCCAGAGAACTATAAGGGCCTCGAGTCAGCGGGCAAAAGTGCAGGTCTTATTAAATAATGTCTGGCCTACGTCTTGAGTTGAAGGGCGTTTGCGCTCGTCATCCTGCCGCGACCAAAGAGTCTCGCCCTGCAATAGAAGAACTATCGTTGACGATTGAACCGGGTGAGCACGTCGCGGTCATCGGGCCTTCGGGGGCTGGAAAAACCACCTTGCTTCAGTTGTTGGGTGCAGCGCTTAAGCCCTCGGTAGGGCATGTGACCCTTGACGGTCAGTCGGTTTGGACGCTTTCGACTCGAGGTCTGCAGCAGCAGCGTGGCCAACTGTTTTATGCGCCACAAACTCCGCCGCTTCCACCACGACAGCGGGTGATCGTTTCGTTACTCGCAGCCAAGCTGCCCGCTTTGTCTTTGTGGCAAAGCCTAAAAAACTTGTTGTATCCACAACATGTCGAAGAGGTTGCTGGCGCGTTGGCGCAATTCGATCTGCAAGAAAAGTTGTGGGATCGCGTCGATCGTCTGTCCGGCGGGGAGCGTCAACGGGTGGGTTTGGCGCGTGCGTTATTAGCGCCGGCGAAACTTTGGCTCGTGGACGAACCCTTGTCCGCCCTCGATCCGACGCGTGCCCGACAGGCCATCGCGACGCTCTTGCGTGAGGCGAGTGCGCGAGGTGTCACGCTAGTGACGACTTTGCATCAGGTCAAGGTTGCCACCGCTGAGTTTCCCCGAGTGCTTGGCTTGCGCGAGGGAAAACTAGTCTTTGATTTGCCGGGACACGCTGTGTCAGAAGAAATTTTAGCCAAGCTTTATGCACAGTTCGAGTACGAGCTCGCTCTAGTAGAAGCGCCTGTCGCGCCTCAAGAACAGCTCCCACCTGCTAAGCAGGAAATCCGCGTGGGTTGCGCCTGAGCGCGATGATGACGACTGGGCCCGTCTCGATTGCAGTTATCAAAGATCCCGCCTTGAGAGATCCGGCTTGGACGCGTCGTGTGTTCTGGTTTGTCGTGGGGTGCGTGCTCCTTTGGCCCGCTTTAGTCAGTACAGAGTTTCGTCCCTGGGTGTTTTTCGAAACAGAAAACCTAAAGGTCACCACGCGCTTTTTAGCCGAATTTTTTCCGCCAGCACTGAACCCTGAATTCTTGGAGTTGGTCGCTCGTGAGGCATGGCGTACGGTAGCGATCGCCACGGCAGGGACGTTTCTGGCCCTGGTGCTTGCGATCCCCTTGACGCTACTGTCGACGACGGTGCTATCGGTGTCTTCTCTGTCTGGTCGTATGCACGCGTTGCCTTTTGTTATCAGACAGTTGATCCGCTGGCTCTTGATTCTTTTGCGCAGTGTGCCTGAGCTTATTTGGGCGCTCGTTTTTGTGCGAGTGGTGGGACTTGGTCCGGCTGCCGGAGTCTTGGCGATCGCTTTGACCTACGCCGGAATGCTGGGCAAAGTGTATGGCGAGATTCTAGAGAGTGGCGAGCGCGAGCCCGCCACGGCCTTATTAAGAAATGGCGCAGGCCGTATGCAGACTTTTTTCTTTAGTATCTTGCCATGTAATGCCAAAGAGCTGACGAGTTATACGATTTATCGCTGGGAGTGTGCGATCCGTGCCTCAACAGTGTTGGGTTTTGTCGGTGCGGGTGGTTTGGGTCAGCAAATGGACAACTCGATGCGCATGTTCAACGGCTCCGAAGTCGCCACGATGTTGATTGTTTTTATTTTGTTGGTCGGGCTCGCGGATCTCTTGAGCACTTGGATGCGGCGGGCACTGCAATGAGTCAAGCCACGACTGATCGATCGCCGTCATCGCAACCTCAGGGTGCGCCGCGACGCCCTCGTCACTGGATGCGTTTGGACTCGCCAGTTTGTTGGTCTCTAGTTGGGACAGTCGCTCTGATTGTTTTAAGTTTTTGGTCTCTCGATTTGCAGCTCGGCCGCGTGCTGTCTGTTGAGAGTCTTGGTCGCATGGGCAAGTTTTTGGGTGAGCTCATGTCACCCAATCTAGAGCCGGTTTTTTTAAGCAAGTTGTTGCAAGCTAGTTTGGACACCTTGGCGATGTCCGCGGTGGGGACTCTGCTCGCGGCGATTTTTGGTTTACTGTTGGCCGTACCCGCGAGCCGCAGTTACGCCGGCGATCCCGCACGTTGGCGGTTTTTGACGCGACTGGTGCTTAATGCTTTGCGTGCCATTCCTGAACTCGTCTGGGCTGCCTTGCTGCTAATTTCTGCTGGTTTGGGGCCGTTTGCCGGCACGCTGGCTTTGGGCTTACACACGACAGGCGTCTTAGGACGGTTATTTGCCGAGTCAATCGAAAATGCTCCACAACACGCGGCCTCGGCTCTGCGTGTGCAAGGTATTGGAGAAGGGCGCGTATTTTTATATGCAACACTTCCGACTGTTTCTCCTCAATTAATGTCCTACTCGTTATATCGTTGGGAGAACAATATCCGTGCGGCTGCCGTATTGGGTGTAGTGGGTGGCGGTGGCCTAGGTCAAATGTTGTCGTTTCATATGGGTTTGTTTCAAATGCAAGAAACAAGCAGTATTCTTGCTGCAATGATTTTGCTTGTGATTCTCGTGGATACCTTGTCTTATTTCGCAAGACGCTTATTGTCACGTTGAGCCCAATGAAGTGGGTGCCGACGCTCGATATTTTATGCATCAAAATAATGGATGGTTGAACATGTACAGTATGCCTAGCCCTTTTCGTTTTGGTGTGGCGCTTGCCTTGTCGAGCTGTTGCGCAATAGTAATGGCGCAACCCCGCCAAGCGCCTAGTGAAAGCAGCGTGTCCGTTGGGGCCACGGGCTTGACTTGTCCTACGCGTTTAACGATAGATGGACCTTAGGTGGGGGCGGTGCCTATCGTTGATACCGGTTTCGCTTGAATGAAAACAGTCCAGTGGCTAACGGCATTGGTCAAAACAGTTTTGTACCGGTGTTTGCGCGACTGTCATACTCGATAGATCGAACGTCACGTGTTGATTTGTATGCAGCGGCTACGACAGCCGGCCGTTCGTCTGCGATCGATAACTCGGGTACGACACTGCTTAGCACGAACTATCAGACTG
>JAURJT010000042.1 GCA_030832095.1 Gammaproteobacteria bacterium | reverse complement strand
TCCAGTCGGGCAAGGCTGCAAAATGATTCAAAGCTGCCGCACCGACCACGCCACTGGCCCCAACAATCAAAATGGTGTGTTTTTTTCTTATCACGATGTCAAACGCTAAATTCGGTCAAGGATAGATTCAGTGATGGATAGATTCGGTCAAAGATAAACTAAGTGTTTTGTAATAAGTGCTGGCCGCGCAGCGCCGAGCGCAAAGATTCAGGTACTTCAATTTCAAAACCAAGAATCGCGGCCGACAACGCCTTGCCATAGTTGTCTAAGCACAGGCTTCTCGAGACGCCGCCTCCTAAGGCCCCTTGCGCAACAAAATTCATCGCGTGCAAGTTCTCAACTTCGTAGCGTGTCACTGGGCCTTTAATCGCCCCTTTGTAAAAGGCTTTGAGCTTCTCGGCAGTCAGCTGCTCTTTAAGCAAAGGATAAAACGCCGGCACATAGGCATAGACAGCAATATTTGAGGTATCACCTTTGTCGCCAGAGCGTGCGTGCGCCACATGTTGTAGTTTGACTTTCATGGCTTAGCTCACAAAATAATTGACTGACGCGAACACCTTTTCGCGCGCCACGAGCGATGACCACACGCCGATCACTTCACGGGTGCGATCCTGATGCGGCACGCGCTTGCCCGTGTGCGCAATACCCGACACAGCCATGCCGTCGATCTCACGACCAACCTTAGCCGCCTCTTCGCGGGTCTTGGTGCGTGCCGCCACGCGCACGGCCACTTCGTAAGGCTCGGGGGCATCGGCAGGTGTTGCTGCGCCGTGAATCGCATTCAAACCCAAGTAATCGATGCGAATCTCTTCGGCTTGCAACTTGACGATTTTGAAACGTTCTTCAAGAATTTTCTTAGCCAGCTCGGCACGACGCAAAGCACCAGGGCCTGCATAAAAAAACATATCTTCGCCAATAAAACCTTCTGTACAACCAATCGAGACTTTTAGGGTTGGCGTACGCGGCTTGCCACCGATATGACTGACACGCACACGATCGACACCGACCTGCTCGATCTGCACGGTGGTGAAATCTACCACCACATCGGGGGTCAGATAATTCGCCGGATCATGCACTTCGTACAACATCTGTTCTTTAATCGTTTCGAGCGTAATGGCGCCACCCGTACCGGCCACTTTGGTGATCACGGCACTACCATCGCGACTCACTTCAGCAATCGGAAAGCCAAAGTTCCAGGGCTCGGGCACATCTTTAAACCCTGGATCTGAAAAGTACCCGCCCGTTGCTTGCGCACCGCACTCAAGCAAGTGACCGATGCCATTACCTTGCCCAAGCTTGACGTGATCAAGTGGATCCCAGTCAAACTCATACATCATTGGCGCCATAAAGATTGAGGGGTCGGCGACACGGCCCGTAATTACAATTTGTGCGCCAGCCTTTAAGGCCTCGACAATGGGCTCGGCACCTTGATAGACTTCAGCAGAAATTAAATTCTCTTTCAGCGTGGCAGTGGGTTGACCATTTTCTAAAATGACATCTGTCAGCTCAAGCACATGCTCGGTAATCAAGCTGCCATTGACCGAGGCGACCTTGATGCCTTTAAAACCAAATTCATTGAGCCAGTACACAATGCGCTTGGCCGCAGCGTCGGGATTGATCCAACCTTGATTAGTGATGATCTTGGTACCGTTTTTGATGCAAGCAGGTAGCACCGCCTTCATCCGATCATCCAGATAAGTGTCGTAACCCGGAAACGATGGGTCACGGCGCGCGCGTACTTGTGCTGCCGACACGGTTGCCTCGGCCATCGTTTCAAAACACAGATAATCTAGCTGACCTTTTTCGGCGTTCAGCGCAGCGGGTTCAACACGATCACCCCACCACGCCGCACCTGAACCGATTCTGATGACGTCTTTCATTAAACAGTCGCCACCGCAGTCGAAGGCGAGCCCACCGCACCAGGTAAGCGTAACGGAGGTGCAGTTAGCAAGAAACGGTTACGACCATTCTTGCGCAACCATTGTGCAAGCGGTGTCAGATAAAACATTTCGCCCAGATGCACACCTAACTTAAACAGACAGTGTTCATGAATCGGCAAGGTTGCGCAGCAACCGATATGGCTAGTGGCCGGATGCGCTTCGACCGCGTAGTTATCGGCCATCAAGACAACCAACTGACTATCCGTAATCCAGTTCAACAGTTTTTTATCGCGACCATCCATCGCCGCACAACTATTGTTCAGCAGCTGAAGATCAGGTTTACCCTTCATATCCATCAGCATCTGCGCAAAGCCCGTGTGCAGGCAAACCATATCGCCTTTTTCAACCACAACCTTGTCTTGCTCCATGATGCGCATCAAGGTGTCGTAAGTGATGTTTTCGCGCTTGTTGCCAAAATGCGCGTGAAAATCAATCATCACGCCACGGCCTTGTACGCAAGACTCGGCCATATTCTGTATGCCCAGAGCAATCGCGTTTGAGGTGCTGCGCTGATCACCTGGTAAGGGCACGCCCGCATCTTTTCCGTCGGTGGGGCCTTGAATGTCTTTTCCGGCGCGATAGCCGTTGTAATAGACGGCCTCAGGGATGCCGTCGTTATTCGCATCAAACAGCGAACCCACATGCGCTAAGCTGTCCCACTGCGTTGAGTACTGCAGATGCATCACAACCAGATCGTCGCTAATGACGTCTGTGTGCTGATCATTGTCGGCAAACAGGCGATAGTTCATGTTGGGCCGCCCTTCGCGCAACGTCGGACGTATGACGGGCGGAAACCGCCGCGGGTTCAACAAATTACCCCCCGGCAAATCAAGCGGCAGGCTCAAGCAAAAAGGGATCCCGTGCTCAACCTCGGCGACGCCCTGTTTGATTTTTTCAGGTGTCAGCAAGTTAATCCGGCCGCGCTGGTCATCGGGCCCAAAATCGCCCCAAGTCGAGCCTTCTGGACGCTTTACCCATCTTGTTGAGCTGCTCATGCTGATCTCTCCGTTTGTTTTATTAATTGATCGATTATCACTCGCGGCGCAGGTGCAACATGCCGACCAGGCACCTAGGGATAACCCTTGCCATACTAATTAGCTTGGGCAAAAATAAAAGCCCAGTCATTTTCATGACTGAGCCTCTGATTCACCAAAAAAGACTATATAAAACTTAGGCTTTTTTGACTTTCTCAAGCATTTTGAACACGCCTTTAGGGGCGTTGACGAACAGGCGCTTGAAGGCCTTGCCTAAGCAACGGCGCTCGAGCGTGTTGCGGCGCGTACGTTTTGTTTCTGAAGCCATAGCAATTCTCCGGTAGGGAACCTGTAATAGTACTCTAAAAGCTGCGGACGCAGGATCTTGATGGCTTTAGGGGTATTAATCGATCAGAAGCCGATTCGAGCAGCCTCCGCTTTAAAATCACACCATGAACCCAACTATCCGCATTACTGGCGCGCGCCAGAACAATCTCAAAAATCTTGACCTGACCCTGAACACTGGCGACTTGACCGTGATTACGGGCGTCAGCGGCTCGGGCAAGAGTTCACTGGCCTTTGATACGCTGTACGCCGAGGGGCAGCGGCGCTACGTCGAAACGTTCTCGCCCTACGCGCGACAGTTTTTAGACCGCATGGATAAGCCGGTCGTTGACCGTATTGAGGGCATCTTGCCCGCGATTGCGATTGATCAGACCAACCCAGTGCGCAGCTCACGCAGCACCGTGGGCACTATGACTGAGCTCAATGACCATTTGAAGCTGCTGTTTGCGCGCGGCGCGCAGTTGAGCTGTCGGGGCTGTGGACAGGCGGTCTGCCGCGACAGCACCGCATCGATTTTTGCCGCTATGGCTGAGCGTTCTGCCAAAGCCGGCAACCCGCGCTTAGTGGTGACGTTTCCGGTTCAAGTACCCGTCAACTTTACCGAAGATGAAGTGCGCGGCTTTTTGGATCAACAAGGCTACACCCGAATACACGCTGACGAGAATCCGACGCAGCCCTCCACAGTCACTGCCGCCGTTTCAGCCAAGCCTGCCAAAAAGACGTCAAAAAAATCAGCCATGCTGTCGCCTCAGCTACGCACACTACGCGTAGTGCAAGATCGCTTTCGTTTCGAGGGGGCAGAGGCCTCACGTGTAATGGAAGCTTTTGATATTGCCTTAAAGATGGGCAACGGCTTAATCGCCGTGCATGCGCTTGATCCAGACGGCGCTGACACAGACGTCTGGAAGTTCAGCGACAAGCTGCACTGCGCTGATTGCAACATCAGTTATAGCGACCCCTTACCCAGCACGTTTTCGTTTAAC